>CAZOKH010000032.1:0-37241 GCA_964580315.1 uncultured Anaerolineaceae bacterium | reverse complement strand
TTTGAACCGCCGACCTCACGGACCCGAACCGTGCGCTCTAGCCGGGCTGAGCCACGCCCCGTTTGCATTGCCGATTATAACCCAATTTTTGGGCTTTGGGGGCAAATTTTTCTCAACTGTTCTTCACTTTCGCCCAGGTGTCGCGCAGCGCCACCGTGCGGTTGAACACCGGTTTCTCCGGCGTCGAATCTTTGGGGTCCACAAAGAAGTAACCCTGGCGCACAAACTGGTAGCGGTGCCCCGCATTAGCCTGCGCCAGTCCGGGCTCCACCTTGCAGTGCTGCAGCACTTCCAGCGAATTGGGGTTCAGGTTGGCGGTAAAATCTTCGCCTTCCGCCACATCATAGGGGTTGGCTTTCAGGAACAGCGTATCATACAGGCGCACCTCGGCGTCCACCGCGTGTTTTTCTGACACCCAGTGGATGGTGCCTTTCACCTTGCGTCCGTCGGGGGTTTGCCCGCCGCGTGATTCGGGGTCGTAGGTGCAGCGCAGTTCCACCACGTTGCCGGCGGCGTCTTTCACCACATCGCTGCAGGTGATAAAGTAGGAGCCGATCAGGCGCACTTCGCGTCCCGGCGCCAGGCGGTAATAATTCTTGGGCGGCTCTTCCATGAAGTCATCCTGCTCGATATACACCACTTTCGAGAAGGTCACCTTGCGCGTCTCGGTGCGTTCGGGGTCCTGCGGGAAATTCGGCACTTCAAATTCTTCTTCCAGGTCGTCCGGGTAATTCTCGACCACCACGCGCAGCGGATGCAGCACCGCCATCACGCGCGGGGCGTTCTGGTTCAGGTCGTCGCGCACCACGTGCTCCAGCAGTTCCAGTTCCACCGTGCTGTTGTTCTTGGCCACGCCAATCACCTCGGCAAACTTGCGCATGGCCTCCGGCGAATAGCCGCGCCGCCGCATGCCCGAAATGGTGGGCATGCGCGGGTCATCCCAGCCGCTCACCAGCTTGTTCTGCACCAATGCCAGCAGTTTGCGCTTGCTCATCACGGTGTAATTCAGGTTTAGCCTGGCAAATTCAATCTGCTGCGGGTGAAACACGTTAAGCTGATCCAAAAACCAGTCGTACAACGGGCGGTGGTCTTCAAATTCCAGCGTGCAAATCGAATGGGTGATGCGTTCAATCGAATCAGACACGCAGTGGGCGTAGTCATACATCGGGTAAATGCACCAGTCATCGCCGGTGCGGTGGTGCGTGGCGTGCAAAATGCGGTACATCACCGGGTCGCGCATGTTCATGTTGGGCGAAGCCATGTCAATTTTGGCGCGCAGGGTGCGGCTGCCGTCTTCAAACTCGCCATCATGCATCCGAATAAACAGATCAAGGTTCTCTTCAATCGGACGGTTACGGTAGGGGCTTTCCTTGCCTGGCTCGGTCAGCGTGCCGCGGTACTGGCGCATTTCTTCCGCGCTCAAATCGCACACAAATGCCTTACCCTTTTTGATCAAATCAATGGCATATTGGTACATCTGCTCAAAGTAGTCTGAAGCGTAGAACTCACGGTCATCCCAGTCAAACCCCAGCCAGCGCACATCTTCGCGGATTGAATCAACGTACTCGACATCTTCCTTGCTCGGGTTGGTGTCGTCAAAACGCAGGTTGGTCAAACCGCCGAACTGCTGAGCCACGCCAAAGTTCAGGCAAATGGATTTGGCATGACCGATGTGCAAATATCCGTTCGGCTCTGGTGGAAAACGGGTGTGCACACGCTGGTCAAACCTCCCGCTCCGGTTGTGTTCATTAATAATCTCGCGGATAAAATCGGTGGTTTGCGGCGTTTGTGGGTTTTCCATATTTCTTAACTCCAGGATAAATTTTTAAATGAGTGCAATTTTAACAGACCCGATTATACATCCTTATACCATAACCGCATGTGCTTAATTAATCAACCCAATACCTTCATTCGAGAAGGATTCCTGGATCAGCTTGAGCAAATGCGGTTTCATCTCGGCTGCCTTGCCAAACCTGGCTTTCGCCAAAATGGTCAACTCGGTCTGCTGCCCGATCACCCCGCCCTCGCTGATCACCTTCCAGGGCTCGATCATGTCGGGCAGCATCAGCATCGCTTCGGGCTTTAAACGCTCCAGCAGCGGCAGCGCCCTGCCCAGGTAAGAGGAGGCAATGCGCAGCACCACGTTGCACGGTGAAAACTTGCCGCGGCTGAAGTTGCGCACAATACGAATTTCGCCGTTGGGAATCACATACAGCTCGCCGTTGGGCGCTCGCAGGAACGTGGTGCGCAGGTTGATGGCCTCAACCACTCCTTCAATGCCGGTCATTTCCACTTTCTCGCCCACCGAAAACGTGTCGGCAAACAGAAAGTTAAATCCGGTCAGCACATCGCTGATCACCGGCTTGGCAGCCAGGCCGAACGCCGCGCTGAACAGGCCCACCACCCACACCAGCGTATCAATCGACACGAACAGCCCCACAATGGCCACCCCGGCCGCAAAAAACGCCAAAAAACTGATGGCGCTGCGCAGCAGGAAATGGATGGTCTTGCGGCGGTCTGCGTCCACTTCTCCTTTGGGCGCCAGGGAAAAAACCTTCTCCACCACCCTGGTAAAAAATCCCGACAGGCGGTGAATGATCCACGCCGCAAAGATCAGGATCAGGATAACAACCGGTTTGGATAAGTTCAAATCTTGAATGGTTTTTATGATTGTTTGCATCTCGATCACCGGCCCTTATTATAAAGCAGCATTGATGGGGAGTGGAAATGAGCTCGGGAAAATTTGGTTATTCTTGTGAGTGAGCGCGGCGAGCGTAACAATCTCATCTTTTTTTTGGCTTGCAGTGAATTTTCTTGACTCATTGTCATATAATATAGGAATGGGTTGTCGCAACCACATTGCATGATTGATTGATCATAGCTGCCAGACTATCCACTACATTTGTCAAACATAGAACTCTGGAATGCACACTTCGTTTCTATCCATTGCATCCATACCTCCTCTTTTAGTAGCCGTCATTTCAATTTATGTCGGATACCACTATTTAAAAATCTTTCTCGCGACCAAAAAAGACAAACATTATCTCTTCTTTGCCGTCAGCGCGCTGCTTTCGGCTGCCTACGCCTCACAGAGCGCCGGCCTGTACAATGCCGCCTCCATGTATGAAGGCGCAATCTGGCAGCGATCCCAAATCATCACCTTCTTCTTGTTTGGCATCACCATAATGTGGTTCATCTACTACTACACCGGCTGCCTGCCTCAAAAATGGACCATTCTGAGCACCCTGTATATGGCCGTTGTTGTGCTCATTCAAATCATCGATCATTCCCCCAGAACCTGGATCATGGATGCCCGTTCCATCAAAGCGCTGGATCTATTCAATAGTAAAATCACCTATTTTGAAGCGACCTCGGGCTGGCTCACAAACCTGACCACCCTGCTGGGAATACTGGTTGCGCTGTTCATTTTCAGCGGCGTTATCCGTTTTCATCAGATGGGTGATCGGAAAAAGTCCACCCCCATTTTCCTGTCATCTGTGGTTTTGTTCCTGGGAGCACTGAATGATACGGCGATCGTCCTCGGTTTTTACAAGTTCTTCTATTTGCTGGAATATACCTGCCTGGGGATGATCCTGGTCATCTCGGATTCGTTATCTACAGGTTTCATCAAATCGCTTGTCATGAAAGATGAACTGGAAATCAAGAACCAGGAATTGACCCGCATCAAAGACCATCTTGAGAAAACGGTGATTGAAAGAACCAATCACATTGCCGAACAAAAACAATACTTTGAAACACTGGTCGAATCAGCGCCAATTGCCATTGTAACGTTGGATTTGCAGCATGGCATCCAATCTTTTAATCCGGCTTTTGAAAAAATGTTTGGCTATACCAGGGATGAGGCTTTTGGAAAGAACATCGACAATTTGATCACCACCGATCACACCCGCCCGCATGCCAATTCCATCTCAGCCAGGGTGTTGCAGGGCGAAAATATTCATGTCATCGCACAACGCAAACGCAAAGATCATGTTGTGCTGGACGTGGATATTCATGGCGTTCCGGTGGTATTACATGAAAAAATTGTGGGAATCCTGGGAATTTACAACGATATAACCGAAATAAAGCAGGTTGAAAGTAAATTGCAATATCTTTCCACGCACGATCCGCTTACAGATCTGCCCAATCGGATTTTGTTCTTCGACCGGCTTTCGCACGCCATCACCCGGTCGCGCAGATCAGAACAAAAACTGGCAATTTTATTTCTGGACCTGGATGGCTTCAAAGAAATTAATGATACGCACGGTCACCAGGTCGGTGATTTACTTCTTCAAACCATTGCCGCACGGATAAAGAAAATTTTCTCCAGGGAAAGCGACACCATTGCCCGCTTCGGCGGCGATGAATTTGTCATCATGCTGGAGAATCCAGGAAATTTTGACAGTATCAAAACACTCGGTCAAAAAACACTGAAAACTATCGCAACACCGATTCAGATAGATCAACTTGAATTGCAGGTTTCTGCCAGTATTGGGATTAGTATTTTCCCCGACGATGGAGAAACAGTGGATGTCCTGATCGAAAAAGCAGATAAAGCTATGTACCGGGCAAAAAAAGTTACATCCGAGCCAAAAATCATCAACTACACGCAAATTTCAGAATAAAATTTCATTCGAATTCCCCACAAGGGCATCACTCAGGGTAGAATGAGAATGGTTCGCTCTTTTTTTCAGTTCAGAACTTGTTCCAAAAATACAAACGGGAGAATAATCCATGCCTGTAGCCCTGATTTCTGTATCTGACAAAACCGGCCTGATCGATTTCGCCAGCCGATTGCAAAAAATGGGCTGGAGTTTACTTGCCAGCGGCGGCACGGCCCGCGCCATCCGCGAATCGGGGCTTTTGGTTGAAGAAGTGTCTGATTACACTTGCAGCCCTGAAATCTTGAACGGCCGTGTGAAAACCTTGCACCCGGTTATTCACGGCGGCATCCTGGCGCGCGATCTTCCCGATGACCTTCAAGACCTGGAAACGATTCACGCCAGCCTCATCGACCTGGTTGTGGTTAATTTATATCCCTTCAATAAAACCATCGAAAATCCACAGACCACGCTTGCCGAGGCCATTGAGATGATTGACATTGGCGGGGTGGCCCTGGTGCGAGCTGCTGCCAAAAACCACGAGCGGGTCACCGTGGTCACAGCCCCGGAAGATTATGAATTGATCCTTGCTGAATTGGAGAGCAGCGGCTCTTGCTCCTCCGCTACCCGCAAGAAAATGGCGCTCAAAGCTTTTGCGCTGACCGCCCGGTACGATTCCAACATCGCCGACTACCTATCCAAAACACTTGAAAGCCCGGCTCCCGTTGAAATGCCCGGCTTTCTCGCTCCCTTTCCTGTCACCCCTTTGCGCTATGGAGAAAATCCGCATCAAAAAGCCGTGCTGATTCACCTTGACCGGCCGCAAAAACCGCTGGGAGCTGAGGTCTTGCAGGGTAAGGAACTCTCCTATAACAATCTTCTGGACCTGGACGCCGCGCTGCGGGCAGTCATCTCCTTTGAACAGCCCTCCGCGGTGATTGTGAAGCATCTTTCACCCTGCGGCATTGCCAGCGATGAACAACTGGTGCGGGCATTTCAACTCGCCCTCGAATGCGACCCCGTTTCCGCCTTTGGAGGCATCTTAGCCTTAAACCGTGAATGTGATGAACAAATCATGGAAGCGCTGGGACAGCACTTTTTGGAGTGCATCATTGCCCCATCTTATTCTCAAGAAGCCCTGAACATCCTTCAAAAGAAAAAGAACTGCCGGGTTTTATTGCTCCCCGATATGCTCATTTCCCCCAACTACGAGATTCGCTCGGTTAACCGCGGCTTGCTCCTGCAAGAACGCGACACCGGCGATACCTTGCAATCGCATACCTGGCGGGTTGCCACCAACCGCATCCCCACCGCCCACGAAATGGCTGCGCTGCAATTCGCCTGGAAGGCCTGCCAGCATGTTAAATCGAACGCCATTGTGTTTGCCCGGGGAACCGCAACAGTGGGCATTGGAGGAGGCCAACCCAACCGGGTCGATTGCGTGCGCATCGCCGCCACCCGGGCTGGCGAGAAAGCAAACGGAGCGGTCATGGCATCCGATGCCTTTTTCCCCTTCTCTGACTCAATTGAAGAAGCCGCCAAAGCTGGCATCACAGCCGTCATTCAACCCGGCGGTTCCATGCGCGATGACGAATCCATTGAAGCCGCCAACAACCATCATCTGGCGATGATCTTCACCGGCTTCCGCCACTTCCGTCACTAATATATTACTGGACGCCCCAGAATCGAATCGTGCCGTCTTCAGACGCTGAAATTAACCAGCGTCCGTCTGGCGAGAATTCAAGCTGGCTGACCGGCATGGTATGGCCGGTCAAACTGGCCAGTAAGCCCTGGTCTTGCATACGATAGATTTCAATGGTGGTCTGGAAACGCAATTGATCAAAAACGGCAACAGCCAGAAGTGAGTTGTCGGGCGATAATGCCATGGCATCAAACTGGTCGCCTCCATAAACGATGCTGGCTTTCCAATTTTGAGTGCCTGTTTCCCAGACACGGATCAAATCATCCGCGTCTGCGGTCAACACCCGCTCATCATTCTGGTTGAATAAAACCTGCTTGATGGCTACGCGCTGTCCTCGAAATTGCACAATCTGCTCGCCTGTCGAAACATCCCACAGCCTGGCAAGGCGGTCATCTCCGCCAGACAATACCCTGGAATTGTCCGCAGAGAAAACCACATCGTTCACCGCCAGTCCCAATGATTCAATCATGTGCGTCTGGCTTCCGTCACCGGTGTTCCACAACCTGATGGTGCCGTCGCCAGATCCGGAGACGATCCATTGGCCATCTCCCGACAGGTCAATACTGTTCACCACACCTTCATGCCCGGTCAGCGCCCTGATCTGGCTGCCGCCGGGAAGCATCCACTGGCGAATGGTCCCATCACTGGAAGCCGAAATCAATTGATCTGATGCCGGAAGAAATGCGAGATCGCGTACTGAACCCTTGTGACCACGCAAAGGCGGATAAACAGACCCCGTGGAAAGGCTTAAGAGTTGAATTTTTCCGCTTTCATCACCAAAAGCCAGGTAAGACATATCTGCAGAGACGGCCACCGTGTAGATATAATTTGTGAAACCGCCCTTGCAATATTGGCGAATTGCTTTGTCGATATCCCACAGGCAAACCGTTCCGTCTGTGCTGGTCGAAGCGATATTTTTCCCATCTGGCGAGAATGTTATGCCGTAAACATAACTGGCATGCCCATCCAATGTTTGCAGCGGTTTCCCATCTGGAACACTCCAAATTCGGACAGTTCCATCACTCGATGCTGTGGCAATTGTCTTTCCATCCGGTGAAAATTGCAGCGCCAAAACCGGGCCGTCATGCCAGGTGAGGGTGCGTTCAATCTTCCCGTCAGTCCGGCTCCAAATTTTAACCGTCTTATCATTACTCCCGGTGGCAATCCATTTTCCATCTGGTGAATAGGCCACGCTTAAGATTGCGCCGTCGTGTTCTCTCAGTGCATTGGCCACAGAACCATCGGCAGTATTAAAAATTCCAGCGGTTTTATCGCTCAGTCCAACCATGAATTGGCTGCCGTCAGGTGAAAACGCCACGCTGGTCGCTTCTCCTGCCAAACGCAAGCGGTAAACCTGGCTGCTGTCAGCCACCTGCCACAGGCGCACAGTGCGGTCCCATGAACTGCTTAACAAAAATCTGCCGTCGGGTGAAAAAGTGACGCTCGAAACCGTGTTCTCATGCCCCGTAAGGTTTGCCACCAGCCGCGATTCACTCAAACTGTATATTTGAATTTCATAACCAACCGCCAGCGCCAGCAAAGAACCATCGGGGGAATAGGCAGCCCGGAAAACAGGTTTATCCATGGGCAAAAATTGCACTTCATCAAGATTACGCCCATCCAGGAAATATACCCCCAGAGAAGCCGGGGCGATGAGTAGATTCCCGTCCGGTGAAAAAATCACCTGTCCAAGCCACCCTTTGCCAATCCGGGCCAGTTCGCTCAATTGTCCAACATTTTGAGGCACGATGGCTTCAGCCGGTAAAACCAGTGGACCCGACAAATAAATTTCAGTGTCTGGCAACGGTGCTTCATTTTGTTCTTCTTTTTTTGAAAAGGAAAAAAGCCCGGGGTTGTCCAGTCCAATTTGCTCGCCAAAAAGAGAGAGAATGAGCACAAATGATAGCGCCAGAAGGATTGTTGTGATGCTTAATGCAATGAAGAATACGCGCAGGCTGTTATCCTGTTGGGGTTTTGCTTTATTCCTGGGCGAAGAGGACTGTTTTCTCACCGCTGGAACGCCAGCAGCCGTCTGCGGCTCCACGGCGCTTTCAGCCTGAATCGATTCTGACTCAGGAACTTCAGTATCCTGAGGTTCGCTTATCTGAACCGGTTGAGTTTTTTCAACAGCCTCTTCTTCGGATTCGGGCGGGCTTTCATCATTAAAGTTTTCTAATGGCTTTTTTCCCGAATCACCCTCAAATTCGCCGTTCAAAGTTGGCGCATGGGAGTCATGTTCTGTGTTTGTTTCGCTTACTGCGTTGGGTTGAGATGGTTCAAGGTTTAACGGCGCAGAACATTGGATACAATTCACCTGGCCTTCAGGATTTTCTGTGCCGCACTGGGGACAACGCATGCCCATCTCCCTTAAAAAGAATGATCAGTCTGGCGGTAATTATAATCAGGATAACCCGGCCAGGCTAATCACATTAAGAACCAGATACTGGTCACTACTTTCAAGATGAAATAGCCAGCGCCCCGGCATTTCCATCCATAAAGGCCTCAAGTTGGGAAGCTGTAACCAGTAATGTACTCTTTCTGGCAGGGTCTTCGACGATGAATTTGCCCTGGCTCTGATTGTAGCCTGTTATGGCAATGATATGTTTGGTCGCATTCCCCGGGGCTTTGGCATTGTCTGTGCCGCTGTCACCTGTCCAGGGCAATGGAGTTTTACCAACAAACGTACCGCTGGCGATAACCCTGGAACCGGTTAGGAGAGCATTCTTGATGCTGGAGGCCGCAGGTGTAATGCGGCGCGTTGTTGCTCCAGCCGCTTCCGCCCCCCTTGCCAAATCAATAAAGTTTGTGAAGGTGTTATGCTCAGCATCCGACCGGTTTCCATTTTTATCGATCCCGTCCCGGCTCGCATCGGTGACCATACTTTTTCGCGCCAGGTCAACCAAATCGCCGTCTGAACTGCTTCCGGTTTCGCCTTTCACCTTCAATCCCAGCGAATGCAGCGCCATCACCAGAGAAGTGGGTCCGCAATCAGCATTGATTCCATCCCCACCTTCGCCTTTTTCAGCGCTGAACTGGTTAATATGAACCTGAGAAGACGAAGATACGCCGTCAGAAGTGAACTGTGAGTTGATATCTTCAGAAAGAAGTTTTTCCATCAAACTCATCATAATCGGCGCCATCATTGAACTGGCCGATGTGCCCATCCCCAGGCTTGAACTGTTCGAGCTGCCTGAATCTCCCGTCAGGCTAAAAGATTGCATCGCCATCATGGGAATCATAATTTTCAGGATATCGCTGAATTCGGCTGCAGAAGACGAGCTAGAACTGCTGCTCGCGTTGTTCAACTTCTGCATCAGCATAGCCATCAATTGCATTTGGAAATTGCTGGATACAGATGAGGAAGAATTTAAATAAGAATAATCGAGTGTCATCAGAGATAATTTTAACCGCCCCGGTAAAATGTTTCCATAAATCTATTGTTAAAAAGAAAATCCCACCGCATCAATTTACCTGTGATATGATGCAATCAATTGAGCATCTTCATAAATGGTTCGCAATGTCAAAAACAACCAGTCAATTACACCTCGCTTATTTCATCACCCCGCACGGATTTGGCCACGCAGCACGCGCCTGTGCCGTTATACAATCACTTCATCAATCACACCCCGGTTTATCATTCGAGATTTTCACCACGGTTCCAGAATGGTTCTTCCGTGAATCGCTGGAGTGTAATTTTGTCCATCGCCCGTTTCCCTCTGATGTCGGCCTCATCCAGTTGAGTTCCATGCAGGAAGATATCCCCGCGACCTTGCAGCATTTGAACAACTTTTACCCATTTGCACATGAAACCATTGATAGCTGCTGCCGAGTCTTAACAGAACGAAATGTAAAAGCCGTTCTTTGCGACATTTCGCCGATTGGCATCGAAATCGCCGGAAGATGTGACTTACCTTCTGTTTTGATTGAAAACTTCACCTGGGACTGGATTTACGAAGGGTATCTTCCATACCAGGCTCAATTCAACCGTTTTATCGATGGTTTCAAAAAAATCTATGCGCGGGCAAATTTTCATATCCAGACCACCCCGGTTTGTAATCCCCACCCTTCAGTCAATCTCTACTGCTCACCGGTAAGCCGATCTCCCAGGGAGAAAAGAGATCTGGTTCGAGAGAAGTTAGGTCTCAACAACCATCATTTTTTGGTACTCATCACCATGGGAGGCATCCCTGGAAATTATGCCTTCATTCAAGAGCTTGCCCGGTTCCCCCAGTACCAGTTTATTATCCCCGGAGCATCCGAGCGCACTTCTCAGCAGGGCAATGTCATCCTGCTTCCGCATCACTCCGATTTTTTCCATCCCGACCTGGTGAATGCCTCCGACCTGGTGGTTGGCAAAGTCGGATACAGCACCCTGGCAGAGACCTACCATGCCAACATTCCATTCATTTATCTGTCCAGGCAATCATTCCGTGAATCATCTTTCCTGGTGGATTTTGTCCAACAGGAAATGATTGCACTGGAAATCAGCGAAGATCAATTTCAGTCTCTTCAATGGATTGATACAATTCCCGGGCTTTCAAACCACGAGAAAAAACCGCACTCAGTTCAAAATGGTGCCAACCAGATAGCACAATTCTTACTGGAACAGGTGCTGAAAAACTAATCTCATTCCAACAGCTTATGCACGTTCTCGGCATAACTGATGCTTTGATGCCGGAAATACGTGTTATACAGTTCGGCGTAATGTCCGCCTTTTTCCAGCAATTGATTGTGGTTACCCTCCTCAATGATGCCGCCGTCTTGCATCACAATTATGCGGTTGGCTGATTTAACCGTTGAAAGCCGGTGTGCAATCAAAATGCTGGTGGAACATTCCAGGATCAGGTTCAATGCCTGTTGAATCTGCCATTCAGTAAAAGGATCAATGCTGGCAGTGGCTTCATCCAAAATAAAGATGGATGGTTTTTGCACCAGCACCCGCATCAAAGAAACCAGTTGGCGCTGCCCCATGGATAAAAGGTTTCCCCTTTCACCCACCTGGGTATGGATTCCACTGGGTAAAGTCTCCAACCATTCTCCGTTGCCAATCCGGTTTGCCATTTTTTGAATTTCATCATTGCTGGTTTCCGGGCAGGCATATCGAATATTTTCAGCAACCGTACCGGAAAACAGGAAAGGTACCTGCGAAACAATGCCTAGCCGCTGCCGGTAAGATGTTAAATCAAACGTGCGAATATCTTCCCCGTCAATGAATATTCCACCTGACTGGAATTCATAGAACCGCGCAATCAGTTTGGCAATGGATGATTTCCCTGCGCCGGTATGCCCCACCAGGGCAATGGTCTCTCCGGGCTGGATGTGCAGATTGAAGTCACGGATAACCTCTTCATTTGCTTTATAGGCAAAATTCACGTTGTTGAATAGGATATCGCCGTGAATTTCCGTAACCTTGCGTGTGTCAAGCTGCCGAACTGTGGGGTCAGCGTCGATTAAAGCAAACACGCGCTCAGCCGCCGCCAGCCCGGTTTGCACCTGGGTTATGAACGAGGAAATACTCAAAACCGGGTATAGAAAGACATCCAGGCTCAGCATAAACAAATACCAATTTCCTACGGTTACAATGCCATCCACCACACTTTGCCCACCAAAATATACCAGCAAAGCAGATGCCAGGCCGCCAATCACATTCAACCCCGGGAAAACCAGCGCCATGACAAAACCGCGCTTGAAATTCAACTGGTAAGATTGCCAATTCGCCCCGGAAAATGCCTGGTAAATGGATTTTTCCTGGCGAAAATTTTTGGCTACAGAAATGCCGCTGATCGTTTCTTTTATGGTGGCATTTACCTCTGCCATGGCACGCATGCCGGTGCGCGTCACCCGGCGCGCCAGTCCCCGATAGGCAATCGAAAGAATAAAAACAACCGGCAAGATCATCAGCACCAATAAAGATAGTCGCCATTCTGTGCGGATCAAGATGTAGCCAACAATGACCGCCTCAACAATCTGTGAAATCAAATCAATGGTCAGAATGATCAACTGGCCAAAATCGCGGGTATCGGTGGTTATTCGCGACACAATCTTTCCTGATGACAGCTCATCAAAGAAAGAAAGATCATTTTCTGTGGCGGCTTTAAAACCGTCAGTGGCAAGATTCAGCACCAGGTCCGACACAATTCGAATACTGATGCGCTGTAATCCCCAGTTGGCAATCCAGCGGGTAACCCCCAGCGCCAAGATAATCCCAGACAATGCGAACAACCACTCAGGGTCAGTCGCAGCCGTAAAACGATCCAATCCCCTCGAAACCAGGACTGGCTGTAATGCACCGCTGGCAGAAATAAACAACACCAGGCCGGCAATAACCACAAAAAACCTGGAATGCGGTGTTATATACTTCTTGATCCGCTTGAGCAGGTCGCGGTCAGAATAAGTTCGATCGTATTTTTCCGCATCCAGGTCAGAAAAGAACCCCATAAAGATCACTCACATTTTCAAGCAATAATTATTCGCTAAAAATTCGGCGATAGATTTGAGAAGATTTCATCAGTTCATTGTGCGAGCCAACCGCAACCAGCTTTCCTTTGCGCAGCACCAGGATGATGTCTGCCCAGCGAATTTGCGAAAGACGGTGCGTGATGATGAATGTTGTGCGGCCTTGCGCCGCCCGATGAATGGCGCGTTGAATCTTGTCTTCCGTTGCGCTGTCAATTGCGCTGGTTGAATCATCCAGCACCAGTATCTTGGGATCGGTCAGAAAAGCCCTGGCCAGCGCAATGCGCTGCCGTTGTCCTCCCGAAAGGGTCATACCACGCTCTCCCACAATGGTTTGATAACCATCCTGGAAAGTGAGAATAAAATCATGCGCCTGTGCAGCCCTGGCAGCTTCTTCAATTTCTTCCTGGCGCACATTTTCTTTCCCAAAAGCGATGTTCTCTGCGATGGTCTTCCCAAAAAGGAAAATATCCTGTTCGATAATGGAAATGTTTTTCCGCAGGGCTTCCAGGTTCCAGGTGCGCACATCCACGCCATCCACCAGCACACTGCCAGAAGTGACGTCATATATCCGGTTGATCAGTTTAATCAGTGATGTTTTTCCGGAGCCGGTTTGCCCCACAATAGCCACCATCTGGCCTGGTTTCGTCTTAAACGAAATATTCTCAAGCACAGCTGTATCGCCATAGGCAAAAGACACATCTCGAAATTCAACATCCCCGTGCATTTCAGCGGCATATCCCTTAATATTTTGATCCAGGTTGTCTTCCCGGTTCAACAATTCCAGGATTCTTCGGGCTCCGGCCAATCCCAGCGAGATTTGTGAATAAGCAAATCTCGAAACAAATGTTGGAAAATCCAGCATTAAAAGCAGCCCGTAATAAGCCACCACGTCCCCAATGGTGATTCGCCCACTCTGGAACAATAGCAATGCATGGAACAATCCTGCCCCCAGCGACACATAAAAAACCAACAATGGGAAAAATCGGGCTTCGACATCTCCTTCTGAAACAATTTCATTTTTATATTGCACAGCATTTGTTCCAAAAAGAGAAATTTCACCTTTCTCCTGCGCCGCCCCTTTCACAATTTCAATACCATCCAGCGATTCCGAAAGGCGGGTGTTCAGCCTCCCAAATGCCACACGCACTCTATCGGTGATGGGGCGCAATTCACCCAAATAACGCCACAGCGCCAGCCCATAAAATACTGCAAACAGGGCTGGTGTCAGCATTAATTCCGGTGCATATCGCGGTGCCAGAAATACCGGCACAAATAAAAAATAAAGGGAGCCCGAAACCAGGTTCAACCCGGGGCTGAAAAGGTAGTTAATTTCGCGCACATCATTCGTGGCGCGCGCCATGGTGTCACCCACTGGTTGCAAACTATGAAAAGTCATGCTTTTCCCCAGCAGGCTCACATAGAGCTCATTTCGAATGTCGCGTTCAACCCGTTGAGCGGCTAATTCAAATCCAACATTTCTTCCCAGGTGCAAAATCCCGCGCAGCAATTGCGTGCCCGCAATGATCAATGCCGTTTGCAACAACCGGTCAACTTTGGGCGGTTGGGCAATTAATGCATTAAATGCTTCGCCAAGCAAAATGGGGGTGACGGCATATAGCAGGGCGTTTCCCAGTGCCGCAAACAATCCCAGCAGAACCGCCTGCCACTGATGAATCAAATGAGAAACAACCCACCGAACTGCCCCGCGTCGATCAGTCGAATAGGGAAGCGGAATGGTAAATTCAGTGGATGAAACCTCCACCGCCATATCGTTACTCCGTTTTTTTTTATTTCGAGTATGAGCCGATCAGGATTCTGCCCAGGTTAAGGAAATTCTTCCACGATCGGTCTCTACATTCAAAATGGCAACCTGAATTATATCGCCAACACCCAGTTGGGTTCCCCTGGGAATCTGGCTGCGGTGCAGCAATCCATCCTGTTTTACACCAATGTCCACAAATGCCCCAAAATCTACCACATTGCGCACAGTGCCGTTAAGACGCATTCCAGGTGTGAGACTTTCCATGGAAACAACATCACTCCGCAAAATTGGCGCTGGCAAATCTTCGCGTGGATCTCTGCCGGGGCGCATTAATTGCTCAAAAATATCATTTAATGTCGGTGTACCGCAGCCCAATTCAACAGCTAGCGCTGACACAGGTTTTTTTGACATCAATTTTTTCAGGGTGCTTTGTTTTTCCTCGTTGGTTGAATCCGAGCTTGCGCCGGCTTTCTGCAACACTGCCCGCGCAATCGGGTAACTTTCTGGATGGATGGCGCTTGCGTCCAACGACTCATCGCCATTGCGAATGCGTAAAAAGCCGGCGGCCTGTTCGAATGCTTTTTTTCCAAGACCATTTACTTCCATAATCACATCACGGTTTTTGAATGGTCCATGTTCATTGCGATATTGCACAATTCTCTCGGCGATTTTTGGGCCAATGCCCGCCACATATTGCAGCAACGCCGGTGAGGCTGTGTTGACATCCACACCCACCTGGTTCACAACACTCTCCACCACGGCATTCAAAGCATCTGCCAGCGCCGCCTGGTTGACGTCATGCTGGTACAATCCCACGCCAATCGATTTGGGATCAATTTTTACCAGTTCAGCCAGCGGATCTTGAACCCTTCGAGCAATGGAAACCGCACCGCGCAAACTCACATCCAGGTCCGGCATTTCAGCTCTTGCCAGGCTGCTGGCGCTGTAAACACTTGCTCCAGCCTCGTTAGTGATGATGTAATGCACGTCGGGACGGTTCATGATGATTTCAGCAGCCAGTCTTTCGGTTTCACGTGATGCCGTTCCATTCCCAATAGAAATTAAACGGGCGTGATAATGATCAATTAAATGGTTAATTTTCTCAATCGCCTGGTTCCAATGTTTCTGCGGTTCATGCGGATAGATGGTATCCGTAGCCAGCACTTTTCCGGTGGCGTCAACCACGGCGGTTTTGCAGCCGGTGCGAAAACCCGGATCCAATCCGATCACCACATAACCGGTTAACGGAGGCTGGTTCAATAGGCCGCGCAAATTTTCAGCAAAAACCTGGATGGCATGGGCTTCTGCCTTCTCGGTCAACTCACTACGCACATCTCGTTCGATGGCAGGAATGAGCAGCCGCTTAACCCCGTCTTCAATGGCAGCAATCAGTTGGGGATACATAACAGAACGTTGGTCCATGCGGAAATTGCTTCCAATTGCAAGCTGCCAGTCACGTTCAGCAATTTCAACAGCAATTCTCAATACCTTTTCTTTTTCCCCGCGATTAATGGCAAGCACCTGGTATGGTCGAATGCGGCTCACCAGCGATTCAAACGCATAATACTGCTGGTACACCTTTCGCTCATCCTTTGCATCTTCAACCATTTCGCATTTGAGAGCACCAAATTGAAGTGCGCGCTGGCGCGTTGCCTGCCGCACTTCAGCATGGTCACTTACCACTTCTGCCACAATATCGCGCGCGCCTGCGTAAGCCTCATCCACACTGGGCACCGATTCATTTAAAAATGGCGCCGCCAAATCTTCCAGTGTCTTATTGGTAATGGGTTGTTTTAAAATCAGGTCAGCCAACTCTTGCAAACCCTTTTCTTTAGCCACGCTGGCGCGGGTACGCCGTTTGGGTTTATAAGGTTGGTAAAGGTCTTCCAATTCTGTGAGAGTGGAAGCCTCTAAAATTTTCTGTTCCAACTCGGGCGTCAGTTTTTCCTGCCCGGCAATCACCGCCAAAACAGTCTGGCGGCGTTCTTCCAATGCCCGCAGCTTTTCTAGCAAAATGGATATCTGGCGGATTTGTTCCTCATCCAGGGTTCCGGTAGCTTCTTTTCGGTAACGGGAAATGAATGGAATCGTATTACCGTCGTCTAAAAGTTGAACGGTGGCTTCAACCTGCGAATTCTTAACCTTTATTTCTGATGCAATTTTTTCGACAATGTTAAGCATAAATTTCTCGCGCGAATGATTTATCAGGCAGACATGGTAACCAGGCGGACGCCAATTTTGTGCAGTTGGCGGAAATTGGCACCCTGACCGGCAGCTTTTACTACCGAATCAATATCTGTCACAATGGACCCGGAAAGTAAATGAATCCCACGGTTAAAAAGCTCCGGGTAAAGTGGAGTACTCGGCCCCAGTACCAGCACGGTCGCACTGGGTGAACACAAATTAAATAACGACTCAAAGGTCTGGTTAATTAAGGTCATACCGGTTATGGCAACCACATCAGCCGACGGAATGACTTCTGGCGCACGTTCAGTTGGAATTTCACCCGGTTTGGGCCTTTTTTCAACAATCACCAATTCACCAACATTTTCGCGAAGGCGGTCAACAAAAGGAAAACTTCCAACGATGACAACTTTTTTCCCTTTTCCATTTTTCTCAATAACTTCTTCTGCATTAACATCAACCCACAGAGATGGCGTTTGGGGAAGAACCGCGTTGATTGTTGCTATTGCCACGCTGTTCATGACATCCGATACTTTCCCAAATGTTTTGATTAATTCTTGAGCAGATTTGTTGGCCAGTTCACCGGCGTCAGGCACGTCGGGAAAACCGTGATTCTCACCATTCGGTAATAAAGTGGTTGCCAGGCCGCAAGCCCTTCCAGAATCGTTCTCAACTACCACAGCGGTCCAATGCAGCCCAATGCAAACCTGTGTCACTCGCCCATCCGGCAAGTTTTTTGTAACGATATCCAGTAATGCCATGTCAACTCTCCTGTGTTTTGTGATTCGTTGTGGTTTGATTATTGGATCTTATTTAACTCATCCCAGGCCCCAACCCAGGGCGTTCCAATTCGGTGACGCACAGGAACCTTTACCTTTATTAACTTTTCCCCTGTCTTCGCAGATAGCCTGGCAACCTCAATCCAATTATCATCCAAAAGGGCTTGCTTCATTCGATTGCCAATGTCACGCGACCATTCCCACTCCATGCGAAAACGATCAGCTTTCAACCAGTAATCCCGCTTTTCCCACGCTTCCACCGATGCTTCCACTGTATTATAAATGTGCTCCAGAGAAACGGCGATAAAAGCCACCAAATCTTTGGAATGTTCATCAGTCTGCGTCTGTTTCATTAATTCTCTTAATGCCAGAATGATGGCGCGCGATAATTGTGTGCGCTCTTTCCCAGCGCTTTCCGGGTTGATGATACGGCTCAATCATTCCTCCTTCGTTGCCAGATCGATATTAATGTGAAGTTGGTCATTATATCCCAGTTTCCCCCTGAAAATTTGTATCCGTCTGGATAGGAAAATTCCAGGGAAACGGGAATTATTGACGCTTGTTACGCTTACGCTTATAATTCATCCACGCGGGGAAGTGCTGGAATTGGCAGACAGGCATGACTTAGGATCATGTGTCGCAAGGCGTGAGGGTTCAAGTCCCTCCTTCCCCACTCGTCTATTCTCTGTTAATCCAAAAGAAAAAAGGAAAATCGCCTTGAAAACTGAAAAGACCCTCCGCGATGATCATCAGGCTGAAATCATTGTTGAGTTCGAGCAGGATGAATTGCAGCAATACAAAAAGCGGGCTGCCCGCATGATTGCCAAACAGGCAAAGGTCCCCGGGTTCCGCCCCGGAAAAGCTCCCTATGATGTTATTGAGCGCCTCTATGGTGATGACACAATTAAACAACAGGCTGTTGAATTGATGGTCGATGAGAAATATTCTGATGTCTTGACAGCCGCCGAAATTGAACCCGCTGCCGCCGGCAAATTGGAAGATATTATTTCGACTGAACCGCCCAAATTCAAGTTCCTGGTCCCATTAACTCCTGTTGTCGAGTTGGGCGATTACCAGTCCATTCGCAAAGAGTATTCACCCGAACCAATTTCTGACGATGAGGTAGAAGAAGTAATCACCAATATGCGCAAGAGCTTTGCCACGGCTGAGCCAGCGAATCGCCCCGCCGAAAATGGCGACCTGGTTTACATCAAGATCAGCGGCAATTTGACCGATCCCGCCGAAGGTGAAGATCCCCAGATTATCAAAGACAGCGCAACCCAGGTTGTCATTGGTGACAATGACCCGCATTCTGGCGGCGGATGGCCTTTCCCTGGGTTTGCCGAGCAATTAATTGGCCTGTCAGAGGGTGAAGAGAAAACCCTTCTTCACACTTACGAAGATGACAGCCCCTATAAAAATCTTTCTGGTAAAACTGTGGAATACCAGGTTTCTGTTCAAAGCGTCAAATCCCTGAAACTTCCTGAACTGGATGAGAAATTCATCAAAATGATGGGCAACTATGAATCGGTTGAGGCTATGCGCAACACGGTTCGCGCTGATCTTGAATCCAACTACAAAGAAGAATTCGACGATAAATATCTCTCTGAAGTTGTTGATGAAATCGTTGAAAAATCCACGGTTAAATACCCTCCCCAGTTGGTTGACGAAGAAATTAAATCCATTCTGGATAAATTCAACGCCGATCTCGCCGAACAACGCATGGATTTGGATACCTATCTCAAGATTCGCAATCTGGAAAAAGCACAATTTATCGATACAGAAATTCGTCCTGCCGCAAAACGCCGCCTGGAAAGATCACTGGTAATGGATCAGCTTGGAAAAGCTGAAAACATAAAATTGGATGAAGCCGAATTACATAATTCAGTCAAACAGACGCTGGAAATTCTACGCCAGCGCCCCGACTTCAAAAAATTCAACAACAAACGCAACCTTCAGAATATCACCAATTCCATTACAGTTGATACCGCCTGGCACATGCTCAACCAGAGCATCCTCAAGCGCATCAAAGACATCAGCACCGGCAAAGCAGAAAGCGAACCTGCCCAAACCGAAGCCGAGTAATCAGAAGAAAGATTATTTCCTCATCAGGCGTCCAGAGTAGCAGTATAAGTACTCTCCACCAGTCTGAATGAATTAAGGAGCCAATTATGTCGCTCATCAATCCGCAAGCTGTAATTCCAATGGTCATCGAATCCTCGGGCAGAGGAGAACGTGCCTACGACATTTATTCGCTCTTACTAAAAGAGCGGATCATATTCCTCGGGACGCCGATTAACGACCAGGTTTCCAACCTGATCGTTGCCCAGCTTCTTTTTCTGAATCGCGAAGATCCTGAAAAGGAAATTCAGATTTACATCAACTCGCCCGGTGGGCAGGTTTACGCCGGTCTGGCAATCTACGACACCATGCAAATGGTTACCAACCCCATCAGCACTGTTGCGGTTGGTGTGACAGCTTCTTTTGGAACCGTTCTGCTAGCTGCCGGAACCAAAGGACACCGATACGCGCTCCCCCACGCAACCATCCATATGCATCAACCGCTGGGTGGCGCACAGGGTCAGGCATCAGACATTGAAATTCAGGCAAAAGAAATCTTGCGCCTGAAAGCCCGCCTGAATGAAATTATGGCGTTCCATACCGGTCAAACCACTCAACAAATTGAGACCGACACCGAGCGCGATTATTACCTCAGCGCTGAACAGGCTGTTGAATATGGCCTGGTGGATCAATTGATCACCCCGCCTTCGGCAGAAGAAAAGAAATAAGGCAGATGTTGCAGGAATAAGTTAACCTTTTCATCACCAGCCGGATGGCAAATAAGCTGTCCGGCTTATCATTATACGGAGCAAAAAATGATTAAAAGTAAATTCCCTGGCGTAAAAGCTGTTATTCTCGATATGGATGGTGTCTTGTGGAAAGGCACGCAACCAATTGGAAATCTTCCTGCAATTTTTTCAAAATTTGACCAACTGGAATTGAAAGTCATCCTGGCAACCAACAATTCCACCGGCACCCCTGAAATTTTTCAAGAGAAATTAAAAAAATTTGGCGTGCACGTCGAAGCCGATCAAATTGTCAATTCCTCAATGGCTGCCGCCTATGTACTCAGCAAAAAATTTCCACAGGGTGGCCCTGTTTATGTTGTCGGTGAAATCGGTGTAACCAATGCCCTGAAAGAATATGGTTTTTTCCCTTCAGAAGAAAGTGTTATTGCAGTTGTCGTCGGCATGGATTGGCATTTCACCTACCACAGCCTTGCAAAGGCAGCGCTGCTCATTCGCAATGGCGCAACCTACATTGCCACGAACCACGACGCAACCTATCCCACCCCGGAAGGTTTAATGCCCGGGGCAGGCGCCGTTAATGCCCTTGTGACCTCCGCCAGCGGAGTTCAACCCGTTTTTGCCGGGAAGCCCCATGCCACCATGATGAATATGATTCTGGAGCGGTTAAAATTATCTCCACAGGAGATTCTAGTTGTGGGTGATCGCCTCGATACCGATATTGCTTCCGGCCAAAATGCCAGTTGCCACACAGCCCTGGTGCTTTCAGGCGTCAGCACCCGTGAAGAAGCAGAAATGTGGAATCCCACACCCGAATTAATTGTGCCCGATCTTTCAGCCCTGGTGGAAATATAAATTCATGCTCCAAACCGCAAGCCCTGAAAAACCGCTAATTTTTGACCTCAATCAAAACGAATTGCAGGAGCAATTATCCAATTGGGGTCAACCCGCTTACCGGACAAAGCAAGTCTGGCAGGGTTTGTATCAAAAATTGTGGAATAGTCCAGAGGATTTTTCATCGCTTCCCATACAACTCCGCCAAAAAATGAATGCAGAGTATTCTTTTCAGCATTTACAGGCAGAAAGAATACTTACCTCAACCGATGGGGAAACCAGCAAGGTCTTATATAAACTCCCCGATGGGAATCCGGTTGAATCGGTTCTGATGCGCTACCGCGAGCGCAATACCGTTTGCATTTCATCCCAGTCAGGCTGCGCCATGAATTGCGCTTTTTGCGCCACCGGACAATTGGGTTTTTTAAGAAATTTAAGCAGCGGCGAAATTATCGAACAGGTTTTATATTTTGCCAGGAATCTCGCCAAAGAAAATGCCCGACTCACCAATGTCGTGATTATGGGCATGGGAGAACCTTTTCACAATTTCAAACCCGTGCTCGATGCCATAGACCGTTTAAATGATCACGATGGCTTCGACATGGGTGAACGCAGGTTCACCATCTCAACTGTTGGTCTGGTGCCGCAAATTCAAGAATTTTCCCGTCAAAAAAGGCAGGTAAATCTCGCTATCAGTTTGCACGCCGCCAATGACGAACTGCGCTCCCAATTGATCCCCATCAACCAGAAATACCCCTTAAAAGACCTTATTCAAGCCTGCAAAGAATATATTGAAACCACCCATCGCAGAATCACATTTGAGTGGGCGCTCATTCACAATAAAAACGATTCAGATCGGGATGCCCGGCAGCTTGTAAATCTGATCAAAGGAATGAACTGTCATGTAAATATCATTCCATTGAATCCCACAGCCGGATTTGCGGGTGCGCCCTCGAACAAAGAACGGGCAGCATCCTTTCAAAAAATTCTCGAAGAATCCGGAATTTCCTGCACAATCAGGCTTCGACGCGGCATTGATGTAAATGCCGGCTGCGGTCAACTGGCAGGAAGTGTGCATAAAGACGAAGATAGTCCATCCGGTAGATAAAATATCAGCGTGATATAATCAACGCCTATGGCAGAATTCATCAATAAATGGATACAGGGTCTCGACCGTACCCGCAAAGTCACATTTGGCAAGATCAGCCAATTTCTTGGCGCCAGCGAAATCTCATCTGAAACGTGGGACGACCTGGAAGCCATGTTGATTCAGGCTGATCTTGGAATTGACACAACCCAGTCTGTTATCACGGCTGTTCAAAAAACCGTCAGCTCTGAAGGTATTACCAGTACGGCTGAATTGCAAGAAGTGCTGAAACAAGAATTGTTATCAAGGCTCGATCCAGCTCCCCGGGTAAACTTTGACCAGAACATACCAGCGGTCATTCTACTGGTGGGCGTCAACGGTTCGGGCAAGACCACCTCGGCAGCCAAATTGGGAAAACGGTTTGCCAATGACGGGAAAAAAGTCCTCCTGGCGGCTGCCGACACGTTTCGCGCAGCAGCAATTGACCAGTTGCAAGAATGGGGATCACGTCTGAATTTGCCGGTCATCGCCGGTCAACCCGGCGGCGACCCCGGAGCAGTGGCTTTTGATGCTGTGCAATCTGCCATCTCAAAAAAAGCCGATGTGGTATTAATTGATACCGCCGGCAGGTTGCACACTCGTTTTAATTTGATGGAAGAATTAAAAAAAGTTCACAGGGTGGTTGAAAAAGCGCTTCCCGGCGCCCCCCATGCGGTCTGGTTGGTTCTGGACGCCACCACTGGACAAAATGCGTTGCAGCAGGCAAGAATTTTCAAAGATACTGTCAAAGTGAACGGTGTCATTCTCGCCAAACTAGATTCTTCAGCTCGCGGCGGCATGGCTTTCGCCATTCAAAAAGAACTTGGGCTGCCGATTCTCTTTGCAGGCCTTGGAGAGAAACCGGAAGATTTACAGCCGTTTGACCGCGACGCTTTTATCCAGGGCATGTTTGCCAGATCATAATCACTAAATTATAAATTTGGAGTTTTTGTCCATGCAAGACTTGGTTGATCGATTACTTACCGCTTCGCAGAAAATTAATGAACTCATGGAGCATCTTTGACTTACCCGCCAAAGAATCTGAACTAAACATGCTTCAAATGAAATCCCAGTCGTCTGAACTCTGGGACAATCGTGACGAAGCCATGAAAATCATGAAATCGCTTTCCGATCTCAATGAAGAAATCGGAAGTTGGAAATCGCTCAAACGCCGTACAGAAGATGCGCTCGAACTGGCGCAAATGGATGACGAATCACTGCGCGAAGAGCTGCTTCAGGAGATTGAAGCGCTTGAAGCGCAAATTTCTCAGAACGAGTTGAGCGTGCTGCTTTCTGGCCCCTATGACAAGGGGAACGCCCTGCTGGCAGTTCACTCTGGAGCCGGCGGCCTCGACTCAGCCGATTGGGCCGGCATGTTGCGCCGTATGTTCTTGCGCTGGGCTGAACGCAAAGGTTATGATTCAGAAGTACTGGATACCACTGAAACGGAAGAGGGCGGTATCAAGAGCATCACCATCGCCATCAATGGCCGTTTTGCCTATGGATATCTCAAATCGGAAAAAGGTGTCCACCGCCTGGTTCGGCTTTCACCTTTTGATGCTGCCCACCGCCGCCACACCTCGTTTGCCCTGGTCGAAGTGCTTCCAGATATCTCCAAAGAAGATACTGAGATTCAAATTCCCCAGGAAGATATCCGCATTGACGTATTTAAATCATCAGGAGCTGGCGGGCAAAACGTGCAAAAGAATGCCACCGCCATCCGCATCACGCATATCCCAACAGGCATGGTTGTCACCTGCCAGAACGAACGATCACAAATGCAAAACCGCGAAAACGCCATGCGGGTTCTGCGCTCTCGCCTGCTCCAAAAACAACAGGAAGAACAAGCCCGGGAATTGACCGACCTGCGCGGTGAATACACTAAAGCAGAATGGGGTAGCCAAATTCGATCCTATGTGATTCACCCTTATCAAATGGTAAAAGATCACCGCACCGATTTTGAAGTTGGCAACACACAGGCAGTACTGGACGGCGATCTGGACGGTTTCATTGAGGCCTACTTGCGGAATAATAAGTAAAAACACCCGGTTCAAAGCCGGGTGTTTCTTCATCAGTCCAGTTTATCAGCCAGTTCCAGCAATTTAAGATCAATTTCTTTTTTCTTTCCGGCCACCTCTGCCAGCGGGGTAACTTTCAACTGCGAATTTACCCAACCGCATAACACACCATGTTTACCTTCGTCCAGGCAATCCACAGCAGCAGCGCCCAACCTGCTGGCTAAAATCCGGTCAAACGCAGTAGGATTGCCGCCCCGCTGAACATGCCCCAAAATGGTACTGCGTAGTTTAAAGCCAAGCTCTTCGCTGTGTTGTTCACAAAATTCTGCCAGGCGGCTGGCGTTATATTTTGCCCCTTCAGCAACAACAATGATGGCGTGACTCTTCCCCTTGCGATATGATTCGCTGATGATATTGGCAACTTTCTCAGGCTCAATTTCACGTTCAGGAATCACCACCGCTTCAGCGCCGCCGGCAATTCCAACCATTAATGCCAGGTAGCCGCAGCCTCTGCCCATCACCTCAACCAAAAATGCCCGATGATGAGATGAAGCCGTGGTCTTCAATCGGTCGATCGATTCGAGGGCAATGTTCATTGCCGTATCAACGCCTATGGTGATATCAGAACCTACCAGGTCGTTATCAATTGTAGAGGCCACACCCACAACCGGGAATCCGCGTTTCGCCAGAGCATTGGAACCTTGTTGAGAACCGTTGCCGCCAATGACAACCAGTCCGTCTATCCTGTGTTGATTCAGTATTCTCAGAGCTTTAATCTGCCCGGCATCTGTTTCAAATTCCGGGCACCGCGCACTCCCCAAAATCGTACCGCCGTGCTGAATAATGCCCGAAACATCCCGGGCGCCCAGTGGAATATAGTTATCATCCACCAACCCTTGATAGCCATGTTGTACACCAAAAACATTCCAGCCCTTGGATATGGCTGATCTTGTTACAGCACGAAGTGCGGCATTCATACCTGGTGAATCGCCGCCGCTTGTTAGTACAGCAATTTGTTTCATTCCACACCTCAAACGATTAAGTAAAAAATTGAATTTGAATGATTTTATCACTCTTCACAAAGCTCACATCAGAAAACTCCTGGTTGCGATGGCGTAATTTCAAGAATGTAATGTTGCCACATGCCAATATTGCGGTAAAATGGAGAATGTTACGGGTTTGTAATGGCGGAGCGATATTGAGCTCCGCATTTATATGCATCATGGGGACAATCTTTTTATCGTTGATGAGGTTGCAGGATAATGACTATTAAAGGTTTAATTTTTGATTTTGATGGAACGATTCAAGACACCGAAGTACCTGAATATCAAGTTTGGAAAACAATTTACCAGCAATATAATTGCCAATTACCGGTGTCAGACTATCGCGTCTGCATTGGTACCCCTGTTAGTGGATTTGATATAATTTCCAATCTGCAGGAAAAAATTGGAAAACCGGTCAACACGCAGGCCATCAAGGCATTCTATGATCGGGTATCACATGAAAGAATTATTAACGAACCAATCAAGGCCGGCGTCATGGATTATATCCAGTATGCCCGGAAAAATGGATTAAAACTGGCTGTTGCCTCCAGTTCACCAATCTCATGGGTTGGAAAGCACCTTTCCAGGTTAAAAATTGACCATCATTTCAATGCAATCCTTTCGCAAGACGATGTTGATCACGTAAAACCAGACCCTGAACTGTATAACCTGGCGCTTGAGAGGCTTGGTATTCAGCCTCACGAAGCTATTGCATTTGAAGATTCAATATTCGGCGTTCAGGCAGCAAAGAATGCCGGCATCTTCTGCGTGGCAATTCCATCCGCTCTTCTGCCAGTTGAAGAATTTCAACATGCTGACTTGATTGTAAAATCACTGGCTGAACTACCCATCAAGGACTTATTCACTCACTTTAATTCAACCAATCAACTCCAGGTAAAACACTCATGAAATATAAAGCCTTGATATTTGATTTTGATGGAACCGTTCAAGATACCGAAAGTGCTGAATTTCAAGCGTGGCAAGAAGTTGTTCGCAAGCGTGGTCATGAAATCACGCACGAAATATATGGGTCAGTTGTCGGCAACATGGCCACTACAACGGCGGCATTTGACTGGATTTCCTCCCATTACGGACTGGGATTAATCCGCGAGGTGGATTTACCGGCCATCATACAGCGATCGCTTGAAATTAGAAGTCAGCAATCACCTCGACCAGGTGTTGTTGAGTATCTCAAATCAGCAAGAAAAAATGGATTAGCCCTCGCCATAGCATCCAGTTCAAATCGAAGCTGGATTGATGCTCATTTAAATTTTATTAAACTAACCGGGGAGTTTGATGTCATCTCCACTGCGGACGATGTTGCAAACATCAAGCCCGACCCCGAATTATTCTTGCTGACCCTGGAGCGGTTGGGGATAACCTCCGACCAGGCCATAGTGTTTGAAGATTCCCCCAACGGCTTAAAAGCAGCCAGGGCGGCCGGCATCACAACGGTTGCCGTTCCTAACGACGTGACCAGGTATTACAATTTTGATGGGGCTGATTTGATTATCCCATCCATGGCCGAAGTTCCACTACCAGACTTATTAACAAAGTTGAATCACAACCATTCAAACCAGTAAACAAAACATGGGCAAACAAACAAGTTTGCCCATGTTTTGATTAATACTTGACTAGTAGTTGTATACTTAGTGATAATCATCACCAATCCTGGTAAAAGAATTGGATAAGTCTGCCCAGATGAAGATTGAAAGCCTGGTAGAAGTATTACCCGATCATTACACCGTCGCAGACCGCGAACAAATTTTACGCGCATATCACTTTGCTGAAACCGCTCATGCCGGCCAAAAAAGAGCATCCGGAGAGCCTTATATCACACATTGCATAGCCGTTGCCGCAATCCTGGCTGAATTAAGCGTCCCGCCGGCTGTCATCGTGGCAGCCCTTCTCCACGACACCGTTGAGGATACATCCATTACGCTGGATACAATTGAAAAGGAATTCGGCGAAGAAGTAGCCAAACTGGTCGATGGTGTAACCAAACTGACGCATCTTCCCAGAGTCCACAGCGGTTTAATGGTTGACAATAACATCGGCGAAGATGAAGATGATCAAGATCAAGAGCAAGAAATTCTTGAAAAAACGCGCAAATCGCGAAAAAAAGACCTTCGCAACGAAACCCTGCGAAAAACCTTCGTGGCAATGGGTGAAGATATCCGGGTAGTGGTTATCAAACTTGCCGACCGGCTTCATAACATGCGCACCCTTGGATATATGCCGGAGCAAAAGCGCATTCGCATTGCCCGCGAAACCATGGATATTTTTGCCCCCCTGGCCAATCGACTGGGCATCTGGAGCATCAAGTGGGAATTGGAAGACCTGGCTTTTCGATACAGTAATCCCGAAAAATACACTGAAATTGCCGATAATTTAAGTCTGCGGCATTCAGACCGCGAACGAGAAATTCAACAAATAATCGACCGTTTGAAACAAAAATTACGCCAGGCAAACATTGATGTCGAAATTTCAGGCAGGCCCAAGCATATTTATTCCATCTACCGAAAAATGTACGATAAGGGCAAACCCTTTAGCATGGTCATGGATTTGCGCGCTGTTCGTCTGATCGTTCCCGATATTCCATCCTGTTATGCCGCACTCGGCGTCATTCACACGCACTGGCGCCCCATTCCGCAAGAATTCGACGACTATATCGCAGCCCCCAAGGATAATTTTTACCAGTCGCTTCACACAGCGGTCATTTACGATGATGGCAAACCCCTGGAAGTTCAAATTCGCACCTCAGAAATGCACCAAAACGCCGAATATGGTATTGCCGCCCATTGGCGATACAAAGAAAAGGGAAAGCGGGACGAAATTTACGAGCAGCGGATCAACTGGCTGCGTCGATTGATGGAATGGCGCCAGGAAGTGGAAGATGCCCAGGAATTTGTTGATGGGATGAAAAGCGATGTCTTTGAAGACCGCGTTTACGTTTTCACCCCGCATGGCGACATTATCGACCTCCCCGGCGAATCCACCCCCATCGATTTTGCCTACCACGTACACACCGAAATCGGTCACCGCTGTCGTGGGGCAAAAATCAACGGCAAGCTGGTGCCTCTCGATTACACATTAAAGACCGGCGACCAGGTTGAAATCCTGACATCCAAACACGGTGGACCAAGTCGCGATTGGTTAAATACAAACTTGGGGCTTGTGCGCACCCAGCGCGCCAGATCAAAGATCCGGCTGTGGTTCAAACGTCAAAACCGTGAGCAAAACCTCTCCCAGGGCAAGGTGATCCTGGAGAAGGAACTTAAGCGCCTGGGAGTGCCGAGTGTTGACCTCCAGCAGCTTTGCGATGCCTTTGAACTAAAGTCCATTGATGATTTATACGTGGCGCTCGGATGTGGAGATATTTCTCTAAAAAAGATTATCAACCAGCTTTCCGAGGTGGAAAAAGGCAAAGACCCGCTGCTCGAGCTGCACACCTTGAGCGAGAAAAAAACCGGCAAAGAAACCGTTACAGTCGTTGGCCTCAAAGGAATATTGACCAATTTTGCAAAGTGTTGCTCTCCCGCGCCCGGAGATGATATTGTGGGATACATCACCCGCGGCCGCGGCGCAACCATTCACAGGAGGGATTGTCCAAATATTTTACGCATGCAGGGGCATGACAAAGAACGAATTGTTAAAGTCTCATGGGGAGAACCACAGGCAACTTACCCGGTTACGATTGAAATTAAAGCATATGATCGACAGGGATTGATGGGAGATATTTATAATATCCTTTCAAATGAAGGGATCAATTTGTTGGATATCAACCTCAAGGTCAGTCATAACCTGGCTTCAATCTATATGGTTTTGGAAGTGGGAGATATCAGTCAATTGAGTCTTGTCTTGACGAGAATTGAAAATCTACCCAATGTAATGGAAGCTCATCGTGTCAAACCCGGATAAAGTGATATAATACCGGCCTAAAAATTTTACACCAGGAGAGTGAAGATGGCTCGAATCCATTGCCATTATTTCGATTGTGCTTTTCTTGATGACGGCTATTGCACCGCTGCTGCAATTGAACTTGACCCCGACAAAGGTTGTTTAACCTATCACCCTTCTGAGAACCTGGTCGAGGAAGAAGAAGTCTGGGAAGGTGAAGAAGAGCTGGAAGAAGATGTCGATTCATGGGAAGATCTGGAAGAAGATCTTGATGATGACGATGAAGATGAAAATTGGATCGACGAAGATTAGTTGTTTCTACAAAATTTTTTAAAAAATTTACCAAAAAAAAGAAAAACCCCTCATCGGGGTTTCTCTTTTTCTAAGCTGGGGGTGAAGGATTCGAACCTCCACATACGGATTCAGAGTCCGCTGTCCTACCGTTAGACGAACCCCCAATTCAACAACGGCTGTATTATACCACTAGCCCGGAATTTTTCCAGACCCGAAAAGCCGAAACTGATTTTTTAAGATTCGATTTGTTTTTGCACAATTGCCTCAACCAGCAATTGTGTTTTGAACTGGTCAAAAGCAGAACAGGCAGGAGTGGCCCTGGTTTGAACACATTGAAAAAAGTGATCAATCTCTCCGACAAAACCGCGCGCTTCAAGGCTGGGTTTCCATTCGCGATCATAGCCCTGCCGAATAACCTGATGGCAATTCTCTGAATGCCAATCTAAAAATTCAAAAGCCTCAATTCGCAGCGATGCGCCGCCGCCTTCCAGGGTATATCTTTCCTGCCAGCCAGCGGCGCTCATGCAGCCCATTAGATACGCATCAGCGCCATTATCCAACTCCAACCTGCACAACGCATTTTGCATATACCGGCTGTCTGCCTGATAGATGGTTTCAATAACCCTGGCTTCTCCGCAAAAGAAGCGCATCAAATCAATCGTATGAATCCATTCTTCATTAACATGAACGAACAGGTTGGGATGGAAGGGTTTGGCTCGGTGTTTTTCAAAATACGCCAGGCTCACGTTCCGTTCACCCCAAAGTTTTTTTGCCTGTACATTAATGGGGGCAAACCGCCTGTTCATGCCCACCATCAAAACGCGGTTGTTTTTCTGGGCAATCTCAGCCAACCGAAGCGTTTCTTTTGATGATGTGGTGGCGGGTTTTTCCAAAAAAACATCGGCTTCCATCGACAGGAATCGTTCAGCCATTGGAGCGTGTATCTCAGGAGGAGTCAAAATAAAGACCACATCCGGCTGCCAGTTGATAACATCATCAAAATTACAGGACGCATTCTGAATATGATACTTGTTTTGAATTCGCTGGACGCGCTCAGGCGTTCGACTGTGGATAAATAAATCCAGTTCTGGATTCTGGGTTAAGATCGGCAAATATGCTTTTTGGGCAATATCGCCCAACCCAATGATGGCTGTTTTTGTTTGAATCATTCTTGCATCCTCACATGGATTAGACTTTTGCTTTTTCGACCATGGCTTCAACCAGCAACTGCGTCTTGTAGCATTCCCAGGCATCCGTCAGTGGTTTCTGGTGATTCTTAACGCAGGTAAAGAAATGATCAATCTGATCCACGAAACCACGCCCTTTCAGGTTGGTATCCCAGGAACTGGCATAGGGTTGTTCCCAGGTTTGTTTTGAATCCCCTGTCGCCATGGTAACCTGGTAGAAAGCATCCATATACAACGAGGCTTCACCTCCATGCATGGCATAATGCTCAAACCAGTGACCGGCAGTCAGGCAGCCGGCAACTGTGGCATAACCGCCATTTTCCAGCATGAGCATGCTGCTTGCACGAACCAGTTTTCCGCCTTCTTCCAGGAACCGTGTATTGATAACTTCTGCTTCTCCACAAAAAAAGCGCAACAAATCAATCGTGTGAATCAGTTCCTCATTCATATAGGAAAAGAAATCCGGATATCCGGGTTTGGCACGGTGTTTTTCAAATATGGCCTGGGCGACCGGCCGGTCAGCCCACACTTGCTTGGCTTTAATACTCAGGGGGGCAAAACGGCGGTTAAACGCAATCATTAATACCCGGTCACGGGCATCTGCCAGTTCAGCCAATTTTTTCGCAGTGTGCGATTCCCCGGTCGCCGGTTTTTCCAGCATCACATCAATTCCCGCATTCAAGAATTTTTCAGTCAGGTCAAAATGTGAACCCACAGGGGTAAGAATAAAAGCGGCGTCAGGTTTGGATTGAATGATTTTTTCAAGATCAGTGGAACCCTCATTCACCCGATATTTTTTCATCAGGCTTTCCAATTTTTCCTGTGACCTGCTGTAAAAGACCATTTCAATATCTTCTCTCTCCGTCAAAACAGGCATGTGCCCCTTCAACGCAATTCCCCCCAGACCAATCACTGCTACTTTTATCGTCATGTTTCCTCCAGGATCAATATTTTTGTATTATTAAGAACGACAAAAAATGCGACGCAATGGATACGGGCAATCTTTATTGTAATGCTTTTAAACCTGTCCCCAGGCATAAAAAGTTGGAACAAAGATCACGCTTTTTTTCATATCACCCGGGCTTGTTCTTTTTGGTACATCCTTCTTTTCATCATCTAACAGCCACTTCAAATCGTGTTCGAGCATTCTGGCTTCTTCAGAAATCTCATTTTTCTGATCAACCGTCCAGTGGGCTCCAAGAATGCCAACTTCAATGTTGTGCAATCCGCAATCAAGCATCCACTCGGTCAGTTTTCGGCCGCTCTGCAAATCTACCCCCTGCCTTTGAAGAGAAACCGCCTGCGCCTTGCCGGTCTTCTCACAAGATGCTGGATAGTCAATCCTGGCAGCATGGTCGGGTTCTGCGAAGGCAGCCACCCACCCGCCTTTTCGTGTGACGCGCGCCATCTCTTCCAGGGCAATTAATGGATCCTTCAACCACAGAAGCAAAAAATGGCAAAATGTGATTTCGAATGCGCCACTGCAAAACGGCAATTGATTGGCGTTTCCGCATGTTAGATGAATCTGACGATTGTTTTTTGAACAGTGTGCCAGGTATTCAAATGAATAGTCCAATCCAAACAAATTCGCCTGGCTGTTTAAAACCGTGGAACCGATGATGGCACCGGTTCCACAACCAACCTCAAGAATTCGAAGTTTTTGCCCAGACCAATTCTTAAAAAATTTTTCCCGGACCTGCTTCGTCCACTGCGCCTGATAGTAAAAATGTGTATGCCATTGCTCAGGCGTGAGCATGATTATGCAGCTTTCACCCTGGACCAGACTTCTTCCCAGGAATCACGCAGGAGGTTTCCAAAAACTAGCGGCTGTCCCTGGCTCAACAAAACATCGCCGTCGGGTTCAACATACAGCCATGCATGCTTTTCTCCATTGGTTTTATTTTCTTCCTTTGTTTCCAGTGCCACAGGGTGAGAGCGGGAATACGGCACCGGCAAATCCCACACCAATTGCAATTGCATGTCAGCCACCATTTGACGCGCGCGAATTAATTCCGCGTCCAGGTCTAAATTATCAATACTCAACGAAATACACACCACACCCATTCTTTTCAATCGATCAAGAAGTTGCGATATTTGTGGTGCATACTTTCGCGTAACCGTCAAATGAACGGTGGTATGAATATCTTCTGCCAGTGCGTCGCGCAATGCCTCCCAGGATTGTTCTTCATCCGGGTCAAGCGTCAACAGAATGTGATCTAATCCACTGTTTAAAAGCTGCTGGAGATAATCACATTCAGACAATCTTAAACCATTGGTTAATAATCCAGATACCTGCCCCAGTTTTTCAGCATAAGCGATAATTTCGGGTAAATCAGGACGCAGCGTGGGTTCGCCGCCTGTAAAAACCACATGTGGAATCCCCGCCTGCCAGGCTTTGGATAAAATGGTTTGCCATTCTTCGGTGAGCATTTCCCGCTTCACACGCTCTGTCGGTGCTGCCCCGATACTATTTTCATCAGAGAGACGGTAAGTCAGAGCGCAATCCAATCGATAAGGGGCAGAAATAGCTCCAGCGTAAGGCTCTGCCCTTTCAAAATCAAGGTATGTAACCGGATCGAGGTCGGGGGTCTCAATGAGAATCTGCAGTCGATCGACAAATTCATGGTAATCAAGCGTGATCTGTTCACGATCGACGTTATAACGCTTTTTTATCTGGTTAATTGCTTCCTCTTCAGGCACCTGGTTAATAAAACTGTGTGCAAATTCCACGGCAGTCTGATTGAGGTGCAACACCGTGCTGGCATTGACAATCAGCAGGCCGGTGCCGTCAGGTTCAATGCGCAAATGCAAGCGATAAGGAAATGCTGCAGTGGGAGGTGCTTGATAATGAAACACACCCGCTTCCAGTGGTCGAGCCGTCGGGTAAAACTTTTCAATCATTTTCCGAATCGAGTTCATTTAATTACCTCCCGTGATGTTTGAATAGGGACGGATCGCTTTGGGTGGATCAATTTGCCTGGCCATACGCGCCAATGGGCAGCCCCCTCCGCACTCTTTCACAAAGGAACATTTTTTACATTCTTCTGGCAAATTCTGTCTTTCGCGCAAACTGACCGCAAGAGGATGATTCCAGATATCTTCCCACGCGTCTTCCAATATATTTCCCAGTGGAAAATAATATGACTGGCACGGGATGACCGAACCATTTGATTCCACACACATGTTATACAATGCTGCCGTACACCCCTTAACCCCAAGGTCCAATTGTTTGGGGTCAAAATGACAATACTGGGTGGGGGTATACCAGATCAGCCGCTGATGGTGTGATATTGTAAAATCACGCGCCTTTTCCAGGTAGGTAGGAAGTTCGCTTTCCAGCAATCCCACATTGCAATCAGCGCCTTTTCCTGAATAGATCAAAGCATTTAGTCCAACCGTTGGCACACCTTTTTCAGACAGCAGGTTTAGCAAATCCATCAAGGTTTGAATGTTTGGCTGTAAAAGGGTGCTGTTGGTCATCACAAACAATGATGACTTTAAAGCGTTTTCAAGTCCCTGAATGGTTTCAACCCAGGCTCCTTGCCGCCTGACAATCGCATCATGAATCTTTGGGTCAGCCGATTCCAGCGTAATTTGAATGTGATCCAGTCCTGCGGCTTTCAACTGCTCAACATAATCTCCGTCCTTCAGTCGTCTTCCATTGGTATTGATTCCGGTGATTTGCCCCTGGTTTTCTGCGAATTGGATCAATTCCGGCAAATCATTTCGCATGGTAGGTTCTCCACCTGTGAAAACAATATGCGGAATGCCGATTTCCCACAATTTCTTCAAAATGGATTTCCACTGATCTGTGGTCAATTCAGGATAGTTTCGCGGCCGATCATTGTAACAATGGGCGCAGTCATTATTGCAGCGATAGGTAACGGCAAGGTCCATACGATAAGGCGCTGATGGAATGGTCGAAAATGGCGGCAATGTGTCCAGGTTCAAATCACAAATCGGGCATGCCCCTTGAGGATCAATCAATTCCTCCAGTTGAAAAATCAATTCCTGGTAATCTTCTTTCAGTTTTTGCCTGGGCGCGCTATACGCCTTTGCCAATTTTCCAATAGCAATGTCCAATGGCGTTTTATCCAGGTAAAACTTTGCCATTTCAACAGCCGTCGGATTTAGATGCATAATCCGGCTGGCATTAACCAGCAAAATACCAGAACCGTCTTCATTTTCTCGTAAATGGACACGACTCTTGAACCCCGTACCTTCAATATCATAACGCCGTAATTCATCAGACACTCCGCTTTCATCTTGAATGATTACCCCGGAGTCTGAATGAAAGAATTTCTTTTGGAACGAATCAAACAGATTCATATCTTAGCAGTCCAGATGGGTTAACGACCACCGCCGGCACAGGCACAGGCGCAGCCGGCACAGGCGCAGGCGCAAGCGCAGCCGCCTCCACCGCCCCATGATCGTCCGCCTGAAGACCTTGTGGTTGTTGCCGGGATGGGATTGGTTTTGTTGGTAATGCCGCTTGTGAAGTTGGTCACATTTCCCAGCACACCCGCCGAGAATGCCTGGCTGCCGTTAATTACAGAAGCCGCAAAAGCCGATCCTGGTAAGTTGGGCATGGAGATTGTTTGCCCGCCCGAACCGCTCGGCGCAGAGCCAGCGCTGACCGATGTTCCGCTGGCCTGGGTGGCGGTGCGGAATGAGGGATCATAGCGCCCCCACCAATGCGGAATGAATACCGGGCCCGAACTGAACACATCGCGGGTGCGGTCTTGATAATCGCGGTCCAGCATAGTCCAGTCCATAACCTCATCGTATTTTTCAACCTTCACTTCAGGTGTTGCCGCTGCTTCTACCTGTTTCCAGGCTTCTTTCATGATGGATTCATAATAGGCAATGGTTTCTTTGCGGCTGAAACCCTTCATTTTCTCAGATACTTCCTTAACCAGGTTAACCATCATGGTTTGGAGCAGCTTTCGTTGTTCAGAGGCCTTTTCTTTTTCAAACGCCTTTAAAAAGTCGGTTTCGTATTGTCGTAAATCTTCCGGTAGAGTCTCTGCCACTGAAATTTTCAATGGATCCCTGGAAAGCACTTCGGCAGCGCCTTTTTTCACCACGGCAAATAACACCATGGTCAAAATTTTATCCATTGGCTGTTCCATTACAATGGCAGCTTCAACGGCGGTTAAGCCGCGTTTAATGCCGTGTCCTTCCACGGAAATTTTTGGCGGCAGGTATTTTAATTTTCGTTTTCGGGCTCCCCAGATTGATTGGTAGATTCCCAATCCCAATGAAAGAACAAAAAAGCCGGAAAAGCCAAAGCAACAGGCAAAACTTATTATCTCTTCAAAATCTATATTAAACACAGGCGCAGCCGCAATGGCTGTTTCTGGCACCAGAGATTTGGGAAAACTTGCCCCAAAAGTGTATTCAGATGAAGCGCTGGCGTCATCAGAAGCCCACCGATAATAGATCCGTCCGTCAGGGTTCACACCCATTTCGGGTTCATTCACACCAATCCAATTTTGCGGTATGTGATAACGCGGCTCTTCAGAGGTCATTCCTGGTGGGAAAATGAAACCAACTGATAATGAAGTTGATCCTTGCACATAATCTGAACCAAACCAGACCGGAGAGAATCCAAAACTGGCATAATTCTCATCGTTGTCATCGTTATACAACAGCCCAGAAATTCCGCTGATATTGACATGCACCCTTCCCGATTGCCCGGGCTGAATGGCGTTCGATCCCAGACCTAATGCTACACCGGTGCCCGATCCCTGGTATCCCGAAGTGCTGATATCCGTTATTGGATTCCCATCCACATCGGCTGTAATATTTGACGTGCTAAAGCTATTATTGGGCAAACCCAGGTCAATGTAATCAATTTCGTGGGCGCCTTCAGCGTTGCGGAATTCCAGGATGTAATCGATCTCAGCATATCCCTGGTCATCAAGCGTGACCACCACATCCATCACAGGAACTTCGAACAGATATGATTGGGCAAATGCGCTTTGAATGTTGTATGCAAGCAGGATAAATAAGAGTAACGCACCTAAAAGTAATCGCCTTTTCATCTCTTTTTCTCCAGATTTTGGCCAGTCAATTTGGTTACCACTTCACGTCTTCGGTCAACTGGTAAGTGGTGTGGCAGTAAGGACAGGTCACCCAAGGAGCTCCGGCAACCATGGTAATATCTTTAGCTGACAGGACGCCGCCGCATGATTTGCACTTAAGCATATCCATGCTGACATTGGCCGGCAAATCGACATTCAGGGTGACATTGGTTGGCGATGACTGCGCTTCTTTGCGTTTGGCAAAAGAAACTGCCGCAAAGCTGCCTCCCGCCATTGCCAGGCCGATCAACATAATTAGCATACCTGTGCCAAACCATGAGGAACTACCCTCCGGGCTGCCCGAACCTAGAATGAACAGGAAACCAAATATCAACATGATTGCCGCAACAATGAAGCCAATGAAACCTGCAATTTTTAATCCATTCATGGTTTACCTCCAAATTCTTCTACAACATTTAGTTTAACATAGTTCCCAAATCACACAATAACAACAACGTT
>CAZOKH010000031.1:0-37570 GCA_964580315.1 uncultured Anaerolineaceae bacterium | reverse complement strand
ACCTGCTCAAAACGCCAGTCGTCGCCAGTGTGGTCAAAATGGCTGTGGCTGTTCACCACCACCAGTTCCAGGTCAGTCAAGCGACGCACCATAGTCGAGATATCATCAACGCCCATGCCGGTGTCGAACAGCAGGGCTTTTTGCTCACCCGGGATGAGGAAAGAGCACACCCCCTGCGTGTGCCCGGTTTCCATCAACGCAAATACGTCATGCGGCAATTTCACCACCTCGAACCAGCCGCTGCCCACTGGCAAGCGTTCAGCGCGGGCAAATTCTTTTTGAAAATCTCTGGAAGATATCGACATCATTCTATTTATCCCCGTTTCTTTACAATCATAATCAAAAGTGTGACTTTTTATTTTCAATCACTTATCTGTGCTATATTTTACACAATAGCAAGAAACCAGATTTATGGCTCAGTTAAACGAACATACTGTCTTTAGCTGTGCAAAGGATTGTCGGTGTGATGGCTAACAGGTCACAATTAATGATTGCAGCAATCCTCATTCTTGGCTTATTTTCAGGTTGCAGCACGGAGCGGCACATGGAAGAGATCACGCAGATTTCCTGCACTTCGGATTCGGGCGCAATTCTGCCTGAACTGCAATGGCATGAAGAATATGTCATCGCCGACGGCGCGGTGACCTTCAGCCGGAATGGCAAAGTTGCTGAAACACAGGTCAATGCCGGCGCCTGGCAAATTGCCCTCGACGAGCAGCAAAGCGCTGCGCTGTTCAGGCAATTGGAAGCGGTGAACATTGCCGCCATTGAGCGCGTTGAGCCGCAAGACGCCCCGGACAGCGGCGGTTCTGCCAGTTATACTGTTGTATATGCTGGCGACAAGACCTTTGAATTGTATTACAACGGCGGCGCCACCTATACCAACGGCGAACAAATGATTGATCCAATCAACCAGTTCATTCAAAACCTGGTTTTACCGGCAGTGGCCGCCAACCGTTATAATCTGCCCCAACCATAAAACCAAAAACCGCAGTCCACGGGTTTTTCCAATACAAAATAAACATGTGAAAGGTTTAATATTGTGAAATACCGCTTCCCCTTACTCATTCTCATCATCATTGCCATGCTGGTGGCAGCCTGCGGTCAAACCAACCAGACTGACGTGGCCGTGGCCGTAGCCCTGACGCAGACGGCTGCTGCTCCCACCGTTGCACCGGCCACCCAGGCACCAGACGCCGGTTTCATCAGCGGACGCGTGCACCTGGTTGCTCCGCCCACTCCCCCCATGATCGTTTACGCCGTGGACCAGGCCAACGGCCTGTGGGCTTCAGTTGAAACCGCCGCGGCTGACGGTGAAGCCGCCTACACCATCGAAGTGCAGCCGGGCAACTATGTCTTGTTTGCCTTCTCGCTGGACGAAAACACCCCCGGTTACACCGGCTATGCCAACGCCGAAGGTACCGACCTGGGCACGGTTAACGTTACTGCCGGGCAAACCGTGAGCGATATCATCCTCACCCCGCCCGGTCAGGCAGCCTGCGGCAGCATGTGGGGCATTCCCCCCTCACCCGACGGTCGTTTTGCTTCGATCAGTGTTTCCAAAGAGTGCCTGGTGACCCAGGTTGCCGGTTCAGGTTATGTGCCCGTCTCCGATTCGATGTGCCAGATGCTTCAAGAAATGGCTTCGCAATCGGTGGCGCTGCCCTTTGACATGCAGCTTTCAACGCCCTTCACCGACCCCATCAGCGGTGAAACAGGCTTCGGCTGCACCCTGACAGCCAACAACACCCACGACCAGACCTTTGACCAGGCTGTTTTAATGAGCTTGCTGTTGGACGGCTTTGCGGGTTGGGAAGAACAGCCCGCCTACCAGGCCGACGGCCCCACCGGCACTGCCGCCGCCCTCACCCGCGACATGGCGCTGATGCTGGTCAGCGTCAACTGGACCCCGGCGCCCGGCATCGAATGCCCGCCCGAACAGCCCATTTCAGCCTGCAATTTGACCCCTGAGCAAAAATCTTACACCATTCAAATTCAGGTTGCCCAGAAATAACCGATACAGATTCCTGAAAAAATACACTTTCCGGCAGGCTGACAATCTAATCTGCCGGAAAGTCGTTTAAACCAATCAGAACAGGCTAATCCACAGCCAGCATAATTTCCAAAAAAATTTATTATTCTTTTACCAGCATTCCATGTCATCTCACTTTCTACTATGCTATGATAAATATGGTGCAGGAGCGAATACATCCTGGAAATTTTATGGAATTCAACTCAATCGCCGTCATCGTTTTATTTTGTGGAGTGATAACTGCCGCCCTGGGGATTTACGCCTGGCAGTTTCGTTCAACCATCGGCACACGCTCATTTGCGGTTTTTATGCTTCTCATGGCCGTCTATGTGCTGGGATACAGCCTGGAGCTTGCCAGCACAGAAATTGACAGCATGCTGTTCTGGAGCAAAATCCAGTATATCGGCGCACTGTTATTTCCAACCACCTATTTAATTTTCACCATTCAATTCACCGATCACGGATCGTGGTTGAGCCGGGGAAAAATGCTGCTGTTGTACCTGATCCCATTCATTCTTCTTGGGGTGAAGTTTTTCGACGGGCAACTGCGTCTCATCTATGCTGCGGTTGAAATCGACCGCAGCGGATGGATTCCCATGCTGTCTTTTACGCGCGGGCCGTTATATTACGGCCATACCGTTTACGCGCTCCTGACCATCACCCTGGGCAACTACCTGATTTTGCAAAAAAGGCAAAGCGGATCCAGCCTGTTTCGCAGGCAGACCAATCCCATCCTGATAACAGTCCTGTTCATTTACCTGGTGTATGCCGTTTACTTGAGTGGAATTACGCTCTTTCCGGGTTTGCCGCATCTCGATCTGAATCCCCCTGTTTATTCGCTGTGGGGGCTTGCCGTCACCATTGCCATCTTTCGCCACCGTTTGTTTGACCTGGCGCCCATCGCCCGCGACACCTTGATTGAAAACTTGAACGACGGTGTGCTGGTTTTGGATGAACAACACCGCGTGGTTGACGCCAACCCTCAGGCGCAGGCGATTTTCAACTGGAGCGAGCCGCCCCTGGGAAAATTTGCCAACGGCTTTACCTATGAATGGCTTGATCCGGCTGTGCTGACTGCCCTTGAGGGATCGACCTGCTTTGAAAAGCAGTTAGAGGTGGGCGGCGCAACCCTGCATTACGAATTGACCATCACACCCCTGCGTGAAAATCAACGCCAAAAACTGGGCTACCTGGTCGTGATCCACGACATCACCCGGCGCATTGCCATCGAGAAAAAACTGCACGAGCTTTCACTGATCGACGAATTGACCGGGTTGACCAACCGCCGCGGCTTCAACTTGCTGGCAGCGCAGTTGATCAACATGGTTTACCGCATGCAGCGGGACGCAGTGCTGGTTTACATGGATATGGACGGGCTCAAATGGATCAATGACAACCTGGGGCATGCCGCTGGCGACCAGGCTTTGATCAATACCGGGATGCTTCTTAAAAAGGCCTTTCGCGCTGCGGATATCATTGCCCGTTACGGCGGCGATGAATTTCTCATCTTCGCCATCGAATCGGATGAAATCAGCGGAGAAACCATGCTGGCGCGCCTGCAAGAACAGCTCGACGCCTACAATGCCCGCTCCAATTTAAAGCATCCCCTTTCCATCAGCGCCGGCATGGCGCATTATCACTGGCAGCAGCCCGCATCATTGGAGACGCTGCTGGAACAGGCAGACCGGGCTATGTATGCGGTGAAACAGAACAAGAGAAATGCCTGTTGAGGTTTTCCACCTGCCTGCGTGGAAAAAGCGCTGGCAACTGAACCAATCACGCCTTCAACAACAGGGAATCCTTATGAACATCACTCCATGTCAGACCTATCACGCCTGCATGGCGGGACAAAGCATCGTCCGTATGCCTGACGGCAAATCAATATTTAAAATCTATTACCTCTCCCTGACAGGTCGGAACAATCCGGAACAATACGAGTGGAAGCATGCGCTGCTCACACCAGCCGGGTTTGAAGAAATTTTAAAGAAAAATCCATTGGAAGGCATCGGCTTTATCACAACCTTCCCGCACATCACCAAAATCTTCCGCTTTTCGCCCCGCGCCGAGACCGTGTTGGATGTAATGGAGCTTCAAACCTCAACCCTGGAACGCATCAACATTGACCGTGGGGGTGGCACGCACGAATTTGCCTGCTATGCCGAAGCGGTCATCGCCGCCGCCGAGTTTGAAAGCTGGGCAAGGGCCAAAACAGTGGAAGAATACCTTGCCGCGCGCTGTGATGTAGCTGACCTCACCATCGCCGATAATGCCAAGCTGGCAAAGTATTGGGAGAAATAGGAAAACTTGCAGAAGACCTCACAGTTTTTTTTGGAAACCTGTGAGGTCTCTTATTCGCATCCTTTACGGATAATAAAAAGCAATCATTCTTTTTCAATCCGGCTCCAGGCCGACCGCATCATGGGCTGCTCCGGCTGACTCAAATCGATGCTGGCATCCCATTGATAGGTGGACGGCCAACTCTTAAAGATAGGCACGAACAGGTACAGGGCGTTGACAAACACGTCGCGCTCGGTGGGCTGCCAGCCGCCGGGGATGACCTGCACCTTCACCTGGCTGCCGCTGCGCTGCACGCTGTAGGTTCCGTTGATCATGCCGATGGATGCTTCCATGTCAATGGAGAAGCTGCCCTGCACCTGCGCGCCGTCTTGCAAAGCCGCCGCATCAGGAAAAGCCGGGGTGAAATGAACCTGCACGGCATGTTTGTCATTCTGCAGGCGAAGGCCTGTCATTTCCCAATACCCCTGGTTGTCTGCCAGGTCATAGACCATGCCGGCCTGTTCCAAGCCGCCGGCGCTTTGCGGCTGCCAGCGGGGTAAGGCGTCGTCAAAGTTGGGATTCCACTCCACCAGGAAAGGATCGGCGGCATAACGTGTCAGATAGTTGCTTTGCCAGTTGACCGGCAGCGGCAGGGTGTCGGGAGTGATGGTTTTGCCGTCGATCTGGATATCCAGCACAGTGTCTGCCCGGCGCACCAGGGCAAAGTCATGCAGCATGAACAACGGCATGGAGGGCGGGTTGGTCGACCCGCTGCCCAGCGGCGCCAGCAGTGAAAAGCGCAGCGGCGGTTTGGGGTTGCTCTCTTTCAGTGTCACCGCAACCGGGCGGCCCAGCTTGTCGTCAAAGGCAAACTGTACATCGGCGCCCTGCGCGCCAATTTCAAAGCGGGCATTTTCCAATGGTCGTTCCAGCATATCCGCCATCCCCCCTTCAACGATGCTGTAATCAGCCTGTGGGGTGACGCCGGGCTGGTGATAGACATCGACTTTGTGGTCATTACGATAGGCGATGATCAGCAGCCCCTTACCGTTTTGCGGGTCATCGAAGGATTGGATTTCAAAACCGCGATACACGCTGTCGGGTTGGTTTTCAAAGTTGATCAGTAGCAGGCGCTGCATGAATGGATTAACCAGGCTGAAAGGCGAAAGGAAACCATCACCGCGATTCCCGCCGTAAATGGCCGCATTTTGCAGGACAGGCTGCCCGCCTGATGCTGATTGAAGACCGCAGCCCGACAGCACAAGCGCAGCGCCCACGACGCTGAAAAGGACATTTTGGAATTTTTTACCAGACATGATTTTTTACTCCGCTTTTGGATAGACGAATGACTTGAGATTACTCACCAAGGATAATGCGGAGTAAAAAATTGCAGATCACATCATTATGTAGTTTGACCTGGAAAAAGATGTGGTTTTTAAAGAATGCACACCTCACAGGTTTCCAAAAAAACCTGTGAGGTGTGGAAATGATCCATCCTATACCGAAATCTTCTCGGCAATCACCCAGGCGGCGTGATTTTTCGCCTCCACCTGCACGCGCGCGTCAGGAAAATGGAACAGGGCGGAAATTTGCCGGGAATCCAGGAAATGGCTGCGCATCAGCGCCAGTTTTTCTCCCAGGGCAATCAACTTAACCGCCAGGGTACGGATATCAGGCTCTTCAATCACCAGGCGACCGCCCGGCTGCAAGACGCGCCACAATTCGTTGATTGTTTGCTGCTGGTCGATCACATGGTGCAGCGCATCGACCATGATGATGCGTGCAAAGGTTCCATCGGCAAATGGCAGTCGTTCAATCTGCGAGCAAACCGTCTGCAGGCTGCCCTTACGGCGGGCTTCGGCCAGCATTTTGCACGACAGGTCGGCCACCACCACCGGCTGCGCTTTGCCCAGCATGGATTGCGCCACCCGGCCGGTGCCGCCGCCGGCATCCAGCAGCGCGCCGTCAGCCGGCAAAGCAGCATGCTTCCACAATTCCTGCGGGTCAGCAGGACGGATGAAGGTATCGTAAAGCGGGGCAAGAAAATCAAAATGATCGAAGGTAGACATATCGTTTCCTGTTCTGTTAATAATCAGATGGCAAACGATGGAAAAAAGTTACAGTTATTCTTTCCATTTGCGCAAAGAGAGCAGATAGTGCGTTTCACTGGCAATGCTGTTTAAGATTTCATGCAACACTTTGGCTTTCTCCCTGGTTTCCATTCCCTGAGAGTCGCGTCTGGCACGGTTCAACGCCGCTTCCAGTTCCTCTGTTTCCATCACCGTGGCGGCAATGGAATAAAAGCGCTTGGAACGTCCTTCATTAAAGTCAGCCAGCATCTCGCGCAGGATTTGTTCCCGCTGTTTCTGCTCGGCTTCAAATGACTCAAGACCGTGCTGCTGAACGAAGACAATGTTGGCTTCCAGCTTCTGATAGCACACAAAGGTATCGTGCTCCAGGCTGAACCGCCTGTGGCCGGCCCAGCGCTGGCAGGTTTCAGCCTCGGCGCACTGCCAGCAGAACTCAATACCCTTCTTTTTAACCGCGCAGGTGATGAACGGGCAGCCCGCCCCCATGCGGTAGTCGCTCTTGCAGCCGCTGCAGCGGCTGGCGCCCTCGGTGTGAAAGCTGGGGCACAGGCGGCACGACAGGCCGCAAATGCCAATTTCAGGATATTGGATGTTCATCGCGTCCTCACAAGAACTTAAGTTGCTACTTGTGTGTCATGGCTAACCCAGAGGCTTGTTTGGGGCGTGGCAATCTCATTTTTTTAGATTGAGACTGCCACTTCGGGCCCCCGCCTCCTCACAGCAACAAATGCGAAGTTTTTAAGATACTACTGAAAATCTGTTAAATAATCGAAGCAACAAAACGTTTGCCGTCATCTTCGCACAGGGCTTGCACAGCTTTACGACCTGACTGCACCGCAGTAGTGATACCGCCCCAGGCTTCCACCCACTGGCCAGTTTGATACAGCCCTTTAATGCCAGGATAGGCATAACGCGGCGATGCCTGCATCAACGCTTTAATCATATTCGAGTCGGGTTTGCGGGCTTGCATGGCGCCCATCCAGTTACCGGTGTAACGCTCACGGGTGAGCGGGGTGGAAACATCCATTACCTCAACCCGCTGCTCAAAGCCGGGATGGTAACGTCCAATGATTTCAACGACTTGCTGCGCGCAACGCTTTTTCTCAGCCTGGTATCGCGCCGGGTCAGTAGCAACAGCTTTCCACCAATCATAATCTGAATCAAGAAAAACCGTGATGGCGCTTTTTCCGGGCGGCGCCGCATCAGGATCGTAATATTTATTGTGCACCGTGATGCGCGCATGCTCCCGCCCTGCAGCGTTGAAGCTGTGCGGCAGAATATAGGTCATTGCGCCGTCTTCGTTGGAGAAATCTTCCGCTACACCCAGGTTGACCTGCACCGGCTGATCAGACAAGTCGGCAGGGTGGAACGGTTGCAGCGTGTCGCTTTCCGATTTACCCAGCAGCAGCGATTGGGAAAAGCGTCCGTCGGCGGCGGTCATCACACGGTCGGCAAACAACTGCGTCCCATCTGCCAAAATTACACCTTTAGCCTGACTATTCTCCAAAATCAGGCGTTCAACTTTTGCTGCATAGCGAATGCTGCCGCCCAGTTCAACAAAACGGCGCTCAATGGCACGCGCAAAAGAAAGCCATCCCTTAAGCGGAATTCCCGCCATTTTGCGGTGGGCATAGGCCAGGGGCAGCAGCACAGTTAAAATGGGAACATCCTGACCACCGAAATGCACCAGGTTGTTGAACACCGTCTTTAGCGCCGGGTCTTTAATTTTTTGATTGAACTGGCGAATGGTCATTTTGCCATATTTGAGCAGCACAGGCAAATGCGCCAGGGATGCCGCAAAGGTTTGCAAACCTTCTTTTAGCGCCTGCCAACCCTGCGCATCCGAAAAGGGCATGTCAAGATCGAGCACAGAACGCAGCGCGCCGGTAAATTCAAGGATGATTTTCTCTTCCGTTGAAAATTGCTCCCACAGGTGCCTTTCCAGTTGATCAATATTGGTGTAAATAGTAATAGTGCGTCCATCCAGCAAACGGATATGACCAAAATTCTCGCCATAGTACAGCGGACAATTTTTTGCCACCCCGATCTCCTGCCATAAGCGGTACAGGGGGCTGCCCGGCGCTGAACCTGCCAGGCCGGCAACGCTGCCGTCAAACAAGTAGCCTTTACGCTTCCACGAGGTGCACAAACCGCCGGGAGTTTCCGCCATTTCCAGGATGGTAGTAGGGTAACCGTTCATTCGGGCGTAGCAACCTGCAGTAAGCCCGGCAGAACCTGCACCGATAATAATAAGAGATGAGTCCATGTTTCTTTCCTTAAACCGGTGATAAATTCCTTCCATCATTTTACTGAATACCAGGCGTGAATCAAACATTGACTTTAAAAGATTTTTTGGCATATTAAATAATCAAACTGATTGAGCATGAATTGATGTTATAGTTGGACAATAAGTGAGTTTTTATCGTTTTTTTGGGAAACGAGGTGCAAAATGAAAGCAAGACAGGTTGCTGTTTTGGCGATTGGCATTGCCACCGTTGCCGCACTGATCATAGCCGTGCCGGTGCCCATCCCGGTCACCGGGGGCTATATGCACCCCGGCGCAGTGGCCGAGGTGTTCATTGCGCTGGCGTTTGGCCCCGTGGTGGGCATGCTGGCCGCCGGACTGGGCGCCATGACCGCTGATTTGATTTTGGGGTTTGCCAGCTTTGCGCCGCTTTCGCTGGTTGCGCACGGCGCACTGGGTTTGCTGGTGGGGCTGATCGGCTGGAAGCAGCCGCTGGGCCGAATGGCGCTGGGCTGGTTGGCCGGCGGGCTGGCACTGGTGGCGCTGTATTTCGTGGGAGAAGCCACTGTTTATCAACTGGGTGTTTCGGTGGCACTGGCTGAAGTGCCCCTCAACGCCTTGCAGGTGTCGCTGGGCGTGCTGGGCCTCACCCTGTTCCGCCTGGTGAAAGCCGCCTACCCGCAAATTGAACTGCTGGGCAATTCTGGATTCAAACAGGAATAAGCCGGTGTGAATTCCGTCCTGTCCGTTGAGCACCTGGGCTATGCCTACCCCACGCTGAAACCCGACCAGCCCACCGAATGGGTGCTGAGCGAGGTCAACCTGCTGGTACAGGAAGGGGAATTTCTATCCATCATGGGGCCCACCGGGGTGGGCAAAACCACATTGTGCCTGGCGTTAAACGGCATTGTGCCGCAGCTCACCGGCGGCATCATCCGCGGCAGGGTGCTGGTGGACGGGCTGGATACGTGTTCGACCCCCGTGGCTGAACTGGCGCGGCGGGTGGGCGTGGTGTTTCAAGATCCCGAAACGCAAATCTTCAATCCCAGCGTAGAAGCTGAAGTGGCTTTCGGGCTGGAAAACCTGGGCATCCCGCGCGCCGAAATGCGCCAGCGCATTGACTGGGCGCTGGACAGGGTGGGCATGCGGGCTTTTGCTGCCAGCTCTCCGGCGCACCTTTCAGGCGGTCAAAAACAGCGCGTGGCGATTGCCGCCATTTTGGCCATGCGCCCGCACGTGCTGGTGCTGGACGAACCCACCGCCAACCTCGACCCGGCAGGCAAAGCCGAAGTGCTGGAAGCCATTGCCGAGCTGCGCCGCAGCAGCGGCGCAACGGTGGTGTTCGTGTCGCACGAAAGCGATTTCATAGCCGAACTGTCGGACCGCGTGGTGGTGTTGAATGAAGGCCGCGTTGCGCTGGAGGGCAGCCCCGCCGAAGTGTTTGCCCAAACTGGCGAGATGCAGGCAATCGGCTTGCAACTCCCGCAGGTGTGTGAGGCAGCACAACGCTTGAATGATGCGGAAGGAACACACTTTTCATTTCACCGCATGCATCAGGCTCGCACAGCGTTGCGCAGCGCCCTGCAGGAGGAACAATAACATGCCCGGCGTCAGCCTGCAAACCCTCGACCTGACCTTTTCCTATCTGCCCGGCAGCCCGGTGCTGCGCGGCATTAACCTGGATATCGAGGCGGGTACGTTCACGGCGGTCATCGGGCAAAACGGATCAGGCAAAACCACGCTGATGAAGCATTTCAACGGCTTGCTGCGCCCGGCTTCGGGGCAGGTGTTGGTGGACGGCGAGGACATCAGCCGCCGGCCGGTGAGCGAACTGGCGCACCGGGTGGGCTATATTTTTCAAAACCCCGACCACCAAATTTTCAGCGCCAGCACGCGGGAAGAGGTTGCCTTTGGGCTGCGCAACCTGGGGCTGAGCGAGGAAAAAGTGCAGGCGCTCACCGGGCAAACCCTGGAAGAATTTCACCTGCTGCCCCATGCCGACCGTCAGCCTGCCACGCTCAGCTTTGGGCTGCGGCGCAAGGTGAGCATTGCAGCGGTGTTTGCCATGCAGCCCGGTCTGCTGATTCTCGACGAGCCCACCAGTGGGCTGGACTGGAAAAGCACGCAGGAACTGCTTGCTTTGCTGCACGCGCGCAACCGGCAGGGAACCACCATCCTTTTCATCACCCACGACCTGCGCCTGGTGGCCGATGCCATTCCGCACTGCCTGGCCATGTCGGCCGGGCATATTACAGCGCACGGCGCCACGCGCGAGGTGCTGGCCAACCCGGCCACCAACGGCGCCCTCAAAAACGGGCTGCCGCCGGTGAACCAACTGGCCGCCAGCCTGAAAGACCAGGGCTTCCCGGCAAATGTGTTCACCGTGGAGGATTTCACCACAGCCTACCGCGCTGCCAGAGGCTCAAAGCCGGAGGGGGCGGCATGAATTACCCCGGCACACTGTACGACCATCGTGAAAGTTGGGTTCATCGGGCTGATCCGCGCGTCAAGCTGCTGCTGACGGCGGCGCTGTGGGCGGTGCTGTTGCTGCGTCAAAATCCGGTCACCATCCTGGCTGTGCTGATCTTGCTGCACGCGCTCTACCTGGCAGCCCGCCTGCCGCGCGAGAAGATCGGGTTCATCTGGAAGGCTTTCCTGCCCATGCTGATCTTGATCCCGCTGTTGTGGAGCCTGTTTTCAGGGGTGGGCGCCCCGTTGAGCGTGCTGGGCTTCCTGCGCCTTTATCCGTTGGGGGCGCTGCGCGGTGTGCTGCTGGCGCTGCGTCTGGTGAGCATGGCGTTTGCCCTGTTCCTGTGGCTCTATACCACCGAGCCGGGGGTGATGCTGGTGGGACTGGTTAAATTGAAAATACCCTACCCCTGGGTGCTGGTGTTCAGCATGGCGCTGCACTACATCCCCGCCGTGCAGGCGCTGTTTCGCTCGGTGTCTGAAGCGCAGCAGGCGCGCGGGCTGCGCCTGGAGGGGGGCGGCTTTCAGCGCCTGCGCCGCATGATGCCCATTCTGGTGACGGTGATGATCGGCGGGCTGCGCATGACCGACCAGCTCACCCGCGCCCTCGAGGCGCGCGCCTTTGGCGTCAAGGGTGTGCAGCGCACCTATTTGCGTGAAGTGCGCTTCCGCAAGGCGGATTATGGATATCTGATAGCAATTTTGCTGAGCGCGGCAGCCCTGGTGATGATCCGGGTGGGATAGAAATAAACAGGTACTAGCGAATCACTTGGTGCGGCAGCTCGATCACCATCTCTCCGGTGACGCGGTTGGAAATGCACGGATCAAACAGCCACAGCACCCCGTCCGGCGGGGCAGCCATGCCCTGATCGATGAAAGACTGCGCCAGTTCTTCCCAACTGGTGAACGGACCGCTGATCTCCTGGCCGTTGTGAATGGCATACATCATGCCGTCGTCGCCCACATAGCCCGCCACGTTGTGCCCCTGCGGCCCCAAAATGCTGATGCCCACATTATAGGCTTCGTAACCGTGTTTGCTCAGCACGCAGGCCGCAAATTCAGCCAGCCCGTCGCAGTCATCCACGCCGAACTCGTACATTTCCCGCGCCGGGGAATAGGTGTTATCGCCGTAATTCACGTCATCCCATCCGCCGTTCCATTGCAGGTTGTTGCGCATAAATTCCACCAGCCTGGTGGGGGTATTCAAACAGGGTGTAATTTCTTCAAAAGTGTAAACCTGCCTGGCGTTGGGCTGGGTGGCAGCGGCGCAGCGGTTGAGCGCGTTGGATGAATTGTCTGGAGCGTCGGCTTGATGGCCGGTGATGGGTAGTGGAATTTCGGTGGATGCGGCGGGCAGGGATGAGATTTCTTCTGAAGAGGGCTGCGGTGCGGCGCTTCCGCACCCGGCGGCAGACAGCAAGATCAGCGCCGCCCCGGCAATACCCCAAAAGAATCTTAAGTTGTTCATTTTGCCCTTCTTTCCTTAATTTCATTGTATGACGATCGATGGAAAATTTCTACTCTTAGAACGTTGAAAAAGACCCTAAAGGTTTCAAGTTTCGTGTTTTTTTAGTGAAAGTTTGGTTAGAACGGCGTTTTTGTACAAAATCGCGTATTAAACCTTTAGGGTCTGTTATGTTTTTCAATGTTCAACATCATTCTTTTGTCCGGTTTTTCGGTTTTCAACGGTTTATCTCCTTGAAGGTGCATCTTTGACTACAATAGAATATTCCGAAAGGAAAAAACATGACAGAAACCGTTGTACTGGATATGGAACAAAAAAATTACCTGGATGATGACGAAATGCTGGTGACTGCCGCTCAACACAACCCGGTTGAGTTCAGGCAGCTCTACCTGAAATGGTTCAAGCGCATCTATCGCTATTTTTATTTTCGCGTGGCCAATGAGAAAGACGCCGAGGATTTGACTTCACAGGTATTTCTCAAGGCATATGAAGATTTGCCGCGTTACCGCAGCCGGGGCTGTTTTTCGGCATGGTTGTTTCGCATTGCCCACGCCCGCGTGGTCGATTTCTATCGATCGCAATCCAGGGCGGTCGCGCTTGACAGCGTCGAACAGCCCGAAGTATCGGCAGACCTGTTGTCGCAATCGGTTCAGCAAGATGACGTGCGCCGGGTTTTGCGTATGATCCATCAATTGCCCGCCGACGACCAGGAACTGATCCGGCTGCGCTTCATGGCCGAATTGAGCTACCGCGAAATTGGCGAAGTGCTCGGGCGCAAAGAAGATGCCGTGCGCAAATCGTTATCCCGCTTGCTTGAACGCATGCAGTCTCAAATGGAGGTACATCATGACTAATCAAACTCAACTTCCGCTGGAAGAACAAATTCGCAAAGCCGTGCAGTCGGTTGAACCCAACCGTGAATTCTCGAATGACCTGTGGAACCAGCTTGCCAGCCAGGCGCGCCAGCCCAAACCGCGCTCGCTGTTTCAAAAGCTGTTTCCCACGCCCGCCTGGAGCGCCGCAACGGTGTTGATCGCTGTGGCACTGATTATTGCGGTGGTTGGGCCCCAAAAAGTGGTCGAAGCCGTCAGCAGCCTGTTTGGCTACCTGCCCGGTGTGGGCTTTGTGCAGCGCGGCGACGGCACGCTCTACCTGCCCGAACCGGTCAGCAAGGAACAAAACGGGGTGACCCTGATTGTCGATCAGGCGGTGTCAGACGGCAACAGCCTGGTGGTTTCCTATCATTTCTTGAACCTGCCCGAGGGCAAACCCGACGAAGGCGTGCCCTGTTTCTATGACCGCAACCAGATTCGCCTGCCCGACGGCAAGCTCCGCCTGCCCATTGGCGGCGGCGCGCAAGGCAGCCAGGCGCAAATTATCTACCCGGCTTTGGCTGAAGGGGTTGACCGCTTCACCCTGCTGGCATCCATGGATATCCCGGATGAAAGATGCACCGCCCCGGCTGAATGGGCGGTTGATTTGGCACTGGTTCCCATGCCGCTGGATATGACCCTGATGCCGGTGTTTGAAGGCGAAGAAATTGAACAACCCGTGGCAGTGGAAACGCAGCCTGCAACCAACGCCGTTGACGAATCGCAGGGCATGTTGGCAGACATCAGCTTTGCCATGGACCGGGTCGCGAAAATGGAGGATGGTTACCTGGTGACCGGGCATGTGGTATGGAGCGATGAACGGATCGAAAATATCTGGGTCAGCCCCGAAGATGTTGCAGTGACCGACGCTGGCGGCAAGTCGCTGACCATTGAGGCCACCGAGGAAGGCACACAGGATAACAACTTTGCCTTCAAGATCAAGGAACTGGTTTTCCAGCAGCCGCTCACCATCCAAATCAAATCGGTGTATGTGGTGGGCATTCTGGAGGAAGGCGATGGGCCGACCTTCTCGTTCGAGGCAGGCGCCGATCCGCAGGTGGGGCAGTCCTGGGAGTTGAATCAGGACCTGGATGTGTTGGGGCAGAAAATCCGTGTTCGCAAAGCGAGTGTGGTGGAGAGCGAATCCGGTGAAAACATGCAGCCCAAGTCAAAGGGGTATGCGCTCGAGATCGAAACGGCCCCTCAAGTGAGCAATGTGTTCTTCCACTGCACCAGCCTGGCAAAGCCTCAATCAAGCTGGGGTGAAGGCAGAAGCCTGGAAAGCGGCATACAACAGATGAACCTGTACTTCTCGGAAGAACTCCCCGCCGGAAAGGTTGAGTTTGAAATCAACCAGATTCACCTCCGGGTTGATGGAACCTGGCAAATGCAGTGGCAATTGCCGGTTGAATAACCGGATGGATTGTTGCTACACATCAGGGCGGCTCAGTTGAGCCGCCCTGTGTATTTTGTAGGGACAGACCCGTGTGGCTGCCCTCTTTTTTTTCTATCATTTCGAGACCCGGTTTATGACATTTGTTTGGTTATGGATAGAAAAAAGGGTCAAGAAATCCTGATAGCAATTTCATTGCAAGTTAGTACCTGATGGGTCATTGCTGGGGCTGCCCATGTTGCTGAACAGGTTATTAATGAACCATTTTCAGCACCAACCTCCCAATCGATTTGCTTTTTTTGTGTAATACCATTAAAATAGAACGTATGTGCAATTTTTTAAGTAGGAAAGGAAACCTTCCATGACAAAAGATTTTTTCGTTGATTTCAGCCAGATTAGCCTATCCGACTATGAAAAGGAACTGGCACAAACCGAGCTGCTGCCCAGCCGGGAAGTGCTGCATGAAGACCTGCATATCCGCTTTGACCGCCTGCGCGGGCTGGGTTTGGTTACTCTGGCTGACCTGCTGGCGGAACTCAAGTCGTCGCAGAAGATGAAAGACCTTGCCCGAAAAAGCGGGTTGGATGAGGAATATCTTGCCATCTTGCGGCGCGAGGTTAACAATTGCCAGCCTAAAGCGGTCAACCTGTTTGAGTTTCCCGGCATCCCGGCCGAAGCGGTGCAAAAGCTGGCGCAGCACGGCATCCACAGCACCCCGCAGTTGTTCGCCTTCATCCAAACCCCGGCTGAGCGGGCAGCCCTGGCAGCCCAAACCGGCGTGGATGAGGCAGTGATCCTCGAACTGACCCACCTGACCGACGTCAGCCGCATTCGCTGGGTGGGCGCCAACTTCGCCCGCCTGCTGGTCGATGCCGGCTGCGACACGGTGAGCAAAGTGGCCCAGGCTGATTATGGCCCCCTCTACCGCCAATTGATGCAGATTAATGTGGAGCGGCAGTACTTCAAGGGCAAATTCGGCGAGAACGACATGCGCCTGACCGTGCTGCTGGCGAAAAGTGTGCCGCAGGTGATTGTGTATTGAGATTGCCGGTTTGACAACGAAAAACCCAAAAGGCACGAAAGTAACAGCCATTTCGAAACCCCCTGCTTCGTTCTGGAAAATAGCACAAGAAAGCAGGCAAAGGGGGTGAGAAATCCTGGCGCTCAATTTTTCGATTATGATTCTTGAATGATTTGCGTCAAGATTTCTCCTCGCGCCGCGTTTTGACGAAAAAGTCAAAAAACAGGGAGCGGCACTCCCTGTTTTCATACCTAAAACAGGGAATGCGATTCCCTGTTTTTAATCAGCAGTGGCGACAATCTCATTAAATAAAACTAGAACAGCTTTTTCCCGCCGGTTGACGTAAGCCAATCTACTGCAAAACACGGATGAAACTTGCAATAAAAAGGGATTACTGTACAATATTTTTATGGTTTGTTAAATCATTCGAGTGTGGGAAAAAGGAATTGGCCATGACGAAAGATGATACGAATGTCCAAAAACCTTCGGGAGAAGTGGATGATATTCGCAAGATTCTTTTTGGCGACCAGATCGCACAGATCGAAGAACGTTTCAATCAAAACGAAAGCGCCATCTCCCAGCTTAGAACCGAAAACCGGAACCTGCGCCAGGCGCTAGAGGCAGAGGTGACCACCCGCGAAAACACCCTGCGCGAGCTGCATGAACTGCTGGCCTCCTTCAAAAAATCACAAAATGCGAGCTGGCAGAAAAACCTGGAAGCCCAAAATGCGCTGGTATCGGCCGTGGAAAGCGCCATCCAAGAGTTTAAAGCAGCCATAGCCGGCCAAAATCAATAAGAATCCGGCCGGGTTCCTGTGCACGCTGTGCACATTAAATTAGCTGATTTTTTACGATTGGCAGCCTATGACCCCTGACCCGCCTGTTGATATTGCCGCGTTGCGCCAGTCATTAGAGCGCCTGCTGCAGACCGATTTTCATGTGCTGCATGAAGACATCACCCGGCTGCAGGATCAGGTCCGCTATTTGGAAGGGCTATCCAATCCGCTGCCGGAAGATATCCGGCAGCTTGGAGACGCCCTTCGGAACCTGGGCCAGAAAAGCAAGGATTTGGAACAACACCTTGCCGGCCTGCAGGAAAACTTGACCAATCCCGATCAGGTGACCGATCTCATCAGGCTGGGACTGGCGCCGGCTTTGCAGAAAGAATTCAAAAAAGCGCCGGTCGAATATGGCAAGATCGTCGCACCGGTCATTTCACCGGCCATCAGCAGCCAGATTCGCAACGCCCGCCCTGAAATGATCGCGGCTTTGTCGCCCATCATCGGTCAAACCATCAGCAAAGCCATTGCCGACGCCATGCAAGACCTGCGCCGCCGCATTGATGCCAACCTGCAGCAAAATTTCAATCTCAAACAACAGATCACCCGTTTCACAGCTCGCTTGAGAGGCGTGTCAGAGGCTGATCTCATCCTGCGCCAGGCGCTGGATTATAAAATTTCGCATGTTTTTCTCATTCACCGCGAGACGGGGCTGCTGCTGAAACAGGTGGCGCGCAACGAAGAAAAGATGGACTCCGATATTTTCAGCGCCATCCTGACCGCCATCCGCAATTTTGCCCAGGACACCTTTCAGTCCAGGGAAGACGAGCTGGAAGAAATCCAGTACGGCGACTCTCACATTCTGCTGCGCAACGGGGTGTATGCCTACCTGGCGGTGGTAGTGGAAGGCGTGCAGCCTTCAGGTTACACCACCCTGATGCACAACACCATTCATGATATTAACATGCAGTTTGCCGAGGAATTGAGCAGCTTTTCGGGAGAAATGGATCGCTTGCACGATTTTCGCGACGAACTCACCCCCCTGCTGCATCCCTCGCCCGAAGACCTGGGCGCGGCATTCCAGAAAGAAACCCTCAATCCCAACCAGAAGAAGCTGTTAGGCTGGGGCGCAGCAGCCCTGTTGTTGTTGATTGCATTATCCATCTTCGCCTGCATCATCACCGTGCGCCTGATGCCGGTTGCTTTTCCCCGGCCCACTGCCACATTGCCGCCTCCCACGCCAACAGCCACCACCCTGCCAACTGCCACGCCGGCGCCCACCGCAACGGAAACACCCCTGTCCACTACCACGGCGGTTCCAACCTTCACAACTACACCCGGTTTGCTGACCGGCGTCATGACCGGCAACGTGTGGGTTCGCCTTGATCCCACGCTCAATTCAGAATTCTACCCGGTCGCGATTCTGATCAACACTCCGGTGGAAATTCGCGCGCAGTATGACCGCTGGGTAAAAATTGCCTGGACAACCGAAACGGGCGTTCAGGAAGGCTGGGTGCCCATGATGTGGGTGGGGCTGCCGCAGCCCATTCCCGCTCAGCTCATCACACCTGTCGAGTAGTCTAATCTAAAGAAGTTGGGAAAAAAAACCTGGCCAACCAGCCACAAAGCATGGTGCGCTGGTTATTTGCGTTCAATCATCCTGGAACATGGCAACGAAACATTCAACCACCCGCGGGTCAAATTCAATGCCGCTGAGCGACTTAATATGCCGGATGGCTTCTTCATGGGTTCTCGCCGGGTTGTAAGGGCGGTGGCTGGTCATGGCGTCATAAACATCAATCACTGTAAAGATGCGGGCTGCCAGTGGAATTTCCTCCCCTTTCAATCCATAGGGGTAGCCCTTTCCGTTCCACTGCTCATGATGATACATCACAATATCCATGGATTTTTCAAGATATTTAATGGGCTTGAGCAATTTTTCACCCATCAGGGTATGGGTTTTCATAATCGCCCAATCGCTCTCATTCAACGGTTCGGGCTTTAAAAGGATGCGATCAGGGATTCCCATTTTTCCAATATCATGCAGCAGTGCGCCGTAACAATAAAACTGGATATCGGCGTCATCCATGCCCATGTGTTTGGCTAAACGGCGCATCAGGGTAACCGTGCGGTCGCTGTGCCCTTTTGTCTCGCCGTCGCGCATTTCCAGCGCTTTTGCCCAACCCATCAGGGTGGTTTCATAAGCCTGTTGCAATTCGACATTGGCCTGTGAAAGCTCGTTGATCAACTGTTTGGACAGGATATCCAGTTCATTGCGCCGGTTATAGACAAGCTGTTCCATTTCACTTTCGTACGAAACATCTCTCAACACCACCAACAACCCGGGTTGAAACGGAAACACCTGAAGGTGGAAATAGGCCGCCAGCGGGTTGTGGTCCGTTGTTTCAGCCGGCTGCACACTGAGCGGAATCTGATTGATCCAGTTGAGAAAGAGCGGCGGTTTTTGATGGTCGCGCAGTTCGGCAAGATATGGATCAAAACCAATTAATTCAAAAAAAATTTCGGCAATATGGCAGCCAATTTCAACCTTGCGATCGGCAGATAAAAACGTTTCAAGGCCGGGTGAATACTCGGTCAAATGAAAGGTCGCATCAAACCGGGCATATTTGGATTTTTGAGTATTCAGCAGGAAATCAAAAAGGTCAGCTTGCATTGTGAGAATTCACTAATAATTGCGCCAGTAAAGAAAAGGCGGATTCCACTTCGTCTCCTGTTTTCGCACTGGTAATTTTGCAGGGGGCATTAAACCCATTGGAAATTTCCTGCACTTGATCAATTATTTCAGAATTTTCGGGTAATAAATCTGATTTGTTTCCAATAACAATGATGGGAACATCCGGGTTGGTTTCGTAAAAGAAATCCCGAAAAAGGGGTAACTTTGCAATCGTGTCCCCGCGGGATAAATCACCCACCAGCAATGCGCCCGATGCCCCCCGGATATATTCAGAGCGTGCCCCGTCGAACTTCTCATTACCCGACAGGTCCCAGATCATCAAATGCACCCAATGTTCGGCCGTCAGGTCGACCACTTTGCGGCTGATGTTTACCCCCAGTGTAGACATGTATCGTTCGTCGAAAACGTTATAAACAAAGCGCCGAACCAGGCTGGTTTTCCCGGTTGAAAAATCGCCCAACAGGCATATTTTTTTCTGAATGATTGAAGTGGACAACACACCCTCCATGAATACTTATCAGGGTGATGGTAATAATGAAAGAACGAGTCGCCCGGTTGTAAAATGATTATACAGCAATTTGAAAAATGAACAATAACTTTGATTTTTTATTAGCGTTGTGTCCTTGTTGATAAAAAGGCACACCTCTCATTCAGAATCAACTTTGCCCATTTTGCGGGCGTGTTCGACAGAAAACCTGTGGCTATTCTTCGGCGTAACCGCTTAATGCCAGGGCGTGTGGGCCGGTGTTGATGCCCAGCACGGGCCCGGTCATGTTGATCAGCAGTTCCACCGGGTTAAATTCATCCATGATGCGCTGCGCGAGCTGTTCAGCTTCTGCCAGGCAGTTGCCGTGCAGCACGGCGATGTGCAGTTTCTTGCCGCCCTGCAGACGCTCAAAGAACTTGTCATACATCATCTCGACCACAGCTTTGTGAGTGCGCGCCAGGCTGGCGGGTTCCACCAGCCCGGTCAGATGATTGATGTAAACCAGCGGCTTCACTTGCAGCATGCCGCCCACCCATTTGATGGCGTTGCCGATACGTCCGCCTTTTTGCAGATATTTAAGCGTGTCCATGCACACAAACTGCACCAGCCTCTTACGCAGCTCATCCAGCGAGGTCAAAATGCTTTGCAGGTCGGCGCCGGCGGCTGCGGCGCGGGCGGCTGCCAGCACCTGCCAGCCCAGCGTCATGGTGGGACCCTTCGAGTCGACCACGGAAACGGGCATCTTGATTAATTTGGCTGCATTGAGCGCGGTTTGATAGGCGCCGCTCATGGCGCTGCTGACGGTGAGGGCAATGATCTCGGTGGCGCCGCGGCTGGCAGCCTGTTCATAGGCCTGCACAAAATCAGAGACGCCCGCCTGGGAGGATGTGGGATGCTGCGGGTCGCTTTCCAGGCGCTGGTAAAACTCGGTCGGCGTCATATCCACCCGGTCGCGGTACTGCTGGTTACCCCAGATGATGTATTGCGGCACGATGATGATGCCGTATTGTTGAACAAGCTCTTCAGGTATATCGCAGGTGCTGTCTGTAACGATGCCGATCAATTTAATACTCCCAAAAGTGGTATGCAGTTGTACCCCAAATTCAATACCAATCATACTCTTGTTAAGAAATCCGGTCAATTAAATTACTCCGATCACATTCCTTAAAGAGGCTGGCTGTCCAAAAAGTCAGTTTGCCGCTTGAATCTGCTGGAACAAATCCGTATAATGTTTTTATCTGAAATTCGTCAGACGACTATCGACTTTCAAGCCAAAATCCAATGTCTCTAATCGAGCGGCAAAAACCCATAGCTGAACAGGTACGCGAAATTCTGCGCGAGCGCATTGTGCAGCGTGAATATGACGTTGATCAGCGCCTGCCTTCGGAAGAATCGCTGTCTGCCGAACTGAACGTCAGCCGCGCCACCATCCGCACCGCGCTGGCAGCCCTGGCTGCTGAAGGATTGGTGACCCGCCGCCAGGGCGATGGCACCTACATCAACAAGCATGTCATCGAAATTGACACCCGCTTTGAGGGCATCTGGGAATTTACCCAGTTGATCGCCAACAGCGGGCGCAAACCTGTGATTCGAGTGTTGAGTGACCAATTGCGCCCGGCGCATCCGCATGAAGCCGATGCGCTGGGGTTGGCGCACGGCGCCTCAGTGCTGGCGTTGGAGCGCCTGTTCCTGGCAGACAGCACGCCGGTGATCTATTCCATCAATGTGCTGCCGCAGGCCATCATTCAAAAACCTTATGCGCCGGAGGCGCTCAACCTGCCCATCTTGCGTTTTCTGGACCTGTACTGTGGTCAGCAATATGCTTATGCCGTGGCAGATATCAGCGCCTCCATTGCCGACGATATACTCAACCAAATTTTACTGGTAGGTGTCGGCAAACCGTTGCTGCGTTTTGACGAAGTCTTCTACAACTATGAAGGCACACCACTGGTGTGCGCCGTCAATCATTACGACGATAAAATGCTGCGCCTGCGCGTGCTGCGCGGCTAATCAACCGGTCGTCCCTGCGCCAGTCCCTGACCGGCACAGATTCACTATTAGTTTCGTAGGAGGAGTCCCGCATGAAACGATTATTGTATGGTTTGATTGTGTTGAGCCTGCTGCTGGCTCTGGCAGGCTGCGCTGCCCCGGCCGCCCCGGCCGAAGCGCCCCAGGAAGAAGCCCCAGCTGCCCAAGAAGCTGCACCGGCCGAAGAAGCAGCGCCTGCTGAAGAAGCCGCCCCGGCCGAAGAAAAGCCGTTCCGCGTGGCCATGGTGCTGCACGGCGCGGTCAATGACAAAAGCTGGAATGAATCTGGCTACAATGGTCTATTGTTGATTGAAAAAGAAACCGGCGCTGAAATCGCTTATCAAGAACGCATTCCGCTGACCGATGCCGAAGAATCGATGCGCACCTTCGCCAGCCAGGGTTATGATCTGGTGATCGGCCACGGTGACGAGTTCTCCGAAGCCGGCAAAGTGGTGGCGCCCGAATTCCCCGACGTGCAGTTCGCCGTGGTCAACGGCGCCTACACTGACGCCAACCTGGCTTCCATCTCCATGTTCGACGAGCAACTCACCTACCTGGTGGGCGTGATTGCGGCCAAAATGACCACCTCCAAGAAGGTGGGCTTCATTGGCGGTCTCGAAATTCCGCCTGTGGTGCGCAACGGCAACGGCATGGAAATGGGTGTAAAAGCCACCGATCCGGATGTCGAACTAATCACCACCTACCTGGGCGACTTCAACGACGCCGCCAAAGGCAAAGCCGCCGCTGAAGCCATGATCGAGCAGGGCGTGGATGTGATCTACTACTATGTGGACCAGGCCATGCTGGGCATTCAGGAAGCCGCCAAAGCCAAAGATGTCAAGATGATCGGCTGCATTTTTGATCAGCACGAAATGGCCCCCGAATTAATCCTCACCAGCGCCATTCAAGACACCCCCACCGCCATCATGCTGGCTGGCAAATCTGCCAAAGAAGGCGCTCTGGAAGGCAAGCAATACCTGTACGGCCTCGATTCCGGCGCGCTCATCCTGGCGCCCTATTATGACCTGGTGCCCGCCGAGGTGCAGCAGGCTGTGGAAGATGCCAAGAAAGGCATCATGGACGGCAGCATCGAAGTTCCGCGCACAGAAAGCTAAACGGATCAGTTCAATTTGACCACCAACAACAACATGGGAGGGGAACGTTCTGTTCCCCTCCTGGAACTCAAACGCATTACCAAGGTGTTTGGCGAGCTTACGGCCAACGACCAGATCGACCTGGACGTGCAGCGCGGCGAGATTCACGCCCTGCTGGGCGAAAACGGCGCCGGCAAAACCACCTTGATGAATATCCTCTACGGTCTCTACCACCCTGACGGGGGCGAAATTTACCTGCGCGGAGAATTGACCAAAATCCATTCCCCGCGCGATGCCATCCATCAGCACATTGGCATGATTCATCAGCATTTTATGCTGGTGCCCACCTTCAGTGTGGTCGAGAATGTCGTTCTCGGGCTGCCGGTGGAACGCGAGCCGCTGCTCGATTTGCGTTCAGCCACCCGCCGTCTCAGCCAGCTTTCCAAACAATACGGTTTGCAGATTGACCCCAATGCCCTGGTGGGCAGCCTGCCGGTGGGCGTGCAGCAGCGCGTCGAGATTCTCAAGGCGCTGTATCGCGGCGCCGACCTGCTGGTGCTGGACGAACCCACCGCGGTGCTTTCGCCGCTGGAAGTGGAATCATTCTTCCAGGTGCTGCGCCAACTGGTGCAGCAGGGGCTTTCCATCATCTTCATCTCGCACAAGCTGGACGAAGTGCTGCATATCAGCGACCGCATCACCGTGCTGCGCCGCGGCAAAAAAGTGGGCACCCTGCCCAGGTCTGAAGCCACCACCCGCAAACTGGCTGAAATGATGGTGGGACGCGAGGTGTTTTTAGACCTGCAGCGCCCGCCCATGCAAGCTGGAGAAGACATGTTGGACGTGCAGCAGCTCAACAGCAAGAGCGAGAACGGCATCCAATCCTTGAAAGATATCCAGTTCACGGTGCATGCCGGAGAAGTGCTGGGTATTGCCGGCGTAGATGGAAACGGGCAGCAGCAACTGGCCGAGGCGCTGGCCGGTCTGCGCCACACTGCCAGCGGCGCCATCCGTGTGCAGGGCGTTGACCTGACCAACCGTCCTCCCGAAGATTTCATCCTCCAGGGTGTTTGCTATGTGCCAGCCGACCGTCAGACCACCGGCCTGGTGCTTGATTTCAACGTGGACGAAAACCTGATCCTCAAACGTTGCGACCGCCAGCCGTTTTCCCGCCGCGGGGTGCTCAACCTGGGCGGCATCCGCAACTACGGACAAAAAGTGATCCGCGAGTACGACATCCGCGTGGAAGACGGCCGCACCCCGGTGCGCCAGCTATCGGGCGGCAACCAACAAAAGGTGATTTTGGCGCGCGAAATTGAAGACGGCCCCAGGTTGTTGATCTTGATGCACCCCACCCGCGGATTGGACATCGGCGCCACCGAATATGTGCGCCAGCGCGTGCTGGAACAACGCGCCAGGGGCGTGGCGGTGGTGCTGGTTTCCACCGAATTGGACGAGATACTGGCGCTGTCTGACCGGGTGGCAGTCATGTTCCGCGGCGAGATTATGGGCATTGTATCGGGAGAAACTGATCAACTGGAGCGCATCAGCCACATGATGCTGGGTGAGCGCCTTGAAACCATGACAGGAATCAATCAATGACGCAAGAAAACAGGAAGAAATCCTGGCAGGTGAATTTTTTGCAATCACTGGCCGGCGGCGTGGATGCACTGCTGGCTCCGCTGGCAGCCATCCTGGTGGGACTGGGCATTGGAGCGGTGCTGATGCAGTTGATCGGCGTGAACCCGTTGAAAGCCTATGAGGCGTTGTGGTTGGGTGTGGCTGGCGGCAAATACCAGATGGGCATTGTGCTGGTCAAAGCCATTCCGCTCATTTTAACCGGCCTGGGGCTCAGCCTGGCGTTTCGCTGCGGTGTGTTCAACATCGGCGGTGAAGGACAAATTTACATCGGCGCGCTGGCAGGCACCTGGGTGGGCATTCAAGAGTGGGGATTACCCTCAATTGTACATATCGGGTTAACGCTGCTGGCAGGTTTCCTGGCCGGCGGGTTGTGGGCGGCGTTTGCCGGTTACCTGCGCGCCCGTTTTCAAATCAACGAAATCATCACCACCATCTTGCTCAATTACATTGCCATCTATCTGGTGAGCTACTTCACCCACGGCCCCATGCGCGACAACCCCGAAGCCGCCGCATCACTGCCGCACACCCCCGAGGTGGCGCTCTCCAGCCGTTTGCCGTTGGTGTGGGAAGGCACGCGCCTGCATGCCGGAATTTTCGTGGCGCTGCTTGCCGCCGCAGTAATCTATTTCATTATCTTTCATACTTCGTTTGGTTATAAGGCGCGCGCGGTGGGCTTCAGCGCCCCGGCGGCGCGCTATGCCGGTATGCGTGTGGTGTGGGTGGTGGTGCTGGCCATGTTCATCAGCGGAGGGCTGGCGGGCATTGCCGGCACAGCCGAAATTTTGGGGGTGCAGCGCCGCCTTCGCGACCTGTTTAGCCCCGGCACCGGCTACACCGCCATTGCCATTGCCCTGGTGGGCGGCAATCACCCCATCGGCGTGATTCTGGCGGGCATTCTGTTCGGCGCGCTGGAAGCCGGCGCCAACAACATGGAAGCCCTGGCAGGCGTGCCTTCCACCATTGTTTCAGTCATCCAGGCGGTGGTCATCTTCCTGGTGGCCATCAGCGTGGTGTGGCGCAACCGTTCGCTGCGCCACTGGCTGGCAAGCCGCCTGCGCCCCGCACAGGAGGCAGCCGCCCATGAATAGCCCCATTGAACTTGCCATGATAATTTCTTTGCTGGCGGCAGGTGTGCGCCTGGCGACCCCGCTGCTCTATTCCGCCCTGGGCGGCATCATCAGCGAGCGCTCGGGTGTCACCAACATCGGCCTGGAAGGCATGATGATCATGGGAACTTTCGGCGCCTATGTGGGCTCCTACCTGACCGGCAGCGCCTGGGGTGGAGCCCTGGGCGGCATGCTGGCAGGGGCGCTCACTGCCCTGTTGTTTGCGGTGATGGCCATCTTCTTCCGCGCCGACCAGGTGGTGCTGGGCACCGGCGTCAACATCCTGGCGCTGGGGTTAACCGCTTTCATCTACCGCGCCATGTACAGGGCTGGCATTTCGCAGTTTGTCAGCGGTTTCAAGGTCTGGAATGTGCCGCTGCTGTCGGATATTCCTGTCATTGGCCCCATCTTCTTCCAGCAGATCCCGCTGGTGTACCTGGTTTACCTATTGATCGCCGTGGTGGCGTTCATCCTTTACCGCACCACCTGGGGCCTCAAGTTACGCAGCGTGGGCGAACTGCCGCGCGCGGCTGATACGGCGGGCATTTCGGTGGCGCGCGTGCGTTTGCTGGCGGTCACTGCCAGCGGCGCGCTGGCGGGCATCGGCGGGGCTTTCCTCTCGGTTGGTGAAATTTCCGCCTTCACCGAAGGCCTGGTGGCCGGGCGCGGTTTCATCGCCCTGGCAGCCGTGATTTTTGGCCGCTGGGATCCGCTGCGCGCCGCCGGGGCTTGCCTGCTGTTCGGAACCGCCGATGCGCTGCAATACCGCATGCAGGTGCTCAAAGTGCCCATTTCGTATGAATTTTTACTCATGTTCCCCTATGTGCTGACCCTGCTGGCCTTTATCCTGTTTGTACACCGCTCCAAACCCCCGGCGGCGCTGGGCAAACCCTATCCTGAAAAACAAAGTTGATTCACGGAAAAAAACAGGAGCAATTGCAATGAGTGAAACCTCGGTCGGAAAATCCATCCCGCGTTTCGATGCTCACGACAAAGTGAGCGGCGAGGCACGTTACCCGCAAGACCTTGCCGCGCCGGGCATGCTCACGGCGCGCCTGTTGCTGGCGGGGCGCCCGCGGGCGATTATTCGCTCCATCAACACGGCGCGCGCCCGGGCGCTGCCGGGTGTGGCAGCCGTGTTCACAGCCGCCGATGTGCCGCACAACCTGAGCGGGCAAATCATCGCCGACTGCCCGGTGCTGTGCAGCAACCTGGTGCATCACGTGGGCGACAAGGTGGCGCTGGTGGCGGCTGAAAGCGACGAAATTGCCGCCCGCGCATTGGAATTGATCGAAGTGGACTACGAAGACACCCCGGCAGTGACCGATTCCGAACATGCCCTGGATGCCGATGCGCCGCTGGTCAACCCCGCCTGGGGCAGCAATTTGATCTCTGAACTGCATATTCAACGCGGCGACGTGGAAACCGGTTTTGCCCGCGCCGAGGTGATCGTGGAAAGCGAATACAGCACCGGCGTACAAGAACACGCTTTCCTGGCGCCCGAAGCCGGGCTGGCATACATCGACGAACAGGGGCGCGTGACGGTGGAAAGCGCCGGGCAGTGGGCGCACGACGACCAGCGCCAGATTGCCGACGCCCTGCAACTGCCCCTCGACCAGGTGCGCGTCATCTACCGCGCCATCGGCGGGGCATTTGGCGGGCGCGAGGATATTTCGGTGCAGATTGTGCTGGCGTTGGCCGCCTGGAAGCTGCGCCGCCCGGTGCGCATGGTGTGGTCGCGCACGGAATCGATGCTGGCGCACCACAAGCGCCACCCGGTGCGCTACAAAGCCCGCCTGGGCGCCACCCGCGACGGCAAACTGACCGCCGCCAGCGTGGAAGTACTGGCAGACGGCGGAGCCTATATCTCCACCTCCATGCCGGTGCTTTCCAACGCGGTGTTGTTTGCCTGCGGCCCCTATGAAATACCGAACACATCCCTGCACGGCAGGGTGGTGTATACCAACAACCTTCCCTGCGGCGCCATGCGTGGTTTCGGCGCGCTGCAGGGCAACCTGTGCGCCGAAATGCAAATGAACAAACTGGCCGACGCCCTGGGCATGGACCCGGTAGAACTGCGCGCGCGCAACCTGATCACTCAAGATGGACGTTTGCCCAACGGCTCGCCGCTGCCCAACGGGGCACAGGGCGCGCTGTTAACCCTGGAAAAAACAGCCGAGGCAGGCGGCTGGACGCGCACCGCCGCAGGCTGGCAGGCGCCGCAGACCGCCCCTGCAACAGGGCGGCGCGCGCGCGGGCTGGGTTTTGCCGCCGGTTGGAAGAATGACGGCCTGGGCGGCGGCACCCCCGATATGAGCGAAACGGTGATTGAACTGCACGGTGACCGCCAGATTGAAAAGGCCCGCCTGCATTTCGCCGGCGCCGATGTGGGACAGGGCACCCAGTCAGCCATGCTGCAGGTGGCGTCTGATGCGCTGGGGCTGCCCATTGAACAGATCGAGTTAATCGGTACCGACACGGCTTTCTGCCCATCGGCGGGCACGGCTTCCGGCTCGCGCATGACCATGATGGCGGGTAACGCCATCCTGCTGGCTGCGGCTGACGCCCTGCGCGCCTGGAACAGGCCAGAACGCCCGGCAATCGGGCGCGGTCATTACAACGCCCCCCTCACCACCCCGCCCGACAGGCTGACCCCTGCATCGCAGACGCACTATTCACTGGGCTACACCGCTGGCTGCGCCGAAGTGGAAGTGGACCTGGATACCGGCGCGGTCAGGCTGCTGTCTTTCACCAGCACGCTGGATGCCGGTAAAGCGGTCAACCCGCAGCAGGTGGAGGGGCAGGCGCACGGCGGCCTGGCACAGGCATTCGGCTGGGCATTGATGGAAAAGTTCGTGCAGGAAGACGGGCTGGTGAAAACCCCCGATTTCACCACCTACCTGCTGCCCACCGTGCAAGACGTGCCGCAGGATATGCGCATTTTCCTGGTGGAAACGCCCGACGAACACGGGCCGTACGGCGCGCGCGGCATTGGTGAACTGCCCATGCTGGCAGCCGCCCCGGCCATCCTGGCTGCCATTCACAACGCCACCGGCGCGTGGGTCAATCACGTGCCCGCCCGCGCGGAAGATATTTGGTACGCCATGCAGGGTTAAACATTCTTTTAAAACGCAAAGACGCGAAGGACGCAAAGAAAATATTTATAAAAACTATGCGGTCTCAACGTCTTTGCGATAGATGAAAATTCAAATTAGTGAAATTATTTGATGTTCCCGGTGAAAATTTTTTACTTCGCACTATTCTTAGCGTCCTTTGCGTCTTAGCGGTAAATTAATCTGCACAAATTGAGGAGGAAAGCATGATTTTTGAGAACGCAACCATCATCACCATGAATTCGCGGCGTGAGATACTCACTCACGGCGCTGTAGTCGTAGAAGGCAAAAACATCCTTGACCTGGGCAAAAGCAAAGACATGGTCGCCCGCTACCCGGCGCACCAGCGCATTGACTGCAACGGCAACGTGCTGTTGCCGGGGCTGATCGACACACACGTGCACACCGCCCAGGCCATGATCCGCGGCTGCGCCGACGACCTGGGTCTGATCGACTGGCTGTTCAAGCGCGTGTGGGTGCTGCAGGGTAACTACTCCTTCGACGACGGGCGCGCCAGCGCCGCCCTGTGTACGCTGGAAATGATCAAGTCGGGCACCACCAGCTTCATCGAGTGCATGCTGGCCGACCGCTACGGCTTCGACGGCGTGGCCGAAACCGTGCTGCAATCGGGCATGCGCGCCGCCATTGGCAAAATCATCATGGACAAGCCCTCGTATGCCGCCACCGAGTTCACCATGTACCCCGGCATGGTGGAAGACGCCGAAACCAGCGTGGGTCACACCCTGCAAGCCTATGACAAATGGGAAGGCGCCGGCGACGGGCGCATCCAGGTGTGGTTTGGCCCGCGCACACCCGGCGGGGTAACTCCCAGCCTGTATGATGAAATGAGCAAACTGGCGCGCGAGCGCAACATGGGCATCACCATTCACCTTTCCGAAGTGAAGGAAGACCTGGATTACGCCCATTCGCAAGGCTGCCGCTCACCGATTGAATTTGGGCTGAAGCACGGCCTGCTGGGCAAACGCTCAGTGCTGGCGCACTGCGTGTGGACCGACGCTGAGGACTGGAAACTGCTGGAGCAGACCGGCACGCACGTCACCCACAACCCGTCTTCCAACTCAAAAACCGCCACCGGCATTGCGCCCGTGCAGGGCATGCTCAACGCCGGCGTCAACGTAACCCTGGGCTGCGACGGCGGCCCCAGCAACAACGCCTACGACATGATCCGCGACATGCGCCTGGCGAGCTACCTAGCCAACCTGCAGCTCAGCGACCCCACCGCCGTGCCCGCCGAAGCCGTGCTGGAACTGGCCACCATCAACGGCGCCAAAGCCATGGGACTTGAAAATGAAATTGGCTCGATTGAAGTGGGCAAGAAAGCCGACTTCATCATGATCAACATGGACGCCCCGCATCTGATTCCCGCTCCCGACCCGGTTTCGACCATTGTGTATGCCGCGGCAGGCAGCGATGTGGACACGGTGGTAATTGATGGGCAAATGGTGATGCAGGGGCGCAAAGTGCTCACCCTGGACGAAGAAGCGGTGAAAGCCGAGGCGCGCCAGCGTTACGCGCAATTGGCAGAACGCGCTGAAGTAAAAATTGCCCCGCGCTGGCCTGTGCTTTGAGTTACAATCAGCCCTCGTGCGCCGAACTCTAAGTGAGGCAAACGTATTCAATAACAAATTCCCCCCTCCCCCCTGACTGGGCTGCCCTGTAAAAAGGGCAGCCCTACTTTTTTATGCGTTTATATGTTTTTTTCTGAGACTGTATGAACGGTTTTTTTATTCTTATTCCCAGGGGCAGGCAACAGGCTCTGCTGATTCAGCCAGTTGTTTCACACACATGAATTGCAATTCCACTTCCACATGATCGCGATTCTCAGGGCTTGGATTGGTGTCGAAAATAAAAGTTTTATGATAAACACCTTTTGATTCTTTGTTCAATTCACTCATTACAGCAGTCATATCCATCGGATCATGGCTCATGGCAGATGCCCAGCCGTACAGCAAGTTGTGGTTTTCCCAGGAAAAGGTTGCACCATTACAGTTGCCGCTCATCGCTTCAGTTGGCTCACCAGAAAAAATGAGTGTCAGCTCATCTCCCACACGCTCCCCACTCACTTGCATGGAAAAATCCTTTCCCTGCAATTCAGCCGTGCAGCCGGGCGTCAAGCTGGGGTCAATGCTGGCTGCCTGATATTTGCCGCGGTTATAATCAAAATCTGCCGATAAAAAACCATAATCATCAACCACTTCGTGCGCATTGGTTACAACCCATCGGTTTTCCCCATCCGGCACGATGATTACAGGGAGATTTACAACACCTTCAAGGTGCATGCCCCACCAGTGTACAGGCGGCCCCATGCAGGTGGAAGGAGTCCACGGGGCAACTCCACAATCACCAATCGACATTTCACGGTCCAACACAGCCCGCGAATATACATACCCTTGCACAACAGACTCAGCAGGGTTGCTTGAATCGCTCGGCATTTGGGATAATTCGATTTGGTCTTCTTCTGAAGTAGAGATTCCTTCCTGTTCATCCACGGCGTTGTTCTCATTTCCGCGATCAGCAACAGGCGAATTGCATGCCAACATCAGTAGAAAGATTAAGAGAATACAAAATTGATGACATTTCATCTATTTTTCTCCTTACCAGGTTTAATAATTCGTTTATCCATGGTGAACAAAAAAATCACTTCATGTACTCTAAAAAATATCTTATTCTGTCTGAAACATTCAACCAATAAAAAACGAATAAATTGATCAGAGCATTATTCCTGGAATTTTGTCTTAGATCTTTCCCCATTATTGACATGAAAAAAATGTGTTTGATACAGTATGATTGCCACTCTCGACCCGATGGGGACAGAGCCGTAATCAGGCGATGCAGCAGTGAAATGGTGTTTGGCAACTCTGAAGATACCTTCAGTGGAGGCTTACAGTTGTGGAATAAGGCAAATTCTGAGGAATGAAAAAGACCTCAAGGATTTTGAAAATCCTTGAGGTCTGTCAATCTATCTACCGGCTCTGGTCGGCGTGCTGCCACCACAGGTGCGTGGCGGCAATGCCCGCCAGTGCGGTACACGCCACAATCCAAAAACTGAGCGGCTGCAACGGCGCGCTGCTGCCGGTGAACCCGGCGTACATGCCCGGGATCGACCAGGGAAACAGGTTGCCCCAGCCGATAACCGCAATCACGTTGGAGGCAATCAGGATCATCAGGGCAATGCCCATGGGCAGCAGGTAGCCGCGCCCGGCGCTGGCGAAAAAGGCGATGGGATATACCACCGCGATAACCAGGCAAGCGGTGACGGCAACCGTCAGGCTGCCCTGCAGCAGCAGCTGCTCCGACCACAAATCCAGGCCGATCAACCCGCCCAGCAGCAAGCCCACGCCGTACACCACCGCAATCACAATCAGCGACCACAGGCTGACCACGATGAACTTGGCCAGCAAAATGGTGCTGCGCGCCACCGGCACAGCCAGCAGGTCTTTGAGGGTGCCGTCGGCAAACTCGCGGCCGAACACCCAGCTAATCACCAGGCTGAACAGCAAAATGCCCGCCACGGCAATGCCCTGGGCAAACATGTTCAGGTAAAACGGCCAGTCAGCCGAACCGGCGGCCAGTTCAGCTTTGACGCTGAGGATGCCCAGGCTGCGGGCAAATTCGGGGTCTTTGTAAACAAACATCAAAAAAGCGCACGCCAGCGGCAGCATCATGAATCCCAGCAGGGTGAACAACGGGATGCGCGAGCGCCACGCCTTGCGAATTTCAACTGAAATCATTGCCAATAAGTTATTCATTTTCGTTCTCCACTAATTCACACCCACCAGGCGCAGAAAATACTGCTCCAGGTCTTCTTCTTCCACAAACAACTTTGTGGGCGGTGTTCCTGCCTGCACCAGCAGCCGGGCAATTTCGTCGGGGCGCTGCACTGCCGCCGGGGCGTTCAACTCCAGCGTGCCGTTGTGATTCAAGCGCTGCGAGTCAAACCCGGCTTGCTGCAGCGCAGCCTGCGCCGCCTCAACATTGCGCGACTGAACCAGCAGCCGCCGGCGGCGGTTGGCTTCCAGCTCGGCCATGTCCATCTCTTGCAGCAGGCGCCCCTGATGAATGATGCCGATGCGGTGCGCCAGGCGCGACACCTCAGCCAAAATATGGCTGGACATGAACACGGTCACACCCTGCTGGCGGGCAAGCTGCAGCAAAAACTCGCGGATTTCCACAATGCCGGCCGGGTCGAGCCCGTTGGCGGGTTCGTCCAAAATCAGCAGCCTGGGGTTGTGCAGCAGCGCCTTTGCCAGCCCCAACCGCTGGGCGTTGCCCAACGAAAGGGTTCCGGCGCGCCGGTTGGCATAGGGCGACAACCCCAGGCGTTCAATCGCTTCGTCCACCGCCCTGCGCGGCACACCGGGGTGCAGCAAGCGGGCTGCCTCCAGATTTTCCAACACGGTCAACTCTGCGTAATGATGCGGCGTTTCCACCAGGTAGCCCACCGACGCCCAGGGCTCGCGGCGGCCCATTTGCACGCGGGTTCCCAGCACGCAAGCGCTGCCGCTGGTGGGGCGAATCATGCCCAGCAGCATGCGGATGGTGGTGGTTTTGCCGGCGCCGTTAAGGCCCAAAAAAGCGTAAATCTCTCCCTCTTTCACACGCAGTGAAAGCTGCTCCACAGCCTTCACTTTTCCATAATGCTTACCGAGATGCTCGGTTTCAATTGACAGGTTCATTCTTCTTCTTTCTGTTAAGTTCGCTGCGGCGATAGCTCAATTTCGCCCAGGCAATACGCCGCCGCCAGTTCCAGCATCACTTGCAGGCTGGCGGTCAGGCTGGATGGCCCCAGGTCATCTTCATGTAAAACGGCAAAAAACAGGGCATACATCAGGCCGCTCATTTGTTCTGCCGATATGACAATGGGAATACCGGCAGAACGGCAATGAGCGACCAACTGGTCGAGAAAATCGCGGTCGCTGCGCATGTGTTCGCGAACCTTGTCTTGGGGCAGGCGCTGTGCAATGCGCTCATAATCGCCGCGGGTGAACACTTGCAGCACCGGGATGGTTTTCCACAGGCTGAACGCCTGCTTGAACACAGCCGTCAGGCGTGCCCGCGGGGTTTCACCCGGCTGATCGATCATCTCCAACATCAACTGGCGGTATTGCTGTTCAGCCTGTTCCGCCACATCCATAAACAGCGCTTCTTTCGATTCGTAAAACAGGTAGAAAGCCGCCTTGGAAATGCCCACCGCGGCAGCCAGCTCTTCAATGCTGGTTTTCTTTAACCCATATTGCGAAAAGAGCTTTTTTCCCTGTTCCAACAGGCCGGTTTCAATCTGCTTTTTTTCCTGTTCGCTAAATGCCCTGGGCATATCTCTCACCTCTGTAACCATATATCATATTTATTCACAGGTTTACAATTATCACACCGGAAATTTACCCTGTCAAGAGGCCGCCGGCTTGACTTTCCATGCCGCACTCTTTATGCTTAGTAGTAAGACGCGGTTTCCCGGACCTGTCTAAAAAACTATTCAAGGAAAGCCGAACCGTTTTCCTGTCAAGAGCCCAACCAGCAACTGTGAACCGTTAACCAGGAGGTGAAAATGAAAACCGGGCGAATTGTTTGGCTGCTAATCTACTTTCTCTCCCCCCTGATTCCCATGTACCTCATCATGGGCGCCACGCCGTGGAACACCAGCAACCCGGTGTACCTGCTGTCGCTGGCGACCGGCATCTTTTCCTACTGCTGGCTGGTCAACCAGTTCATCCTGGCGGCGCGCCCCAAATTTTTGGAAGTGCTGTTCGGCGCCGACCGCCTGTACCGCTTTCACGGCCTCATGGCGGTCATCAGCGTGGGCCTGGCCATTATCCACAAGTATCTTAAAGAATATCTGACCGGCAATGAACCGCTCAACGGGCAGGTTGCATTGATCCTGTTCATCCTGACCGTGATCGTCAGCCTGATTATGCTGATGAACACCTTTTTGCAAAAATGGAAACTCATCAGCGAGACGCGCAAGTTCCTCACCACCAAAGTGGGGCTGAAGTTTCACATCGTGGTGCTGCTGCACAACCTGACCGTGATTGCCACCCTGGCGCTGGTGCTGCATGTGCTTGCCAGCAGCGCGGCGCGCGCTTCGGCTGCCGTGCGGGCTGTTTACCTGGGCTACTTCGCCCTGGGCGCAGGTTTTTACCTTTTTCACAAATTCTTGCGCCCCTGGCTGCTCGACCGCAAGCGTTACGAGGTTACCCGCGTGGTGCAAGAAGCCCCCAACATTCGCACCATCCATTTCAAACGCAACGGCGAAAAAGTTTTTGCCTACAAACCCGGTCAATTTTTGTTCTTCACACCTTTTTCAAACGGTGTTTCAGCCGAGCCGCATCCCTTTTCCATCAGTTCCAGCCCTTCACGGCGCGATGAAATCAGCATCACCGTTAAAGAACTGGGCGACTTCACCGCCAACCTGGGAAATGTGCAGCCGGGAGACAAAGCCCATCTCGACGGACCCTACGGCATTTTCTCTTATCTCAACCATCCATTAGACCGGGAAATTATCTTCATCACCGGCGGCATTGGCATCACCCCCATCCTTAGCATGCTGCGCTACATGGCTGATGTGGACCCCGGGCGCAAGGTGAACCTGTTGTGGGGGGTCAACACCCCGCAAGATATCATTTTCCGCGAAGAACTGGAAGGACTGCGCACAGCGCTGCCTTATTTCAACTTCACCCCGGTGGTGGCTTTTGATCCAACCTGGCAGGGCGAGCAGGGCTTCATCGACCAGGAGAAAATCCGCCGCCTGGCGCTGGCTGACGGCGAGATTCGCAGCAAAGATTTCTACCTGTGCGGCCCGCCCGCCATGATGGACCTTTTGCTGGCGCACCTGAAAGCTCTGCAAATTTCCAAGCAAAACATTCATTTTGAGCGCTTTGCCCTGTAAAACAATCCCGCCCCGGAAAAACAATCCGGGGCGGGAAGTCCAGGGAGACGGGAAGTTGTTTTAATTTCGATTAATCACCTGCGCGTTCATTGAGCAGTTCAACCAGCGGTTCGGCCAACAGCACCACCATTTTGTTGATCATGGTGTTGGGATTGACAGCCGCCGATTCGCTGTCGGCATTGGCATTTTGCATTTCAGGCAGGCCTCCCATGCCGCCCATCATCGGGTCGCCGCCGCCGGGAGGGCCAAAAGAATCTCCACTCGACGAAGAACTATCACGGGAGGTGGACTCAATCGCGCCCACTTCGGCCATAATGGTTTGCACATCCTGCATGGAAAGGTTCATCGCCTCAATGGCTTTCCACTGTTCACTGGTCATATTCTCTTTAATCTGGCGGTACAGTGCATCAATTTCAGCCTGGGCGGCTGTGTCGCTGGCGCCAATGCTTTTCACGGCTTTCCACAGGGGCAGCAATTTTTTGGCCTGCGCGGCCGTCACTGCCTGGTCGGTATCTTCCAACTTGAACGTTCCCAGCGCCAGCAGCATTGAGTCGCTCATTTGCGCGCCGCCTTCGGCAGTGCCCTGAGACGCACGCGGACCTCCGCCTTGCACCCCCCGGGCAGCCTGTCCGCTGCAGGCGGCCAACAAAGCTGCCATTAATAGTATCGAAATCCAAACAGGTATTTTTTTCATTCACAGTTCCTTTCAATCAACAATCTGTCATTTCCACAGTGTATTGTTCTAATCATGCCGCAGCGCGATGATCGGATCGAGCTGGGCGGCTTTGTTGGCAGGAAAATAGCCAAAGAAGATGCCCACCACCGCCGCCGAACCAAACGAAATAAAGATGGAATACGCCATGATCACCGTGCGCATACCGCTCAACTTGCCAAACAGGATGGAGCCGCCCACCCCTGCCAGCACCCCCAGCAAGCCGCCCATCAGGCTCAACATCATAGCCTCCGACAGGAATTGAATTTGTATATCGCGCGGGGTGGCGCCAATGGCCTGACGCAGGCCAATTTCGCGCGTGCGCTCGGTGACGCTCACCAGCATGATGTTCATAATGCCGATGCCGCCCACAACCAGCGAGACGCCCGCCACCCAGGCCAGCAAGGTTCGGAAGGATGAGGTGGTTGATTCGCGCGTGGCAATAATGTCATCCTGCGTTTCAATGGTGAAATCAGCCGAATCCAATGTCACATCGTGGCGCTTTGCCAGCAGCAGTTCAATCTGACTGATCACATCATCCATGTTGGCTTCTTCATCCACAGAGACGAAAATCATGCGCACGCTGTCGCCCATGAAACGCGCAAACATGGATGGGGTAAATTTCTTGAACACCACCGAAATGGGGGTGAAAATCAGTTCATCAAAATCAGTTCCTGAAACCAGGCCTTTTTCTTTCATCACACCGATCACAGCCAGTTTGGTGTTTCCAACCGTGATGGTCTCGCCAATGGGATCGGCATTGCCAAACAATTCTTCGGCAATGGAAGCGCCCAACACCACCACTTTTGAAGCGCGGTCCTGTTCCTGGTCATTGAACATGCGCCCGGTTTCAATCTCCAGGTCGCGCACATCGGCATAATCGGGCGTCGAGCCGACGATGGAAATATCTTCCAAAGTTACATTGCCGTATTTCACCGTTTCAGATGATTGCTGTTCCACCGATACGCCGTCAATGCCATCAATGGTGGTGCGAATGGCATCTACATCGTCAAACTTTAGACCGCCCTGGTTGGACTGCCCGGGACCGCCGCGGGTCATGGCCGAGCGAATGAACACCAGGTTGGAACCCAACCCCTGGATGGATTCAGCAATGGTGGCTTCCGTTCCGGCGCTGACCGAAATCATC
>CAZOKH010000030.1:0-38298 GCA_964580315.1 uncultured Anaerolineaceae bacterium | reverse complement strand
AAAGAACTGTGGATATTTCTGACTCGAATTTACAGAAAAAAGGTTGCGTAATCTTATTTGGGGTCAGCCCTGGGGCAAAAAGCCGACTGGCTGCGCAACCTGCAAGCCAACCCACAGGTTGAGGTGCGCCTCAAAGGGCAGCGCTTTGGCGGCGCTGCCGAGATCATCACCGACGCAAAAGCAATCGCCGATTACCTGGAGATTCGTCTGCGCCGCCACCCGCGCATGATGGCGGCCATGCTTCAATCCAGGGGGCTGTCCATTCCGCCTCACCGTGACGCATTGGAACAATATGCGTCAAAGATCATCCTGGTGGTAATTACAAAGAATGAGGATGAGGTTTTAACTCGTTAATACCGCTTTGCCGTCAAAAAAACGAGACCCTTAGGATTTTGAAAATCCTAAGGGTCCATTCATTTTGTTACGCTTTCGCATCCGGGGGCGTTGCCGCGCCGGGTGTTTCGTCGCGTTTCTCGCTTAAGCCCTTGCGAATTTCGCCGCGCAGCCGGTCGATTTCGGGATTCTGCTCTTTCTTCGCCTCACCCGTCACCGCCAGGTTCAGCTTGTCGGAAAGCAGCAGGGTCAGCAAGCCTTCCATGATGCTGCTGCCGGAGGCGCCGTTCTCGCCGCTGCCGCCGCCCACCACCACACGCGGCACCACATCCACGCGCGACTGCTGCACCGCCTCGGCAAAGCGGTTCATCACCTGCTGGGTCACCTGGAACTGCGGACCGCCGTAGGCCGCCACCTGTTCTTCGGTGGCAATAGCCTGGGCGATACCCGTGCGGGCAATGCGCTCGGCATCGGCCTGCGCCAGGGCGCGGATCTGCGCCGCCTGCTGCAGGGCGCGCTGGTACTCAGCCTTACCCTGGTTGGACTGCACCGTGATGCTTAACTCCGATTCGGTGATGTTGCGCTGCTGTTCGGTGCGCGCCTGCGCCTCACGCAGTTCGCGCTCTTTGGCGGCTGCAGTCTGCTGGCGCTCATAGGTTTCAATTTGCTCCACCGCAATCTGGCGTGAACGCAACTGGTTCAAAATGATCTCAATTTGCTTGTCTTCGCCGTTGGTGGCAGGCGTGCCGATCAGCACCTCTTCCAATTCCAGGTTGTAGTGCGCAAACTTGTCGCGCATTTCTTTGCTGGCTGTGTTTTGAATGTCATTGCGCTCCTGGATCAGGTGGATCAGGGTGCGCGTCTGGCCGATGTTCTTAAAATAGGCCGACACCATCGGGTCGAGGGTTTGTTCCACCAGTTTCTTCACGTCGCCAAAGCGCTGAATGACCAGCGGGGCTTTCTGGTAGTCGATATGAATCACCACCGAAAGAGGCAGTGAGGGTTCAAAAGCGTCTTTGGTGATCAGCGACACTTCCGACAGGTTCTCGTCGAACATGTGCGACCCCACCTCGCTCTTGATCCACTTAAGGATAATGTTGGTGGTCGGCACAGGGATCACCTTGCCAGCATAGGTATTGAAAGCGTATTTACCGGGCAGCAGCGGCTCCTTCCACACACCGCGGTTGCCTGAGCTCACCAGCTCACCGTGGCGGTATTCAGTGCCGGAAAGGTCTTCACCCACCTTGCCGGTGTAGGAAACCACCACACCCACAAAACCCACATCAATCACGGTCTTGGGGATCATTTCCACCGTGGCAAACAGGCGATTGAGGTAGTAAGTGCCTTCCACCAGCACCTGAAGCTGTCGTCCGCGCATGCCGTTGGCATGGATGAAACGGTCGGGCATCTGGAAGTTGTTGTGATAGGTGTGCGAGTCATCCGGATCGCTGCCCACCACCGGGGCAATGATCTCGCCTGGCGGCAAGGATGGCCCGTCGTGCACGGTAACCACCCCGATCAAATCATCCGAGTCTTTAATCACAACCGGGGTGAAACCCTTGCGGTTGTTGATAACCTGCGCCATGTTTTGAATGACGGTCTGATCATCTTTGCTCAACGAAAGGTAATACACCCGTTCTTCGGTGATGACCACGAACTGCGCCAGGTTGATGGCATAGGTTCCCTCGCGTAAAATCTGACGCTGCGGACCGCGCTGCCCGCCGTTTTTCAGGAAGGCCGCCACGTCTTGAAAATCGTTGGCAGTGGTGTTAGAAGCCAGCACCTGCATGGCGCTCAACGGCTCGCCGTCGCGGGCAAAGATATAACCAATCTTGCCCTGTGCAATGGTCACCAACGGTTCTTTGTGGACAACAAATTGAATGGGCATTAAATAATGCAGCCCACCGCGCAGCACATCGGGTTGATAGCCAGCTTCACCACTGCGTGCAATGAAACCGCCCCGCACCGAGCGCCGGCCAAAGCGTTTTTCCACAATGCCAATACGGTTATTGGGGATGAAGCGGATTCCGGACAACAGAACACCAACCACTAACACTGCCAGGATAATCAGCAATCCATCCATAACGATCTTTACCATTCTATTCTCCCTGGAAGTCCATATTGATGAATCTTCCAACCATTAAGTATACTCGCGGAAAGGGGAGCAGAACCAAGATTCTCTACAATGTCAAGCAAATTGGATCCATTTATATATTGACATTATTACGTAATACTGTTATTATCATATACACAGGTAAACGACAGGTAGAAACATGCAAAGAGAAAAATTCTTAATCAATGAGCTTGCACAGCGCGCCGGGACCACCGTGCGCACCATACGCTACTACACCAACGAAGGCTTGCTTCCGCAGCCTGAATTTCAGGGAAAATATGCATACTACTCACAGCAGCATCTCAACCGCCTGGAGCTCATCCGCCGCATGAAAGACGCCTATCTGCCCCTGCGAGAAATCCGGCAAATTATCATTTCGCTTTCCGACGAAGAAGTGGCACAGCGTTTGATGGAGCAAATCCCTTCCAATCAAAAAAGCGAATCAAGCGTGAATCGCAATCAGGCCAAATCCAACAAGCCGTCCAATGCGTTGGAATATATCTCCAGGTTGATGAATGAGCAAAATGTGCTGCGCTCATCCAGTGTTTCCAGCCCACCGCAGTTTTCGCAGCCGGTAAGGCGCAACACGCCCGCTCCATCCAACTTGCAAGTTTCTAATGCCAATTACTCGCTTGTCGAAGGAGAAACCTGGCAGCGCATCCCGCTGGCGCCGGGCATCGAGTTGAACTTGTTGCTGCCGGTCGATTCAGATACCAGCAGCCGCATCCAGCAGCTGATTGCCTTTGCCAGCAAATTATTTCGCCAGACCGATTAAGGAGGGGCAACATGACAGATCAACCATTATCATTTCATTTGAAAACCGACCAGGCATTTATTGCGCGTGAAATTCCAACCCAGCGCATATTGGAAATCAGCCTGAAAGCACCAACCGCCGCCAGGCTGGAACAGCGTCCCAGCCTCAACCTGGCGCTGGTGCTCGACCGCAGCGGCTCGATGGCTGGCGAGAAGCTGGAATATGTGAAGCAGGCTGCCTGCCACGTGTTGGATTTGCTGCAGGAACAGGACCGGGTGGCGCTGGTGGCGTATGATGACGAAGTCAATTTATTGTCACCCATCACCCCTGTAACCGACAGCAACCGCATCGAACTCAAACGCCGTGTCATGCAGCTTAGACCCGGCGGCAGCACCAACCTGGGCGGCGGATGGTTAATCGGCTGCCAGGAAGCAGCATCTGTGGCGCAAGACACATCTCTCAACCGCACCCTGCTGCTTACCGATGGGTTGGCCAACGTGGGCATGATTGATCTGGAAGAACTGGCCCGGCATGCCCGTGAAATCTCGCGGCGCGGTGTATCCACTTCGACCTTTGGGGTGGGCAGGGGGTTTAACGAACACCTGCTGGAAGCCATGTCGAACCAGGGCAATGGCAATTTCTACTACATCGAAACGCCCGCCGACATCCCTGACATTTTCCACCGCGAGTTTGACGAATTGGCGGCGGTCACGGCGCGCAATGTTGAAATCAACCTTGATTTTCCCGCCCATCTGCGCCTGAAAGTGCTGGGCGGCTGGATTGCCGAATTCTCTGAAGGCAGGCTGCATCTCTCCCTGGGCAACCTTTACTCGGGGCAATCACAGCAAGTTTTTATCAAATTTTCAACACCGCCGGTCAATGGCTCCAGTGAACTCAGGTTCAACGCCCGCATCTACGGCAAAGACGAAAGCGATCAACTACTGGAAGCCCAGGATTCAGCCGTGTTAACCTACGCCCGCCAGGAAGATGTTGAGTCTGCTCCGCGCAACCAGGACTTGCTCAATCGTTTTGCGCTGGTGGATATGGCTGACACCGTCACCGAAGCCCTGAAACATGAGCGCCGCGGTGACCGTCAGGTAGCCCATGCCATGCTCAACCAGTCCGTTTCCAACAACCTGTCGCACCTCAGCCCACAGGAAGCCGATGAATATCTGCGCATGTCAGAGCGCATGCGGCGCGGCATGGACGAAGCCGACCGCAAGCAGTCGCATTACAACTCCTACAACCGCAAGCGCCATCGACCAGATTAATCCTGAACAAACCATCAACACGGGGGCAGCCAGGACGCCTGGCACAAAAGAGCACTCTCCTTTCAGGGAGTGTTCTTTGTCTTTCCGGTCATGCGCCCTGCTTTCTTGTTACAATTACCCCATGAGGAGCACAATTTGAAATCCCGCCGCAAATCGCCGGTCAATCTCATCACCACCGAGCCGCACAACTGCTCGATCCATTTGCGCTTGAACATCCTGTCGCACCTGCCCTTTTTTGCCGGGCTATCGCGTGAAGAGATGGAAGCGGTCAACCGGCACTTTGTCGATGTGGGTTATGAAGCCGGAGAAACCGTTTACCAGGAAGGCGACCCCGCCGAGCGCTTGTTTGTGGTGGCCGACGGCAAAGTGAAATTGATGCAGCACGGTGTGAACGGGCGCAATGTGCTGCTGGACATTTTGACCTCCGGCGAATTCTTTGGCAACCTGGCGGCGCTGGGCGCGTCAGCCTACTCCGACACCGCCCGAACGCAAATCCATTCCTGCATTCTCAGTGTGCGCTCCGACTCCTTCCGTCAAATCCTCAACGACCACCCCGAACTGGCCTTCAAGTCGCTGCAAATTATGGCCCAACGCCTGGAAGCTGCCAACCGGCGCGTGCTGCAGTTGAGCTCCATGCCGCTTGAAAGGCGCATTGCCGTCACTCTGCTGCAACTGGTGCGCAAAATCGGCCGCCCGGTGGAAGACATGCTGGTGATCAACACACCGCTTTCGCGCGACGAGTTGGCCGAAATGACCGGCGCCACATCTGAAGCCGTCAGCCGGGTGATGAGCCAGTTGCAAAACCAGGGAATCCTTGAAAGTGGACGGCAGTGGGTGGGCGTCGCCGATCTGAAAGCGCTGGAAGGTTTGGCCGCTGAAGAATAAAGACAAGCGGCCCACAGCACTTGCGCGAAACTATTTATTTCCCCTTAAAATCCTCATTCACAAACATTTGCCACATTTCTTGGAATCGTGCCATTTTGTCGGGTTCAAGCACAAATTCCAAATTATCCTCGGATGCGGCTGATATGGAATGGATGCTTACCCTGTACCATTGATCAACCGCTGCGGTTTCGATTCCTGCAATTCGATGCCGCGGGCAAAACGTAAATATCCAACCATAACGAGATCGCGAACTGATCTCCTCTTCTATCTGTATGATTTGCCTGTCTGTTATAACGACGAGCGAATTGGGGGCTTTTTTCCGTTTGATAAATTTCAAATGACTTTCCATTATTTCGGGCTGAAATACAAACCCCAGCACTTTCTCGTCTGCCTGCAAGCCATAAAGTTTCAGCCCATTATAAAATTTGATATTTAATTGTTCCAAATCAACATATTCCGACCAGACTGTTTCAGGCTTTTCAGGCGGAGATTGCCACGTGTTGCGAATTGTTTTCTTAAGCAGAGGCTCGAGCTTGTTATAAGCCACCGAATTGAATTCAATCACGTTATGCGCAATTTTCCCCTGCCGGTCATACCAGAATTCCAGCTTGCTGTAGAGCAAAATCAAAGCAAGTCTGGTTTGAACAATCCGGTCAGCCGGTATCCAATCAATGCAAACTTGCCTGTCTTTGTGATCTCTGGAAGCACGAATATGGAAAACGCCGTCTGCTTTAAAGAATAGAGCCTGCCAGGGAACAGAATTAAAGCCAAACAACCCGCGGTAGAAAGCCTGGGGAGGAATGACAAATATCGAATCGCAGGGTTCTTGAAAGCGGGCATCGTTTTGAATCACAGACATAAGCGGCGCAGGCAAATCCTTCACCCCTTCAGCCAGATAAGGCCGTCCCATGCCACCCGAAGAAACATTAGAAATCGTCACCGTAAATCCTCTTAACTGGATAGAAAACAATGAAGGAGCTGTCTAAAAAGCCGCCAGTAGAAATTTTCTTACAGCAATAATTATATTCGAGTGTTTCGTGCTTTTCGTTGTTTCCCCAAAAATACCCCGCAGTTAATTGATCTACATCATGGAAGGTAATCCAGTCTCCCTTTATAGTAGCAGCAACAAAGGATCACAAAAGGAGCCTGGATATGAAAACCGTATTACGCAGTAATGAATTGAGCTGCCCATCTTGCATTGAGAAAATTGAAAAAGCCCTCACCGCCATCCCGGGCGTTACAAGCGCAAAAGTGTTCTTCAACACCGGCCGCATTGAAGTGGAACACGACGCCGAGAGCGTGAAAGCCGAAGACCTGGCCAAAACCATCCACGCCATCGGCTACGAAGCGCAAGTATCAGCGTTCTAACCAATCCATTTAAAAGATTCTCTCTGATGAACGCATTGAAGATCTGGTTCAAAGACCCCCGCAGGCGCCGTCAGGCGCTGACCGTGTTCAGCGGCGGCTTGATTCTGCTCAGCCTGGCAGCCCGCTATGCCTTTGGCCTGCCGCAGCCGGCAGACGGGCTGCTGCTGGCAGCCGCCCTGGCTGCCGGGTCAGACATTGCCTGGCGCGCCCTGCTCAACCTGCGCAACCGCGCCTTCAGCATCGAGCTGTTGGTCAGCATCGCCTTCGTCGGTGCGTTGTTCATTGGAGAATACTGGGAAGCCGCCGCGGTGACCTTTCTGTTTATCTTCGGCGCCTACCTGGAGGCGCGCACCCTCAGCCGCACCCGCCAGGTGCTGGGACAATTGCTCGATTTGGCGCCAGTGACCGCCCTGGTGCTGCGCAGCGGTCAGCAGGTGCAAGTCGCCCCGCATGAAGTTGAGGTAGATGAAACCGTGCTGATTAAGCCGGGCGCCCGGGTGGCAGTGGACGGCCTGGTGCTGGAAGGTTTCTCGGCAGTGGACGAGAGCGCCATCACCGGCGAGCCCATGCCCGCTGAAAAATCTGCGGGCGACGCGGTATTTGCCGGCACGGTCAACCAGGACGGTGTGCTCAAAGTGCAGGCCACCGGCGTGGGCGCCGACACCACCCTGGCGCGCATCATCCGCCGCGTGGAAGAAGCCCAGGAAGAAAAAGCGCCCACCCAGCGCTTCATCGAGCGTTTCGCGCGCTGGTACACCCCCGCCATCATCCTCATGAGCCTGGCTGCCTTCGGGATCACCCGCAACCTGGAGCTGGCCCTCACCCTGCTGGTGATTGGCTGCCCCGGCGCGTTGGTCATTTCGACCCCGGTGTCGATTGTAGCGGGCATCGGTCGCGCCGCCCAAAAGGGCATCCTGATCAAAGGCGGCGAATACCTGGAAAACGCCGGCAAGATCAGCGTGGTGGCGTTGGACAAAACCGGCACGCTCACCCGCGGTAAACCGCGCCTGACCGACATCCTGGTGCTGGGAGAGCCTGCACCGAATAATGTCGGGCTGCCGGGTGACGGTTGGAATGAAGCCCAGCGGCGGGTGCTGAAACTGGCGGGCATTGCCGAGGTGCATTCCGAGCACCCCCTGGCGCGTCCCATCCTGGCCGAAGCCGGTCGGTTGGAAACCCTGCCCGAACCGGACAGTTTTCAGATGACCGCCGGGAAGGGCGTCACGGCTGTTTATCAAAAACAGCGCATTGCCGTGGGCACCCCCAACCTGATGACCGACCTGGGCGTGAACCTGCCGCCGGGGGCACAGCAGCAATTGGACGAACTGAAAGCCTCCGGCAAGACCGCCGTGGTGGTGGCAGTTGACCGGGCAGCCGTGGGCATACTCGGCATTGCCGACACAATCCGCGCCGACGCCGCCAACATGGTGCGCGAACTGCGCAAAAGCGGTGTGCGCCGTGTGGTCATGCTCACCGGCGATGACCACCGCACCGCTGAGGACATTGCCGCCCAGGCCGGAATCGGCGAAGTGCATGCCGGATTGCTGCCGGAGGGCAAGCTGGACATCGTCCGCCGCTTCCGGCAAACCGGCGAGGTGGTGGCCATGACCGGCGACGGCATCAACGACGCCCCCGCGCTGGCTGCCGCCGACATTGGCATTGCCATGGGCGCCGCCGGAACCGGCATCGCCATCGAGACCGCCGACATCGCCCTGATGGCGGATGACCTGATGAAAATTCCGCAGGCCATTGCGCTCTCTCGGGCAGTGCTGCGCAACATTCGCCAGAACGTGGCGGCGGCGCTGGTGACGGTGGCTGCGCTGCTGGCAGGCGTGTGGATGGGCGAAGTGCACATGTCGGGCGGCATGTTGATTCACCAGGCCTCGGTGCTGCTGGTGATCATCAACGGCATGCGCCTGTTGAAAGCCTGATCGACCCAGCAGCGCACATTGATTTGTTTCAAAGCAGTCATCCGTTGTTTCTTGGTTGGTAGTGGAAAATTGCTATAATGAATGTAAGGTATCGGCATCAAAAACATTCCCTGCTTTTTCCATTGCAGCCAAATGAAAACTTATCCATTTTTGAATTAATCAGGAGGAAAAATCCATGAGTATGTTTTGTTACCAGTGCCAGGAAGCCGCCAAAGGAATCGGCTGCGATATTCGAGGGGTGTGCGGCAAAAACGAAGAAGTGGCCAAGCTGCAAGATTTGCTGATTTACACCCTGAAGGGCATCTCTGAAATCGTTATCAAAGGAAATTTAAAAGTAAGTGAACTGGGATCGGTCAACCATGAAACGCTTAACAGCCTGTTCATGACCATCACCAATGCCAACTTCGACGACGACGCTTTTGAAAAACAAATCAACAAAATGCTGGCTTTGCGCAACACCCTGCGGGCAAAGGGTACCGGCCAATTTTTGCACGACGCAGCCACCTTTGAGGTGCAATCCAGGGCAGCCATGCTCGAAAAAGCCGCCTCGGTTGGCGTGTTAGCCACAAAAAATGAAGATGTGCGCTCACTGCGCGAATTGATCATCTACGGCTTGAAAGGCATGGCAGCCTATGCACATCACGCCCTGATCATCGGCAAAGAAAAAGAAGAACTGAATGCCTTCTTCTACGAAGCACTGGCAGCCACCCTGAACGACCAGCTCACGATTGATGAACTGGTGGCTTTGACCCTGAAAACCGGCGAATTTGGCGTGACCGCCATGGCGCTGCTCGACGAAGCCAACACCTCAAAGTTCGGCAACCCGCAAATCACCACGGTCAACATCGGCGTACGCAACAACCCGGCCATCCTCATCTCCGGCCACGACCTGCCCGACCTCGAGCAATTGCTGGAGCAAACCAAAGGCACGGGTGTAGATGTGTATACCCACAGCGAAATGCTGCCCGCGCATTATTACCCGGCTTTCAAAAAATATGACAACTTTGTGGGCAACTATGGCAACGCCTGGTGGAAGCAATTGGAAGAATTTGAAACCTTCCACGGACCCATCCTGTTCACCACCAACTGCATTGTCCCGCCCCGCAAGGAAGAAATCCGGGCGCGCATCTTCACCACCGGCTCGTCGGGCTACCCCGGCTGCGTGCATATTGAAGCCGACGAACACGGTAAGAAAGACTTTTCACAGATCATTCAAATGGCCAAAACCCTGCCGCCCCCGACTGAAATTGAAAGCGGAAGCATTGTGGGCGGTTTTGCCCACGAACAGGTGTTTGCCCTGGCCGACAAGATTGTTGATGCGGTTAAGTCCGGCGCCATTAAAAAATTCTTCGTCATGGCCGGCTGCGACGGGCGCATGAAGTCGCGCCAATACTACACCGATTTTGCCCAGAGCCTGCCCAAAGACACAGTGATCCTGACCGCCGGCTGCGCCAAGTACCGTTACAACAAGTTGAAGCTGGGCGACATTGACGGTGTGCCGCGCGTGCTGGACGCCGGGCAGTGCAACGACTCGTACTCGCTGGCAGTGATTGCCCTGAAACTCAAAGAAATATTTGGGTTGGACGATATTAACAAGCTGCCGATTGCCTACAACATCGCCTGGTACGAGCAAAAAGCGGTGATTGTGCTGCTGGCGCTGCTCTTCCTGGGCGTCAAGAACATCCACCTGGGACCCAGCCTGCCAGCATTCTTATCACCCAATGTGGGCAAAGTGCTGGTAGAGAACTTCGGCCTTTCCGGCATTGGCACCGTTGAAGAAGATATTGCGCTGTTTATGGGCGCGTAAGACTTTACCCCCGCTTGCATCTCCCCCATTTTCGGTTGAAAATGGGGGAGAGTTTTTAATAAAACACAGTTACATACGTCATTTCAAGCCCCGGTTGCTGTCATTCAATTGACTTTGCCTGTCTCAAAGGGTCGAGAAATCTTTTTCTATGGGATAACTGCACGTGTTGCTCTAAGATTTCTCCTCGCGCGCCCTGCTGCTTTTCCAGATCATTTCTGTGCGCTCGTCGAAAAGACAAAAACCGCCGTAGCGAACGAAATAAACAAGATTTGCAAGGGATGTAAATTTAGCCCAGCAATTGATTCACCAGAAACGCCGCCACGCACAGGGTGGCGCCCAGGTAGGCGCCGCGCATGGCTTTGCGCCCCTCACCCGGGGTTTGCGAGCGCAGCAGCCGCACCGAGAAAAACGCCGCCAGGGCGGTGTTGATCAGCATAATCACCAGGTAACTCACCCTGGTCAGCCCCAGCAGCACCGGCACAAAACCAAGCAGCGCATACGCCCCCCACAGCGCCGCCGTGATACGCAGCGCAAACGCCCGGCCTTTCAACAGGGCAATGGTTCGTGAAGCGCGCTTCTTGTCGCCTTCCATGTCCATGGCGTCGCCGGCGATCTCTTCCCCCAGGTCAAAACAAAACGCCATCAGGCTGAAAATCCACACCATGGGGTGCCAGGGTTGGCCCACCGTGATGGCCCCAAACAGGAAAGTGCCCGCCACCGAGGCGCACACCATCAGGTTGCCCGGCAAGCCGGTTTCTTTGTAGCGCCAGTTATACAGGAAGCCGATGCCCCAGAACAGCACACCCACCAGCAGCGCAACCCACCCCAGCGCCAGCGCCGCCAGCAGCCCTGCCAAACTGACCACCGCCGTCAGGCCGATCACATCAGCCGGGGTGACCCTGCCGGAGGGCAGCGGCCGCCCGGGGTGGTTGATGCGGTCCACTTCCAGGTCGAACAGATCATTGAGGATGAGCGCCGCGCCCGACAGGCAAAACACACTCACGAATCCCAGCACCCCCACCTTAAATGAAGGCAAATCGCCCGCAGCAAAAATCTGCCCGGTGAGCGTGCAAATGCCCGCCGCCAACGGCAGCTCGGGCCGCACCAGTTGAATCAATCCCTGGATTTTTTCAGTAGTCATACGAATTTCTTCCAATATTGCGGCGTTTATTCCATCCTTGCCAACTGTGGAGTAAGTTTTCGATACACCCTATTCTATGCCATATTGAAATAAAATAAGAGGAATGATGGAAACTGTTTTGTACTATTTCTCAGGAACCGGAAATTCCCTGGCGCTGGCAAAAATTGTTCAACAAAGCCTTTCAGCCAGGCTAGTTTCCATCCCTTCAGTGATCAACAATCACGCAATCGATCCTTGTGCTGAGGTTATTGGCATCATCACCCCGGTGTATTACGGTGATTTGCCCAATATTGTGAAAGCATTCCTCCAAAAACTCACCAACCTGGAAAATAAAACCATCTTGCTGGTGCTGAACTACGGCGGTGGAAGCGGGTATTCCATTGCCACGGCAAAGAAACTCCTGCAGGCAAAGCAGGGAAAAATATCTTTCATCTACGGCATTCACATGCCGCAAAATGCTTTCAAAAAACCTTTTGAAAAACCGGATAAGCTTTTTGCAGAGGCGAGAAAAACATTATCCAATATTCAAGGAATTGTTGCAAAAAGAGAAAAAGGGACATTTTATTCCAACAGGTTTATCGATCTTGTACAAAGATGGTTGTTTCCATTGTTCAAACCACTATATTTGAAGAGTCTATTGGAACTGTCAGGCATCGATGCAAATGCCACCCTGGAAGAAGCTGTTTACAATATCGATAGAACATTCGCCGTCAGGGACACCTGCAACGGCTGCGGAATTTGCGCGCAAGTTTGCCCGGTTGCAAACATCAAGATTGTGGACGGCAAACCGCAATGGCTGCATCACTGCGAAAATTGCATAGCCTGTTATAACTGGTGTCCGCAAAAAGCCATTTTTGGCGCCCTGGTGAAGGGAGATTATTATTACCGGCATCCCGATATGAAGGTCAAAGACCTGCTCAGCCAAAAAAATGGGAATACAGCATAAATCCTTGCCGTTATTCTGAAAACCTGTTTGTATTCGGATATATACTATCAGTATAATTGTATTAATGCCGCCGAAGTGTTACACTGTTTTTGCCGGTTTTCAAATTCTCACAGGCCATTTCCTTCGTGGTCAATTGCAATAACCAGGAAGAGATCGATTACCTGTGGGATAATTTATCAGCCGGAGGTGAAACACAGCAGTGCGGCTGGCTGATTGACAAATTCGGCGTAACCTGGCAAATTGTCCCCCGGGTGTTGGATGAATATATACTGGATAAAAACCCCGCTAAAGTACGCAGTGTCACCAAAGCCATGCTGCAAATGATTAAACTGGATATTGCAGAGTTGAAAAAAGCTTATGACCAGGGATAAATGACTGTCAAATTTCGCGCTTTGACCGCGTCCGACGAACCTTTCTTGTGGGAAATGCTGTACCAGGCGTTGTATCTACCGCCCGGCCAGCTGCCCTTTCCGCGCGAAATTTTGCAGAAGCCTGAAATTGCCTGTTATGTGCAGGACTGGGGGCAAACGCACGACCGCGGTTTTGCGGCGTTGGTGGAAGGCGCACCTGTGGGCGCCGCCTGGCTGCGCCTGCTGACCGGCGACCAGCGCGGCTTTGGCTATGTGGATGATGCCACACCCGAACTTTCGATTGCCGTTTTACCCGAATTTCGCGGTGTGGGCATTGGCGCTCAATTGCTGACCCGCCTTCTCGAACTGGCGCAGCAAGCCCGTTACCCGGCAGTTTGCCTCAGCGTTTCACCGGGCAACCCGGCGCTGCGGCTTTACCTGCGTTTGGGCTTCACGGTTGTGGATGAGACCCCGTCATCCATCAAGATGATCCGGCTTTTCGCTTAACCTCGCTTTTATTGAGCGCTTTTGGCTATTCTTCCTGATTTATTAATTCCATTTTCCCTTTTCTATGTAAAATGAAATAAAGCTTGACAGACGATTTCAATGCGGTGAACCATTTGAAATGGAAAACACACCATGAACATTGATATTCGGACCCTTATTCTGTTGCATTTTATCGTCAATGTAATCAATGTCGGGGCGATTACCATTATCTGGCAGCAATACCGCAAGCGCTTTAAGGGGATATCGCTGTGGTTGGCCTATGTGGTCATGCAGGCTGCTGGATTAGGCCTGATTTTGCTGCGCGGTTTCATTCCTGATTTTCTTTCCATTGTCATCGCCAACTTGCTATTGACGGCTGGAATCCTCTGCCTGTACATTGGGCTGGAACAATTTGTAGATCAAAGAAGCTCGCAAGTTCACAACTATTTTTTCCTTGCGCTGTACATGGTCCTTTTGTATTACTTCTACGCATTTCAGCCCAACCTGTCTGCCCGGGAAATACTGTATTCCATCTTTAATATTGTTCTCGACGCCCAGATTATCTGGCTGCTGGTCCATATAACCCCCTCCGTATTGCGATCCATGATGCACATCACCAGCCTGGTTTTTGTGGGGCATTTGCTCACCAGTCTTTCCCGCATCATCCTGATCGTGCTGTTTCCGCTGGGCACAAACGATTTCTTTCAATCAAGGTTCAATGATGCCCTGTCCATTACCATTTTTTTAGCTCTGGCCATCAGCTTCGTAATCTCATTAATCTTGATGGTGAGCAAACGCCTGTTGGATGAAGTTCAAATTTCAGAAGAAAAATTCACCAAAGCCTTTCATTCAGCGCCCTATGCCATTATGCTCACCCGGCCGGCTGATGGAAAAATTTTGGAAGCCAATGATGGTTTTATGAAAATCACCGGTTATACCTACGATGAAGTGCTTGGCAAAACCACGCTTGATTTGAATCTATGGGTAAACAAAGAACACCGTAAAGCAGTGATGAAAAACCTCTCAAAAAATAAAAAGATTCAAGGGATTGAATATCCATTTCAGATCAAGTCAGGAGAGGTTATCATCGGTCTTTATTCGGCGGAAACCATCTTCATTGACAACGAAGAACTTGTCCTGTCGAGCATCAGTGACATCACTGAACTCAGTCAAATCAGGCAGCGGCTGCAGGTTGAAGCCACCCACGATCACCTGACCGGGCTGCCCAACCGCAAGCTGTTCTATGACCGATTTAATATCGCCAAAGCCAATGCGCAGCGCTATCAAAAAAGCCTGGCGATTTTGTCGCTTGATCTCGATGAATTTAAAACCATTAACGACACCTTTGGCCATGACGTTGGCGACCAGGTGCTGGTTGAGGTGACCCGGCGGCTGACCGCCGGTTTGCGCAGGGGAGACACAGTGGCGCGTTTCGGAGGCGATGAGTTCGTTTTGCTCTTAACTGAAATTAAGAGCCGCGAAGATGTCATCGAAGTCGCTCATAAGATCTTGAAAAATTTTGAGGCCGACTTCAACAAGGACGAACACCGCTTCCACCTGTCGGCAAGCATTGGCATAGCTCTCCACCCCCAGGACGGCAAAACCATTAATGAACTGATCAAGAAATCTGACCGGGCTCTTTATCAGGTCAAGAAAAACGGAAAGAACAACTACTGCTTTTACAATGAAATGCCCGACAGCGAAGAACAGCCCGATTTCTCCGAAGATTTTTCTGAATAAACAACAAACCGATAGCCCTACATGGTTACGGTACCTGCCCCACCATCCACTGTGACCATTTGCCCATCCTGAATGATACGCGTGGCAGAACGGGCTGCCATCACCGCCGGGATGCCGTATTCGCGCGCCACAATGCTGCTGTGCGACAGCGGCCCGCCGATATCGGTCACTACCGCCGAGGCCAGGGTGAACAGGGGCGTCCAGGCGGGCGTGGTGGTAACTGCCACCAGCACGTCGCCAGGCTGCATTTTTTCAAAGTCTTCCGGCCCAAACAACACCCGCGCCGGGGCGGTGACCACACCGCTGCTGGTGCCGATTCCTTTTAGAACCAGTTTGCCGTCTTTCTTTTCGGCTTTGCTGCCGTGCATCAGTTTTGACCAGCCGGTTTTTTCAGGCAGTATCACAGGCGCGTTGAGTTTTAACGCAGCCCGCCATTTTTCTTTCCGTTCTGGAACACGGTCTGTAAAGCGCGGCAGGGGTTGCTCTTGCTTCAGGGCATTCACCAACGTTTCCACTTCGCTTTCTTCCAGCCAGTAGATATCGTCGGCGCATTCAATGGCGCCGGCGGCGGTAAATCGCTTACCCAGTTCAGCTAGCACGCGGCGAACCAGCGGGTGCCCCATGCCCATGCCGGCGATGCTGTCTTCACGCATGGGGGTGGTTTCCTGCGCCCACAGCAGCAGCTTCTTAAACCAACTCTTTAGCGGCCAGCCGGTGTGGCTCAAGGCAGCCTGTGTTGCTTCTTCACGACGCGCCACCGCTTTTTGCTGCCGTTCATAGGGACTGCCAGCCTTGCCATCCAGAAAAGATTTAATGGCTTCCAACATGGGCGCAGGTTTTTCATAAGGCGTGGGGTTGGCAAAATCAAACTCATAAACGGTGCGCCCAAAAGCCTCCAGGTGATTCTGGAAGCGGCGCGTCCATTCTTCCCACTGCCCGGCGGCAATGTCCACAGAAGCAGTCTTGTTTCGAATATTTGCCAACAGGCTTTCGGCTGGAGTGTTTTGCACATACTGCGCCAGGTTGGGATGCGTTTTCAACCATTCAGCCAGGTCAAACAGTGATTTTTCCGCCCGCAAGGCAGCCGTTTCAAAGCCCATTACAAAGACGGCGGCTTCGGGATCGTGTTTGCGTTTGATCAGGCGATTGTAAAACTGGGTAAACAGCACCTCGCTGGACGAAGCCGCGGGCAGGGTGGTTTGAATTTCAGTGAAGTAGCGGCATGTGGCATAAAAGACCGTGCGTACGCCATTTAGCAATTCCGATGGCGAGAACGCTTCGATGTTTTTTTTCTCCCATTCGTTCACCACCTGCTCAAATTGGTCGAGAGCAGTCCGCCAGCGTCCCACACTGTTGCGGTAAACCACCGGCATCTGGGCAATTGACCAGTAGGTGACAATGACAGCGCCTTTGGCATCCATGCGAAAACCGCCGTACACATAATCATTGATGGTAATGTAAAACCCCTTGCCTACCAGGAAATTCTTTGCGTTATTACCCAGCAAGCGCTGCCAGATCAATGCGGTTGCCTGGTTGGCAATCTTCAACCCCAGGGTGGAGAACAACGGCGTCACCGGGCTGGGAATATGTTCAGCCAGGCTGCCGCGGGCATAGACAGCTTTTTTTTCCGGTATTTCCCATTCCGGCGGCATGGCGGTGATGGGGCGCGCCTGCACGATGAAAAATTTGCCTTCAACATACGCCCATTCAATATCCATCGGGTCACCGTAATAGGCTTCAATGAGGACGCCCAACTCAGTCAGTTCAGCCGCCTGCCGGTTGGTGAGCACCGCTTTCTTTTGCAAAGCACCTGGAACCGGCTGCTCCTGTGTGCCGCTGGCTGTGCGCACGGTCATCACCTGCTTTTCAGCCGTCTCGCGCACAACCACCTTGCCGGTCAGTTTGTCCACGGTCAACGTGTCGGGCGTCACTGCCCCCGACACCACCGCCTCGCCCAGTCCCCAGGCGGCGTTGATCAGCGCCTGGCTGCGCTTGCCGTTCACCGGGTTGGCGGTGAACAGGATGCCCGCCGCTTCGGCGAACACAAGCTCTTGCACCACCACGGCCAGCGCCACCGTGTTCTGGTCAATGTTGTTTTTCAGGCGGTAGGCAATGGCGCGCGCCGTCCACAGGCTTGCCCAGCATTTCTTCACCGCTTCCAGCAGCGCATCGACACCGCGGATGTTCAGGTAGGTTTCCTGCTGCCCGGCAAATGAGGCATCCGGCAAATCTTCCGCCGTGGCTGATGAGCGCACCGCCACCGGCGCATCATTCAGACCGGCATAAGCCTGGGTGATGGCAGTTTCAATTTCAGCCGGGATCTGCCCCTGCAAAAACAACTGTGCGATGGTTTGTGCAACCGGCTCCAGCGTGGCCGGGTCATCGGCGTTGGCATGTTTAAGCGCATTCATAACCTGATCCTGGATGCCGTTTTGCGCTACAAAAAATCGGTAGGCTTCGGTGGTGATGTGAAAACCGCCCGGCACCGGCAGCCCGGCGCGCAGCATACGCGCCAGCGACATGCCCTTGCCGCCCACGGTTTCCAGGTCAGCTTGAATATCTTCGAGGGAAAGAATGTAATTGTTCATGTCATTATCTCGTTTCTTATATGCAGCTCGTGCTGTTGATCACTTTTTATTACAACGAAAGATGCGAAAAACACAAAATATTTTTAAGTTGCTCAATCATTTTCAGACTACTTTCGTGTGTTTTGTGTTGTTCGTTGTTCTTTAACATCAAACACTCAAAAAAAATCAAACCAAATCACACTTCAAGACCTTTCAACAAAAGGGTCAGCGCATCTTCTTTCATTTTTTCGCGATTAACATTTTTATACGTGGTGTAAACCGCCGGAGAGAGCGCCGACAGAATGACCCGCGCCGCCAGCAGCGAATCGATGGAGCGGTAGCAGCCTGCCTGAATACCTTCATCAATCACCGAACGAATCACTTCCTGGTAAGCATGCCGCCTGGTCTGAATGCGCACCTGGCTGGTCGGGGCCAGACGCTGCACTTCCAGGCTGAGCCTGGTAAAGAAAACCTCGTTATGCATTAGATAATTCAAATAATCCTGCACAATTTGAAGAAATTTTTCCTGCGGGCTGACGGGCTGGCTGGCAATCTGCCGTGCCCGGTCCACCAATCCCTGCACTTCTTCTTCCATCACCGAAAGCAAAATATCATCCTTGGTTGTGAAATAGTCATACAGGGTTGATTTACCAACCCCGGCGGCTTCGGCAATCTCGCGCATGGAAGTCTCGTTGAAACCCTTATCCAAAAACAAGTGCAGCGCCGCATCGAAAATCTCACGCCGGCGGCGGATTTGTTCTTCTTCTGTCAGGGGAATTCCTTTGGGCATGGCTCCTCCTCGAAAGCGACCATCATTCGCTATTGTAAGCGACCATTGGTCGCTTGTCAAGAGGCAAAATAACCCAATCGCGCCCCCCAAAACCGCTGGTATTTCACCTTCCATTTATGGCATAATAATTTCAGCAGTTTAAAAAAGACCCGTGGATAACCCGCGGATTTAAGACAAGAAACACCAGCCCGTTCATTTCCATTTTCCTAAAGGAGGAGCCATGGAACAACCACCTGTCATTCAAAGTGTTGCCAGTCCCAAAAAATCCAACAAGGCTTGCATCATTGTTGTGGTTGTTTTGCTTGTGCTGTGCCTTTGCTGCGCGCTGCCCGTGGCGGGCGGCGCTGCGCTGTTGAATTTCGCGCCTGAGACAATTGAAAAATACGTTCCGGAAGATGTTTTGGATTCGCTCGAAGAAGAATTGGGACCCATGCTGGAAGAAGTTCCATAACAGGAAGAAGGAGACCTCTTTCTAAAAATCATACTCCGGTAATGGAAGGGGTTCATCGTTTAAGAATGCGCGAATAACCTGCGTGGCAGTCTCCCACTGGCTGCCCCAGATAAGATGACCGACATCCTCAATATAGATGAGTCTGGCATTCGGCAAAGCTTGCCGGTATTGCATGGTAATTTCCCATGGAATGTAATCGCATTCACCTTTTAGAATTAATGCGGGCGTGTCGAGATTGGAAAGCAGCGGGCGCGGGTCAATTAGACCGGTCTGGTTCTTTTCGGTAAGCAACAGGGCATAAAAATTAAATCCCAACGGTACATCAGGGTCCAGGCTGGGAACCCTGTCAGCATCTTCCTTGCAAAAGGATTGCGACAACAAATCTTGCGCAAGTACTTCCAAATATCCATTGGCTTCACGCTGTGAAAGCAAATTTTGCGCTGCCTGCGGATTGATATCCAATAAAGAATAAGCCAGATCAAAACGCAAATCTGTAACCAGATCTGCTTTACTTCCCGCCGTCCGACTGAAATCATTAGATAAGCCGCTGCCCGCCCACATTTCACCAGGTGAAGTGAAGATCACTCGCTCAACATGCTGTGGGTAGTTTGCAAGGTAATTGGCTGCCAGTGCAGCTCCCCACGATTGTCCAAACAAAATAACCTTTTCCACCCCAATGATCTGCCGTATGGCTTCCAGGTCTTGCACATTTGCCAGCACCGAATAGTCTTCCAGTTTAGCGCGTAAAGACGATCTTCCTGATCCAGCCTGATCGTAAAGATAGACATTGAAACCATCTTCTGTAAACTGGCGCAAAAATGCATAATCATCTCCCCATCCTTCACCATGCGGCATAGCCCCCGGACCGCCGTGTAGATAAAGAATGGGATAAGGTTTGGGATCAATCTCTGCCGGGTAAAAAGTATAGGCGATTTCAACCCCTGATTCCAGTTGCCAGGTTTGCGCATCAGGTCGGGCAGACAACGCTGGAATCTCATTGCCTGGTTGCAGTATCACCACATACGCCAGGATAAAAATCAACAGAGATAATATTCCTGCCTGTACCAAGCTTTTTCGATTTGCCGATGACCTTCCTCTTAAAAATACCCACCGGTAGTCGAGATAAACCAGCCCGCCAAGAGCAAGAAAAGAAACCAGAAAAAGCAACTCAATACTATCGATGTAATGCGCCGCCGCCCAAAAAACAGCGCAGGCAAGCGCCATAGACAGCACAATCCCTAATACCAAGAGAAAAAATATTTTTCCTTTTTTTATTACATTTTTCATTTGCGCCATTGAAACACCTCAAATAACATTCAAAAATAAAACCACAACCAATATACGCAGGAGGAAGAAAAAAGTTACCCCATGCGGGTAACAGCGGGTGAAATGCCTGAAAGAAAATTTGTAAAGTGAAATTACAATTCACAGGAGCAAAGAATAAACAAAAACGCTCAACGCAGCAGCCTGGATTTTATCAATGCCTGCCTGGTGCAAGCTGGCGACGGCTACATGCTGATCGACACCGGCGTGGCGCAGGTGTTTACTCGCCTGGAAAACGAGCTGCTGCAGGCAGGCAGGCTGCTCAAAAAAATTGAAGCTGGCGATCTGCTCAAGCGCCGGGCGACCAGCCTGGTTGGTAAAATGACGTTTGTGGTTTAACGCGTTTTTGGGAAGTAATTGCAACAGATTCAGACCCAATGTACTGCTGCTGCAAGACAGGCAGCGCCGGGATAAATTCGGACTGGCTGCCAGGCGGCTCGCCGTAATACCCTGAACATATAAGTCCAGGGTCTCATACAAATCCCCAACTGCCTGTCAATAAAATTTTTCCTCGTCAGAGGGCTGCTGCAAAAATCGCCTCAACCTCGGCCTGTGATAGAAAACAAGGGTTGGTAGCCATGCAGGGGTCTTTGATGGCTTTGCCGGCAAGTTGAGGAATATCTTCAGCCCGCACACCCATTTGTCCTAAAGAATTGGTAATGCCCACCTGCCGGCGCAGCCTGGACAGGCATTCAATCAGCCGGTCTTTTTTTGTTTCATAAGGATCAGAAGGGTCATAACATGCCAGCGTTTCCGCTATTTTGAAATAGCGCTCGGGCACGGCATCGAAATTTTTCGCAATCACATACTCCAACAACAGGGCATTACATTCGCCGTGCGGCAGCCCCAAAAAGCCGCCCAGGCTGTGCGCCATGGCATGCACAGCCCCCAAACCGGTGTTGGAAAATGCCAGCCCGGCGTGCAAACTAGCCAGCATCATCTGCCCGCGCGCGGTCAAATCATCGGGGCGCTGGGTGGCGGCAAACAAAAAGCGCGGGATGAGGCTGATTGCCTGAAGGGCGTGCACATCTGTAATGGGAGAATTGGCATTGGAACAATAAGCCTCCACGGCGTGCGTCAGCGCGTCCATCCCCGTGCAGGCGGTCAGATATGGATCCATGGTGGTGGTGATAAAGGGATCAATCAACGCCGCATTGGGCACCAGCTTTTTGCTGATGATGGCAATTTTCACTTTGCGTTGAATATCATTGATGATACTGAACTGTGAAACATCGGCCGATGTGCCCGCTGTGGTTGGAATGCAAATGAGCGGGGGACCGGGAATGTCCACTTCATCCACGCCCTCAAATGACAAAATATGCTTTTTGTTGGTATGAACAATACCAATTCCTTTGGCGCAGTCCATGGGGCTGCCTCCCCCAATGGCAATGATTACATTACAGTTTTCTTTTTCAAAAATCTCTGCCCCATGCATCACCTCAAAATCGCGCGGGTTGGGAGAAATTTCATCATAGACGGTTGCCCCAATGCCTTCCTGCTCCAGATCGTGCAACAGCGGTTCAACCCACCCCGCCCCGATCACACCTTTATCAGTGGCCACAAGAACCCGGCGCGCGCCAAAATTCTGCACGTATTGCACCGCCAACTGGCGTGCGCCGTTGCCGAATACAAATTCGGGAGCGATAAATTTTCGCAATTCCAATACCGGGGGTAGCGATTCAATATCCAAGATGTTTCCTTTCCACAGGCAAAAAGGACTACAATCTTAAAGAATTTTGATTCATTTTTAGTATAACTCTTTCTCTGGGAAAGTGATCCGGGGGAAACCCCATCGCATTCGTTAAAAGCCCATTAAATACAGAACGCCTGAATGATTACGACACCAGCCTGGCAAGCCGCGCGAAAGGAAAGTTATCCATGAAACAGTGGTATGAAGCCTTATTCGAAAACTACGGCCAAAAATATGACCGGGAATCATTTACCCAGGGCACCCTGGGAGAATGCGATTTCATCGAGCAGGAAATTACTTTCGATAAAACCACCAGGATACTGGACATTGGCTGCGGCACCGGCAGGCATGCCATTGAACTCACCCGGCGCGGATACACGCTGGTGGGGGTCGATTTGTCTGCCTCTCAGTTGCAGCGCGCCCGCGAAAAAGCCGCTGAACAGGGTCTGAAAATAGATTTTCAACAGCAAGATGCGCGCAGCCTGCCTTTTCAACACGAATTTGATCTGGCCGTCATGCTGTGCGAGGGCGGTTTTTCCTTGATGGAAACCGATGAAATGAACTATCAAATTCTGCAAAGCGCCGCCCGTGCTTTGAAGCCCGGGGGTAAATTGATCTTCACCACCCTGAATGGTTTGTTTCCGCTCCATCACAACATTCCCGAATTTCTCAATGCCGATTTGAACGATGGAAACGCCACCTACGGCAACAGCTCGTTTGACCTGATGACCTTCCGCGATACCAACATCACCACCTTTGAAGATGACGACGGCAACAAAAAAGAATTGCACTGCAGCGAGCGTTACTACGTGCCGTCAGAAATCACCTGGCAGCTAAAAACGCTGGGGTTCAAGACCATCGACATATTCGGCGCCAAACTGGGAGCGTTCAGCCGCAATGACCGCCTGACCCCTGATGATTATGAAATGCTGGTGATCGCCAGTAAACCTTGAACTTTCACCTGTAAAGTTGTACAGCGATAATTAGATATAGTAGATATATATTATCTAATAACGACCCGGTTTCGTCAAACCAAATTAAGCTGGCCGGTGGTTGAAAGGTAAGTCTTATGGGATTACATCCAATTACCCTGGCGCATATGAAACACTCCCCGGTCTATGGATACAAACCGGGGGGCGTTTTTGACTGGCTTCAGACCAGGATTTGAATTATTTTATTTCACAGAAACAGTCATATACAAGATACAAAGAGACTTGTTTCCAGAAACGATTGCCCATTTGGTGTCGTAAATACCAGGTGAAGATGGGGCGACCATATCTACGATGATTTTTCCACTTTCTCCATCATTGATGGTTTGATTGAAGTCGTAAACATCTTTCTCGTGCATCTCAGTACCGCTGATAAACTTGTAGTCTACTGAATCAGATGTCCAATTTTTCCCACTGAGATTCTTGACCATCCAGATTGCATCAAATTTGCTGTTAACCTTGACTGAACTTGTGGGTGCTTTTTTCGACACTACACAGAAATTTCCAGAAGGCTGACCGGTTGCAACCGGGTTTTCTACATCAGCCAGGGTTGTGATGGCGACCCAAATGGTCTGACCAAAGCGCCCACCATTGGCATTCTCCATTTGCCAGAAACCTTGATAAGTTAAAGGCTCCTTCGGAGCAATCAGGTTTACGGTCAAATCGACGATCTGACCAGAAGTGACATTTCCTGAAATGTTTACCGGCTGACCGTTCATGTGTGCGGCATCGACATTTCCATAAGCATACACCAGGCGGTAACTCGGAGTCCAGGTGCATGTTCCAGTGTTTTGCACTCGCCAAACTTTAGCAAATCCGTTTCCGGGTTTGATGAATGGCGGATTTTTCATGTTGTCATCATCAAGGGTTACATCTGCGATGAATTTCATTCCATTTACGCAGGCGGCTGGAGTAGCCGTTGGGACAGGAGAACTCGGTGTGGCAGTGGATTGATTGGGCGCAATTGGGGTCGACATAACCCCGAAAACATCAGTTTGAACATATTGTTGAATTAAGCTCAGGATCGTCCCATCCTTGAGCATATCATTCATGACCCGGTCAATCTCTGCTTTTAGACGTGGTGTTCCCAATCGCATCGCAACTGCCAGGTCTTGCTGATGGAATCCGTTTCCAACCACTTGCAGATCCTTACGGGTACTGTAATAACTGGCGGTTGACTGACCAACGACCACCAAGTCAACCCGGTTTACAATCAGGTCTCGCACAGCTTCATCAGTCTGCGTGTATCTGAATAGTTTATCTTCGCTCATTAATCTGGTATCAACCAGCAAACTTTGCACCAGGCTTTCATAGGTAGAGCCTCGCTGCACGCCCACACGGTAGTCAGCCAGTTGATTAAAGTCAGTGATGCTCGTTACAAGCGCGTCATCTCGTGCCAGAATAGCAGTCTGGTTGATGTAGTATGTTGGTGAAAATGACATCTGGGCGGCGCGTTCGGGCGTGACAGAGATGGCAGCAATCGCCAGATCAATCTGGTTGATTTGTAATGCTTCAGGAAGTCCTTCAAAGGCGTAATTCTGGATATCAATTGGAATATTCAGGCGGCGCCCGATCTCTTCAATCAAAGCAATATCAAAGCCAACAACCTGAAAATTAGGATCGACAGAACTAAAAGGTGGGTAATCCCAAGATGTGCCCACTACCATTTTATTATTTGCGACAATACGATCCCAAACATCGTCATTCTGTGACAAGACAATCGTTACGCCTGGTTCAGACTTTGCCGTTGGGGAAAGCTCGGCGCCGGACACCGTTTTGGGTAAAGCAGAACAGGATCCAAGGAACATGCTCGCGATAACCAATACTGGCAAAATTCTCATAGACAACTTTTTCATATCATCTTCTCCATTAATCTTGTTTCATAGCTAAATTTTTATTTACGCTTGAAATTGATAGCAACAGAAACCGAAAATTTATTTTGTCGGTTTTTCTCCATACTTTTGTCAGTTCACCCACAGACCAATTTGACCTGCACTGTATTGATTTCTTCCAGTTTCTGGTCGTCATTCTGGCTTATCGCCAGCCTGTCACCATTTTCCCCATTCACGAATATCAGAATTACAGGTTTGATCTGATAAGATCAAGCAAAAATAGATAACCTCTTGCAACCCGATTACCTCAAGCCAGATTGCCATTCATGAACTCATCGTACAATAAACACAACCCAACCACATCCATCGATTGGGGAGTGTTTGTATCCCCCACATAGGGGATAAATTTATCTTGAGGTTCGAATTATCAGAGAATGAGTACTGCTGATTAAGTGGCAACCGATCGGCAAAGAACATTTCGGTCAAAAAAGGGACATATCGTTATTCAACGAGCGCCATTATGTGCCGTCAGAAATCACCTGGCTGCTTAAACCACTGCAATGCAAAACCATCGACATTTTCAGCGCCAAACTGGGAGCGTTCAGCCGCAATGACCGCCTGACCCCTGATGATTATGAAATGCTGGTGATTGCTGTCAAAAGTTAAAGGGCATGTCTTATGGGTTCACATCCAATTAACCTGGTGCTGCGTTTCTTGCTTGAACTTACGGCGTTGGCATCTTTTGGCTTTTGGGGGTGGCAAAAAGGGGACGGCTGGCTGCGGTTTGTGCTGGCTGTGGCCATTCCCCTGTTTTTTGCCGTGCTGTGGGGCACTTTTCGCGTGCCCAATGACCCCGGTGCAGCGCCGGTGACGGTGGCGGGCGTGCTGCGCCTGGGGTTGGAGTTAGTTTATTTTGCCCTGGCAACATACGCTCTCGCTGACATACACCTGACAACCCTGTCCTGGATTTTTGGCGTGCTGGTTGCCTTGCATTATCTTGTTTCCTATGACCGAATTTTGTGGTTATTGAAACAATAAGTATGGACAACTTTCACACCCATAGAAATCAAAAATGGGCTGCCAACCGGCCATTTAATCCCCCAAAACAAAAACGTCGCTGTTTCGATTTGGATGGGCAGCAATGAGAAATTCTGAACAGGCATTCTGGTAGAATAAACTTGTAAAACCGTATCTGAATATTCGGCAGGATAGATTTTCCATTGAAATCCTGTGCTTTACATCCGGGTTATATCTCATCCAATCATGAATACACAATCATTCCACCCGCTTTTCAACAGAGTATCCAGCGCGCCGACCCCATCTTCCAAACCTCCCTTGCAGCGCTTTCATCAAAGCATGCGCATTGGTTACCTGGAATGGCATGAAGCCATTGGATATGACCTGGATGCCCTGATGCAAATGAGCCAGCATGATTTAAAAACCATCGAAACCCTGTTGATCTCCAGGAAAGACCAGGACTGGCGTGATGTGGAAGCCCTGGCGGCGCTGAACACCCCGCACGCCATCGCCGCCCTGCAAGAATGTTTACACAGCCAAAACAATGAAGTGAAGCTGTTTGCGGTCAAATTTTTGAAAGAAATGGAAATTGTGGACCGCGTGGAAGAAGTTGTGCTGGAAACCCTGCCCAAAACAAAAATTGGCGAAGGCATGACCTTTGCCCTTGACCTGGCAAAAGCATATCCCACCGAGCGCATCAGTCAAAAAGTGCTGTGGTGCAGCCTCAACGGCAACGATGACATCCGCATTCACTGCGCCGCCCTGGCTTTATATTTATACGGCGTCGCCTCATCTGATTTTGACAGCAGCTACCCGGTGATTTTTGAATTTCGCGAACCTGACCGGTCAAAGCGGATCAAACCGTTTCTCGAACTATGCGGCTTGATTGGGGTCAATCCGCTTGAACTGACCGATCCAAAACGGTCAGATAAGCCTACACCAAAAGGATAAAAGGGCAATTCGATGAGTCAATTCATGCGTCATTTATTGAAGCAATGCCGCAATCCAAGCGGTTGGTTTGGCAAATTGCTGGCAAGGGGAATGAACATTGGCCATTCCAAAATGACAGACTGGGGTTTGCAACATTTTTCTTTTGACAAACAGGCTGTATTTCTCGACATTGGATGCGGCGGCGGGGGCACCATTTGCAAGTTAGCCAAAATGGCAGCTCAGGGTAAAGTTTACGGCATTGATTATTCCCAAGAAAGCGTAGCCATATCCAAACACACAAACCGACAATTGATCAAGCAGGGAAGAGTGGAAATTCAGGCAGGGTCTGTAACCAGCCTGCCGTATCCCGATAATCAGTTTGACTTCATCACGGCTGTGGAGACGCACTATTTTTGGCCTGACCTGGTTGCAAACCTGCAAGAAGTGCGGCGCGTGCTCAAACCGGAAGGAAAGCTCGTCATGATCGGAGAAGCTTACAAGGGCGGAAAGTTTGAAGAGCGCAATCAACAATGGGTAGCGTTGGGAAATATGGCCTATCACAGCACCACTGAATTTGCTGAACTCTTTTCTTCAGCAGGATATGTGGAAGTGCAAGTATTCGAGGAATACAACCAGGGTTGGATTTGCGGCGTGGGGTGTAAACCAGTATGCATCCCACTGCCCTAAACGGTTGCTGTTGTCGAACGGTTTGTCCGCCAGGAAAGCACCAGCAACACCAGGCTGTAGATTCCAACCACAAACAGAATGGCATCTTCATAAACGCCGTATTTTGGAATTTGCATGGTTGGCGGAAAAGGAATTGCCCACAACAGAAGCAGAATATAAATGATTTTGTTTGCCCGGGGCAGGGCCGCGGCCAACAACAGCAGGGCAAAAGCCGCGGTTGGGCAGGGCATGGTTCCGGGCATGATCAGGCTGGAGTAGGGGTGTCCCAGCGCGGCGCCGATCAGCGGGTATAAGAATACCAGCGTCATCAAGATCAAGGTTGCCGTCCTGCGCCAACCGTCGGCAGGAAATGCAAATTGCATTTTTCCCCTCAAAATATCCCAGGCAAACAGCACAGCCACCACGCAGAAAATTACACCAAAAAAATAGCCGCCATAATTTTCACCGGTGATGCCGTTTGCCAGCAGCATAAAAAACACAATTCCAATCCAGGCAAAGGCGGAGAAAAGATATGCCTTGATCAACATACTCTGGATGCGTCCCGGTTTTAAATAGCACCAGAGGACAAGCGCCAGGGCCAGGAGATAGAAAACAATTTGCGCTGGAAATATTTTTGCGCCGTAGTTGTCAACAATGTTCCACCACTGTGCGGCAGTAAGCATAGAAAATCCCCTTTTCTAGAAAATGTTTGGAAGTAAACGCCAGGGCGGCGCCAAAAAAGTTGGCGAAAGGAGACAGCGGCAGCCTTGCCCAGGAAAGAAACCCGCCCAGAACGGATGGTTTGAATAAATAATATCGACCAACAGGCTTTTCATCTTTTTTTCTGATTGAGTGTGCTCTTTTTGTTTAAAGAGCAATTTCCCCCCACATCCATTCATGTGATTTTTGCTTGAAAAATATTCCCGATATTATAAATCAAAATCTGTAGTGCACGATTATAATAGTGCTAATTCTTTTTATTAACTCTTAATAATTCAATGGGGCTTGCATGGATATTTTTCTAGGCTGTTTCCAGGTGGCGTGTTTGATTATCTTTTTAACGGTCTTTATTGGAAGATCTTTGCACCTCCGCTATAAAAAAGATATCCGGCTGTTCAAACTGGGCGTTGGTAAAAGCGGACTCCAACAGGTTGTGGAAATCTCTTTTTTCATCATCCTGACAGCCTGGGTGCTGGAATTATTCTTCCACATCACACACTTGGAATTTCGGATTTTCCCGGCAATCTTCCAGGTTGTGATCATCGATGCCATTCTTCTCAAGTGGCTCGGCGTAATTTTGAGCACCATCGGATTTGTTTATTTTATTGGCGCGTTGATCTCCTTCAAAGACTCATGGCGCATTGGCATTGATTCGGAAAGTAATGGCGACCTGGTCACCGGCGGTTTTTTTGCCGTCTCCAGGAATCCCATTTTTGTTTTTTTGGATCTTTACTTAATTGGCACTTTCTTGCTTAACGGCACGCTCGGATTTCTTATCCTGGCAATTGCAATTGTCCTGGGGTTGCATTATCAGATTTTGCAGGAAGAAAAATTTCTCCTCCGCGCCCATGGCCAGGCATACCAGGCTTATTGCAGCAAAACCAGGCGCTATTTTGGATAAATATCGGGGTTGGCCTGAGGAAACCTATGGAAATAATTTCTGATCTTCTTATTTGCCCTGTAACACGCCAAAAAATCATTCTCGATTACGCCAACGAGAAAGCCATTGTCCAGGGAACTGAAATGGTTTACCCGATAAAAAATGGCATCATCGATTTTCTACCCGGAGTTGGCGACGACATATCCGCTTTCTATGATGATATGGCGCCAAAGTATGATGAATATATGCTTTCAGCCAACCTGTTGTGGAAAATGACCAACCTGTTCACCTGGGGTTTTTCGGATGATCAAAAATATGCCCAAAAAGTGCTGACGTATATTCCCGATGACTTCGACGGCGTGCTGCTGGATGTGCCGGTGGGAACAGGGGTTCTAACCCTGGAAAAATACAGGCGGCTGGATAAAGCCCGCATTCTCGCCATTGACTATTCACCCGGCATGCTGGCGCAGGCAAAACGGCGCTACGATGAACACGGCATTAATAACGTAACCCTCATCCGGGCAGACGCGGCTTACCTTCCCATCGAAAACAATACCGTTGATTTGTGCCTGTCGATGAACGGTTTTCACGTTTTTCCCGAAAAACAGCGCGCCTATGATGAAATCGTGCGGGGTCTAAAAAGCAGGGGAATGCTCGCCATTTGTTTCTACGTGAAGGGAAAGCGCCAGTTAACCGATTTCTTGATTCAGCATGTGCTGGAGAGAAAAGGATCATTCTCTGCACCTTACTTTTCAGAAAGCGAAGTCTTGTCCCTGTTTGGAAAACACATGCACATTCAATCACAGGGACACCTTGGATCCATCCTTTACTTTAGCGGCGCCAAACACTCCTGAGTAAAATTTCCAGAATTTTTTCAGTTCTTCATCACAATTCCTCCAGATTTGTTGGATACATTGAATGTATCAACAAAACCTGGAGGAGCAATGTTTCAAACCTATTCGTCTGATGTATTCAAAACAAAAAAGATCATGCCGACCACCTGCCTGCTGGCTGCCTTCATTGCCATGCTGGCGCTGCATTTTTCCTATCCGGTGGTCAAACTCATCCCTCCCGCATGGGGCATGCTGGGATTGCTCCCGCTGGCGGTGGGTTTATTTCTCAATTGCGCCGCCGATGCAGCTTTTCACAGTGCAAACACCACGGTCAAGCCGTTCATCCAATCCAACGCACTGGTAACCAACGGGGTGTACCGCATCAGCAGGAACCCGATGTACCTGGGGTTTCTATTCATCCTGACCGGCATGGCGGTCTTACTGGGCTCATTGACCCCCTTTGTCGTAATCCCGGCTTATGGCTTGCTCGTCCACCACTTTTTCATCACGGTTGAAGAGCGCATGCTGGCCCAAAAATTCAGCGGGCGATGGGAAGATTATCAACAGCGTACCCGGCGCTGGCTGTAATTTCCCTGCACTACAAACTCTCCATTAGCGCACCAGTGTCTTATCATTAAATTAAACAAAATCTTCGAGGGAATTTTTATGACACAAAAAATGATAGACACTGTTGCCGCTCACATTCACCACCTGAGCAGCAAAATTGGGCCGCGCCCATCCGGTTCAGCCAACTGCCGTGCCGCCGCCGATTACATTGCCGGTCAAATGCACCAATTCGGCTGGGATGTGGAAACACAAACCTTAGCCTGCCAAAACTGGCAGACTGAATTGGCCGAACTGACCTGCAACGGCAAAACCTTTGAAGTGCTGACCAACATCTACTCGCCGTCTTGCGATGTGTCTGCCAACCTGGTAAAAGCCTGCACCCTGGCCGAGCTGGAAGCAGCCGACATCACCGGCAAAATTGCCCTGCTGTACGGCGACCTGACCCGCGACCCCATTGCCTGTAAATCGTGGTTCCTCATCGATGAGCGCGACAAACGCATCATTGAAATTCTGGAACAAAAAGCCCCCGCCGCCGTGCTGACCGTGCAAATGAAACCAGGCTCCATCAACCGCATCATCGAAGACTGGGAATTCGCCCTCCCCTCAGCCACGCTGCCGGCTGAAAGCGCCCTGGCGCTGTTCAACGAACCGGCTGCCCCGGCGCACCTGCGCCTGAAAACCAGCCGAAATGAGGGAACAACCGCCAACCTGGTTGCCCGCCGCCCCGGCCAACGCCCCGAAACCCTGGTGCTGTGCGCGCACTATGACACCAAGTTTGACACCCCCGGCGCCGGCGACAATGCCGCCGGGGTGGCCGCGCTGCTGGGGCTGGCGCAGCACTTTTCCAATGTTCCCACCCAAATTGGCCTGGAACTGGTGGCTTTCACCAACGAAGAATACCTGCCCATCGGCGATGACACCTACCTGGAAAAAGCCGGGGAGGGTTTTCTTGACCGGGTGATGCTGGCAGTCAATTTTGACGGGTTGGGGCATACCCTCGACGCCAACACCCTGGCCATTTTCGCCGCTTCGCCGGAATTCACCGCCTGCGTCGAAGCAATCAGCCGTGAATTCCCGGCGGTGCAGTGGGTCGATCCCTGGCCCGAGAGCAACCACAGCACCTTTTCCTTCCGCGGTGTGCCGGCCCTGGCGTTCAGTTCGCGCGCCCTGCTGCACCTGGCGCACCAGCTTGACGACACCGAACGCTGGATGAATCCGCAGCGCATCGTGGAGGCGGTTCAGTTGACCGCGCGCGTGGTCGAAGCTGTGCAGTCCAGGCCGCTGGCCTGGCTGAAAAGCATTCAGGTGCCATCCCAAAAACCACCAACATGCGACATGTTTGATCAGCGTTAAGATTTCTCCTCGCGCAATTGGATACGTTTCGCTTGAATCCACTGCGCTTGTCGAAATGACAGAAATTTCTTCCTCAATATGCATAGGCTAATCAATCTGTTTGTTTTTTATTCTCCGGTGTATAAATGGATAGTTTAAATGATCCATTTCCTGTCAGCAATCCACATTCGTCACAATCTCCACAATGTTTCCAAGCCGTCCTCACAATTCCTCCACAATTGGTTGATAAATTTAGTCTATCAAATCAAGCAATCAATTTTTTCTGGAGGAAAAAATGTCAAAAACAACTTCAATCATATTGCAGGTGGCAGGCGTGATCCTGCTGCTGGTCATTGCAGCCGGCGTGGCCTTCCAGTTTGGTTACGGCCAGGGTGTGTCCAACAGTCCCGCGGTGGCCGAGCAGATGGAAAAATGGCTGGACAAAACCGGCGAACTGCCCGCGTCCTACGCGTACCGCACCCCGGGGCAAGTCAGATACTACAATCCTTTTATCTTTGGGACTTATCCCGTAAGCCGCCTGATCGGGATTGTGATTACGATCTTCCTGTTCTTCACTGCGCTGCGCCTGATCTTCTTCCGCCCCTGGGCCTATCACAGATGGCACCACCACATGCACCCCTGGGCGCCCTATTGGGAAGGACAGCCTTACCCGCCCAATGCCGCTCAGCCGCAAGCTCCGCAGGCTGAAAACAAATAGCCTGACCACTGGCACACCGTTCCGATTTTCGGTCAACCTGTATCGAGAATCGGAACGGATTTGTTCTCTTTCTACACTTCTGATAAACTAATCCTATGCAAGAGCTCATCCTGGTGGTTGACGACGAACCCAAAGTGTCGCGCTTGGCGCGCGACTACCTGGAGAAAAACGGTTTTCGCGTGCAGGTGGCAGCCGATGGTCCCACCGCGCTGGCTGTGGCGCGCCGCGAGCACCCCGATTTGATTGTGCTCGACCTGATGCTGCCCGGCCTGGACGGGCGCGAAGTGTGCCGCATTTTGCGCCGCGAAAGCGACGTGCCCATCATCATGCTCACCGCCCTGGCTGAAGAAAGCGACCAGGTGGCCGGGTTGGAGATCGGCGCGGACGATTACATCGTCAAGCCTTTCTCGCCGCGCGCGCTGGTGGCGCGCGTGCGCGCCATGCTGCGCCGCACCCAGGGACAGGTGAAACCCCCAACCCGCCTGCATGTGGGCAGCCTGGAAATTGACGTGGACGGACACAGCGTGACCCTGGCAAACACCCCCGTTCATTTAACCCCCAACGAATTCACCCTGCTGGCCTGCCTGGCGCGCCGTCCCGGGCAAACCCTCACCCGCGAGCAGTTGATGGATGAACTGTACGGCATGGCAGGTGTGGGGCTTGACCGCAGCATCGACTCGCACATCAAAAACCTGCGCCGCAAGCTGGAAAATGCCAACCTGGTCATTGAAACCGTTTACGGCATCGGTTACCGCCTGCTCGAATAGGATGTCCTGTGAAGTACCACCATCATCCTCCCCGTTCCAATATCAATCATCATGTTCTCTTCAAGAGCTTTTTCAGGCTGTTTGTTTTATTGGGTGTGCTTTTTTATGTTGGCTTCAGCGTCATCGCGTATTTTCTAGCCCAGGATGCCGACATCAGCCTGGAAAAATTGTTGAGTCCGCGCTTTTTCGGCCTGGTGATTCTGATTCCCCTGGCCCTATTCATCCTGGTCGGCATCATCGGCAGGGCAAGTTTCCGCAAGGTGGGAAACCCCGTCATTGATATATTTGACACCATCGACGAAGTGGCCAGGGGAAATCTAAATACACAGATAGATGAAACGGGCAACCGCTATTTTCGCACCCTGGCGCGCAGCCTCAACCACATGATCAGTGAACTGGCGCGCGCCGAGCAGCAGCGCCGCAACATGACCGCCGACATTGCCCATGAACTGCGCACGCCGCTGCACATCATCCAGGGCAACCTGGAGGGCATGCTGGACGGCGTGTATGAACCCACCCCCGAAAACCTGAACGCCATGCTGGATGAGACCCACCTGCTGACCCGCCTGGTGAGCGATTTGCAAACCCTCTCGCTGGCAGAAGCCGGTCAACTGCCGCTGCATCCCACCCGCTTCGCAACGGCCGACCTGCTGAACGACGTGGCCGCCAGTTTCTCATCCCGTGCCGCCGCCCAAAAGGTTACCCTGCAGGCGAAGTGTGAAACCGATGTTGAGTTGAACGCCGATTACGACCGCCTGGACCAGGTGCTTTCCAACCTGGTGGCCAATGCGCTGCGCTACACGCCGGAAGACGGCAGCATCACCCTGACCGCCCAGGCCACTGCTGAGCAGGTGGTCATCACCGTCGCCGACAACGGGGCCGGCATCGCTGCCGAAGACCTGCCCTACATTTTTGACCGCTTCTGGAAAGGCGACCGCGCCCGCACGCGCGACGGCGCCGGCAGCGGGCTGGGGCTGGCCATTGCCCGCCAATTGGTGCGCGCCCACGGCGGCAGCATTGAAGCCGCCAGCCAGGTGGGGCAGGGCACCACGTTTACCATTTCATTGCCGAATGTCGAAGAGAGCTGATCCTCTCCAACGGGAGATCGTTTATTCTTCGTTGATCAGTAATCTTCCAGCAGCAGCTCGCCAATTTGAATGAGCGCGGTCAATTCATCCGGCTTTTTCAGGTGCACGCCGTGCACTTCAATGATCAATCCCTGGCTGGTGCGTTTAATCACCGGGGGTTCCCCTTTCCACTTCAGCAAAGCCGCTTGCAGGGCGGGTGATACCAGCACCCCGGCCTCGGCGGGTTCCTGCGCCCACACCATGTATTGACTGCGGAATTCAGGACTGCCCACCTCCACCTCATCCAGTTCATACGCATCAGCGCCCAGGGCCATTTTCAACACCTGCTGCGTCAGGGTGTCGCCCATGGCGCCCAGGTTGGCCTGCGCCGAGCCTTTGCCAATCAGCAGGGTGCTGCCGGGGGCGTCAGCCTTCCAGGTGGTCAACATGCTCACATCGCTGGACCCCGGGCCGGTTTCTCTGCCGCTGGAGGTAGAAATGGCTTCCAGCGTCCAGTTGGCCCCTTTAATCCGCTCCCCCCAGGACAGCGGTTCGCGCAGCGACTCATAGCTCCAGCCGCGTTCTGCTGCCATGCGCTCAATTTCTTTCTTCTGTTCAGCCTGTTTATTGCGAACAAACAGGAAAATACCCCCCGCGATGATGACAAACACAGCCAGGACAAACAGGTTTAAGAGTATGTCGTTCATGGTTTTCTTCTCCATAAGCTTTAAAATCCCTGAAGGCAGCCGATTCACTGATTTCTGCTGGCAAAGATTGCATAGTTAATAGTATGGCATAATTATTCACAAGAAAAAAGCGCTGAAATTTGAAGGGAAGGGCAGCATGGACCTGGAAAACCGGAATGACAAACCCATCGAGCCGTATCAAGAATTCTTAACGGCAGAATTTCAGTACATCGCCCAGACCGCCTTCCAGGCGCAGGAAGACCGCGCGCGTGTCTCCGAGTTTTTCCTGATCAGCATCGGGTCATTGATTGCCGCCATCATTTCTTCACAAATCAATCAACTGAACATCATCCTGCTCGCGCGCTGGCTGGTGGTCATTTTTGGCGTGGTGGCGGTGCTGGGCATGCTCACTGTGCTGCACCTGGCGCGTTTGAGAACCGCCTGGTTGGAAAGCGTGCGCGCCATGAACAGCATGAAAGATGCGTTGATCCGGGAATGCCCGACGCTGGCTGATTGCTTTAGCTGGCAAACCGCCACCATTCCATCTCCATTCAAAGCCTGGAGCGTTGGTTTTTTGCTGGCGTTGGAAGTTTCCATTCTTTCCGGCGTGGTGATCGGGGCAGCCGTGTTCGCCGGTGCAACCGCCAGCGGAGTTGAAATCACCATTCCGTGGTTGATTGGTATTGCATCGCTTTCAGTTGTCATCTATATGCTGTGCTTTTATTATCTCCCCTTGAAAGGCAAACCGCTTCCTCGTTAAGCATCCATATCGGCGGTTAACAACCATGAACAATACCCCTTTTTCATCACTACCCGATCATTATCAACAAGTGCTCTACTGGAGATTGACCGGCAACCCCGCCCGGTTGATCCTGATACAGGCACTTGCCATCCCACTGTTCATCCTGTCAGGATGGTTCTTTTTTCAAATCGCCCTGCACCTGGGTAACCTGCCGGAATCATTTTCGATTAACGTTAACCAGGTGGTTTTCACGCTGGCTTCCATATTGATCACCATTGTGCTGCATGAATGGCTGCACGGTATGACGATGAAATTGTTCGGGGCAAAGCCGCAATACGGCTTCAAATGGAAACAATTGCTGTTCTATGCCACCTGCCCGGGGCACGCCTTTCAACGCAACCAGTACATTGCCGTGGCGCTAGCCCCCCTGGTGGTGCTGACGATTGTATGCGTCCTGGGAATGTGGTTACTCAGTGGCACAGGCTGGGTGGCGTTGCTGGGTATTTGCGCTGTGCTGAACGCCAGCGGCGCCATTGGCGACATTTGGATGAGCGGCATCGCCCTTCGCTACCCTACTGCCGCCTACATTGTGGATGAACAGGACGGCATGCGCGTGTTTTTGCCGGAATAGCCGGTTCGAATTCAAATCGTCAAAAAGGAGACAACCACCATGACTCGACGAACAAACTTGCAACAGAAAATGGTTCCCCTGATGCAGCAGCGGGACTTGTTTGAACAGGCTAAAGGTTACGCCTATGAATACCTGGATGGCATATTCGACAGGAATGTCTTTCCTACCCATGAAGCCCTGGCAGCGTTAAGTCATTTCGATGAAGCGCTGCCCGAAATCCCTGGCGACCCGGCTGAAATGCTGCGTATGCTGCATGAATACGGTTCGCCGGCTACGGTGGCGCACACCGGCGGACGGTACTATGGTTTTGTGGTCGGCAGTGTGTTCCCGCCGGTTTTGGCTGCCAAATGGTTGTCGGATATGTGGGATCAGCTTTCCGCCCTGTATGTCACCTCTCCCATCTCATCAAAATTGGAAGCAGTCAGTGAAAAATGGGTGGTCGAACTGTTGGGACTGCCGGAAGACTGTGCGGCAGGTTTTGTCAGCGGATCTTCCATGGCAATTTTGTGTGGGCTGGCTGCTGCGCGGCACGAACTGCTGAAACGCGCCGGTTGGGATGTGAATTCACAGGGCTTGTTTGGCGCGCCTCCCATACGGGTGGTGGTGGGCGCCGAGGCACACAGCACGGTGTTCAAGTCGCTGGCGCTGCTGGGGTTGGGCAAAGACCGCATTGAACGGGCGCCGGTGGATGAACAGGGGCGCATGCTTGCCTCGCAGTTGCCCGTGCTGGACAGCAACACCCTGTTGATTTTGCAGGCGGGCAATGTCAATTCGGGGTCGTTTGACCCGCTGGATGAGTTGTGCGAGCTTGGCAATGCCGCGCATGCCTGGGTGCATGTGGACGGCGCCTTTGGTCTGTGGGCAGCCGCCTCCAAAAATCAAAAGCACCTGACAAAAGGCATGGAGAAAGCCGATTCCTGGTCAGTGGATGGACACAAGACTTTGAATACACCCTATGACAGCGGCATTGTGCTGTGCAAACACCGCGAGGCGCTGGTGTCTGCCCTGCAAGCCACCGGCTCCTACATTCTGTATGGCGAGAACCGCGACGGTATGCTCTACACCCCCGAAATGTCGCGCCGCGGACGCGCTCTGGAGCTGTGGGCAACCCTCAAAACCATCGGCAGGAGCGGCGTGGAAGAATTGGTGGACGAGTTGTGTGCCCGCGCCCAACAGTTTGCCCGCCTGTTGAGCGAACAGGGTTTCACCATCTTGAATGATGTGGTCTTTAACCAGGTGTTGGTGGCTTGCAGCAGCCCCGAAGAAACCGCCGCCGTTTTGAAAAACCTGCAGCAATCGGGCGAGTGTTGGTGCGGCGGCGCCAAATGGCACGACACACCGGTCATCCGCATCAGCGTGTGTTCGTGGGCGACCACCGAAGAAGACATTGAGCGCAGTGTGACGGCATTTGTGCAGGCGCGGAAGGCTACATTATCTCAACCAGGCGCTTAGCCTTTGTGTCTAAAATCCCGCCGGTCAGCGCCGTGTGAACATAGCGGCTGATGCGCTCATCGGGCTGCAATTTTTGAATTGCAGTTAAAACGGAAAGGATGTCCAGCAGCATCAGCCCCAGGCTGCGCTGATAGGAATTGTCACTGTCCAGTTTTGCCACCAACGTATCCCAGTAAGGGTACACATCGTCAAATTTTTGCGAACGGTCTTGCAGCAGCAAAAAACTTTTGTAGCGCAGGTCGTCGTCTTTCTCATTCAACCACTCAACCAGTTGTGACAGATCGGCGGCGGTTAGGGTGGACGTCAGTTCAGCCAGGTTTTCTTTCTTGCATGAAAGCAGGGTTTCAGGAGTGATCATATTTTCTTTTTCTTAAAACAGAAGCTGTCCAAAAAGTTGGCGAACACAAACCCATCAATTCCAATAATGCAAGAATTCGTTGATAACCAATATTTATCCATCCACTCTTTCTGTCATTAGTATGATCAACCCAAAGGTATAAAATGATAAATGGGGACACGGCAG
>CAZOKH010000029.1:12088-38829 GCA_964580315.1 uncultured Anaerolineaceae bacterium | reverse complement strand
AGCGCTGTCGTTGTGGGTGGCGGTTGTTATCCGCGAACCGTTAAACTATCTGCCATTCCTGCAAACGGTCAAGCAGCCCATTCAATTACCCCTCTTTTTTTATGTTTTATTCCCGTTGTTCTGGGTGGGAATTCTGATGCTGTTTACGGTCTATGATGGGCGCAAGAACTTAAAAGCTGTTAATGAATTTTCCAATCTTTTATTTGGCTCAGCCCTTGCCATGGTTTCACTGGCAGGTTTGCTCTATCTGTCTTATCGGGAAGTATCCCGTTTCCTGTTCCTTTTCTTCATAGTGCTGGCTTTTGGTTTGATTTGCGGTTGGCGGGTGATCTTTCGACTGTCCATTCGGCGCAGGATGTTGCGCGGTTTGCAGCACCGGCGGGTTCTAATTCTGGGCGCGGGAAGGGTGGGGCGCGAATTGCTGGATCACCTGCTGCAGCAGCCGGATTCGGGCATTCGCCTGATAGGCTACCTGGATGATGATCCTCAAAAGCAGGCAACCTGCCGGGATGTGTTTGGTCCGCTGGACCGCGCCAGAGATGTGATTGTTGCTGACCGGGTGGATGAAGTGGTGATTGCTTTACCACGATCAGCTTATGAACGGCTAAATTATATTGTCAGCACCCTGCATGATTTGCCTGTGCGCGTGTGGATTATTCCAGATTACTTTTCACTGGCGCTGCATAAAGCGCGCGTTGATGAGTTTGCCGGCATCCCAATGCTTGATCTGCGTGCGCCAGCTTTGACGGAATATCAACGCATGGTGAAACGTGCTTTTGACCTGATTGTGTGCACCTTATCTCTACCAGTGCTTATGCCTGTAATGGCTTTGATTGCAGTGTGTATTCGATTGGACAGTGAAGGCCAGGTTTTCTTTTTGCAGACCCGGGTGGGGGAAAACGGCAAATTATTTCACATGGTTAAATTCCGCACCATGGTAAAAGATGCCGACAAGTTGCGGCACCTGGTGGAAACTGTTGATGAGAATGGGAACCTGATTCATAAAAGACCAGACGATCCGCGCATTACGCGGGTGGGAAAATTTCTACGAAAGACCAGCCTGGATGAGCTGCCCCAGGTGATGAATATATTTCGCGGGGAAATGAGCCTGGTGGGCCCGCGCCCTGAACTGCCATACCTGGTTGAGAAATATAATTTGTGGCAGCGCAAGCGTTTTGCTGTTCCGCAGGGACTAACCGGCTGGTGGCAGGTGAACGGTCGCAGCGACAAACCCATGCATTTGCACACGGAAGACGACTTATACTATGTTCAAAATTATTCCATCTGGCTGGATCTTAAAATTATCTTGATGACAGTCGGGGTGGTAATCAGGGGAAGAGGGGCATATTAAGCATGTTGGTATAATAATTGCATCCTTCGAGGGGGAGAGTATCTTTAATTCGATTTGCTGCGGAGGATTCATTATGTTGCGAAAAATTAGCTGGTTATTCCTGCCGCTTGTTTTAGCAGCCTGTTCGACACTGCCGATTGGTGGTCAAATTGTGCTGCCAAGCATTTCATTTGTTGAGGAAACATCAGAACAGGTGTGCCCGGAAGTATGCCCGTCAATGCCTCCGATCTATGTGACCTGCGAAGCTCCAGTTTGCCCCACGTGTGCTGCGGTTGTAACGGAAGTTGTTCCTTCAGAAACACCGGGAGGGGAGCCAACGGGGGATCCGACTGGCGAAACACCGATTGTTGTGACCGGGACAGCGACCTACACAGCGACTTTAGTCGTTACTGAAATTCCTGCTACGAGCACAGCCACCCCGGTTCCCACCAGCACCACCGAGCCCACCCAAACACCGACCAGCACTGCGACCAAAGTGCCCACCAAAACGAGCACTCCAACCAAGACGCCGATTCCCACTTCAACCTCAACGCCCACCAAAACAGCTACGGCGATTGTGATGCAGTACGAAGTCCAATCCAATTCGCCTGTTTACATGCAAAATTTCGCTCATCCAGAAATGGGGTGTAACTGGCTGGGTGTGGCGGGCCAGGTTTTTGACACGAACGGTACTCCTGTGGAGAACCTGGTGATCGTTGTGGAAGGAACATTGAATAATCAGCCTGTGGAAATGTTGGGCTTGACAAGCGGCAGCCTGGCCAGCGATTATGGGATTGCACCTTATGAAATTCAGCTTGCCAGCCAGGTGATTGCCAGCGAAGGTACGTTGACTGTGGCTGTGTATGATTTGAGTGGAAACTTATTGTCGCTTCCCGTGCCTTTCAACACCTATTCTGACTGCACGAAAAACCTGGTGATCGTGAACTTCCGAGATTGATCGATAAACCCCTGCTTGATAACCGGGCATTTTTTCTGGAATAATCAGAGAAATGCCTGGTTTTTCTTTTATGAGCATACGGTATAATTTTTTGGATTTGAATAAACCTGCAGCAAGGAGTGAAATTTGAAACAACCATTATCGCAAATGGACTTACGTCCCATGGATTTTGTTGATCGCATCAGGTATTACTGGTGGGTGATGGTTGTATTCATGCTGCTTGGGGGAATTATCGGGTATGGAATTTCCATAACTATTTCCCCAAAATTTGAACCCCGGGCGGTGATTTCGGTTGCCATTGACTACACCCGCACCGGATTCTTGACAGATATTGAAGAAGACCAAAGTGTTGAAATTGTTGGTGACATCATCTCTTCTGATGAGGCCATTCAAAATGCTGCAGCCATGCTGCAAGATGTTGATGCAGAGATCTTCCGGGAGATGTTGAATCTGGAACGGAAAAACAACCAGTGGTTGTTGAAGGTTATTTCTGCCGATCCTGACCAGGCTGTTGATTATGCCAATGCGTGGGCGGAGGCAGCTTTTGATGAATTGGAAATGGTGCGCGAGCATGCCACGAAAGCAGAATACTATCAACGTTACCTTGATTCTCTGGCAAGCTGCCTGGAAGAAACTGCTGCCATTGAACCTGCGCATCCGGTCTGTAATTTATCCGGTTTAGACCAGTTGAGCCGGGAATTGGAAGAAACTGGCAAACTCGTGGATTCAGAAAAATTGGCCAGCCGCGGAATTATGCCGGCAGTGTCCTTTACGATCAGTCAGAAGGCCGTGGAACCGAAAGAACCGGTTCGAAATAGTAGAGGGTTGATTATGCTGAGCAGCGCCCTGGCAGGTTTTTTCCTCTCAATAATACTTTTCTATTTACTCCCGCATCGGAGTGACCGTGAAGAAAGCCCGGAAGCATGAAAAGCTTAATCCAACGTGTTTCAGGGTGGCTATGGGTCATTTTATTGGCCCTGCTTCCCATTTCCAGCATGCCGCTGGTTGTGAAACTGGTGGGAAGTGACACGGTTGCAGCTCCGTCAGGAATAATCCTCTTCTTCCTGGTATTGATCTGGGTAATTCCATACCTGCTAAAAGGCGGTAATATCCCGCGCGATTGTGTTCCGTTTTTGGTTTTTATAGTTTTTGCGGTTCTATCTACTTTGCTTTCAGTATATTTGCCTATTCCAACTTATAACGACATCAATCCACTGCACGGCCAGATTACGGCATTGTTAACAGTGGGAGTCGGGTTGTCTTTTTATTTATTGACAACTTTGTATATCAAGGATGAAGCAGTATTGCTTAAAACCCTGCGAATTATCAATTGGAGCGGACTGGTTATGCTGGCCTGGGCGTTTTCGCAGTGGGCATGGTGGACGCTTTTTTCGCATTACCCCGAATGGCTGCGGGAGATTCATGCACTGTATTCCATCGGACCACTTTACCGCCAACGCGCCACCGGTTTTGCCGTAGAACCATCCTGGCTGGCGCACCAGTTAAATATGTTATATCTGCCAATCTGGATGGCTTCAACGATCCGTTCATTTACTGCGCATAAATGGAAACTTTGGAAAATTAGTTTTGAGAATATCTTGCTAGTGTTTGGCGTGGTTGTTTTATTTTTAACTTTCTCACGTGTGGGGTTGATTGCCCTCTTCCTCATGGTTGGTTACCTGCTGCTGCGTGTAAATACCTGGGTTGTGCAGTGGCTTCAAAAAAAAGCGCTCAGCATGTGGGCGCAACAATTGAAGTTACAAAAAACACAACGTTGGATATTTTCAGCCGCAATTGGCGCTGGTTTGTTCTTGATTTATGTGTTTGTACTTTTTTGCGTGGGTTATGGATTGAGCCGGTTGGACCCGCGCATGAAAGATTTGTTCACCTTCTCTGCCGTTCAACAGAATGCGCTGTTGGAATATGCTCACCGGCTCAATTTTGATACCCGCCTGGTTTACTGGCAGGCTGCATGGAATACATTTAATGACTATCCCTGGATGGGCGTCGGCCTCGGCAATGTGGGCTTCTTCTTTCCCGATAAACTGGGATCGTTTGCCTGGAAGTTGGTGGAAGTTAGAAACCTGATCTATCGTTCATCCGTATTATTAAATAGCAAAAGCCTGTGGCTGCGGTTGTTAGCCGAAACCGGCCTGGTTGGCTTCTCGATTTTTGCTGCCTGGCTCGCTTCGCTATGGGCAACGGCAGAATCACAAGATAAAGCAAAAATGTTGTGTGTGCGCATGTTGAGCCTGTTTGGCAGGTTTGTTTTACTGGCGTTATTGATTGAAGGTTTTAGTGTTGATTCGTTTGCACTACCATATATTTGGATTGCACTGGGATTAGCTACGGCTGCAAGCCATTTGAACAAAACCGCACCAGCATAGGGCATGCGCTATTAAGAAGAACAGTAGGAGTGTATCCATGCAAGCATCAAACCGGTGGCTAATCATCATTGCTATCATTTTGTTTATTTCAATCTGTTGTTGTGTGATTTTTGGGGGGCTTGCGGCAGTTGGCTGGTTGAACGCTATTGTTGAATCGGAAACTGCCGGGGAAGAAATGCCCATAACAGAATTTACACCCCTTGCAACAGCCATTTCTAAAACACCGATTGTGCTGGTTGAAACACCGAAGGCAACCGAACCAAACACCCATATTGGCGATTATCTGGATGAAGAGATTCCCGTAAATGATCCCATTGAATTGGCACGTCGCCTGGAAGCAAAAAGTGAAATTCCCGCCACAGTTCCTGCCCGCGCATTTCAAATTGGCGACACACAAAATTTCTGGGTTACGAACACAGATACAAATACTGCATTTCAGATTCAGGCAACACTGCAATACACAACCAGGCATGTTTACTTTTGGGTGGAAGACGGGGTCAGGGCAAATCAGTCAGATATTGTTGAATTGGTGGATACTTTTGAAAACCAGATTTATCCTAAAAATAAATCCTACTTTGGTGATGAATCTTCCCCGGGTATCGACGAAGATGAACATCTCTATATTCTCTATTGTAGAAATGCCGGCGATGATATTGCTGGTTATTTTTCATCGGTTGATACGCTGCCCCCTGAAGCACACCAGTATTCCAATGCCCATGAGATGTTTTTCTTAAGTGCAGATAATACAAGCCTTTCTGACCCATTCACTTACGGAGTTTTGGCGCACGAATTCCAGCATATGATTCACTGGAATCTGGATCAAAATGAAGATACCTGGATCAATGAGGGCTTATCTGAACTGGCGGCACAGATCAATAATTATGATCCGGGCGGCTTTGATTATTATTTCTCCACAAACCCCAATCTTCAACTCAATTATTGGCCGGAGGAAGAGGATACAACGCCGTATTATGGCGCATCCTTCATGTTCATGTCCTATTTCATGGATCGGTTTGGTGAGCGGGCTATTCGCGACCTGGCAAATAATCCACTGAATGGCTGGATGGGGGTGGATGATGTTTTGAAGTCTCTATCGGCAAAAGATGGCAACAATGTTCCTGGCACTGCAGAAGAATTGTTTGCAGATTGGGTGCTGGCAAATTACATCAATGATCCGGATGTTGAGAACGGCGAATATTCTTACAAAAGCTACCAGGATTTCTATGCGTTTCGGGATACCGATTGGGTTTATGAACAGTGTTCCAATGTCAGCCAGATGCGCGAGGTGAGACAGTTTGGAACGGAATATATCCGCCTGACGTGCCTGGATGATGTCGCCCTAAATTTCCAGGGAGCGACAGAGGTTGATTTGCTGCCTACCCAGATACAGGATGGAAAATATGCAGTCTGGTCAAATCGGGGCGATCAATCGAATATGCGCATGACGAGATATTTTGACCTGAGCAATGTACATGCGCCGGTGTTGTTAACCTATGCAACCTGGTTTGAGATTGAAGCCGATTATGATTATTTATATGTGGAAGTTTCTGAGGATGGAGAGAACTGGACGATTCTAAAAACTCCAGAGGGAACAAGCACAGACCCGTCGGGTAATAATTATGGTTGGGGGTATTCGGGATCAAGCGGCGGGTGGATTGAGGAAGAAGTGGAATTATCAGTGTATGCCGGCAAAGAAATTTGGCTGCGATTTGAATACGTTACCGACGGGGCGGTAAATGGAAACGGTTGGCTGGTTGATGAAATTAAAATTCCTGCAATTGCATACCGTGAAGATTTTGAAAGCGGTGAAGGCGGCTGGGAGTTGGAAGGATTTGTGCGCACAGACAATCAACTCTCCCAGACTTTTCAGGTTTCCCTGATTCGCCTGGGAGATGAAACCAGCGTGCAAAGAATTGAATTGGATCAAACCAACAAAGCTCAAATTCCGCATATCAAGAACCAATCAAACGGCGATGTAATCCTTGTGGTGAGCGGTACAAATCGATTTTCACGCCAACCAGCGCAGTACAGTTTCCAATTGATTGAAACGGATTAAGCCTCTGGTGATCGCAGACGAGTTAGTTCTTCTTCAAGCTCTTTGCGCTTTTCAGAAGCGGCTATTTCGATTTCCGAAAAGAATTTTTGTATTGTACCCTGCGCCTGCTCGCGCAAGTTTTTACCGGAAGAAGGTGCAAGGAGCATAGCAACAGAAGCACCAATCATACCACCCAGCATTGCGCCAAGGATAAAGTTACCGATTTTTTTCATTTCTAACCTCCAAAAAGAGATGCACTTGTATTGAATGATGTCTTTTTCATTTTACACGATGTCGATATTGTAAGGGTATTGAAAAGAAGTTTAATTTAAATTAACCTGCCGGGCTCTTGCCAAAAAGTATAATAAAAAGCATGGAAATAAACAATCACGAATCAAAAGCATATAGCGCGATCGATCAGCAGATTGACCATTTAAAACGACTGGTTGATACCATACAAGACTTTTTGCAGGATAGACGACCGGCTGTTATTCCACCTGAGATTTACAGCGGTGTATCACAACTGTCCAAAAGTTTATCTGTAATTCACCTGGAGGCCAGCAACCTGGAAGATGAACGGCGCAGTTTCCATGCGCTGGCTCAAGTGGGGCAGTTTATCAATTCTTCGCTTGAAATTGACGAAGTATTGCAGCATGTCATGGATACCATCATCAAGCTGACCGGCGCCGAACGCGGTTTTTTGATGCTGCGTGGTGGTGACGGGGAGCAAAAAATTCGTATAGCCAGGAATTGGGAGCAGGAATCTCTGGAGCCCCACGAATTTGGGGTAAGCAAAACGGTGATCCGGCGCGTGGTTGAAGAGGGACAGCCCGTACTGACTACCAATGCACAGGAAGACCCCCGATTTTCAGGGCAAAACAGTATTGTGGTTCATAATTTGCGATCCATTCTTTGTGTCCCTTTGAAGGTGAAAGACGAAGTTACGGGTGTGATTTATGCTGACAACCGTATTCGAAGCGGGCTTTTTACCCAAAAAGAACTGTATATCCTGGCGGCTTTCGCAAACCAGGCGGCGGTAGCCCTTGAAAATGCCCGGCTTTTCGAGTCGGTGCGAATCACGCTGGCAGAAGTAACCGAATTGAAGAATCTGATGGACAATGTGTTTGAATCCATTGCCAGCGGCGTTTTGACGGCTGATGTTCAAGACCGAATTATGTTATGTAACCGGTCAGCCCGGCGGATTCTGGGTAAATCATCCACTGACCTGGTTGGAAAAGAATTAACCTCGGTTATGACTTCACTAAGCGAGTCGCTTGATAGCCTGTTGAAGCAAGTGATCGAAATGGATGAACAGGTGGTCGGCCTGGAAACCAATCCAGAAATCCCAGGGAGGGGGAAAGTTGACCTGTTGTTCAATATTTCACCTCTTAAAGATGTTGAGCAAGCCATCCAGGGAGTGGCGATTGTTGTTGAGGACCTGACAGAAAAAAGGCATTTGGAGGCGCAGCGCCGGCTGTTTGAAAAAATGGTGTCTCCGGCTGTCATCAATCAATTAAACCCAGACCAGATTCGGCTGGGCGGTCAGAAGGCCGAAATTTCCATTCTGTTTGCAGATTTACGCGGTTTTACCAAGTTTAGTGAGACGGTATCTCCTGAAGAGTTGATTTCTGTGTTAAATACCTACCTGGCTGCTGCGGCTGATGCAGTATTACATGAACAAGGCACAGTGGATAAGTTTATTGGGGATGCAGTGATGGCGTGGTTTAACGCCCCAATTCCGCAACCTGACCACCTGATGTGCGCGGTGCGATCAGCCCTTGCCATTCAACAGGCGGTGGATGAATGTCGGCAAATAGTATCTGCTGGCAAAGACCTCTCATTTGGCGTGGGAATTCATGTTGGCGAAGCAGTCTTGGGATTGGTGGGTTCCGAAAAACGACTGGAATACACTGCAATTGGCGACAGTGTGAACACAGCCAAGCGTATTCAGGAGAATTCGGCCCCCGGACAGATCTTGATCAGTTCTGATGTTTACCAAAAAATTGCCGATCAATTGATTGTCAAAGAGCACGGTGAGATTCATGCCAAAGGCAAGCGTGACCCGCTGCGAGTTTATGAAGTAATTGGTATTCGAGATTCGTATTCTGGAAGTTAAACGCGCTGTATCATCTTTTTGAGGTATTCGCAGCGCGCTTGTGCCAGGCCAGGCAGTGCTCCCAGAGCATAATATGGACCGCTGCCCTCAATGGTTAGCGATGCAGAGATAGCGCCGTACACCACAGCATCGACAGGGTCGTAGGTGGTTCTATAACCTACGAGGAAGCCGCCGCAAAAAGCATCTGCAGAGCCGGTTGGATCGATTATGCCAGTCGGGTAAGGGGGGATAACAATTTTTTCATCTTTTGTGCTGTCATAAAGCATATATCCTCCCTCGTCGCGCAAAATAACCGCATATTCACATCCATATGAGCATATCCATTTTGCCATATCCCATAAATCGGTTACCCGGCTTTTGAAAAAATCCACCAGGTGCTTTTTTCTAACAATGAATGCAGTAATCCCCTTCACCATGGTAGGAATTTGCTCCCAGTTGATGGCGTTCATGGATTGTGGGTTGGGTGATAATGTTATGGTGTTGATATGACTCTGTTGCAGGGCAGTTGTAAGGTTGATCTGTGTGATGTGATCCATGGGGGCGATATGAGCGGCAGTGGCGTCATAATAATCCGCAGGAATGTCGCTTACTTTTATTTTGGATAGATAAGACGGACTCCCGTTGTTGAGCTGGTACCCCAGAAGCGCTCTTGGAAAAGGAAGCCCCAGTTTTGAGAAATGCTGAACAGGGTTTTCAACGCTATAGGTTTCGGTGTCTTGAAAAGCAATAAAAGAGCGTTGATCGATTGTTTCGGGCAAAACTTGAATTCCGCGTGCATCCCATATTCGACGGTGAATCTCTGTGATCCATTGAGAGGGGTAATTCTCGCCGACAAGACTGATCAAACCAATTCCACTTTCCCAAATGGCAGCACCGGCGGCAGAATAAAGCAAACTGCCGCCCGGTTGGTCTTCAATTACTTTTTTGCCAGGAGTGATTACAAAATTACGGGTCAATTCGCCAGCGATGAGGTAACGGATTGAGTTGCCGGGCGAAAGGACCATTTATTTTTTTTGACCCGGTTCACCCAATGAACGCAGAACCCCTAGAATTCCCAATCCTAATTTGATGCCATCACCAGCTGTGAGGCGCGGCGGGGATTTTTGCTGCTCGGCACGTTGAATAATCATCAGGGCGGCAATTAAACCGGCGATGGATCCGACGGCTGCACCAAGCAGCATAGTTTTTCGCTTCCAATGTTTATCAGTATCCATCCTGTCAGGTCTCCGAATTCTGTTTGATTATCTTTATCAGTTTTTGAAGGAAGTATGACAATCTATAAATTAGTATTTTTCCGATAAGAACTGGTTCAAGAGCATTATCTTGAACAGCTTGTAATTTTTGAGTGATTGTTTTGGCGTAGTAATCGCCCAGGGCTGAATATTTTGGTATGACTTGTTGAATCTTTATTACGCCGAAGCACAGCGCGATGACAATTCCGCCGAAAAGCAATGCAATTATGAACGTGGGCAGAATTAGAAAAATGATGGAGATGTTGGCGTATTGATAGCTTAGCTCATTGTTAACCGATGAATTGAAAATGATCAATGCTGCCAAAGCAATCATAATGAGACCAACCAGAATTATGGGCAGCATGATTTGAAGGTTGGTTTGCTGCCTGTGCATAATCTGCGTGGGGCGAATTTTTATTTCAGATTCGGAAATCTCAATCTTTTCCATAGTATTATTTTAACACGATTTGTGTTGATGCTTCAGGTGGTTGAAAGCATGCTTTTTGAATAAAAGTAGAGTGTATTCATTAGATACACAATGAAGGACAAATGTCAAGATGAATTTTACTAATTTTTCAAAGTAATGTATAATTAACAAGAATTTTAAATGATTGTTTACATTCTCATAACAATCATTTTGGATTGTGCGGCTGATTGAATAAAAATGAATTTGGCAACAACAGGTTTAATTGAAATCCTGTTTGAAATTGATGGATAGCGGTCAGATTGAAATAATTAGAAGCGATTCGGGTTTGGAAAAAAGAAAATAAAAACAATTGAATATCCAATCCCTGATGAGACATTATTTGATAAAACTGGCTTCTACCAAAATAGCTTAGAAACCAATTACTTTCTTTCATTATTTCGTTAATTGGATTGGTTTTTAAACAATAGTTGCTAATTCATGTTTTTCACAGCTGCAACCTGGCACCAGGCTTGTGGCTTTTTTTGTTAAAAATTATGAATGGCACGATTACAGCACTTAAAGCGCAACAAAATAATCCAAATCGCATCAATGTATATATTGATGGCGAATACGCTTTTAGCGTGGAACGCATTGTTGGAGCCTGGTTAAGCATTGGGAAAACCCTTGACCAGGGAAAAATTGATTCTTTAAAAAATGAAGATATTTTGGAACGGGCACTGCAAGCCGCCATGCGGTTCATCAGTTACCGTCCCAGATCACAACAAGAAGTGGAACAAAAATTGCTATCCAAAGATTATGCTCCACCAGTTGTGCAAAAAGTAATTGAAAAACTTCAGTCCAATGGATTGGTTGAAGATGAGCAATTTGCTCAAACCTGGATAGAAAACAGAACGGAATTTCGTCCGAGGAGCCGACGTTTGCTGGCGATGGAATTGCGACAAAAGGGAATTTCCGAAGAGATCATTGAAGAAACATTTGATGACCTCGACAGCGAAGAACAACTGGCTCTTAGCGCCGCAAGAAAATATGCACACCGCTTGAATGGATTGGAAAGAGAAAAATTCCGAATGCGAATGCTGGGTTTTCTTGCAAGAAGAGGTTTTTCTTTCGATGTTTCTCGCGAAACTGAGAGAACGATCTGGATGGAAGCTAATACTACTAATATGAAAACTACATAACCCCGGGATGAGAGTGGAATATGAATGAACTATCGAGTACTATGATCATTGGATTAATCATTGGAAGTGTAATTGTGATTGCAGTCTTATCGTATGCAATCAGCCGTATGCTCTATAACAATTATCTTAAACAGCAAAAAAGCAAAGCAAATGATTTGGTTCAGACTGCTGAAGAAAAAGCCAAAGAAGTTGAATTGGAAGCCCGCGCCAAAGCTTTAAAAATTTCCCAGGAAACTGATGCGGAAATCGCCCGCCGGAGAATGGAACTCTCTCGTGAAGAAGAGCGTCTTCAGAAACGAAGAACTGAGCTGGACGGCAGAGTGGACCGTTTGGAACAGAGAGAATCGGCATTAAATAAACGCCAAAGTGCCATTGATAAACGGACTAATGAGCTGGATAAAAAATATGAGCAACAGGTGCTTGAGCTTCAAAGAATTTCTCAGATGAGCATGGAAGATGCCCACAGCGAACTGCTGGCAGTGGCAGAAAAGGAAGCCCAGGCTGATATGGCGCGCATTATTCGCCAGATTGAAGCTGAAGCCCGCGCTGAGGGAGAGAAAAGGGCACGCGAAATCATCACCGACGCCATTCAACGTGTGGCTTCGGACCATGTGGGTGAAGTGACCACTTCGGTTGTCCCGCTGCCGAATGAAGAAATGAAGGGCCGTATTGTTGGACGGAACGGCCGCAACATTCGCGCCTTTGAACAGGAAGCAGGCGTGGATGTGATTGTTGATGATACCCCCGAAGCGGTTACCATTTCCTGCTTCGATTCAGTGCGGCGCGAAATTGCCCGCCGATCACTCGAGCGGCTGATTTTAGACGGCAGAATTCACCCGGCCTATATTGAAAAAGTTTTAGCTGAAGAAACCCATGAAATGGAACATGATTTGCAAGAGGCCGGCGAACAGGCAGCTTATGATGCCGGGGTGGCGGGTTTGCACCCCGAAATTATTAAGAAACTGGGACGTTTGAAATATCGAACCTCATACGGGCAGAACCAATTGGCGCACTCCGTTGAAACTGCCAAACTGGCAGTTGTGATTGCCTCGGAATTGGGTGCTGATGTTGAGGTGGCGCGCGCCGGTGGTTTGCTGCACGATATCGGCAAAGCCATGGATCACAACGTGGAAGGTACGCATGCGGCTATTGGGGCTGAATTTTGTAAACGGCATGGGGTGAACGCCGCTGTAGTGAATGTGATCTCTTCACATCACCATGAAACCGAACAGGAAAGTGTGGAAGCGGTGATTGTGGAATCTGCCGATGCCATTTCAGGCGCCCGCCCTGGCGCCCGCCGTGAAGACCTGGAACAATATATCAAACGCTTGAAAGCACTGGAAGAAATTGCCAATTCATATAAGGGCGTTAGCCAGAGCTATGCCATTCAGGCCGGTCGCGAAGTGCGTATCATAGTTAAACCGGAAGACATTGATGACCTGGCTTCCACCCGCCTGGCAAGGGATATTGCCAAAAAGGTGGAAGAAACCATGCAGTATCCCGGTCAAATCAAAGTAACCGTGATTCGCGAAACCCGGGCTGTGGATTACGCGAAGTAATTAAGACAAGCCAATTAGACGGCTGCTTGGGCAATTGCCCGGGCAGCCGTCTTTTATTTTAATCAAAAAAGGGGTTGTTTTGTTTTTCGTTTTCGACCGTGGTTTCAGCACCATGTCCGCTGAGCAAGCGTGTGTTGAGCGGCAGTGTGAAAACGCTGTCGTTGATGCTTGTCATCAATTCGGCATGATTTCCCCCCGGTAGGTCGGTTCTCCCCACGCTCTGATGAAAGATCAAATCACCAGTAAAGGCAGCGGCGGAATCCGGGGCGTAAAAAATCACATGCCCAGGTGTATGCCCCGGTGTATGAAAAACCTGTAATTGGTTATCTCCCAGCATAATAATCTGTTTGTCGGTCAATTCGGCGGTTGGATCTGGCTGCTGTTCAGAAAATAATCCGAATATGGATGAGCCGCCACGCTGCCGCCAGAGTGGGAGATCTGCTGGATGCAAGTGAACCGCTGTCTTCCTGTCCAGCGCTTTAATCAATGCAGATACACCGTTGATATGATCAAAATGAGCATGGGTTATCAAGATGTCGGTGATGGAAAAACCCTGCGCATTGGCTGCTGCGGCAATTTTCTCTGCGCCGACCGGTGCATCAATCACAACCGCCTGTTTTGAAGTTGGATCGGCTGCCAGGTAGCAATTTGTCTGAAACGGTCCCAGTGTAAATTCTTTAATTATTAATGTCATATCTTCATACCTAATTGATTCCGTGCGGACGATACATTCGAATAAAATCTGTGATGGCTTTAAAGACCTCGAAGCGGTCATCGTCGCGCGTCAGGATGTGGCCGCTGTTTTCAAACAACATGCTATGTTTTTCAGGCACATTTATCGAATCAAAAATTGTCTGAAAGTGTTGCACGGTCACAGTTTGATCCTTTTGCCCCTGCATGAGCAGAACCGGGCATTGAATCAGCGGCAATGAATGCCGCATTTCGGTCAGCAAATCAACCAGTTCAGCCAGTGAACGGGTTGGATAAAATGGATAAGAGACTTGTTGATTGCCGGGTGTAATGTTTGTTGCCGGATAATGCTTTTTGGGTACAGCCGGGTGGAAAAAACTAATTGGCCTGAAATAGTTTTTTTGCCACCCGGCATTCACATCATAGGGGGTTGACATGGCAACCACCCCCGCCACCTGTGAGCGAGATGCCGAAATCAATGCCAGCGCACTGCCCATGGAAAGACCGACCAAAAAAATGTGGTCGGTGCTGTTACGCAGCATGTGAATGCCATCTTCAACGGCATTTAACCAGTCCCACCAGCGCATGCGAATCATATCATCGGGGTGTGTGGCGTGACCGGGTAACCTGATTCCCAGGACAGTGAATCCCTGCTCTGACAGGTAATCACCCAGCCAGCGCATTTCTTTTGGCGTGCCGGTGAAACCATGAATCAACAGGCACCCTGTGCGATCGCCAGGGAAGAAGAATGGTTCAGCGGTGGGTGCGACGGCCGGGGGTTTCATGTGAGGTGTGCATTAACCGATGATGCGCATTTTGCGCGGCATGAATGAAAGTGTTCTGCTTCCGGTGGGAGTTATCACGACATCATCTTCAACGCGCACACCGCCTACATCAGGGATGTAGATTCCTGGTTCAATGGTGATGATATTTCCGGGCGCCAGGGGAATCCTGCTTTCAGGATAAAGATAAGGGGTTTCATGCACATCCAGCCCAAAGCCATGTCCCAGGCGCGTTTTAAAGAATTTTCCATAGCCGGCATCTTCAATCACTTTTCGGGCAACGGCATCCAGGTCGCCGGCAGGCAAACCAGGGCGGGCCGCATTGCGTCCCGCTTCATTGGATTGCGCGACAATGGGATAAATTTGATCGATGGTGGGGTGTGGTTTTTGCACGACGAATGTACGGGTGAGATCTGAACAATATCCCTGGTAGCGGGCGCCCCAGTCGAAAAGCAGGGGGTCGCCAGATTCGATGATGCGGTCCGTTGGCACTGCGTGCGGGTTGGCGCTGTTTGGGCCGCTGGCAACGATGGGTGAGAAAGCAATTTCAGGATCGCTGCCTGCCCGCAGCAATTGGATGACCAGTTCGTTGGCGACCTGCCGCTCGGTCATGCCAGGTTTGAACCATTGCAGAGTTGTTTCAAGTGCATTTTGGGCGATTTCGATCGATTTTAAGATCAGATTTACTTCATCTTCGTCTTTCTCTTCGCGCACTCTTTCAACCAATTTGTTGGCGGCAATGAATTTCGCGTTGGGCGCTGCCGTCTGCAAATAGTTTAATTCCAAAAAGCGCATCTGGGTGGGTTCGATCCCAATAGATTGATGATCGAGATTCATTGTTTTGCAGGCATGCGAAAAAACTTCGCCCCAAACAGAAGGATTATCAGGATAAGCGAATGTCTTAATATTTGAGGAAAGTCCCTGCAATTTTAACATTTCAAATTCAGGCACCACAATGCCGATTTCATGATTGGCTGTGAGAATGAGAACTACCGGTCTTTCCATGAGATGAAACGATAAGTCGGAAAAATAGGTAAATGAAGGTCCCGGGTTGAACGCTATAGCAGAAAGGCCTTCATCATTGAGAATTTTGGTGATTTTGTTGATGCGATTCAGATTCATGGTTGTTCCTCCGCTTGAATTATATCGCAAGGCCTATCAGTAGAACTGAATATGTCTTTTGTTCTTTAAATTTCTTCATGATTTTACATTTCAGGTATACTTTCACTTTTGGATGCTGCAGCGTGTGCGAATTTACTATGAAGGCGAATTATGTTTCAAAAAATTAAAGACAAACTGAATCAGCATATTTTTATTCTCAATCTGTTATTTATCCTGTCTGGAACGGCCATGACCTGGTTGTTTTCAAGAGATGGAATAGCGCCCCAACAATTTAAGGTGTTGGGAATGATGGTCTCTTCGATTTTTCTGGTTTTGCTCGTTTTTCGGTATCATTTTCTTAAAGGTATTTTGCAAAAGATTTCCCCGCTGCAAGCAGCTCTGGCTTTATTGTTTGCTCTGGTAACATGGTATTACTATGGTTATAAAACCATTGTGGATATTTCGATCCACGACTTGCCCCAAACAGATGGCTCAAATTTATTATCCTATCTTGGGATGACAGGTGCGGCAGTTGCTTTTTTCTCGATTTGGATCTGGTATTGTGCTTTCTTTGACCGCTTTTTAAAAACATGTATTGCTTTTTTTGCTTCTCTTGAAAAGCATGAAAAATGGTTTTTATTCATTGGAACCGCGTTTTTCTCACTGACAATTATTATCATTTATTCATTAACTGTGATTTTTTACCTTCCATACGACGATAATATTATTTTTAATGCTGACACAAACACAGTTCTTACAACTAATGCTCACTTTTTAATTTCTTCTCCCAAAAACAACATAAAGCAACCGTTGTTTGCTTTGTTTGCCATGCCGTTCTCTGTCTTTTCTCGAATTGTTGCAAAGGGTTTCTTCTTTGTTCCCAATGCTTACATATTCGTTTTTGCCATTGTGCAAGTTTTCCTCTTGATGACCACATTATTGTTGATTGGCCGGATGATGCATTTGGATTTAAAAGGTAAAATTTTGTTTCTAATTTTTCTTTCCTTTTCCTACCCCGTGTTATTATTTTCCCTGACTTATGAACAATATATATTTGCGGTTCTCTGGTTGATATTATTGCTTTATTCTTTTCTGTTCAAAAAGGAAAATAGTGATTTTTATTTCCTGGGGGCGACCGGGTCACTTCTGACAAGCGCGTTTTTCTTTCCCTTAATTTCTTTTTCTAAAGATATTAAGGCATGGCTAAAAGAAGTGTTTACTGTTGCAGAAAAATTTATCCTGGCTGTTGTGATATTTGGACAATTACCTGTAGTCTTGCATCCGATCCAGGCTGTTGAAAAGCAATTAAACAGTTTCACAGGTCATAAACTTACATTTGCTGAAAAGTTTCTGCAATACATCAATTTTGTGGCCACTTGCCTGATTAGACCCGAAACAAAAATGAATGCTCAATATACCTCTTATCAACTGGCGCCTGCACGTGATTTGAACGATGTGGGGGTTGCGCTTCTGGCGGTTGCCTTGCTTGGATTTTTCTTGAATCATCACAAAACATTTGCCAGAATTTGCTTTAGCTGGGTGGTGTATTCTTTTATCGTTCTATGTGTGGTGGGATGGGGGACCAAAGAAAATGGGCTGGTGTTATATACACTGTATTTCTCATGGGCATTCCTCTCACTGGCATTTATGGCGATCGATTCGATTTTTCACAAGATGCCAGCGTTTAAACATTTACTCATCGGGGGAATAATCGCTGCCATCCTTTATATCAACATTCCGGGGATATTCGATCTGATCCAATTCGGGATAAATTATTACTACACCCAATAACCGGGCGCAGGAAAAAATTTCTACTTCACATCAATTGCAATAAAATTTCACCCCAAAGGGTTATTGACACTCAATAATCTTTTGTACTATAATGTGTACTAGTTACTGGGACGCTGTCCCTTCTTGTGGGACAGTTGCTATTTTAAATGGGTAAAATATGCAAACCATTGAAAATGCAATTCAACTTTTGGATTGTTTCACAATAGAACAGCCCGAACTGGGGGTGAGGGAGGCTGCGCGTTTGCTGGGGCTTTCAACCAGTTCCACTGGAAGATTAATGATGACCTTGAAAGGTCTGGGGGTTTTAATCCAGAATCCCCGGACGCATCGGTATTCACTGGGAGGTAAAGTGATGACCTGGTCGGGCATCTACCTGGCCAATTTGGATGTTCGTGAACGCGCTTTGCCTTTCATGGAAAAATTACACCAAATGACCCAGGAGACCATCAGCCTGTATGTGATGGAAGGGGATGAGAGGGTGTGTGTGGAACGCATGGAGAGCATGCACAGTGTCCGCATTGTGACGCGCATAGGCAGACGGTTGCCCCTGCATGCCGGATCGGCAGGTAAAGTCTTTCTGGCATATATTCCTATGGACAGGAGGGAAAATATCCTGTCTTCATCAAACTTAACCCCATTGACGCCCAATACCATTGCGGATATTGATGAACTGCGCGAAGAAATTGCCAGGGTGAGGCAAAAGGGATTTGCAGTCAGTTTTGGCGAGTGGTTAATTGACGCAGCCGGTGTGGCTGCTCCCATTCTTGACATGCACGGTGAAATCCTGGCGGCGTTATCCATTTCTGGGCCAACCCAAAGGTTTACCAGGGAGCGTGTGCATTATTACACCCTGGAGGCAGTGAAGACGGCTCACCAGATATCTATGGCACTGGGTTACCGCGGAACTCCACCTGCGGTATATGAGGAAGCACCGCTTCCCCTGTCCATACCTTGATCCTGAACCAATAGAAGGAGCGAAGAATCATGATATTAAACGATAAAATTGCAACTCAAGCCCCTGAACTTCAGGGTCAGGTTTATCGACCAGATGATGGCCTGGTGGTGAAAGCGCCTGCCTGGCGCAGCCGCGCTGCACAGCTGGATAGTAAAATCGCAGCGCGCATACCTGCTTTTCGAGAGCGAATCAATCAACTGTTAGCCAATCATGGTTCGGAAAAAGTGGGCGAAATTACCGTCTCGCAGATATACGGCGGGAACCGCGGCGTCCACTCGATTGTGTCTGAGATTTCGCATGTCGATCCACAGGCGGGTATTCGCCTGAGAGGGTATACCATTCCAGAAATACTGGAAAAACTACCTCGTGCTGAAAACAGCGCTTATCCCCTGGCGGGAGGCGTTTATTTTCTGCTGTTGGTGGGGGATTTACCCACTCTGGATGAGGCGCTTTCGGTTGAAGATGAATGGAAACGGCGTTCAGCCATACCGGTTTATGTATTTGATGTTTTGAGGGCGCTGCCAGCAGAAGCACATCCCATGAGCATGTTTTCACAGGCCATTTTGGCGTTGGAAAACGAATCTGTGTTTGCCAATCGGTATGAAAAAGGCGGCATTCATAAGATGAGTTACTGGGAAGCAACGTTGGAAGACAGCCTTAATTTAACGGCTAAATTACCTTCCATTGCCGCCTATATTTACAACGTAAAATACAAAGGCAGTAAATACATTTCACCGGCTCCAAACCTGGACTGGGCAGCTAATTTTGCCCACATGATCGGGAAGTCTGATGATGATGGATACCAGGAACTGTGCCGGCTATTTTTTGCGCTGCATTGCGATCATGAGGGCGGCAATGCCAGTGCGCACACTGCGCTGCTGGTCAATTCGACGCTGGCAGATATTTATTATGCCTGCTCAGCAGGTATGAATGCGCTGGCTGGTCCATTGCATGGTTTGGCGAACCAGGGATGCCTTCGCTGGTTGTTGGAGGTTTACCAGAATTTTGACGGCTGCCCGACCAAAAAGCAGTTGGAAAGCTATGCATGGGAAACCATCAATGCCGGCCGGGTAATTCCGGGCTACGGACACGCGGTTTTGCGGGTTACTGATCCGCGTTTCTCGGCTCAATTGGAATTTGGAAAGAAATACTTGCAAGAAGATGAATTGTTCAAACTGGTTAATCTTGTCTATGATGTGGTTCCCGGGGTTTTGACAAGTTTGCGGAAAGTTAAAAATCCGTGGCCTAATGTAGATGCAATTAGCGGTGCTTTACAGTATCATTATGATGTACATGAAGATGATTTCTATACAGTTCTGTTTGGCGTGAGCCGCATTTTGGGATTGACCGCCAATGCTGTGTGGGCGCGTGCGTTGGGTCTGCCGTTGGAGCGGCCACAGTCATTGACTACAGAAATCATCGAGAATATGGTTAATCATAAAGGTGAACAGGAGTAAATGATCATGGAACCCAAAGCTAAGGCAGTTCATTATACTGAAGTTCCTGCAATGAAATTTGGCGACAGTGCTCCGGGAACTTCGATCCGCTGGTTGATCGATGATGATCATGATGGCGCGCCAGTTTATGCACTGCGCATGATTGAAATTGAGCCCGGGGGAAATACGCCGCAACATGCCCATCCGTATGAGCATGAGAATTTTATTGTAGAGGGAAAGGGAAAGGTTTTATTTATTGACCGCTGGATTGAAATTGGGCCCGGCAGTGTGGTGCTTGTGCCGCCTAATATTTTGCACCAGTATGTGAATACGGGTGACCAGACATTAAAATTTTTATGTGGAATACCGGTTAAGAAATTGCTTCCGCAATAACATATTTATCATTTTTGCTAAACACAACGCTGGCGGTTTTTTATCAGCCAGCGTTGCTTTATTTACTGGCGGCAGGTCTTTTGATGGCTGCCCGATACCAATACACCAATATTGAAAAAAGGCATGCCAGGCTGAGAAGGAAACCTGTTTTTTGGCTGGAGGGTGTGACAGGAGATGTGGAGCGGATCAGATGGATAGAAAAATGTGTGCCGGCCTGCATGGCTTGACTGCGATAAACATCAACAGGGGTTTCCTCAATCGACCGCTTTCCATCATACGAAAACCCATCCGCCTCAATGCGAATTTCAGAGGCAGGCAGACTAATGGAGATGCGCCTGGCATTCAGGGTGTTTGAGAACTCGATTTTTCCATCGAGGGGGTATGCCACTTCGTATAGCAAAGGGAATTCAAGAAGCTGATCTGTATTAAGCAAAAATGCAGGCGTGAAGATTATCTGATTGCTTTCAATTTTTTGAAATATTCCAAGGGAATTATCGGGAAGGACGATTTTTTGTGCACCGACCGGTAGAAAAATTTGAATTTCGGGCAGATTTTGCGGTGCGGATGTGATCCCATCAGTCGGGCAGGTGACTTTCCAATACTCCACAACCGAAAGTGTTTCAAATTTTGAATCAGGTAAGAGAAAAATATTTTTATCCAACTGGCAGGTTTGTTGAACGGTGTGTTCATCGGTAAAGATTGGGCTTTTTTGGTAGAATCGATTAACCATTGCGCTGGAAGGGTTGAAATGAACAGGTACGTTGGGATAGCTTTTGTTCCCCAAGCCTGTTATGGGCATGAACAATAGTAAAGAGGAAAAGAGCATCAGAATGAATGGGCTCATATTGCTCCGCTTTTGTTGCCAGAAAGTATTTTAACTGAATAACCCATATGCATGAGAATTTGACCATGAAAAAAAATTTAAAACTTTTACTCGTAATCTTTCTTCTTGTCGGCATGATTGCCTGTAATATGCCATTACGAAGCCGAATTCCGCTGGTTGCTTTGCAGCCTGGTGATGTTGTGCCGGACATCCTCAACCGAATGCAGCGCGATTTGTGGGCTGAAAAGATCAACCAGCTTTCGGGCGGACAAATTGTGCAAATTGACGGGCAATCGGTCGCAATTCAAAGCCGGTATGATTATGCCATGTTTCTTGGTATGCCCAATGCCCGCGGTTTCGACTATATTTACCAGGAAGTTCAGCGTTGGGTTCCCCTGGATCAGATTGAAGTTGATGCGTATCCCTACCAGGATTCTGAAAAGCTGTACATCTGGAAGAATTTGATTGTAACCCTGCCGGGAACAACCCGGGCAGAGGAATTTGTCATCCTGTCAGCCCACATGGACAGCACAGTTTTTCGGCAGGGAAATCCATTGGAACAAGCGCCCGGGGCTGATGACAATGGAACCGGCGCTGCATTGCTGCTGGAGGCAACCCGCCTGCTGAAAGACTATCAATTTGAGCGTACGATTAAATTGATCTGGTTTTCGGGAGAAGAGCACAACCAACACGGAAGCCGCGAATATGTGAAAGACCATTCTTTGGATGGCCTGGTAGGGGCGATTAATATGGATATGTTTGGCTATGACGGCGACGGCGACCGTTGTTTTGAAATTCATGCTGGAACGCTTCCAGATTCGCAAAAAATTGCCACCGATGTGGCTGCGGCGGTTCAGGCCTATAACCTTAACCTGAAATTTGATTATTTGACAACCCAGGCCACTGATCGGTCAGATCATATTGCATTCTGGGAAGTTGGAAAACCGGCCATATTAATTGCAGAGAATTTTATTGATCACGGACTGGTGGAAGGCTGCAAGGGAATTGATATAAACCCAAACTATCATTTACCGTCTGACACTATCGATAAATTGAACCTGGATTATGGTTTTGCCATAGCCAAGGCAGGGTTGGCAACGGCTGCTCAACTTGCCTTGCCGGTTGGATTAAAATGATAAGCAAAGAGGCTTTCCCAATCAGCGAGGAAAGCCTCTTGAATTAATAACGAACCGGGGGCTATTTCAGCATTTTATCGCCGCCGACCAGGGCTTTAAGCAGGTCGCGGCGTTTTAACGCCCGTTTTCGATCCAACTCAACAGCACCAGCTTTATCGTCAGCCATTTTGCGCAGGGCTTCAATCCATGCGCCGCTCTTTATATCTGTGTGCCCGATGCGCCAACGTTCGACAACAATTGGCATGTTTTCTTTATTGGTTATCTGTTTACGTTTGATGGTTTTGGAAACCCCGTAGGCTTCAATTGTCTCTTCAATTTCTTCGTATTCCGCTTTGACCGGGCATACTTGCATACAAGCGCCGCATTTGATGCAGTAGTAGTCTGCCAGAACCAGTTTATTTTGGTCGTCAATATGCAGGGCGCGGGTTGGGCATACGTCAGCGCATGCCAGGCAGCCTTCAACGCATTTGTCGGTGTTGAGTGTTACCGATCCCTGCCAGGGCTGCTCCACATGAAACGCGCCGTCACTGGCAACTTCGCACTGCCGGCATCGAATGCAGTGATCTTCATCGACCAGCATGGTATCTTGCTGCTCATCATAGCTGATGACCCGGGTGGGGCAATTGTTTATAACAAATTCTTTTTTTGACCAATCAAATGAATTTCGGTCGAAAGTGGTGGACTGGATTAAGTTTGGAAATGCTTCAAAATCGACAATTGGAATTTCAGGTGCCCCATTGATGGTCATTGTTATTGCATTCTTGGGACACATTACGGCGCACATGCCGCAGAAAACGCATTTATCCGCATCGATATCAATGGATGGCTTTTTTACCAGGCGTCCATTTTCAATTTCACCTTCGATGTGAATTACAGCATCCTTGGGGCACACTGCCGGTCCAATTTGACATCCCACACAGAAATCCAGGTTCCATTCCATGCGGTAATGACGGGTGACCATTGGTCTTTCGAGGACCAGGGAATGGGGTTGCGAATACTTTTTGGTTAAGCCGCGTTTTGACATGACGACAGCTCCTATAATTCTTGAGGCAATTCTTGCAGCTCAGCCAATGAAAAGACCGGGCCGTGCTTGCAGACGTATTTGGGGCCAATGTTGCAGCGGCCGCATTTACCGACACCGCATTTCATGCGTTTTTCCAAAGAAGTAAAAATCTGATCGGGCGCGAAACCCAGCTCTGTCAGCACTGGCAATGTGTATTTGGTCATTGCCGGAGGACCGCACAAAACCGCCACCGAATTTTTAGGGGATGGGGCAATTTCTTTGGTCACCACAGGCACATAGCCCGTATAGTGACACCAGCCGTCTTCAGGGCAATCAATTGCCTGGTAGATTTTCAAATCGTCTCTGCCGTACCACGAGGCGATATCCTCTTTATAGAGACACATACCTGAAGTGCGCGCACCATAAATGACGTGCATTTCATTGTAATGCGGTCGAATGGGCGGATGCAGCACGTGCTTGGTGAGGGCATAGAGGGTGGAAAAAGCGCATCCGCCGCCAATAATGACCAGATTTTTTCCTTCCCATTCGTTCACCGGAAATCCGTTGCCCAGCGGCCCGCGCATGCCAATTGGATCGCCGGCTTTCATCTTGTGGATTGCCTGAGTGAACGAGCCCATTTTTTGCACGGTAAAGCGCACAAAATCACCTTCCCAGGCAGCGTTGGCAATGCCGAAGGGGGCTTCACCTTTGCCAAAAATGGAAAGCTGGCAAAACTGCCCAACATTGTAATGGGCGTAGAAATGATCTTTATCCTTTGGATTTTCAAAGACCAGCTCAAAAGATTTCAGGGTACCGTCACTGGTTTCTTGAATGACACGCGCGATGCGCATGGGAATGGGTTCGTAAAGATTATGATCGTGTTCCATTTATGCCTCCACCCAATTTTGCGCAGTCTGGATCATCCAGCGAATGTCGAGGTTGACCGGGCAGTAACGTACGCAACGGCCGCAGCCAGTGCAGCCGATTTCATTGATGTTGTCGATCCAGTAGGCATATTTGTGCATGATGCGCTGGCGGGTGCGTTCCAGTTTTGTTGGACGCGGATTATGCCCGGATGCCTCCAGTGAATAAACACGGAACATGCAGGTATCCCAGTTGCGCACACGCTGACTGCGCTGCTTCTCATCAACGATGTCGAAGCAAAAACAGGTTGGGCATAGATAGGTGCAAACGCCGCAGCCGAGGCAGGATTCCTGCATTTTTTCCCAATAATTACTGTTGAATAGTTGGTATAGTTTGTCGCGAATGCCTGTGGCGTCAAAAGCAATGGGGAGAGATGCTTCAGCTTTGGCCTGCACATCTCTAGCAACATTACTTTGATCAGAAGCCGCAACGGGCATTGACTGCACCAGGGAGTTGCCGCGTTCTGTGATTACTTCGATTGTGTAAGAATCTCCGATGTCAGTGAGCAGCAAATCAGAGCCGCGGCGGTCAAAAGGCGAACCGCCAACACTGGTGCAGAAGCACGTGCTGCTAGGCTGCTTACAACCAAGTGTTATGATGGTGGTTTTCTCGCGTTTTGCCAGCCAGTATGGGTCTTGAGAACCTTCGGCATTAAAAACAGTATCCAACAGTTGTAGGGCGCGCACATCACAGGGACGAATGCCAAATATGACGCGCGGTTGAATATCTTCAACCAGCGAGACGAATTTTCCGTTTTGATATTCAAACAACGGCTCAGATTGTGGCTGGAACAGGGCTTTGGGCGGATAGCGTGTGTTGTGCGCTGATTCCAAATCCATTTCATCGGCCCGGGTGAGCTGCTGGAATTGAGTAAAATCACCATTTTTTACCGGGGCAAAAACAGCCTGTTGTTCCATTAAACCTGAGATGAAAGAAGACAGTTGTGACTTTTTTAGTGTGCGGGTTTCCATGCGGCCTCCTATTTCACAAACCGGTCTCTGTCATCCAGAGAAAAAGCAGCAAAAGGAGGCTGCTTCTCGTCACTCTCACCGACTTCAAATCCATATAAATCCAGCATGTCGCGATTGAGTTTGTCGGTGAGATAGGTCATTTTGATATCCATGGGGCAGGCACGCTCACAGGCGCCGCAACTTACACAGCGTCCTGCCTGGTGGAAGGCGCGAATGATGTGCCAGGCCTGGGTGCCGCTGGGGGTGATCATTGATTCAGCCCAGCGGGGAGCAGTGTAATCGACAAAACATTCGCTGCAATAACACATGGGGCAGGCTTCACGGCAGGCGTAGCAGCGGATGCAGCGTTCGGCTTCAGCCTGGAAGAATGCGTAACGTTCTTCTGCAGATTTGGATTCAAATTCCCTTGTGCGTGCGAATGCCTGCTGTGGGTCGCCCTCGGGCAGCAGCTCTCCTATGGTGACGTCAACGCCAACCGGGTTGGGATGGGCGCAGCGTTTGCATGAGTCGTGCAGCATTTCGGAGCGTGAGAAAGACCATTTCTTTTCGGGCGTTGTGATGATGATTTGCCCGTCTTGTTCTTCGGCTGACAGGATATCTTCACCAGTCTGCCGCTGAACGGCACGCCAGTCAATGATCCCTGTACAGGGTACTCCGATCAAGAAAAGTTTTTCCCTTTCGTGTTGATGCTCGATTACCAAGGCGCGGACGGCGCGGCTGTCGCAACCGCGGCAAATTATGCCGACACGCTTTTGTTTATCCAGGCGGGTGAGATAGGTGGCGAGATTGTTTTGACAAAAACCATTCCAGACCAGTTTATCCACTTCTTCTTCCCTGTGGATAAAAACCGGCTGGGCTTTGAGCGGCAAAGTGCCTGCTTCGAACCCGATGACTACATCAACAATGTCTTCCTGCAAGATGCGTCGGGCCTCATTTTGAATGGCAGTGAGCACATTGTTCATTGCGGCGCTCCTTGTTCAAATGCTGCGCGGGTTACCAGGCGCTCATTCCTTGGAAGAGCTGCCAGGTCTTTTTCAAACGAGGCAAGCTCTTGTTGGATGCGTCCGCGCTGGTTGATGTCAATCCAGGCAAAGCGGATGCGTTGTTCTTCCAGGCCGACATAATTCAGCAGGCGGGAAAATTCGTCCAACTGGCGGCGGGCGCCCAGGTTGCCCTCTTTATAATGACACATTTCGGGAACGCAGCCGCTGATCATAACGCCATCAGCGCCTCCCTGGAAGGCGTTCAATACAAACAGGGGACTGATACGACCCGAGCAGGGCACTTTCACCAGTTTGATGTTTGCCGGCAGTTCATGATCCATCCAGTGTTGATCGGTTTCAGCATAGAGACAATACTGGCATTGGAAAACAACAATGCGGGGTTGAGGATTCATACACCCACCTCTGCTTTCTGGACTGCCAGCCAGTCCCATAAATCATTCACCAGAGAATCATTGGAAAACTCATCTTTAAGTTCGATGCTGGTGGAGCGGCAACTGGCTGCACATAATC
>CAZOKH010000029.1:0-12078 GCA_964580315.1 uncultured Anaerolineaceae bacterium | reverse complement strand
GCAAGCCATACATTTGTTTTTGTCCACTCTTGCGACGGTGATATTCGCCCCGCGGTTGGGAACGGATGATTCAACCAGTTCAATCGCGTCGTAGGGGCAAACCTCAACGCAAAGACCGCAACCCACACAGGTTTTTTCGTTTACCTGGGCGGTTGGAAGCGGGGTTGAATTTCCCGACTGGACTGCGAGTTCTCGTATCGCATTAATGACACCTGAAATGTGGATTTTCTGCGGACAGGCAGAATAGCACAGGTCGCAGGCTGTGCACATCCAGGTGGTGATGTCGCCGAAAGCCTCCTGATCCAGTCCAAATACCGCTTTACGGATGAGACGGCGCGGGTTGTAGTCGGCTTCCACTTTCTGCTGGATCATACATTTACTGACACAGGTGCCGCAGGAATAGCACATTTCAAGAAATTCACCGCCGGGTATGGCGCGCACCTTGGCGGCAAAGGTTTCGGTTGATTCAGTGTGCATCATTCCTCCTTTGCCTTAACAGCCAGATCGGCAATGTCAGAATAGCTGATGGCTGCTTCCACATCGGGAACTTCGCGCAAACGTCGGGCGCGTTTCTCCATGGTGGGGCGTAGCGTTTCAATTTCTTCCAGCAATTTATCGCGTGGAATGTTATCCAACGCCGTTTGCATTTCATTGATTACGCGGGAGTATTTATCGCCTTCGGCTGCGCTGATCCACTCCACACGGAAGCGGTCGGGATTCATGCCAGCGCTTTCCAGACCTTTTCTGATGCGGTCAGCGCGAGTGGCGCCTAATATCTGCCCGGTGATGTAGTGGCAGTCCTGTGGATGGCAGCCGGAGTAGAGTACTGCGCCGGCTCCCAGGCGGTAAGCCTCAAAAATGAAATCAGTATCCAAACGGGCTGAGCACATGACGCGGATGCCGCGTTCATTGGCACTGTAGTCAAAGTGACTGGTTCCAGCAAGGTCGGCGCCGCCGTAGGAGCACCAGTGGCAGCGGAAGGCAAGGATTTTCTCTTCCGGTTTGTGGGTCAGCAGGGCGCGCATTTGCGCCAGCACCTGGGCGTCGGTGAAGTGAAGCTGGGTGATGGCGTTGTGCGGACATTCAGCCACGCAACCGCCGCAGCCGTGACACTTGGCGGTGATCACTTCAGCCGCTTTACCGGTTTCGTAAGAGATGGCGCCATAGGGGCAAGCGTTGGCGCAAATGCCGCATTTCTTCCCCTGGGCGCTGACGCAGCGGTCATCCCACACCACGGCAACGGTGGGTTCTATTTCCCATTCGTCAGAGTGCAAGATGCGCCCGGCGCGTGATGCTGCAGCAGAACCCTGCGCCACACTGGCGGGAATATCTTTGACGCCCTGGCAGGCTCCGCACAGGAACACGCCATCGGTGGGGCTGTCCATGGGGCGCAGCTTGGGATGGTATTCCATGAACCAGCCGCCGGGGCTTTGCGAGGCGTTGAGCAATGAGCTCATTACATTGGCGTCGGGTTGTGGAATGGCTGCCTGGTTGAGCATGACCATGTCGTATTCCAACTCGGTCACACGCCCCAGGGTCACGTCTTCACTGTGCACAAACAGGTTGTGGGTAACGGGGTCTTCAGTGATCATGCTGGGGCGCCCCTGAATAAACTTTACACCCAGCTCACGCGCTCGGTCGTAAAACTCTTCGTATCCCTTGGATGGTGTGCGGATATCCATGTAGTAGATGCTGATATCAATGTTCGGATCCACTTGCTTAAGTAATACCGCATTCTTGATTCCATACATGCAACAAAAGTTGGAACACCAGGGGTTGAAGCGTTTGTCTCGCGATCCAACGCAGTTGATGAACGCCAGTTTTTGTGGTTTCTTGTGATCGCTGGGGCGAATCACGCTGCCCTGGGTTGGGCCGGCTGAGTTGTTCAGACGTTCCATTTCCATGGCGGTGATTACATTGGCGTATTTCCCGTAGCCATATTCAGGGATCAGGCTGGGATCAAAATGAGAATAACCGGTGGCGAGGATGATGGCGCCAACGTCTTCCCAGACAAACTTATCCTGCATGCTGAAGTCAATGGCTTCCAGTTTTCCGCAAGCCTCAACGCATTTGAAACAATGGATGCAGGCATCCATATCGATGTTATAAATCAAAGGCACTGACTGGCTCATCGGCACATAAGCTGCCTTGCGTGGAGCCAGGTTCATTTCAAAATAATTGGGCACTTCAATGGGGCATGCTTTCGCGCACTCGCCGCAGCCGTTGCAGCGGTCGGCAAGCACGTATTTTGCTTTTTCACGCAGTTGAACTTTAAAGTTGCCTACAAAGCCTTCAACCCGTTCAACCTCAGTAAATGCCCGGATGCTAATTTTGGGGTGACGCGCCGCGTCAACCATTTTGGGGGCGAGAATTCATATACTACAGTCCATGGTGGGGAAGGTCTTGTTGAGCTGCGCCATAGCCCCGCCAATGGTAGGTTCTTTCTCGACTAAAATGGTTTCAATTCCCTGGTCTGCCAGGTCTAACGCTGCGCTGATGCCAGAAACTCCTGCGCCAATCACCATGGCTTTCTTGGTTACTGGAACCTTGATCATTTCCAGTGGATTCAGAAAGCGGACTTTGGCGATGGCGGCTGCGGTAAGGTCTTTGGCTTTTGCCAGGGCCCCTTCAGGGTCGTGACCATGCGCCCAGGTGCACTGTTCGCGGATGTTTGCCATTTCCATCAGAAATGGATTGAGTCCGGCTTCGGCAACCGCGGCGCGAAATGTGGGCTCGTGCATACGCACCGAACAGGCAGCCACCACCACGCGGTTTAAGTTATATTTTTTGATGTCTTCTTTAATCTGGCGTTGGCCTGAATCGGCGCAGGCATAGAGGGTGTCGTTGGCGTGTACCACTCCCGGCAGCTTTGATACATATTCCACCACTGATTCAGGGTTGATCACACCGGCGATGTTGCTGCCGCAATGACAGACATATACCCCAATGCGGAGATCCTCGGAGGAATCGCTAGTAGTCATAAATCTCCTTGTGTAGAAATAAAGTTACCTGCATTTTTTGCAACGTTTTTCAATTTTTATTCAGATTATGAACCCAGGACTTCATCTTTCACCAGTTTGCGCCGTGAACGCTGTGCGCGTTGATCGGCGGTGGTCAATTCAAGGGCTTCTTTGGGGCACCATTTGACACATTGAGGCCCGTCTTCCTGATCTTCACACTGGTCACAAATCTCAGCCAGTTTGGATTCGGGGTTGATTGAAATTGCACCAAAATCACAGGCTTCAACGCACCAGGCACATCCATCGCAGCGGTTGGCATCAACGTGAATGATGCCGGTGACCGGATCCTGGGTTAGCGCGTCGCGGGTGCAGGCGATCACACAGGGGGCGTCTTCGCAGGTACGGCAGGCAACCGCTGTGATCAGGATTTCTTCTGCGCGAATGGTGCGAATGCGGCTGCGATAGGTGTTGAAAACGCCGGTCTTGGTGTATGAGCATATGTATTCACACAACTGGCAACCCACACATTTTTCCGGGTCGCAGGTTATGTATTTATATTTCGAGGTAGATGACACCATGAATTGTTCTCCTTGTTGACCTTTTCAAATGTGTTAGACGCCGATTTGTTCGGCTACATCTTCCATACCCAGTGAAATTAATTTTTCTTTGGGTATCAAACCTTCTTTTGTCCAGCCCTTTGCTTCATAATAAATCTTTTTCAGATACTCAAGTTCATCTTCGGTCACAATATGTCCCGCAGATGGCCCCTTGGTCATTGGTTCGTGCTTCCAGCGCCAGGGAAGGTCATCATCTTCCCGTTTCCAGCCTTCGCGAATATTGAAAGCCTTTTTTATGGTGTGGGCGCGAGTGCCGATCAGGTCTACATCATCATAGCCGAAGTCCCAGCCTGTGGTGGCATTGATGAGTTTGGCAATGGTGGGCCAGGCGCCCGACCGGTCAGCTTTGCCGGTGAAACAGCGGCGAATGAATTTGCACAATGGCAGGGTATCATAAACAGCCGCGTATTCTTCGCTATCGCTGGCGAGCTTTCCGCGAGTTTCATCCACCGTGAAGCGGTCTACCTCACCCTGGATATCCGGGTCATAGGCTGCTGAACGGTTGTGGCAGCCGCCGCGCACACCGGCAGCCAGTCCAACTGAAAAAGTTTTCAGGCCGCGGGCGTCATAACCAGGACATTCCAGTCCCTTGGTGTTCATTGCCCATTTGTAGGTTTCTGATCCGCGTTCGGCGTCCAGGCGTGCGCTGGCGCGTTTGGTTCCTTCTGCCAGTAAATCGCCAATACCCTCACGTTTGGATATCATTTCAGCCAACGTAACGGCTGCTTCAGCATTTCCGAAATTACATTCAAAGCCTTCGGGATATTTCTCGCACTTGAAGTCTTCTTTTTTGAGTATGCCGCGCTCATAGCTTTCCATGGCAAAAGCAATGGTGACCGGGCCGCTCATGGCGTCCATACCGGTTTCGTCGCAAACATCGATGATTTTAATGGCGGCGCGCAAATCGCCGATACCCAGGTCTGAACTGGCGGCCTGCAAACATTCATAATCAATACCCGTCATGGCGCCGGCGAAAGGCCCATCTTTCACAACCGAGTAGGGTTCACAGGCAATGGGGCACTGGGCGCAGGCCAGCATTTTGGCTTTATAACGTTCACTTAAACGTTCGCCGCTGACTTCTTCAGCATATTCAAAAGTGCCTTCTTGATAATTGCGGGTGGGTAAGAGCCCGATTTTATTCATGTTTAGCATGTTGGTGGCTGTGCCCAGAATGCGGTACTTGGAAGTATAAGGTCCCTGGGCGCTCTGCGAGATATCAAAGGAGAGTTTTAGAAGCGTTTGGGGGTCGGCAACTGAAACACCGTAGGTGCCGCGCACCGATAACGCTTTGAGCTTCTTGGATCCCCACACTGCACCATGTCCGGTGCGGCCGGCCTGGCGGCCGTCATTCGTCACATTGGCAAAACGCACCAGGTGTTCACCAGCATGACCAATGGTAGCTGACCGCACCTGATCGTCGCCCAACTGTTCGCGAATGGCTTCTTCAGTTTCATAGGTGCCCAGGCCGAGAAGTTTTGTGGCATCTCGAAATTCGACGCGGTCATCATCGATAAAGACATTTACCCATTTTTCACTGGCTCCGTGAATCACCACCCCATCCCAGCGGGCGCGTTTGAGGGCAATGGCAAACCAGCTTCCGGAAAGACTATCGCCAATCATACCCGTGAGGGGAGATTTTGAAGCAAGCCCATATTTCCCACCAACGGGCACAGGCGTCCCGGTAAAAATGCCGTTGGCGATGCAAATTGGATTGCCCGGCGCCAATGCATCACAACCGACTTCAATGTTTTCCCAGCATAAACGTGATGCCATGGAGACACCGCCGATATAAATCTTGTACCATGACTCGGGTTTTTCTTCGATCCAGGTTTTTCGGTTGCCGAGATCGATGTGCAGGATCTTGCCGCTATAACCATACATACTTGCTGTCTCCTTTGTAGTGTTTGATAAACAAACATGAAAATTTGAAGATATCCAATTGTAAAAAGAAAATTGCTATCCGCCAGCCAACAATGACAGGATAATCAAACGGTCACCATCATTGGGACAAGAATCCATTTCGTCATCCCGGAGCATGCGTTGACCATTAATGCTGAATAAATTGGAAGCGTAAAAACGTTGTGTTTGCGGATCGATCAACTGACCGACTAATTGAGGATATTGCTTTGCCAATTTCCCCAATATTTGTAAGAATGTGGTTTGTGGCTCAACTTGTAAATTCAAGTGGTTGAGGCCGGTTAAAATTCTTCCAATGCTGGTAAATTCGACCGATATTTCCATTCCTTATAATACCTGTAGAAATAACCTTTTCTTGTTATCTTTATTTTTCAATGAAAGCTGGAATGAAGCATCTGTCTGCCTAGTTTGATAATATACCATAAACCAGATTAGAAAAAGTGCTTTTAACTCTATTTTCACCTGACATTCTTCATCTTATTTCGTTATGATTTCGCAATCCTTTGACGGCCATTTCGGTGTTATCATCTGTCAATTCCATCATACTTCATTGAGGTTTTTAACCATGCACTATATTGGTCATATTGCGGCGCTGGCAACATCGGTTGCCTGGTCTTGCACCTCTGTCCTGTTTACCATTTCAGGCAGGAAGATTGGCTCAGTTATATCCAATCAAATGCGGTTGATTTTCGCCGTTATTCTGGCGATTGTAACGCATTTCGTTCTGTTTCAATCACTTGTTCCAGTGAACGCCGGCTTAAACCGCTGGGTGTGGCTGGCATTATCGGGTGTTTTGGGCTATGTGGTTTCTGATGGACTGCTTTTTCAGTCCTTTATTTATATTGGCCCCCGGTTATCGATGCTGGTGTTTTCCATGTCGCCTATCTTCAGCACCTTGATGGCGTGGCTGTTTTTTCATGAGACACTCTCTACGCAAGAGGTGATGGCGATCCTGGTGGTGATTGGCGGGGTCAGTTGCGTGGTTTTAGATCGACAAAACCACACTGAAGGGTCAAAACATACAACAGGTCGCGAATTTAGCCTGGGTATGCTGCTGGGATTGCTTGCCGCACTGGGGCAGTCGGTTGGATTGCTTTTTTCGAAAATTGGTTTACAGGGAGATTTTCCTGCACTGTCTGGCAATGTAATCCGCTTGCTTTCAGCCGCAGTGGTCATCTGGCTGCCGGTGATTTTGGGGGGCAAAATGGTTCAAACCGCGCAAACGATCAGAAAAAATGCCGCTGCCCTGTGGATTGTCGCCGGTGGTGCGTTTTCTGGTCCATTCCTGGGGGTGTGGCTGTCGTTAATTGCCATTCAAAACGCTCCCATGGGAATTGCTTCCACTTTAATGGGGCTGGCGCCAGTTGTGCTGCTGCCGATCAGTTGGGTTCTTTTTAAAGAAAGATTCGGCTGGATGGCAATTGTCGGAACGGTGATTGCCGTGATTGGGACTGCCCTGTTTTTTCTTTAAAAAGCAGCGGTTCTATAATCCGTGTGAAACGGCGATCATTTCTGCCATAATGGACAGGGCAATTTCTCGCGGCCCGCGCGAACCGATCTTCAAGCCAATGGGGGCGTGAATGCGGTCTAATTGCGCCTGGGTGACACCCTCTTGCAAGAGAGCTTCACAGCGCCTGGCGTGGGTCTTTTTTGAACCCAGTGCGCCGATATAGCGCGCCGGGCTGTTGAGCGCGATTTTTAGGGCAGGATTATCGAATTTTTCATCGTGGGTCAGTGTCACCAGGTAGGACGATTCGTCCAATTTTAAGTCTTGCAGGGCTTCGTGCGGCCATAGCTTGATTAACTGATCAGCGTTCGGGAAACGCTCTGGTGTGGCAAATGCGCCGCGCGCGTCAATGACAATGGTGTGAAAGCCCAATGTTTTGGCTATGTCAACCAATGGCATGGCAATATGAACTGCGCCGATGATGATCAGGCGCGGCAGGGGCGGGAATACGTCAAAGAAAACCTGGACATCAACGCCATTGCATGTGATGGCATTGCGTTCGGATGCGTGTGTTTGCCACAGTTCTTTTGTTTTTTCCAGTGCCGGGTTGTCCAGGTCTGCAGCTCCCAAAGAGCCCGATACTTCTCCCTGTGGCGTTAGGAGCATTTTCTGACCGGAAGTTTCGCCGGTCAGAACGGTGACGGCGGCAACCATGCGTTGTTCTAAAACAGCATCACGCAGAGCGGAGAAATGCGCGTCAAAGGTAAACGGTTCCACAAATATCTCAAGGGTGCCGCCGCATGCCAGCCCAACCTCCCAGGCGGTTTCATTGGCCACGCCGAAGTGCAGTAGCTTGGGTTTATTTTCCTGTAAGCAGGTAAGGGCTTCTTCAACTACTGCGCCTTCCACGCAGCCCGCGCTTACCGAACCAGCCATTTCACCGGTTGAGGATATGACCATTTTTGATCCCATTGGCTGCGGAGCTGAGCCGTAAACTTCCACAACGGTTGCCAGGGCAACCTTTTTGCCTTCACTAATCCATTTTTCAATAGTTGGGAGTAATTCGCGCATGGTTTCACCTATCTTGCTGTCTTGATGTTTATGCTTGTGATGTTCGAATGGGCAGAACTCGTTTGATGACTGCCAGGGGTATATCGAGGATTTGGTGGATACCGAGGAAATACGCTGTGGTAAAGTAGATGATTCCACCCAGCCCGCCGCCAATCAGGATGGTCAGGATATCACCCAGGGATAGAAAATTTCTGACCAACAAAATGCAACCCGCCATTAAACCGGCAGCGACCATTGACTTTGCTGTGTCTATGAGAATATGGCGCAAATCGACCCCTTTCCATCGAATAGCCAGGATGGTCAGTCCGATGCTTGCCTCGACCAGCACTGCCAGCCCATTGGCCAGGGCGGGACCGCCGTGTGATAAGCCACCGACTTCAAAGGGACGGGTCAGCCAGATGGCCAGGCCAATATTCAACGGTGTGGTGAACAGGGAGACAAACAGGGGGGTATAGGTATCCTGCTGGGCGGCAAAGGCGCGCACCACCACTTCAAGCATTGACTGGCTGATGAGCGCCAGTGTGTAGAATTGCAGGGCGTAGTACACCATGGCGGTGCTTTCACTGGTAAATTCACCACCTTCGAATAACAGGCGAATTAGCGGTTGTCCTAGAAAGAACATGCCAACACCGGCGGGAATGGCCAGGGTGAGGATGGCGCGTAGAGACCCACTGAGGGCGTTGCGCTGGGCCTGTACGTCCTTACGGGCTGCCAGTGCGGCCATGGTGGGAAAAATGGCTATGCCAATAGCGGTGCCGATCAGCGTCCAGGGCATGTTCATCAATCGGTAAGCAAAATCGAGTGCGGACAGGCGGCCTTCTCCCAACCTTGAACTGAGGGTGGCATTCAGCCAGTTGATACTGGCGCGCGCCATCATCAAGTCGATGATGCGCGGCGCCATGAGTATTGCGACACGGCGCACGTCGTGATCGAGGTCGAAGGATGGCAGCCAGCGTGTTCCGCACCTGATGACCGCTGGAACCTGGATTAAGAGATGCAGCAGTGCGCCGAAAACAGCACCCCAGGCAATGCCAAAAATTCCCCAGCGCGGGGTCAAAATCAGCGCCCCGGCAATGATTCCCAGGCTGTACATGGATGGAAGCAGGGCGGGTACCACAAACCGCTGGTGTGCGTAGAGCACAGCCGTGAGGATGCTCGATACGGAGAAAAGAATGGTAGAGAGCAGCAGTAACCGCATCAATGCGATGATCAGGTTTTGCACATGCACTGGATAACTGGCACCGACGCCCCACGCGGATGTGACCAGCATTGGCGCGAACCAGGCGACCAGCAGCGATAATGCAGCAGTTAATGCGAAGATGATATTGACGGTTTTACTAAACAGCCTGTTGGCTGCCCGGGCATCGCTTTCACCCATCAGGCGGGTGTAAACCGGGATGAAGGCGAAACTGAGCGCCCCGCCGGAAAGCATTGTAAAAATCAACTCGGGTATCACATTGGCGGCGGTGAAGGCATCCAATTCAGCGCCGGTGCCAAAACTGGCGGCAATAATGCGCTGGCGGAACAGTCCGATGACAATGGAAGCCGCCCAGCCCAGGCTGATGATCATGGTTGAGCCGGCTATAAAGCCAACTTCATTCTTTGTTTTTGTATCGTTATTTTGTTGAGTCATGTTTCACTTGCAGGCTGGCTTAAAATGGATCAATGAGTGAGCCTCAGTATATCAAAGGATTGCAAATGCTGCTGTAATGGGAGACAAGAATTTACGAGTCGATTTTTTTCAGGGCTTGTAATAGGGTGTCAAATTCTTCTTTGCAAAATGGGCAAACTTCAAGGTGCTGTTGAACCTTGGGATAAATCTCGGCTGCCGGTTCTCCCGCCCTAATCAATTCGGCAAATTTATCCAAGTGCTCATAACATTCATCACAATCGAGTTCCTCATCTTTTGTGATTTCAATTATTTGTAGTAATCGTTGGAGTCCTTTTTTATCCAGTTTCTTCATAATTTCTCTGATGAATGACTATGATGAAATCTTACAAAATTCTTATATTTCAAGAGAAAGCCCCCAGGATTTCTCTGATGGAAATACCTTCTCTGTCCAATCGATCCCGCAGGCGAATCCGGGCGTCGTGAATGAGTTTATACAAAGCGTTGCGGTTTGATCCCATACGCTCGGCTACTTCCTCCAGCGGCATGCCACCCGAAAGGACTGCAAGAATGGCATCTTTCTGTTTCTTAGTTAATTCATCTTCGATGATTCTCTGGACAATGCCGATCAGCGCATTTTGTTCGGCCGCCTTTTCAGGAGTGGCGCCGGGATCGGCCAGAAAAGATGGTGTGAAATCGTCATTGTCTGAATCGGGAGGGAGCACATCTTCGATTGAAATATCTTTCCAGCGGTTGCGGCGAAGCTCACTGAACGCCAGGCGCACAGCAATTTTGGTTGCCCAGGTTAAAAACTGGCTTTCACCGCGGAAAGTTTTGAGATTGTCTAGAATGCGGATGACTGCTTCCTGGGCGATTTCTTCATTCAATGCTTCAAGATGCGATTCGGGTACTTTGCCAGATAGCGAGAATTGCAATGCTCTAACCAGGCGGCGATTTAGCTCGGAAATGGCCTGGGGATCCGCGGGTGGGGATAAGTATTCAATCCATTCTGCGTTGCTATAGTTCATCATCTCGCATTAAAAACCAGATGCCCATCACCGTTCAATGGTTATTCTTTTGGGTGGGCACCAATAAAAAATTTTGAAGCAAATCAAGGCGTCCCTGGGGAGGCTCGAACTCCCGCTTCTGGCTCCGGAGGCCAGCGCTCTATCCACTGAGCTACAGGGACCTAGTAAAAATATTCTACCATGCCTGAAGGTTGATGGGAAGGAAACAGATGGAATAGAGAGATTGACGGCAATAGATCACGGCGTGTAGTAAAAATTTGAAAAATTACTATAATAAATAATAGGTTGTCAAAAAATTCATTTTTATCCGGTGTACAAGACAATTCATCAATCTGCATATTTGCGCACAACACTCTCCTTACTGTGAATCGAACATCCTAACCAGTTTTTTGAACCTGCTTCAACCGAGTACATCGGCAGTAGTGGAAGGAGGTTGAATGCGTTGTTCCTCTTGCGGAGCAAATTTGAAACCCGCAGCCTTGAAATGTGAGATTTGCGGCGCTGATCGGATGTTTTTTTCTCCCGAATTTTTGAAAATTGAGCAGAAATTTGCTGAATTGCGCGAGCAGTTTCAAAGCGGCAATCTGGATTACACGTCTTTTCAGGCGGCATGTATTGGATTGGAATGGATTGACCAAAGCGGCGTGCGCTGGAAATTCAACGCGACGGACCAAAACTGGTATGAGGAACGCGATCATGAATGGGTGTTGTCAGACCCTGGGAAAATGGTGGCAAAACAGGCTGATGAAAAATCACTCAAAGCAGCTCAATCATCGGCACCTTCCCCGGCAAAACCACCGAGTGGTTCACCAAAGCATTCCAAAAAATGGATTTTTATCCTGGGGTGTGCTGGCATTGCTTTGTTGGGTGTTCTCGCTGTTGCCGCGGCTGGAGGGTTCTACTTTCTGAGTCAGTCGACCGATTTACTGTCGTCTAAAAGCAATGTGGAGAAAATCGAAGCGACTTTGACTCCCATGCCGTTATCGCCAACGCCGATTGTGTTTTATTCGGGTGACGGAAGCGGATTTGAAGATTTGTTTAAACCCGCGAAATCTGATTCCTATGAAGTTGGATTTGATGATGCTTATTATCAATTTGAATTGAACAGGTCAGATATTTTCCTGACCTCCATCAGCAACAGGCAATTTAAAAATCTGGCGATGGATGTATCTGTTGAGAACACGGAAGATGAACAAAGCGCGGGTGTGGCTGGTTTTATCGTGAGAGCATCAGGGACAAACGGCGCGGACGGCGTTCTTTTGGAAATTGATGGCAATGGAAATTGGCGGGTTGAAAAAAAAGACCAGTCGGGAGAACGTCAAACGGTAACAGACTGGGCTGCTTCGGATGCGCTCAATACTGGAGATGAAGAAAATCGAATTGGCGTTGTCGTTAGTGGTTCTACTTTATATTTTCTTGCAAATGGGGT
>CAZOKH010000028.1:0-38852 GCA_964580315.1 uncultured Anaerolineaceae bacterium | reverse complement strand
CAATGCCGCGCCCGGTTGTGCCGATCTTGGATTTGCCCAGGTGCGTCTCGCGGGCGGCATCCAGAACCTGGTGCGCGGGGGTGATGAGGTGGGCGGCGTAGGAAATTTTGAGCCGGTCAGGAGAAATTTTGATGCCGGCGGCGTTTAATTCATCCATTTCACGCAGCAGCACACGCGGGTTGATCACCATGCCGTTGCCCAGAATGCCGGTGGTTTGCGGGTAAATGATGCCAGATGGGATGAGATGCAGTTTGTAAACATGATCTTGAATGCGCAGGGTGTGCCCGGCGTTGTCGCCGCCGCTGTAACGCGCCACGAATTGTGCGTCGGCTGACAGCAGGTCAACAAAACGGCCTTTTCCTTCGTCTCCCCACTGTGTACCGATAATAATTTGCAGAGTCATATCAGATTCCTCGATTTTCGGTTAGTGTTCTGGTCAGATTCTGTGCAAAAGCGCGTGCTTTATGCGGCGCCAACCCCAGGTGGTTGCGCACATCCAGATGACTGAGAATTTCATCGCTGGATAGGACACTGGTCAAGAGGGTGTCATTGGAAAGCAATTGCGGCAGCGGGTTGGGCTGACCGGCTTGAATATCCTGCCAGGCTTGCAGGGTGAGTGAACGCAAGGCTGCGTGCACCTGCTGGCGGTCCAATCCTTTTTTGACTGCTTCCAGCAGGATTCGTTCTGTGCTGGCGAACAGGGCGAACTTTTCAAAATTCTGATTAATTTGCTGGGTGTGAACCTGCAGCCCGGTGGTTATCTGGATGGAGGTCAATAAAATTTCATCACACAACAGGAATGCTTCAGGAATGATCATGCGCTGGTTGGCGCTGTCGTCCATGGTGCGTTCGAACAGGGAGTGCGCGGCGTTCGCCCAGGCTGTTTGCGGCAGAGCAGATAACAGGCGGGCGAGCGAGTCGATTTTTTCGGCGTTGATGGGGTTTTTCTTGAAGGGCATGGCTGAAGAACCAACCTGGTCTTTGCCAAATGGTTCGCTGAGCTCGAAAATGGCGGGAGATTGCAGAATGCGCAGGTCAAATGCAAATTTGTACAGGGTGGCTCCCAGGCTGGCCAGAGCGCACAATAGGGAATAGTCCTGTTTGCGCGGGTAAACCTGGGTGCTGATTTCATAAAAGGGAATAGCCAACAACTCACTGAGCCGGCGTTCCATTTGACGGGTTTTCTCAATACCAAACAGATCAACAAATGAAGCACTGGTTCCAACCGCACCTTTGAATCCTTTGCCGCGCAAACCGGCTCGCAAGCTGCGCAGTGCGCGGTAATCTTCCCACAAATCCTGGGCATAGAAGCTGAAGCGGTAGCCCAGCGTGGTGGGTTCGGCCGGCTGCAAGTGTGTGAATGCCATGACGGGCAAATCTGCCCAGTCGGAAATTTTTTCGGCAAAAGTGGACAGGAGAAACTCGATGCGCGAGAGCAGCAAATCAAGCGACTGGCGGATGATGAGCACTTCAGCGTTGTCTTTAATGTCGGTGGAAGTGGCGCCCAGGTGCAGGATGGCGCCGCCCAGGGGGGCTTGCTCACTGTAACACTTGATCTCGGCAACCAGGTCGTGGCGGGTTTCAGCTTCCAGGGCGCGGGTGCGGTCCAGGTCAATTTGATTGACGTGCTGTTTGAGATCTTCCAGTTGTTCAAAAGTGACGGCGCCCAGTTCGTGCTGTGCCTGCGCCAGCGCCACCCACAGCCGTCGCCAGGTTTTAAGTTTATTGGTTTCCCCCCACAGAGCGCGCATTTCTGGCGAAGCATAACGCCAGCTCAGTGGTGATGCGTAATGATCAAAAGAATCCATGACTGTCCTTCGGGTAATGTTTGCGGCCAAATCGAGCGCAACGGTATTATAACAAATGCTCAGTTGATTCGGACAACACGATTCTTTAATCATTGGATCCAATCCTGGGATAAAATCAAAAAATGAAGAATTTGCGAACGGCATTGCTGGAACCCCTGGTTGAACTAATCCGCAGAGCTGCCACCGACTTGCCTGCGGATGTGGAACTGGCTTTGCAAGATGCCTGCGCTGCTGAAGCACCCGGCAGCCCGGCAGTGCTGGCATTGAACAGCATCCTGGAAAATGTGCGCCTGGCGCGCAAAAAGTCGGTTCCCATGTGCCAGGACACCGGCACGCCCATTTTCTTTGTGCAGCACCCTAAGGGTTGGTCAACAACGGAATTAAAGGACATCATTTGTGGGGCAGTGGCAGAAGCCACGCGCCGCTCGCTGCTGCGGCCTAATGCCGTGGATTCGCTAACGGGCGTAAACAGCGGCAACAACCTGGGCGGCGAGTTTTTCCCGTTCATTCATTTCCAGGAGCACAGCAGCGCCCAGCTTCGCATTCAATTGCTGCTGAAGGGCGGCGGCAGTGAGAACGTAGGCGCACAGTATGCCCTGCCTGATGAACGCCTGAGGGCTGAGCGCAGCCTGGATGGTGTGAGGCGGGCGGCGTTGGATGCTGTGCAGCGTGCACAGGGCTTTGGCTGCCCGCCGGGAGTGCTGGGCATTGCCATTGGCGGCGACCGCACCAGCGGCTACCTGGCATCCAAACAGGCGTTTCTGCGACGCCTGGATGAGACCAATCCAGACCCGCAACTGGCTGCCCTCGAAGACCAGATTCTGGCACAGGCCAACCTGCTGGGTATTGGCGCCATGGGATTTGGCGGCAGGCGCACCTTGCTGGGGGTGCATGCCGGTGCGCTGTACCGGCTTCCAGCCAGCTTTTTTGTGACCGTTTCCTACATGTGTTGGGCATACCGCCGCTGGCGGATGGACTGGCAGGACGGCGAGGTGACGTATGCCTGAGTCCCGAAAAATTTCAACACCTTTGAGCGAAGAAGCAGTGCGGGCTTTGCATGTGGGTGATGCCGTGCTGTTGAGCGGGGTGGTGGTCACCGGGCGCGATCGGGCGCATCAGTGGATGAAAGAGACATTTCTATCTGATCAGCACCAGCCCACACCAGACGAGATACATCTTCACGAACAATTGAAGGTCTTTTTGCAGGATGGAGCCATTTTTCATTGCGGGCCGGTGGTTAGCGGAGTTGAAACTGGGAATTATGCATTTATTTCGGCTGGCCCCACCACCAGCATACGTGAAGAACCCTACCAGGCGGACATTCTGCATCATTTTCACGTGAAGGCGGTGATTGGCAAAGGCGGCATGGGCGTCAGGACGCTGCAAGCCTGCCGCGAAGAACCGGCGGTGTATTTGCATGCGGTGGGCGGGGCAGGCGCCCTGGCTGCTCAAAGCGTGCAAAAAGTGCTGGGCGTGTTTCAACTGGAATTTGGCGTGCCGGAGGCGATGTGGGTGGTGGAACTGCGTGACTTGCCGGTGGTGGTCACCATGGATGCGCATGGACGCAGCCTGCATCATGAAATTGAAACAGCGTCCAATGAAATTTTAAATTCTCTACTGAACCCCGGGGAAGAAAACATTGAATGACACGAATAAATTGGCTGCGGTGATTTATTTTTACAGCGGAACGGGTAATTCGTTTCGTGTAGCAGAATGGATGGCAGAGACCATGCAACAGGCTGGGAATGGTGTGACCATTATTCCATTCAACCATGCCAACCTGGAAAAGGATTTTTCGCAAGACACGCTGCTGGGAATCAGCACGCCAACGCATGGTTTCACCGCACCCTGGTCAATGATCAAGTTTGCGCTGCGTTTTCCCGCGGGAAAAGGGCAGTCGTTATTGATTGCCGCCACCCGCGCCGGGATACGTGTTTTGAATTTCACTGTGCCCGGCATGATGGGCAGTGCTGCCTACTTGCTGGCTTTGATCTTGTCTTTGAAAGGCTACCATGTGAAGGGTGTGCGCGGGCTGGACATGCCGTCCAACTGGCTGGCGCTGCATCCCGGTCTGCCGACGCAGCATGTGGGAATCATCAGTGATGAAACCGAAAAGATCACAAAGCATTGGGTCAGTGAGATCCTGGCAGGCAAGATCAGCCTGCACGGCTGGCTGGAACTTGCCCTGGGTATTCTTTTGTTTCCTTTTTCAATGGGTTACCTCATCATGGGGCGCCTGTTTCTTTCGAAACTGTTTTTTGCCGGTGAAAAATGCACCGGCTGCGGCCTGTGTGCCGCGCATTGCCCGACAAAGGCAATCAAAATGAAAAACGGAAGACCGTATTGGACATTCTCCTGTGAGTCATGCATGCGCTGCATGGGATATTGCCCCACCAAAGCCATTGAAGCCAGTCACCCGCTGGCGGTATTGCTGTTTTGGATTTTCTTCCTCCCTGTAACAGCCTGGGGATTGGACCGCTTTATCCAGGCGTTGAGCCGGATGACCGCAATTCAAGCAAACTGGTGGTCGCTGCCGATTGAGATTGGCTTCAATTTGATTGTGATTGCAATATTATCTGAAATCTTCCAATGGCTTGCCCGGAACCGGATAATGAACAAGATATTCAGCCTGACCACCCTGACGCATTATTACCGGCGCTACCATCAACCAATGGTACGCCTGGCGAGCCTGGACGAGTCCACAGTCTTTTTTGCGCCAACCGAAAAGACGGTGGATAGACCCGACAGTGCAACGCGTTAAACAATTCAAGGCAGGTGTAACTTTTTGTAGCGTAAGACGCCGATCAACAAAACCAGTTGGATCAATGCCAGCAGGATGGTGGAAAACTGGTCAAAATAAAATTCCAGCAAATTAGCCCCGGTGAGTTCCAGTAGAATGCCAAAATAGCCGATGGTCAGTGCGCTGCGTTCCCAGCGCAGAATCAACAACAGGGCTGAAAGAACCAGCAGCATCCCAATGACGCCCAGAAGCGCCGTACGCAGGGTGAACCACACCAATCCCTGGGGACCGCGAATCAGACCTGCCTGCAACAGGTTGATGCCAACCCGATCCAGAAAACTGATCGATTGGGGAGAAATCAACAGTAAATACAGGTCGTAAAACGAGAACACGCCCAGTATCAGTAATCCGATGATCAAGAACCAGCGCAGCCGGTTGCGATTCAACCAGCGTTCTTCCAGGATTTTCAATTGCTTGCCGACTCTGATCCAGAAACCATCCTGAAGCGGTGCGAGGTGCAGCGTCCCGTCTGAGGAAAAATCAATCAGGGTTTTTGCCAGGCGCTCCAGGTCGGGTGTGTCGGCGTTCTTCCACGCATATTGCAGGTGTTCCAGCAAGTCAGACTGCTCGGCGGCATCCAGATCACGGTCCAACACTTCTGAAAGTAATTCAAACGCCTTATAAAGCTCGCTGCGGGTGGTTCTTTTTCGCAATTGATTAATGCGCAAATAGAGCAGGACGGTGAGTAAGAAGAAGGCGTAGATGATGGGAGCAGCGAAGGGATAAAAATAGTTATTGCTCTGGGTGATGAATTTGCCCACTTCGTCAATAAACAATCCAACACCTGCCCCGCCCAGCACTGCACCCAGCGGGTAGACCCACGGGTTGGCGAAGATGAGCAGCAGCAGCACTGCCATGAACAACAGTAACCCTCCCCACAACACATGCGCAATGTGGAGTTCACTGTTGCCCAGTTGAGGATAACCGGTGACTTCCAGGAACAGGCGGGTGAGGGTGACGGACAGCCCAAAACAAATCAGGAAGATAAAAAGCGTTTGCTCTGCCTGGTGGCGTTTGACCGGGTGTTTGATGGTGGTGACAAAAGGAGACATTGCAATTCTATTGAACGGGAATTCCATGAACAATCACTGATTTTATACCATATCTGAATACCAGCCTATCCAAATTTGGTGAATGGATTTTGGGTATATTGAGATTGGGGCACCTTTCATGCAGTATCACTTGCTAATACTCTATACGTGATTTCTGATGAAACGGTTCGCAATAAATTTCCATCAAAGGTTATAAGGAAAGAGAGCAAAAAACGTCCGGGGTGAATGACACACCGGACGTTTTTAAGCAAACCCTGTTTATTCCGAATAGGAAACCGGCCCATCCATGCACACCAGCCACCCCGAGTTGTGATGAGCAGGGGTTGGTGAGGAACCCTGATAAGGCTCATCGTGATCCAATTCGCAGCTGCCGCACAGGCCCATGCCGCAGCGCATAACGGCTTCCCATGAAAGCTGGTGGGGTATTTTGTGCCGGCGGGCTTTTTCTTCCACGGCTTGCAGCATTTTGGTCGGGCCGCAGGCGTACACGCAATCGGGTCGCTGTTCCTGGATGGAGGCTTCCATCATATCGGTGGCAATGCCTTTTGCTCCCAGGCTGCCGTCATCGGTAACGATGCGCGGCAGCAAGCCGATCTTTTCAAATTCATGCACCAACAAAATGTCATTGGCGGTGCGGGCGCCGATGACCACATCGACTTCACAATCTTGCTTTTGGGCTTCTTTTGCCAGGAACAACAGCGGGGCAATACCATACCCGCCCGCTACCAGCAGCAATCGCTTGCCGCGAATTTTGAATCCCTGCCCCAGTGGGCCGCGCACCCACATCCTGTCGCCCACATGCAAACTGTTAATGCCCTCACTCATGCAACCGACAGAAACAACCGTCATGCGAAACGGCGTGCTGCCGGCAATGCTAAAGGGCCTTTCACAAAGTTCGGGCAGCCACAGCATGACAAATTGCCCCGGGTTGGCGGGCAGGCTCTCGTTGAAAATGAAGGTTTTGGTGCGGTAGTTTTCTTGATGTACTTCGGCAACGGTGAAAACCTGATGTGTGGCAGTAGAGGGTGATGACAGGTGAGATTCGGTTTTCATTTTAAGATTATTCCTCGCATGGCTTCCAGGTTGTCGAATTTTTCGGCCTGCATGAGGGCGGTCAATTCTTGCAGGATGGTGGTTAAGACTCCAACACCTCCATACCACACAGCTGAGCCCACTCCGACGGCTGTTGCGCCCGCCATGATCATTTCTGCGGCGTCTCGTCCGTTGGACACCCCGCCGGTACCGATGATGGGAACTTTGACGGATGCGGCAATTTCAGCCACACAGCGCAGGGCGATGGGTTTGAGGGCATGACCTGATATGCCCCCGGTGCGGTTGGAAAGCACCGGCTTGCGCGCCTCGAAATTAATCAGCATGCCGGGCATGGTGTTGACGGCGGTGATGGCATCGGCGCCGGCTTCCACCGCCGCAGCGGCAATGCGTCCGATGTTGGGCACGTTGGGCGCCAGTTTGATGCTGATGGGAATCCGCACGGCCGATTTGACAGCCTGGGTCACCTGGGCGGCGCTTTCAGCGCTGGCGGCAAAAGGCGTGCCGAAATCGTCGGCCACGTTGGGGCAGGAGATGTTTACTTCAATCAGATCAGGCTGTGCGTGCTCAATGGCGGCGGCAACCCTGGAGAATTCTTCCAATGTTCCGGCGAAAATGCTGGCGATCAGCGGCACACCCAGTGGTTTAAGCTGGCCGACAGCCTCGTGCAGCATTTTTGCTTCTTCTTCGGCGCCGGGGTTGGTGAGCCCAATGGCGTTGATCACGCCGTATTCCCAGTCGAGGGCCACCGGGTTGGGGTGACCGGCGCGTGGAGCAGGTCCGGCGCTTTTGGCGGTAACTGCACCGGCCCCGGCCAGGGCAGCGCGCTTCAGCAACGTGGCGCTGGTGCCAATGATGCCGGAAGCCAGCACCAGGGGATTGGGGAATGTGAGGTCTAAAAATTTGCAGGTCAGGTCAGGTTCAGACATTCATTTCCTCACCATTTCGATCAGAGTTTGGTTAGCAGCATTATAGCAAGAAAAACAAGAAATCCTTTATGGCAAAATTTGGATTACTCTCCCGCCGTGTTTTTTTCGATATACTTAATCCAAATCTGCTTGTATTTTTTTATGAAGTCAGGATAGGTATGCTCATCTGGATATTACCGACAATTGGTTTTGCAGGTCTGCTGTGCGCCTGGGCAATGGCTGTGCTGGGGGCGGGTTCAGCAATTTTTCGGCGTGCGCGGGTAGATCGTAGATGGACTTTCTTCACCTGTTGGGCAATTCGGGCTGTGTTTGTATTGCTCAGCCTGGCGGTGGTGTGCCTGCTGATTCTGATTTTCTGTGATCGTTTTGAAGTGCACTCGGTTTACCTGGTAAGCAGCCGGACACTGCCTGCGCTGAATAAAATCTCGGCGCTGTGGGGCGGCCAGGCGGGCTCGCTGTTGTTTTGGAGCTGGGTGTTGAGCGCGGTTTCTTGTTGGGCTGTTCGGGATGACAAGTGGTTCGTAAGGGATTCCTGGTTTCGGGTTATCTTGTTATTTTTATTGACCTTTTTTATCAGCCTGTCGTTATTCATTGAAAATCCGTTTGATCTAACCTGGATTACGGCGAGCGGGGAGCAATGGACGGGATTCTTCGCGGCTGAAGGCAGCCGGTTGTTTGCGCCTGCTCAGGGCAAAGGGTTAAATCCCTTGTTGCGGCATGTTGCCATGATTCTCCATCCCCCCTTGTTGTACCTGGGAATGACAGCCTATGCTGTTCCTTTTGCGCTGGCAGTTTCCAATGCAATTGATAAGGATGGTGATGGACACTGGTTGAAGCGCGCTCGCGATTGGATGTTGTTTGGCTGGGTGTTCCTGACCTTTGGGCTGGTTCTGGGCAGCCGCTGGGCATACGATGTTCTGGACTGGGGAGGATACTGGGGCTGGGACCCGGTCGAAGTGGCGGCGCTGCTGCCCTGGTTCAGCAGTGCGGCTTTTTTGCACACGGTTGGCGCCGAGATGCGCAGCGGGCGTTTCCGCATTTGGAACCGCATCATGATGGTTCTGACCTTTGACCTGGTGGTACTGGGGGTGTTTTTCACACGCGCCGGGGTATTAGATTCACTGCATGCGTATGCGCAAAGCAACATCGGGATTTACTTTGCTGTTTTTATGACCGTTCTGATTTTGCTTTCGATTGGTCTGGTTTTGCTCAATAACAGGCAGAGGGTATCTGAAGTTCAAACGAAACAGAAGGATTTTGAATCCGGCACCGCGCTGATCACAGGGCTGATATTTTGCGGCCTTGTGGCAATTTGCCTTGCCGGGTTATTGAAACCGTTGTTTTCATCCTGGCTGATTAACCAGCCGCTTCTCACCACACCAGGCCAGTACAAAACCTGGACGGTTCCTCTTTTTGCTGTGCTTGTTACGCTGATGGGGCTGCACCCGCTGGTTGTGAATAAGGAAGGGATGGGACGTTTGTGGTGGCTGGTGCCGGTTATGGCGTTGGCGGTTCCACTCGGCCTGGCAATCAGCGGCGAGTCGCGACCTGCGGTGTGGTTTGGATTCTGGTTGGCAGGCACAACTCTGAGCGCAACAATCATGCAGTTGTTTGCTTTGATTGGAATGTGGAGTGAGAATTCATTATCAAAAGAAAACCAATCTTATCGTTGGAGTATATGGGGCATACATGCCGGAGCTGCCCTGCTGACGCTGGGAATCGTAGGTGTTGAAATGTTGCAAACCCGCACGACTGAAATTCTAAAGCAGGGTATGCATTTTCAGCATCGAGATATTCAGGTTCAATTCAACGATGTCAAAATTGAGGATCAACCAGATGTGCGTGAATCCACAGCGGCTTTTTTTGGACTTTCGGATGGCGGGGGTAGAACGATCTATTTGACACCGCGTCTGGATTTTTATAAAGAGGCGCAAACAGAATTGACTGTTCCGGCAGTAGATAGCACACTGGCGGGCGATGTGATGTTGTTGATGAAAAGTTGGGATGCTGAAGATGGGGTGGAAGTTGAACTGGTGCAATCTCCGTTGATGGTGTGGGTGTGGATTGGGGGAATAATAATGGGCTGTGCTGGACTGGCAACTTTGATTTTTAAAAAATGAATCACAAATCACGATTATCTGCTAAGATAAAGGGGTAGTTTTCTTTGAAGATTTGAGAGCGAATGTATATGGAAACCAAGACCATTTTTTATTTCATTGCGATTAAACAACTCGCCTGAGTTTCAACCTGGGGCGCTGGGTCAGCGCTCGCAGGCTGGAACCCGCATGTCGCCTGCTGCGGTGTTTTCGCCATTCTCTAATTGAGTTTGTGCCAATCTCCACAACCGCCGGCGGACGTGCTGGCGGTTGTTTATTTCCCTTTGTACGTTGTAAATGATGTGCAAGGGGTAATTTATTTCAACACAGGAGATTGGTTTTATGAAAGATAAGTTGACACGTTTTTTTGCTTCAAGGTTGGGGATTGTGCTGGTGGGCGCCGTGATTGGCGTGCTGGCGGCGCTGCTGCAAAAACTGGGCAACCCACCCAATATGGGGATTTGTGTGGCGTGTTTTGAACGAGACATAACCGGTGCGCTGGGTTTGCATCGGGCAGCCACCACCCAGTATATTCGCCCTGAAATTATTGGAATGGTGCTGGGTTCAACCCTGGCGGCGCTGCTCTTCGGAGAGTTCAAGGCGAGAGGCGGATCGGCGCCGGTGATGCGCTTTGTGCTGGGTGCATTTGCCATGATTGGCGCGTTGGTTTTCCTGGGGTGCCCGTGGCGCGCCATGCTTCGCCTGGCTGGCGGCGATTTGAATGCCGTGACAGGAATTGCCGGGTTGGCGCTGGGTATTACCATTGGAGTATTTTTTCTTAAGAAAGGCTACAACCTGGGGCGTGCAACGAAAATGCGCGCTGCTGCCGGGTGGATTTTGCCGGTTACCATGCTGGGTTTATTGTATTTGCTGATTGCAAAACCGGTGTTTGGTGAAGGCGCTCCTATCTTTTTCAGTGAAAAAGGACCAGGGTCAATGTTTGCGCCGCTTTTTTTTGCCTTGATTGTGGGATTAATTATCGGCTTTTTGGCGCAGCGAACCCGGTTTTGCACCATGGGCTCCATTCGCGACGTTATCTTGATGAATGATACCCACCTGATAAGCGGATTAGGCGCTCTTGTGATATCAGCATTTCTGGCGAACCTGGTTTGGGGTCAATTCAACCCCGGTTTTGCAGCCCAACCAGTTGCTCACAGTAATCATCTTTGGAACTTTTTAGGAATGGCGCTGTCAGGTCTGGCGTTCGCGCTGGCGGGCGGCTGCCCGGGCCGCCAGTTATTTTTGGCAGGTGAGGGAGATTCAGATGCGGCAGTATTTGTTTTTGGCATGATTTTTGGTGCGGCATTTGCCCATAATTTCAACCTGGCTGGAAAACCGGATGCCCTGGCAGACGGTGTGCTGACTGTTGGTGGAATTTCATCCTTCGGAATGGCAGCGGTAGTGCTGGGCATGGTGGTGTGCCTGGCTATTGGTTTCAGCATGCGTGAAAAACTTGCGTAGAACCGAGGAGATCAAAATGAAAAAGGTAGATGCGCGTGGATATTCGTGCCCGCAGCCGGTGATGATGGCGCGGCAGGCGGTGCAGGCCGGTGAATTTCCCTTTGAGGTGTTGGTTGACACGGTTACATCCAGAGAAAATGTGCGCCGCGCCACCCAGGCGATGGGCTGCAAAGTGGATGTTCAGGATTGTGAGGATGGTTTCAGCCTCACAATCGATCGTGAAAAATAACCATTCAGGCATGATAAAAGGGAACCCTGGAGACATGATTCAAAAAAACTCCAGGTTCCCTGAACAGGAATAAATCATGATCTATTTTGACAATGCTGCAACTTCTTTTCCCAAACCAGCCGGTGTGATCGAGGCGATGGTTCATTATCAACAGGACATAGGCGCTTCGCCGGGTCGATCTGGGCATCAACTGGCTATTCAAGCGGCGCGCCTGTTATTTGCTGCTCGGGAGATGACGGTGGACACCTTTCACGCTGAAGATCCGATGCGGGTGGTTTTTACGATGAATGTGACCGAGGCGCTCAACCTGGCGCTGCGCGGACTGTTGAAACCCGGCGATCACGTGGTGACCACCAGCATGGAACACAATTCGGTAATGCGCCCGCTGCGCGATTTGGAGGCGGGCGGTGTGGAATTGTCGGTGGTGAAATGCGCGCCAGACGGCAGTTTGAACCCATTGGATTTCGAACAGGCCATTCGTCCCAATACCACCCTGTTTGTGGTGAATCGCGGATCGAATGTTACCGGCACAATTCAACCGGTGCGGGAGATTGGAAAAATTGCACGGCGGCATGACCTGTTGCTGCTGACAGATGAGGCACAGACGGCAGGTGCATACCCGGTTGATATGGTGGAAGACCAAATTGATTTGCTGGCGTTTACCGGGCATAAAGCCTTGTTTGGCCCAATGGGCACAGGCGGATTGATCATTGGCAGCCGGGTCTCACTGAGTAACTGGAAGCCCCTCAAAAGCGGCGGCACTGGCAGCGCATCAGAAAGAGAGTATCACCCGCGCTTTCTCCCCGACATGTTTGAGAGCGGCACACCCAACACCATTGGAGTTGCGGGGCTGCTGGCGGGAATGCAGTGGATTCAGGAACGCAAGATTGAGTCAATCCGAGAGCATGAGTTAACCTTGACGCATCATTTGCTGGCGGGACTGCATGATATTCCGGGTGTAGATGTTTATAAGGCTTCTGATTTTGAAAACCAGTTGGCAACATTTTCATTCAATATCCGGAATATGCAGCCTTCCGAAGCAGGTGAGCGGTTAGACCAGGAATATGGTATCCTTTGCCGGGTAGGTTTGCATTGTTCACCCGCGGCGCATCATACTATCGGCAGCTTCCCGGTAGGTACGGTTCGCTTTAGCCTGGGGATGATGAATACGAAACAAGAGGTAGATTTGGCATTGAGCGCGGTGAAAAACCTGGCAATGGAGGCAAAAAGGCGATGAAAGCTGAAACGGTATTGTTGGTCCACTCAACCACACATGCCATTTATTTTGAAAAACAATTTTCAAAGGCCGGCATTGCCTGCCAGATGGCACCCGTGCCGCGCCAGCTCAGTTCAGACTGCGGGGTTTGCGTGCGGTATTCCAGGGCTGACCGCCAGCGTGTGCAAGAAATCGTAGATAACTCGGGCATTGAAATCCAGGCGATGATTGACCTGGTTTGATAATTGGAAAGAGGAAAAATGATCGATCCGGCTGCTGAAACATCATCGGGCAAACGAATACGGTTAACCAGCCTGTCCAACTGTTCTGGTTGAGCTTCCAAGCTCAACGCGGAGACGCTGGCGCAGGTACTGCGGCCTATTCAGAACATCTTCAATTCTGTCAATTACCCCAATCTTCTGGCGGGGCTGGATCAGCCGGACGATGCTGCGGTGTGGCAGATTGATGATCAACGAGCCCTGGTGGTAACCACCGATTTCTTCACACCGGTTGTAGATGATCCTTATGACTACGGTGCGATTGCTGCTGCCAACAGCCTGTCAGATGTGTATGCCATGGGGGGCAAACCTTTCCTGGCTTTGAATGTGGCAGCTTTGCCGCCGCATTTACCCACCGAGGTCGGTAGTGAGATTTTGCGCGGCGGCGCTGAAAAGGCGCTGGAAGCCGGCGTGGTTATTGCGGGCGGTCACACAGTGCAAGACAAAGAGCCGAAATATGGGTTGATGGTGATTGGAATGGTGGACCCCGCCCATATGTTGGCGAAAGGCAGTGCGCAACCGGGTGATGTCCTGTTTTTAAGCAAGCCGCTGGGCTTTGGCATAATCACCACTGCATTGAAAGCTGATAAAGCCAGGCCTGAATGGGTGGTTAATGTGATTGATTGGATGAAACAGTTAAACAGGCAAGCCGGTGAGCTGGCTTTGGAGTTCGGCGCAAATGCCTGTACGGATATAACGGGTTTCAGCTTGCTGGGCCATAGTTGGGAAATGGCTAAAGCGTCAGGTGTGGGAATGCGGTTTTATTGGGATGCCATACCCTTTGTGGAAGGTGCAAAACAGTTGGCCGTAGAATGGGCATTCCCGGGCGGTACTTTTGATAACATGGAATTTTTTAAACAGCATGTTATCTTTGAAAAGGATATAACCGAAGAGGAAAAAATGATGTTGTTTGATCCGCAAACAAGCGGTGGTTTGCTTATGTCAATACCTGCCGAGCGGGCGGATGATTTGATTGCCCGGGCAATTCAGGATAAAATATCTCTTTGGAAAATTGGTGATGTTGTTGAGTCCATGCCTGAAATTACCGTTACGCGGTTGGCTGTTTAAAATAATGTTGATAGTTTGTCTAAAACAAAGCGATAACAAAGTTAAAACTACCAATTGTTTTCTAACTATTGAAAAACCAAATTTTATTGTATATAATAGTAGTTGTGATTAGCCGAAGTTTTTAACAATAGTAATGAAAGATTTCTTGACGGCTGTGATCTGAGAACCGAAAATTGGTCGCTTGCCTGGCTAGCCAGGTAGGAACTCAGGGAGCCAATGGCGAAACCGGTCAATGTATTTTGATCGGTTTTTTTCGTTAACGGGAGGGTATTATGACAATCCACAAATCAATGCACCGTATCCTACAAAGTGCAGCTTATGCAGGTTATGTCCTTTCTGTTCTTTTCCTGGTAGTCAGCCTTGTATTGGCAATGGGGGTTAAGTCGGTGCGGGCAGATGAGGGTGGAGATGGACAACCCGAAGCGCCCGCAGGCGAAACAGGCGAACCGGAGTCGGATGGTTCGCCAGCGACTGAGGATCAAGAGCCGGCTGCAGAAGAACCTGCCAGCGGCGAACCCGCCGGTGAAGTACCCACAGGTGATGATGATGCAAGCGGCGAACCTGCCGGTGAAGAACCTACAGGTGATGATGATGCAGGCGGCGAACCTGCCGGTGAAGAACCTACAGGTGATGATGATGCAGGCGACGAACCTGCCGGTGAAGAACCATCCGACGAATTACCTGTGGTAGAAGAGCCGGATGTGCTGCCGGTAGAAGACGGTGAATCTGAAATTTGCCCGCCTGAAGAAACGGAATCTCCGCCTGATTTGATTATTGAAATTGAGGTTCCTGTTGAAGAATCTCCTGAACCCATGGTTGAAGAACCGGCGCCCGAGTTGACGGAAGAAATCGTCACGCTGCTCAATGAAGAAGGTTTGGAACTGGTGGATGAGGAAGGCGAAGTTATTCCCCTGGCCAGTGAAGAGGCTGCTGAAGCATTGAACGGCAATGATCCGTTTTTCTGGGATGGTACACAATGGGTAGGATATACCCCTGATGGAACCGGCTGCCCTGCAAATGTAACCTGCCTGGCAAGCACCACGCCTTTTCAGACTGCCGTGAGCAGCGCCCCGGAAGGCGCCATGATTTATGTGGCTGCGGGTAATTATGATGAAACCGTAACAATCAATACCAATAACCTTTCCTTTACCGCATTTTCAACCATCGATGTGGCAACCGACGGCTCGGTTAATTCTTCCACTTCCGGGATCGCTACAGTCACTGAAATTATCCTGAATGCATTATTTGGGACCACAAAGGGAGTGCACAGCCCGAAAGTTGTTGTCAACAGCGGCGGAAGGCTGGATGATGGTTTCAGCCTGGTGGAGGATGATGGAACGGTTACAGCCGATGTTGAACTATATCCTGCCGATGGGTATTTCCGCATCAGAGACGCCAATGATGATGCTGTGAATTATGAATGGGAATGCGGTGAGCCTGATCAAGATATCACCTTCCTGGTAAACTACCGGGTTGTGTTTAAAGACCTTTTCAATCCAGACATAATCAGTTATTACAATTTGCAGACAGACGACACCGGGTTAGATCGAACTACCCAGGAGCGTCTTGAACAATTGATGCTGGCTGTCAATATATTCAAGAAGCTGGCAACGCCTTTAGACCCGCAAGACGAACAGGATCTTTTCTGGCATATCCTGGGTGATACAGCAGAATACAATCCGCCGCTCACCCCGAATCCCATTCCCATTGTTCTGGATGCTGCTCAACAAGCTTTATTTGATCAGGTTATCGCGTGTCATGCTGACAGCGCATGCCGGGCAGAAAATGAAAGCCCCTGGGAAGTCTGGTTCCTTTGGATGACCAATGGTGAAGGCGAGGAAGAACCCATGCCATTTGTGGTGGATGGGACTACTTTTACGCAGCTCAGTTTTATTTACCTGGATCCCGGTGAAGATGGCGATGACGACGACGATGATGATGACGACGATGATGATGATGACATAACCGATGACGACGACATCACTGATGATGATGACATAACCGATGACGACGACATCACTGATGACGACGACATCACCGATGACGACGACATCACCGATGACGATGACATCACTGACGATGATGACATCACCGATGACGATGACATCACTGACGACGACGACATCACTGACGATGATGACATCACCGATGACGATGACATCACCGACGATGATGACATGGATGACGACGACATGGATGATGACGATATTCCCGAAATTGAAGAAGATGTTGTGCCAACGTTGGCTGCACCGGGGATTCCTGTGGCGGTTCAAACAACCCAGTTGATTCCCGTTACCGGCATTGACTTGACTGAGGCTTCAAGCAATCCGGCTTTATTCTTCAACCTGTCACTGGCTTCGCTGGGGTTTGGGATGGTTGCTCACGGATTGGCACGTCACCGTCGCAAGGATGAATAAAGGCGAATAGTTGTGCTACAGCCCCCTGCCCAAATAGCAGGGGGTTTTTTTATGATTGCAATTGTCCCATTGAAATAGACGAAAAACAATATAAAACTAACTATTGACAAACTAAAAATAATCACTATAATCAATTTATAACCAATTGAGAAAAGGTAATATTTCTCATAAAAATCAAATTGAAAGCAATGATCTGAGCGTCATTATTTGGTCGCTTGCCGTGGAAATGATCCAGGCGTGATCTCAGGGAGCCAGTAGCGAAACCGGTCAATTATCCAATTGATCGGTTTTTTTTATTCTTACCCATAGGGAGGGTAACATGGCTTTCAGAAAATTACTGAATCGAATCGCAAAAAGTGTTGCTTATACAGGATATGTTCTTTCTATCTTATTCCTGGTGCTCAGCGTGGTTTTGTCCCTGGGGATAAAACCGGTGTTGGCTGATGAAGGTGATGCGGTTGAACCGGAAACCCCGGCCAGTGAACCAGCCTCATCTGAACCGGAATCTCCGGCCAGTGAACCAGCCTCATCCGAACCGGAAACTCCGGCCAGTGAACCGGCACCATCCGAACCGGAGTCCCCGGCAAGTGAACCAGCGCCATATGAACCTGTTGAGAATGATGACGCTACGCATGATGAAGAAACGCCACAGGATTCGGAAACTCCAGAAGAAGAAGTTGTCCCGGGTGTTGAAGAAACGGATCCCTTGGTTGATGAGGATGAAACTGAAGACGTTTCGGATGATGAAGAACCGATCTCGCCTGAAGAAGAGGGCACAACTGAGGATGGAAGTGCGGTCGATGAATCAACTGCTCCGGTTGAGGAAGAGGCGCCTGAGGAAACAAGCAGTAATGATGATTCATCTGATCCATCAGAAGAGGTCGGCTCGCAGGAGCAAACTGAGATAGCTGAGGAACCAACCACTGAAATTATTGAACTTTTGAATGACGAAGGCAAACATCTGGTCAATGAGGAAGGTGAAACACTTTCTCTGGCGAGTGAAGAAGCGCAAGAAATCCTGGCTGGCAGCGATCCATTTTACTGGGATTCCAGCCAATCAAAATGGATCGGTTTCACCACCGACGGCACCGGATGCCCGGCAAATGTGGAATGCCATGCCAGCGTCACACCCTTCCAGGCAGCGGTTGACAATGCTCCCGCCGGCGCCATGATCTATGTGGCGCAGGGTGAATATCATGAAACCGTAACCATTAATAAAAACAATCAATCATTTACGGCTTTCTCTCTGATTGAGGCAATGCTGGATGGCACAATTGGTTCATACACTTCGGGGTATGCATCTGTAGATAAATTTATCCTGAATGCATTGTTTGGCACAACCAACGGGGTATATGGTAAAGAAATTGTGGTCAATAACGGCGGCAGACTCGATGATGGATTGAGCCTGGTGGAGAAAGACGGACATGTAACCGCCAATGTGAAACTGATTTCCCACGGTGATTATTACATCATCCAGGATGCCAATGATGCCAGCATATCTTTTGAATGGGAATGCGGTGAACCCGATATGACCATCTATCCGGGGTCCGGCAATATCTATCAAATGGTCTTCAAGGCTCCGTTGGATTCGGATATTGTCAATTACTACACCACAACCAGCCCGGATGAACGTGGTTTTGGGATGACAGCCACTGACCGTTTGAATGACCTGTTGATCGCTGTGAATGTTTCAACACGGGATAGCTGGAGTACCAATGACGAAAAACTGATCTTCTGGTATCTTTTGGGCAACACAACCTACAATGGTAAAGATATTTGGAACCAGTTGATGAATAACTCGCAAAGGCTTAAAGCCATTTCCATTCTCAATGGTTCCAATGATACTATCACCCAGAACCGAGGCATCTGGTTCCTCTGGCCCACCCTGCAGAATGGCCAATCAGTCAGCCCATTCAACCGCCAGTTGACCTTTGTAAACTATTCCAACCGGGCCATTCGCGGCTGCACCGACGAAGGCAGTGATAATTACAACCCGAACGCCACAGTCGATGATGGTTCCTGTATTACCATTCAATACGGCTGCACTGATCCAACAGCCTATAATTACAATGCTTCAGCCAATGTGGATGACGGCTCTTGCGTACCGGTTATCACTGGCTGCACCGATCCGACCGCCGTCAACTACAACCCGGCTGCCAATACCGATGACGGTTCCTGTGTACCGGTTATCACTGGCTGCACCGATCCGACTGCCTTCAATTACAATCCATCAGCCAATACCGATGACGGCACCTGTGTACCGGTCATTACTGGCTGCACCGATCCGACCGCCATCAACTACAACCCGGCTGCCAATACCGATGACGGTTCCTGTGTACCGGTTATCACTGGCTGCACTGATGAAACTGCCCTGAATTTCAACCCGGAGGCTAATACGGATGATGGTTCCTGCTCATATGTCACCGGTGACGATGATGACACCGATGATGATGACAGTGGTGATGACGATGATATCACTGGTGACGATGATGATGTGACCGGCGATGATGATGACACACCCCTGGTTGAACGTGAAACAGGTGATGATGATTTCGCCGGCGGCGGCCCGCTGCCCCAGTTTGCCAGTGATGTTGTGCCGACCCTGGCTGCCCCGGGCGACCCTACTGCCGTGGCCAGCGAGATGATGCTGCCGGTGACGGGTGTTGACCTGACCGAAGGCGCTGCGAATCCGGTTTTGTTCTTCAACCTGTCGCTGGTTTCACTGGGCATCGGCATGATTGCGCACACCGCGACCAAAAAACAGCGTGACGAATAACCTGACTTTGTCAAACTGAAACGAATCAAAAGCGCCCCGCCGAATTAAGCGGGGCGCTTTTAGAATTAGGATTGATTTTCCAAACGTCTTTTCATTTCAGCTGCATATTGCAGGATAACGTGCTGCAGGAAAGGCTCCAGGGTTTTCGAACTCATGCTGCCAAAGCGTTTTTCGTTAATTTGCGCCTGCAATTGAGCAGTGAATTCATCACCCAGCTCATGCTTTTGCATAATCTCCAGCACCCTGCCGGTAGCATCCAAAAGGCGGAAGGTGCCGTAATCGGTGGGCTCGTGGTTTAAGCCCTGGGCGCTGGTGAGCAAAAAACCGACCAGCGAAAGTAAATCATCGCGCAGTAAATCAGTGTTCATAAAGGATTACCCCAGCTTTCAGCAAAACAGATTTGATTGAATTCTTTTTTGGCAGGCGCCTCAGGTTTAAATTTTGGAAAGCCTGCCGCGATCAACAATAATGGAATCATGCGTTCTGGAATATCCAGAAAAACCTGCACGGCTTTTTGATGGAAAGATGCCACCGGGCAAGCTCCCAGCCCCAGGTCGTGGGCGGTTAACAACAAATTTTGCATGGCGGCACCCAGGCTCATGCCCATATACTGAAACAACCAGGGGTCTTTTTCAGGGTCTTCCTGGCTGACATCGATGCACAAAACGAATACAACCTGCGGGCTGCCAATGATGCCGGGCGCCAGTGCGCCAAGCATTTGCAGGCGGCGGGGATCCTGAATGGTCAGAAAAGACCAGGCCTGCGAGTTGCCGCCGCTGGCAGCCATTGAGGCTGCCGTGACCATTTTTCTAATCGCTTGCTCCGGGACTGGTTCAGCAGTAAATTCACGAATACTGCGCCTTGTCGATATGGTTTGCCAGGTTTCCATCCAGCCAGCTCCTTTTTTTATGAGTATACCAAATAAGGTGTTTATCCATCTGAGATCGATTTGTCTGTTTAATTGTCTGACCATTTGACTGGTTTTGACAATATCTATGATAGAATTTTTTGGATTTAAACGAAAACGAGGTATTGATGCTGATAGACCATTACGGACGCTCGATAACTTATTTACGCATTTCCATCACTGATCGCTGCAATTTGCGGTGCGTTTATTGCATGCCGCCTGAAGGGGTGGAATGGCAGCCTCATGAAAATATTTTGCGGTTTGAAGAAATTGTTGAATTTGTTCGCGTTGCTGCCAGCCAGGGAATTCGGCAGGTGCGCCTGACCGGCGGCGAGCCGCTGGTGCGGCCGGGCGTGGTTGACCTGGTACAAATGCTGTCTGAAATTCCAGAAATTGAAGACCTTAGTATTACAACTAACGGGATATTGTTAGAAAAACTGGCTCGCCCACTGAAAAATGCGGGATTAAAACGGGTGAATGTGAGCCTGGACACACTGAAGCCGGAAAAATATCTGCGCATTTGCCGTGGAGGTTCACTGGACGCCGTACTGCGCGGACTTTCGGCGGCTGAAGACGCTGGTTTTGAACCGATCAAGATAAACACGGTGGTCATGCGCGGTGTGAATGATGATGAATTGGTGGATTTTGCCCGCTTAACCCTTGAGCATCCCTGGCATGTGCGTTTCATTGAATTGATGCCGATCGAAAATCAACAAAGCTGGGGTGAAGGCTTTCCACAGCCGGCGAGTATGTTCATCTCCACCCAGGAAATTAAAGAATTGACCCATGCTGAAGGTTTGACGCCTGTTGAACACCTGAAGGGCAGCGGCCCAGCGCGCAGTTTTCAATTGCTCAATGCAATGGCTACCATTGGTTTCATTTCTCCAATTGGGCAGCATTTTTGCAATGAATGCAACCGCCTGCGTTTGACTGCTGATGGAAACCTGCGATTGTGCCTGTTGAACGACATCGAAATCCCGGTGCGCGATGCCATGCGGGCGGGCAAGCCAATTTTGCCCATCCTGGAAGAAGCCATGCGGCTTAAACCAGCAGGACATTCACTGGCACAAAAGATGAGCCCGCATAACCGCAAGATGGCGCAAATTGGGGGGTAACCACTTAATCAAGCGGTACCAAACTGGCGGTCGCCAGCGTCGCCCAACCCGGGAACAATGTACCCTTTTTCGTTCAGGTGGTCATCAACAGCTGCCAGGTAGATGGGCACCTCGGGATGATTTTTCTGGAGGAGGGCAATGCCTTCAGGGGCGCCAATCAACCCGACGAATTTGATCTTTTTTACTCCCCAGCGTTTCAAAACATCAACCGTGGCTGTGGCAGAACCACCGGTGGCCAGCATGGGGTCCAGGATTAGACACACCGAGACGGTGGGCTCAATGGGCAGCTTGTTGTAGTACTCAACCGGTTTAAGGGTTTTTTCATCGCGATAGAGACCGATGTGCCATACCTCAGCCGACGGCATTAATTCCCACACGCCTTCGGTCATTCCCAGGCCGGCGCGCAGGATGGGAACCAGCCCAATTTTTTCTTTCAATCGTTTGCAAGGCGCGGTCGCCAGGGGGGTTGAAACATCCACCGGTTCAGTTTCCAGATCGAGTGTGGCCTCATAAGCGAGCAGCCCGGCTATCTCGCGTACCAGTTCACGAAATTTTTTCGGTTCGGTTTCTGTGCTGCGCAGCAGGGAAAGTTTGTGGGCAATGAGGGGATGATTGGAAACAAATACGTTAGGCATGCGGGGCGCTCCTGAGAAGAAGAATATTAATGTGTATTATATCCATTTCTGGCTTGATTTTCAGGCATCAATGATATAATCAACCAGTTTGGTAAAACCAAACCTTGTTTATCGGGTTTGGTATTATTTTTTAGGAGTAAAGAATGTCTGATTCGAAACCTACTTGTGTAGAAGACGGCGTGGTTGTATCACTTGCCTACACACTTACTGTGGATGGTCAGTTGTATGATTCATCTGATGGACATGAACCATTTGCTTATCTGCATGGTCATCGCAACATCATTCCAGGATTGGAAAAGGCTCTGGCTGGTCTTTCAACCGGAGAAAGCCGGGAAGTGTTGGTGCCGCCGGGTGAAGGCTACGGTGAATTTGACCCCGAATCCTTGATCGATATGGATCGTGAGTTGTTCCCGCAGGGATATGAACCCCAGGTGGGAGCCTTTTTGCATGTGCGCGGCGACGATGGGCATGTTCACACTGCCTGTATCCATGAAATTCACGACAAAACGATTACACTGGATCTCAATCACCCCCTGGCTGGTAAAGATCTGCTGTTCAAGGCCACAGTGCTTGATTTGCGCGCCGCCACAGCAGAAGAATTGCAGCACGGCCATATCCATCATTCCTGTGAAGGCTGCGGATCGGGCGGCGGTTGCGATTCGGAAGGTTGCGGCAGCGGCGGCTGCTGTTAATTGGTTGCATCACATAGAAAACGGTTTGGACGTAATTTGTCCAAACCGTTTTTTTGTTAGTGTGTAGCGCAGGAGATGCAGGGATCAAATGCACGCACCACCCTGCCGACCGCATTTTCCAACTCCATGTTTACTTCACCGGGGGTCACATAGCGCCTGGCGGCGACCATCAGGGCGTGTTCTATGGCCAGCATGTTATGCACAGTGGGGATGATAAATTCAGCCCACACAATCTTGCCTTTTTCCACCAGGTAGTGATGAATTAGTGGGCCGCGGGGGGCTTCAACCAGGCCGTAACCTTCTCCATCACACGGTTTGTAGGGCACGGCAGCGTCATCGTTATCCAGAGGGGTTGACAGGATTTGAACGGCTTTTTCCATGGAGTAAACCATTTCAATGCCCCGGCAAAGATCGAACAACATGATGGGATGGGCGGGTTTACCGAATTCTGAAATTAACTGCTTGAAGTACTGGTCGGCACGGGGGGTGCCCAGCGCGGTGCTCATGTTCATGCGCGCCAGGCTGTTGGCGCGCAGAATTTCGCCGTTGTAGCTGGTTTGCCCGGCGTAACTATATTCGGTATCTTGATATTGCAGATAGTTTCGGAACTCGCTGGCGTCAAATTCGGCAGCAGTAGATCCGTCGGGCGCCATAATGCGAATGCGGCTGCTGTCGCAATCGGGGCAATTCGATTCGGTCGAAGCGATGTAATAAGCCGGGGTGTCGTCACCCCAGGAACCGATGCGCTCTTTCATCTGGAGCGAAGATTCCCAGTAGTATTCAAAAAGATCACAGGCGACAGGAAGCATGTTTTGGATGCGCTGCCGCATCGAATCGGCATCGGCGGCGGCAATTCCACTGGTGACCCCGCCCACTTTGGCTTTGACCGGGTGAATGAACTGCCCGCCTGCCAGGCTGATCAGGTCGGTGCCGATTTTTCTCACCTGCAGCGAACGCTGTGCCAGTTTGAATTGGGCTTCTTCTGCTGCAGCGCTGTCGGCCTGGAAAATGCTGGAAACTCCCAGCCGGTCGGGCATGGTGAAGATGAAAACCGAGGTAGCCTGGTTTTGAATCATTTGTCCCAGCAGCAAAAGCGACCGGATGCGCTTTGCCATGGGCGGGGGCTGTACGTTAAAAATGTCTTCCAGTGTTTTGACAGCAGCCACGTGGTGCGCTGTGGAGCAAACCCCGCAGATGCGCGGCACGATAACGGGCATTTGTTCGGCGGGTGTACCCTGCACAAAAAAGGCGAACCCGCGCAATTCCATGGCTTTAAAATGCGCTGAAACCACCTCCCCGTCTTGAACTTCAATTTCCACCCCGGCGTGTCCTTCAATGCGGCTGATGGGAAAGGATAGTGTGGCCATTATAAAATTTTCTCCTTGGGGCGGGGTGGTTTGCCGGGGTCGGCATAATCTGAAAATTGAAACAGGAACAACGAATACTGGGGTGATCGGAGAGCCTCTTCAATTTCCTGGGGAGGAATGTTGGTCATGGCTTCGAAAACCTTTTGAATGCTGTTAAACCAGGCTTGCGAGTCTTTTTCGATCATGGCATCAGACGGCCCGCGGCAGCCCACACAGGGATGCCCCGGGCGTGTGCAAAGCGCACGGCAGCCGCCCCGGGTGGATGATCCCACGCATAAATAACCCTGGTTAATCAGGCAGATATCGGGCAACACTTCGCCCTGCTGCATGCCAACCAGGTGGTCGGGTTTCATGTCGCGCAGCTTTTTCCGGCCGCATTCCTGGCAAACATTTTTTGCAGGTTTGAAGCCCTGCGGGTCAAACAGCATGGCGGTGAATAATTCAGGGGTGGGGGGGCATCCGGGCAGGTAGGCATCGACGGCAACAAATGAATCGATGGGTTTGCATTTGGGCAGCAAGCGCGGCAAGTGCGTGCGCTCTGCCTGCTTGAGAAAAAGTTCGCGCACTTCATCGCGGTTGCCCAGGTTTGCCACACCGCCTGAAATGGCGCAAGTGCCTACTGCCACCAATTTTTTTGCTTTCAGCCTGGCGCGCTTTAAGTTATACAAATCCTCGTTGGTGCGGACGCCGCCGCTGACCAACAGTATCTCCACTTCGGGCACAGAATAGGCCGATACAACCAGCGGCATGTAAACCAACTGGTATTTTTCGGTCCATTCAGTGGCATTCAGCAGCGATACTTCGCAACCCGCGCAACCCGAAAGCTGTAATACGGCAAATTCAGGCATTCAAAATCTCCTTTGTCAAGGTTGAATCCATTTTATATCATCCCGACTTATAGAACAACCGCCAATAATTTACCAGGATGAAGGAAATCTTTAAGAAAACTTCACAATTTCTCGACATTTCCTTTACAGTCAACCGGTAAATTTAGGATAGATGATGATCCCAAGGGACATTCATATTCATAACATTTGGAGGTTGTAATGAACAAAACGTTAAAAATTGCCCTGATTGTTGCTGCCGGCTTGGTTGTTACAGGTGGATTGCTGGTTGCTGGTTTTCTGGCAGGAAGGGTGTTTACAGGTAGATTGGGTGTTTTCCCAGCCAGCAGGATGTATGCCAGATTGGACAACTACCCGGCGCAGCCGGATGGCTGGAGACAGGACGCCCCGGCGTACGGCCCATTTGACAAAATGAGTCAGGATGGCTGGAGACAGGATGCCCCGGTGTACGGCCCATTTGACAAAATGAGTCAGGATGGCTGGAGGCAGGACGCCCCGGCGTACGGCCCATTTGATAAAATGGGCCGGGATGGGCGAACAGGACGCCGTGGGAGTGGATTCACAATGCTTGATCGTTCGAATTTTGGTTGCGGCGGGTATCTTTCCAATGGAACTGCCGCTGCGACAGCCGAACCTTTATCGCTTGAAGCGGCTGAGGCGGCTGTGCAAAAATACCTGGATACTTTGAACAACGATGACTTGATCCTTTCTGAGGTGATGATTTTCGATAATCAGGCTTATGCAAGCGTGGTGGAAAAAAGCACCGGCATGGGCGCCGTGGAACTGTTGGTGGATCATGCCACACAAGCAGTTTATCCGCAGCGCGGCGCCACCAGGATGTGGAACCAGAAATACAGTCTCCTGAGCGGGCGCGGCATGCGCGGTGTGGGAAACGCCAACCTGGTCAACCCCACCGTGGAATCAGCCGAAGATATGACCGTGAGCGCGGAGAAAGCCGGGCAGATTGCCCAGGATTATCTTGATCAATCTCAGGACGGTGAACAAGCGGGTGAAGCCGAACCGTTTTATGGGTATTACACCCTGGATATTTTGAAGGATGGCAAAGTAACCGGTATGTTAAGTGTGAATGGTTTCAGCGGACAAATCTTTGAGCATGACTGGTATGGGACTCTACTCGAAGTGTCAGAAGAATAAATCTTTATGAAATGAGAACCAGGTGAGTATCACTGGTTCTCATTTCTGGTTAAAATGAAATGGAATCATTGTGTCGCGATAAATAAAAAAAGTTTGATTGAGGTTTGCTATGATGGGCAAAACAGCAAAAATTCTGGTCATCGATGATGAGCCGTCCATTCTAAAACTGGTGACGGCGTACCTGCAGCCTGAAGGCTTTGAAGTGGAAACCGCCAGCGATGGCGAGGCCGGTTTGAAGAAAGCCCTGGCTTTGCATCCCGACCTAATCGTTTTGGATGTGATGCTGCCGGGTATGGACGGCATGGAATTGCTCACCCGCCTGCGCCGTGAAGCCGAAACCTATGTCATTATGCTGACTGCCCGCACGGAAGAAACCGATAAAGTGGTTGGCCTCTCGCTGGGAGCGGATGACTATGTGACCAAACCGTTCAGCCCGCGCGAACTGGTGGCGCGGATTAAAGCTGCCTTGCGGCGTATGCAGTCCAAAGGAGATGAAAGCCGCCCGGAAGTGTATCAATACCCGCATATCACGCTGAATGCTTCCACCCGCCAGGTGTGGGTTGAGGAGCAGGCTGTGACCGATTTGACTGCCACAGAATTCGACCTGGTAAAAACCTTGATGGAACACCGCGGCATGGTGCTTAGCCGTGAACAATTGCTGCAAAAGGTGTGGGGATATGAATATTTTGGGGATGCCCGCGTGGTGGATGTGCATATTGGGCATGCGCGCCAAAAATTGGGCCAACGGGATTTTTTGCATACCATTCGTGGAGTAGGTTATCGGTTTGATGACCGGGAAGAATAATCATGTTTCATAAGTTTCGTTCACGTCTTTCTTACAAGCTCTTTCTTTCTTATTTACTGGTGATTTTCATTGGCGGCGCTGTCCTGGCGGTGTCGATCATGCTGGCAATTCCCAGCACATTTGAACGCCACATGCTGTCCGATTCTGCTGAAATGCAGGGCATGCTGGAAGAGCATATGTTAAGACGTGGTGGGGGAGGTTTTAACAATCTCAGCAATTTTCGGGCTGCGGTGTTGGAGGCGGTTGTGCAGGCTGCCCTGGCTGCGTTGTTTACAGCGGTGCTGGTCAGTTTGTGGATGAGCAGCAAGGTGGTTGCGCCGGTGAAGCGCATTATGCAGGCCAGCCAGCGCATTGCAGCAGGACATTACCAGGAACGTGTGCCGGTGGATGATAACGAGCCAACCACACAGCGTGATGAGCTGGGGCTAATGGCTGTGAGTTTCAATCAAATGGCTGACGAACTGGAACAAACCGAAGCCAGGCGGCGCCAGTTGATTGGTGATGTGTCGCATGAACTGCGCACCCCGTTGACAACGATTAAGGGTTACCTGGAAGGGCTGGAAGATGGTATGCTGCCGGCTGAACCTGAAACCTACCAGGCTATGGAGCGGGAAGCCGGAAGAATGCAGCGCCTGGTGGCAGATTTGCAGGAACTGAGCCGGGTGGAAGCGGGCGCTTATGAGCTGGAAAAGAAATGGTTGTCGATTCAAAGTGTACTTGAATCGACGCTGCACCGCCTTAACAAGCAGTATGATGAAAAACAGGTTGCCATTCAAATTGATGCGGCAGACCATCTGCCGCAAATTCAGGCCGATGAGATCCGGCTGGAGCAAGTGTTGATCAATCTGGTGGGTAATGCTCTGCAATACACGCCCACCGGCGGCAAGATCGTCATCTCTGCACGGCAAGAACAGGAAAGACTGGTCGTCTCGGTTCAAGACAACGGCGCGGGCATACCTGAAAAGGATTTACCCTTTATCTTTGACCGATTTTATCGGGTGGATAAATCCAGGTCGCGTGCCGGCGGCGGAAGCGGCATTGGATTGACAATTGCCCGTCACCTGGTTGAGGCGCATGGTGGCTGCATTAAGGCTTTCAGCGAAGGGGTGGGCAAAGGCAGCAAGTTTGAATTTACTTTGCCGCTTCAATAATCCTCAATCATCTTTTCCCATTTTGATATTCCCCCTGAATTCACGCGATATCTTAACACGATTTGCCTCTGATCATAGACGGGTAAAGCTGTAATTAACCGGGCATTTAGATTGCAAATGGGTATTCTGCGTTGTAAAGCAAATGATTTAATCCCTTATACTTAAATAATCGTTCACTCTGTTCCTTTCAGGGGAGGAAAAAATGACCCGCCATCTTGTCTTTCGTGTTGAAGACTTGCGTAATTATGTGGAAGCATTTTTTAAGAAATTTGAGATTGGTGCGGAAGATGCTGCCGTTGCTGCCGATATCCTCATCTCCGCTGATTTGCGCGGAACCAGCTCGCACGGGATCATCCGCCTCCACACTTACTACGGCGACCGCCTGGTCAATAAACAGATCAATCCCCACGCACCACTGACCGTTGTGCGGGAGACACCCAACACCCTGCTGCTGGACGGGGGGAACGGCCTGGGGCAACTGGTTGGTTACCGGGCAATGACCCGCTGCATTGAGAAAGCCAACCAGGCGGGCCTGGCTATGGTGACTGTCCGCAATAGCAACCACTACGGTATTGCCGGCTATTATGCCATGATGGCGCTGAAAGAAAACATGATCGGCATCAGCCTGACCAATTCTCAACCGCTGGTGGCGCCGACCTATGGCAAGACCGCCATTCTCGGCACCAATCCCATTGCTGTGGCAGTGCCTGCCGGGAGCGAAAGGCCCTATGTGCTGGACATGGCTACCAGCATCGTTCCCATCGGAAGAATCACTGTGTATGAAAAGGCCGGTAAAGAAATTCCCACCGGCTGGGGAGTTGATGAGAACGGCAAGCTGACCAATGACCCCGGCCGGGTGCTGCATGGGGGCGCACTGATGCCCCTGGGCGGCATCGATATCCTCGCCGGATATAAAGGATACGGGCTTTCCCTGCTGGTAGATATTCTTTGCGGGGTGCTTTCCGGCGCATCCTTTGGGAAAGAGGTCGGCCACCCTTACGAAAATCGCGGCGCCAATGTGGGGCATTTCTTTGCGGCTTTTCGCATTGACAATTTCCGCCCCCTGGCTGAATTTCAGCAGGATATGGATCGCCTGATCAGGCAATTGAAGGATGCTCCCAAAGCTGAGGGGCAGGAGCGGATTTTTGTTCACGGCGAAAAAGAATCCATCAAGAGCGAGATGTATCAGAAGGAAGGGATTCCTCTTCTTCCCGAAGTGGTGAATTCACTGGTGGAAGCCGGAAAGAAAGTGGGGCTGGCCTTTAACTTGCAATCAACAGGCGAATTGGAACTCTAAGCGGCTTGTCCATTCTTCTCATGGAGACTAACAATGGAAATCATCACTGTACAGACCAAAGCAGACCTGCGCGCCTTTATTGAATTGCCTTACCAGCTCTATCGAAATGATCAGGTGTGGGTTCCCCCGTTGCGGTCTGAGCAGTGGAGCCAATTTGATGTGAACCGCAATCCCATGCTGCAGCACTGTGAATACGCCCTGTTCCTGGCAAAAATAAATCAGCAGGTGGTGGGACGCGTTTCCGCATTCATTGACCACATGGCGCTGGAAGCCTGGAAACAACCAATTGGTTTGTTCGGGTCGTATGAATGCGTGGAGGATGCTGAAGTGAGCCACGCCCTGCTGGATGCCGCCCGGCAGTGGTTGAGGCAAAAGGGCATGCAAACCATGCGCGGCCCGTGGAGTTTTGCATCGCAAGAGTGGGGAACTGTTATGGAAGGGTTTACGCCTTCGCCGGTTGTGCTGGCGCCTTACAATCCGCCGTTCTACAATGACCAGTTTACCGCCTTTGGTTTTGAGAAAGCCAAAGATTTGCTGGTGTATTTCATTGATGCGCGGGAGGGTTATCAAATTCCGGACCGCTACTTAACCCTGACTGACAAAATCAAAACCAAATACGGCGTCCGGGTGCGTTGTGTGGATATGAACAACCTGGAAAAAGATGTGCAACAGCTTGTCAAACTGGCCAATGAGTCCATTTCGGATAACTGGGGATACTATCCGGTGACCGACGCCGAGGCGCGCGCCATGGCACACGACATGAAAGCCATTGTGCATCCCAAAGCCCTGCTGCTGGCAGAGGATTCGGCGGGAAAGCCCATTGGTTTTGCCATGTCGCTGCCCGACGTAAACACAATTCTAAAAGATCTGAACGGAAATCTCTTCCCTTTTGGATGGATTAAATTACTTACCGGTTTGCCCAAGATCAAGGCATATCGCATGTGGGCGCTGGGTGTTATTTCTGAATACCAGGGCAAAGCAATCGATACATTGTTATACCGGGCAACCTATGAAGCTATTTTCAATGATCAATTGCGGTTGGAAATTAATTATGTGCTGGAAGACAACGACCGCATGAATAATGCGCTGCTCAAACTGGGCGCTAAACCGCTGCGCCGCTACCGCGTGTATGAAATGACAATTGAATAACGGGAAAATTGGATTTTCAAAATCAATTTCAAGTCTTAACCAAGGCTCTACTATCGCTTTGGATGACCAATGTGCTATTTACGAAACCGGACAGATGGGGTAAAGACAAAAAATTTGTCGAGTTCAACAAATCGAAGAATCAAAAAGTGGATTAACGGCAGCAAAGCGTAATAATTTGTTTGAAGTACATTTTTCTGGCTGGAAAGATCATCCGAATGGCCAGAAATGTAGTGATAGAACTGTCTAAAGAAAAATCCTGATAAGGGTTATACGCGAATCGCATTTATAAAAATGCTATTTTTTCCCCAACCCGTCATTTCTATTTAAGCTATACTGAAATAAACATTTCCAACGCCTGATTTTTTAATATCAATCGCAAACTCTTTTGCCAAGTGGAGGAAATGATGCTAAAGTAAAAATATGTTTGGCCACTGTTATCATCCCTCCAGGGTGAAAATTTTGGCGAAATATTTTTAGTAATTCTGGTGAAAGTCATAAGGGGTTATTACAACATCGTCCTTTAAAAATGAAAGTGCTGGCAATATTTTTCGATATGGTTTTTCAGCATCAGATTGAAATGAATACCCCTCCCTTTTTTTACCTCTAAGTGAAAGGAAAAATCTGATGAAAAGAATCTTTACGTTATTCCAAGAAAAAATTGCAATCCGAATGATCTCGTTGATCCTTGTGGTCATTTTCATTGTGGGCGGTGCTGCGGTTGTGCTCATCAGCGAGCAGATGCAGCAGCAGGAGGTTGCAAGCGCAACAATCCTGGGCGAAACCGTTTTGGGCGCGATCGATAATGCCCTGAACACCTGGATAACTGATCAGATCAGCATGATCAGCATGATTGCATCCAATGAACAGATCGTGGCAGCCTGTTTAGATCCTCAGGACGAAGCCAACATTACAAACGCAAGCAACTATCTGAAAAAATTCTACAATTCATACGGGTATTATGAAAATTTTCCTATTGCAGCAAAATTTAGTGAAAGTGATAATTTTAAGATACAGGTGGATGGGCAGCCCGTCAATATTGTCAGTGGATCTTTCTTCATTGATACTGTGGATGGTAAAACGCTTGGAAAAGGCAGCGATAAGGATTATATAGCCGCCACATTTTCTGGTGCTGAACATTATATTAGCGTCGTTTACCCCAGTATCTTACGCGGGAACCCGATTTTTGTCATTGCAGAACCTGTGCGCTCTGGCAACAAGGTCGTTGGATCCGCAATTGTTGCACCGCAGATGGATTATTTCACCAAAATATTTGTTCAAGATCAGCAGCTCGGGGATACAGGATACCTGATGTTTTTTGATGACCGTGGAATGCTGATTGCTCACCCCGATGCTGAGAATATCCTGAATCAAGAAAGCGTTTCGGTCTTCAGCCCAATTACCTCAAGAGTGATTGCAGGAGAAACAGCATTCTTCGCAAAGAGCCCCGATGGTGAAGAACGTTTTTATATAGGTCGAAAAATCACCGTGCCCACTGAGAATATTGAAAATAGCTGGTTTGTGGTTGCTTCAATCGCGGCAAGCGAAGTATATCAAGGCTCCAGGAGTTTTGCTTTGAGGGTTGGAATTGCAGCGGTGGGGCTATTCCTGGTGATGATTGTATTGGTATTGCTGATCATAAACAGGATGGTGGTCAATCCACTTCAAAAATTGGTGATAGCGGCAGATCGGATAGCGGTTGGTGAAATCAATCAAACGGTTGAAATAAAGCAAAAAGATGAGATCGGCGCCCTGGCGGGGTCATTCCAGAAGATGATCGGTTACTTCCAAAAAATGGCAAATGCGACGAACCAGATGGCTCTGGGCGATTTTAGCCAGGAAATCGAAGCGTTCTCCGAAGATGATGTTCTGGGTGTGTCGTACCATAAAATGTTGATCAACCTGCGTCAAATGATTGGCCAGGTATTTGAAAGCGCAACCAGGCTTGATACAGCATCCGCTCATCTGGCTTCATCTGCCCAGCTTGCCGGTGAGGCAACGAATCAGATCGCACGCACAATTCAGGATATCGCCAAAGGCATTGGTGAGCAGACTGAATCAGCCGGGAGAACGGCAGATTCAGCCACACAAATGGATCGGGCGATCGAAGGAGTGGCCAGGGGGGCGCAGGAACAGGCTAATGCTGTCAATCAGGCTGCAAGCCTGACAGCAAAAATCAGTGAAGCCATCCAAACTGTGGCACAAGGCGCTCAAAACAGTGCGCTAGGTGCGGAAGAGGCAGCCAGCACTGCTCGTGAGGGAGCCGACATTGTTGAGCAAACCATTCTCGGCATGCAAACGATCAAAAATACGGTAGGGTTATCGGCGGAAAAGGTGCGAGAAATGGGGCAACATTCCTCAGAAATCGGGGCAATTGTGGAGACGATCGGGGATATTGCAGCACAGACCAACCTGCTGGCTTTGAATGCTGCCATTGAAGCAGCGCGGGCAGGTGAACACGGCAAGGGGTTTGCGGTGGTGGCTGATGAGGTGCGCAAGCTGGCCGAGAGGGCTGCGTTGGCTTCCGATGAGATCACTGATTTAATCAAGAATATTCAGAGGTCGGTAGATGCTGCGGTTGTTGCCATGGAGGAGAGCGCCAGCGAGGTGGAAAAAGGAGTGTCGCGGGCGGGACAGTCGAGTGATGCTCTTGACAGTATCCTCAAGTCTGCAGAGGCTGTGCGTAAACAGGTGGAAGAGATTGCGGAATCAGCCCAGGCAATCAAAGGTTCGTCGAATGATTTGGTGCAGGCAATGACCGCGGTGTCAGCCGTGGTGGAGGAGAACACAGCGGCAACGGAAGAGATGTCAGCAAGCTCATCGGCAATGACCCAGACGGTGGAAGCAATTGTCAGCGTGAGCGAGGAAAACAGTGCTGCGGTTGAGGAAGTGAGCGCTTCAACAGAAGAGATGACGGCGCAGGTTGAAGAAGTGACTGCCTCAACCCAGGCGCTTTCGGAGATGGCTTCCAAGCTAAAACAAATTGTGGATGTGTTCAAAATCTAACGGCGGTTTTCTATAGATCGTGCTCCCACCTGAGGCCGATTGCGAAGAATGCTGCCTGCATCCGATTATTAACAAGGATTTCTATAATCTGAACAATTTGTCTTTGCTTCATAAGCTGAATAATTGGAGTATTGTCAGACTTTTTTGAGGGAATGAAAATGCACCACGACATTTCATTCAACCTGTTGCGATTGCGCGGGTTTAGCTGGAATCGCTTTTTGTCCGTTGTGAGCCTGGGCTTTTTTGTAACCAGCTTTTTTTCAGCCTGCCAGGCAGCCAAACCCGAAGCGCTTTCAATTGATCAACCCGCTTTGAAAAATGAGAATGTCATTCGCATCACAATCGGTGAATGGAGCCCTTATGATGGTGAAGATTTACCCCAATATGGGTGCACACCCTGGTTAATTTCAGAGGCATTTGCCCTGGAAGGATTTGAAGTTGAATTTGGATTTTTCGTATGGTCACGCAGCTACCAGGTTGCAAAAACTGGCGGCTGGGACGGAACCGCGGAATGGGCAGATACACCTGAGCATCGTGAATTTTTCTTTGTGAGCGAAGAAAATTTAACCGATCAAGAATGGGTTTTCTTTCACCGCGCTGACCATGTATTTGAGTGGGAAGATATGGATGACCTGGAAGGAAAAATTGTGGGGATAACCAAAGAATATGTCTATAGCGATGCTTTTCATGAAGTTATGCAAAAGGGAACTGTTGTTTTTGAAACCGCCAGCAGCGATGAAGCGAATTTCCGCAAATTGCTGGCGGGAAGAATTGATGTGTTTCCAATGGAACGCAGGGTTGGTTATGCCATTTTAAAGAAAGAGTTCACTACCGAAGAAAGGATGCAAATTACGCATCACCCCGTCCAATTTGAAACTTTCAATCCTCACTTATTATTATCAAAAGCAGTGCCGGAAAACCGGGAACGTATGGATAAATTTAATAGCGGGTGGCAGAAATTAAAAGAAAGTGGAAGAATAACCGAAATCATGCAATTGTGTGTTCCACAATAGCCAGGGAGCAAAACCGTTATTTGCTTTTCGAATTTACATTCAGGAATAATTGGACCATTTCAGGGTCGAAATGTGAACCAGATTGGTCGATGATGTATTGCAAGGCTTCATCCTGTGATAATGCATTTCGATAGGGACGTTCAGAGGTCAACGCATCCCACACATCGACAACTGCAAAAATTCGGGCAGCCAGCGGTATTTCGTTGCCTTTCAGCTTCCCGGGGTAACCACTTCCGTCCCATTTTTCGTGGTGGCTTAACGGGATATCCAAAGCGGGACGCAAGAAGTTGATCTCAGAGAGCAGATTGTATGCATTGACCGGATGCCTGCGCATGATTTCCCATTCCTGGTCGTCGAGTGGACCGGGTTTGAGCAGAATATGATCGGGAACTCCCATTTTCCCAATATCATGCAGTAATGAGCCCCAGCGGATATATTTCAATTCATCATTGGAAATGTTGAGCATTTTTGCCATCGTCAGGCAAAGATCTGTAACCCGTTGGCTGTGTCCCTCAGTTTCTTTGTCCCTCAAATCCAGAGCTTTAGACCAGCCTTCAATGGTGGCATCATAGGCGGTTTGTAATTCCAGGTTGGACTGTTTCAGGTCTCGCAGCAGATGCGCTTCACTGATGGCAATGGCTGCCTGACCGGCAAGCGTGTTGAAAAATTCCAGCCAGTCGGCATCTGGATGGGATTCGGCCTTTCGAAAAACTTGCAGGATGCCTTTAATCTCGTCACGAGTAATCAGTGGGATCGCAAAACCGGACAGGAATCCTTGCGATTGAAACCAATTTTGAAAAGAAGGATCCATGCCGGGTAAGGAGCTGCTGTTTATTTCAAATGTTTTCCGTTCAGCCAGCATTTTTTGGCACCATTCGCATTGAATTACAGCGTGAAATGGATAAATATTCTCAGGCGGCAGTCCTATGCTGGTTGTAAACTCGCTGTGGTTATTATCTTTAAGTAAGATGATATTGGCAGCGTCCACATGCAGCAAAGCGACCGTCTGTTCCAAAAAAAGGTTGATGGTGCGGGTGAGCGGCAAATTACTATTTATGGCGGTGTCGATTTTTCTTAGCCCAATGAGACGCTTGAGCTGTTGTTCAGTCTTTTCAAAAAGTTCTGCACGGTGAAGTGAATTGGCGGCGATATTTGCCAGGGCTGATAGTGCGTGCATTTCGGTTTCTGTGATGTCCATTCTTCTGCCGATCCACAGGAAACCAAACAGCTCGCCTCTGGCAATTAATGGCACACCGCCAATTGCGGTGCAATCCCGGTTAATATCAGGAAAATCCAAATACATTTTTGGGGATAGCTGATTATTTATATAAGGTTTGCCGTTAGAACGGATGATTTTATTGAGCCCCTTATCTTTGGGAATATGCACATCTTTATATTTTTCGAAAACACCGTAGGCAAGTTCAACAACTGCGTCGCCTGTGCGATGTTCGATCAATTCGATTGTTGCACCGTTGATATTCAGTAGTTTTACAAGCTGTTCCACAATAATCGGCAGCATCTGTTCACGGGTGACGGCTGTCCGTAAGGCGACGCTCATGGATGCAATGGCTTCGACTTCTTTTTCACGCTGTTCCTGTTCGGTTATGTCGGTGATGAAACCTTCAATGGTCTGCAATTTTTGCTCATCGTTAAAAATTCCAATACTGCGCTCCCAAACCCATTTAATCTGGCCATCTTTCGTGCGGATGCGATAGGTTATGTCGTAAACTGGATTGCCCGGATGAATGGATTTAAACAACTGCCAGACTTTATCCCGTTCTTCAGGAAAAATCATCTCGTTGAATTTAAGCCTTGACAGGCCGTTCACTTCTTCCGGTGAATATCCGGTTAAGTCCAAACTTCCTGAACTCACCAATTCCATGGTCGATTGCTGGTCATTTCTACACCGGAATGCCATACCGGGCAGATTGGATAACAGTGTTGCCCGTTTGCGTTCACTTTCAGTCCTTTCCTTGTAGGATCGGGCCAGGTTTTTCCGCATGTGGTTAAATGAAGCGACCAGTGTATCAATTTCATCATTGGCTTGTTTTCTCTGTAAAACCAGGGGAACATCCAGGTTTTCAAATGCAAATTTCTCAAAATAGTTGGCGGCGCTGGTAATGTGACGTGCAACCTGTCGATTGATCAATACGTACAAAACCAGAATGACCAACAGCACATTAATGGCTTGAAAAGCAAAAATCTGAAGGATTTGCATGATGAGGTTGTTGTGGAATTGAGCTAAATCAGCCTGTATAAGCATGGTTCCAATCGTCTCTTTGGAACCATTTGCGTTTTCATGCACCAGCGGAAAATTGTAAATCAACACATCTTCGGCTTTTCTTTCGCCTGCACTGGCAATGATTTCGTCGTTTTCCTGGATTTCCACATAGTTGATATTGGGGAAATGAACAATCCCCTCCGTCTGGGCTGCCAATTCTGGCATGCTGTAATTCCACAATGCTGTAGCAATGCCCTCAACCTGCCCATTTTCAATTTGTTCAACGGTATGATTGATTGTGGACCGCAGAGACTGATAATCCAGCAAAACCTGAAAAACTGTCAGAATAATGGTTAATCCTGCAGCGATCAGAAGCGATTGCCTGAAAAGGCGCCGTCCGATTAAGTTTTCATTTCGGATCGGAGAAGCATTCATTTATTCCCCAATTAGTAAGCTCTATGATAACTTTAATTAAACAAAAATTCTAAAAATATTGTACATTATAATGGTGATCATTTTTCATGATCAATTACTGATTCACCTGATGGAATTGATTTTTTGACGATTTGTGCAATCCATTTATTACAAAAAGTATCCATATTTTCCACTTCGGAGTTTTCATATGCGCCAGGCTCTCTATCGTCTGTTTCCAGATTCATGGGTTCCCTATATTTTACACATGCGCCCGCGCGCCTGGCCGATTGTGATTGCTCACATGACGATTGGGTTCTTGCTGGCAAATGGTTTGCAATTTGGGCAGGGACAATTGGGACGCTGGCTGCTGGCAGCCCTGGCGTGGGGCGTGCTGGGAAACGGCGGTACACTGGCGATCAACAGCGCCTATGACCGCGATGAGGGAGATATTGGCTACCTGGAAAATCCGCCGGAGGTGCCTAACCACCTGGCGCTCTTTTCTCTGATTCTCTTACTGCTCGGTTTTGTCCCGGCGGCATTCCTGGGTTGGAATTTCGTAATCAGCTATGCAATTTGTTTTGCCATGTCGCTGCTTTATTCAGTGCCTCCCTTCCGCATGAAGGCGCGCGCCGGTTGGGATGTGATCATCAATTCCTTTGGGTTCGGCGCTCTGACCATCTATGCTGGATGGGCTGCCATGAAGTCATCCATTGAAGCACCCATCATCCTGGTTTCAACGGCTTTCTTTTTCTTTTTCACGGGTTTTTATCCGCTGACGCAAATTTATCAATTTGAAGAGGATTCGCGGCGGGGAGATTACACCCTGGCGTTAGCCCTGGGGAAAACCAGATCACTGCTGCTGGCTATTGCCTGTGTTGGACTGGGATTTGTTTTTCTGGGAATTGAGGTTTTTAGTCATTTTGCCACGCTGCGCGCCCTGGGAATTGCCCTGGCGCTGGCTGCCTGGCTGCTGGTGTTAATGCCGTGGTTTGCTAAACGAAACCAGGTTGACTGGCGTTATGAACAAAAGGGGTTTTACAATGCCCTGTATGCCTGGGCGCTGACCGATGTGGCTGTGGCTGTGGCCATGATGCCGTTCTGGTTCTCGAAATTGAACTAATTACCGGGCTTATGCCGATAGGTTGATGGTTGACCCCACGCCTTCCGGTAGGGGGGTGGATTGGATCATTTCAATTAATCCCTGGGCAACCATTTCCTGTTGATCCATCATTTGTTTCATGACAGCTACACTGATCTGTAAATTGACATCTGCACTTTTCATGTTGGTTGCCGTAGATGCGAGTGCATCCATGGAATTGCTAACACCAGATACGTTCATAGGAGTTCCTTATGCAACGGAATCAACCGTTTGTGCTTGGTTCTGATCCACTTTCGCCTGGACAGGCGCTGCCGCCTTTTGAGCAGGGGGATGAATGGTGATGTTGAGGTTCATTTGCAGGGTTTGAATATTGACCTGTTTTTTCTCTTCCACATTTACAACTGGTTTGCCTTTTCCGCTCACAAATAGGGCATACAACTGTTTATCACCTTTGCCCAATTTTAACGTATTAATCCAGATCAAGAGCTGGACAACTTCATCCACCAGTTGTCCGCTGGAACCCGATGCGCCCAACAGAGATTGGATCGCTTCCTGGTCCATAACCAGGGCGATGCCCTTATCGCCGCGCTGCCTGAGAACCTCACCGATGCCTTTGGCAATATCTGTCAGCACTTCATCAGCGCTGCGAATGGTTTTTTGCACACTGATGTTTTGTTCCAGGCTGAAGGACATGGATTCTCGCTGTACGGCAAAGCTGAATTGAATGGGTTTCCCGTTGGTGGCTTCAAAATCTTTGGCGGTCAAACCCAGCGATTCGGCGGAGAATTCGAAATCGAGGGTCAT
>CAZOKH010000027.1:0-39559 GCA_964580315.1 uncultured Anaerolineaceae bacterium | reverse complement strand
ACCCGCCTGCAATTTGCCGAAGACACAGTCAAGTTATTCAGTCAGTGGTTTGTAGAACCCTATCAAGAAGAATCCGAAGCAGTTTTGTTTCAACAATAACCACACAAATAGAAACAAGGCGGTTTCCCAAGATGAGAAACCGCCTTGTTATCGTGTAACGCCGTTTACTCCACTTCTTGTTGAGCCTCAAAATGATTGATCAAGGCATACTGCATCATATTCTGCCACAGGCGGACTGATGTAAAAAGCGGATAGTCGTGAGAGGAGAAGGTCTGCAAAAGCAAACGTCCATCCTGGCAGGAAGTGAGCAAACCATAATTGTTGGGGTCCATGGACGGCACGCTGGCGAGAATGCGGGCGCTGCTGCCTTCGTCCAATCGGATGAAATCGCCGGCATCACCCTCCCAGAAGAACGTGGGCAACATCGGCATCTTGATCTCGTATGGCTCGGAAAAAATATCGGTGTTATCCGGCGGATTGGTATAAATGACGAATTCATCATAAGGGTCTTCTTCAACGCGGTGCCAGTCTTTTTCAATATGCGCTTCACAGGCTGTCAGCAACATACCCGCCAGGGCCGAATCATCCTCATCCAGGTTCCAGGTTTCCACAATCAGCGCCCCGCCATTATTCAGATGCTCATAAAGTTGATTGTGCAGGCCAAGTTCGCCCAGTTCCACTGTGTCACGGCTTTCCACCGCCAAGATCACCAGGTCCCAGGTTTGCAAGCGCAGCAATTTTTCAAAAGAGCCCAGCGTGTTGCCGGCATAAACCACCTGCCCACCTGAGAAGCCAAAATCAGTCAGGGCTTTATTCAAGCGCGGCACCAGGCGAAGATCAGCATCCGGGTTGTCATAAACCAGAACATTGGCCGCTTTAACTTTAGCCTGGATGTAATCAGCCAGCTCGTCTTCGGTCATCGTGGCAGTGATTTCCGCCGTGGGGGTATCGGCTGGAAGCGCTGTTTCAGTTGGAGGCAGGGTGGGCTGGCTTGTGGCTGTAATGATCACCGGGGGTTGTGTCTCAGCCGGAATAACTGCTGCCGTTTCGGCCGCAGCATTGATTGCCGCCGCCTGGCTGGTGGATTGTGCCGCCAACTCCGCCACAACGTTCATCAAGGCGGCATTGGTGGCCGCAAGATCAGGGCTGGTCGACGTTTCAGCGGTTGGGACGCCGCTGCACGCTGTGAGAAGAATCACAGTCAGGCAAATCATAAGAAAGGTAATCAATCGATTTTTCATGGTCGGGTTGCCTTATTCCTACAGGATTTTCTTTCGGATAAAAACAAAAATCTCTCCACAAGATTGTTGCAAGATATGTGCAATCTACTTAAGAATTATAACCTCGCCAGGTTTTTTAATTTTAACCCGACCAACCTTCCGGGTTTATCTCTCTTGCCATTAGTCCAATTTTTGTCTATTTTCAGTGAGAATATCATTAAATTCCTTATAGACTTTCCTAATGAAATTATGCTACAATCATGTTGGAAATTTGGTTTTCCTTGTATTTAGAAAGTGTGGATTGACGTTATCAAGAATTTCCCCATAGTTTTTCGGTCAAAAAGTTAATCATCGTCCCAACCATCGTCATAAGAAATCTTTTAATCTAATTGGATATTCCATCGGGGTGCTTCAATGAAATACATCCAAATTATCAATACAATCTGGCGGCGCAGACAAATTATTCTAATCACCATGGGCGTTGCCATGGCAGTCATTCTCATTGGAACACTGCTGACACCCCGTGTTTATACTGCATCCATAGTTCTAAGGGTCGCAACTGCTTCAGGCGGAACCGTAAGTTTCACGGATTATCCTTACGCCGACACCCTCCTGAACACTTCGCTGAATATCATAACCAGTGAACCGGTGAAACAGGCTGTCAGGCAGCAGCTTGGCCTGACCCGTGATCCTCAAGTCGAAGCCGAGATTATTCCCAACACTGAGCTTGTCAGGATAGCAGTAAATGCACCCGACCGTCAGTTGGCTTTCAACACGGTCAACGCCCTGGCAACCATTCTTCAATCGCGCAGCGCTGAATTTTTCTCCGGATCGGGAAAGAATTCGCTGGATATCATCAATGAACAAATCCAGACTATTGAAAGCGAATTGCAAAACAACCGCGATACCTATAACAAATTGATCGCTCAAAATCCTCAAGACGGCAACAAGATCGCGGAAGTCAACCAGTTAATCGAAGTTAACCAGCAGATCTACACCAGTCTCCTGACACAGTATGAACAGGTTCGCATCCGCGAAAGCATCCGCGATAACGCCATAACCATTGTTGAGCCGGCAGTTCTTCCAACCAGCCCATCCAGCCCTAACATTCCCCTCAATCTGGCAATAGGCCTGTTAGCCAGCCTGGCAGGCGGATTGGGACTGGTTTTTTTGTTCGAATATCTCGACCAGACACTTTACTCAGCCGAAACGATTGTGGAGCATTCTGGACTGAAATTACTGGGAGTGATTCCAAAAGTAAAGGAGGTGAAAGAGATACCAGACTCTGGTTATATCGAGTCAATTCAAACCATACGCACCAACATCAACACATCACAAACACCTTTCTCCATTCTAATAACCAGCTCTGAACAGGGTGAAGGAAAATCCACTTTTATCTTCCACCTGTCACAGGCTTTTGCTCATGAGGGAAAAAATGTTGCAGTAATTGATGCCAATTTACGCGCACCCATGCTGCACAATTTGTTTGAATTACCCATTGAACCCGGTTTGAGTGAATATCTAAACGGCACTGCTTACCTGAATGAAATCATCCGGGAAAGCAACAAGCCCAATCTTCAAGTTATCACCAGTGGTACACCGCACGACCATCCATCAGTTTTACTCAATTCGGGAAAAATGCAGTCATTGATGAATGACCTTGAAAAACGCTTTGAAATCATTCTGATTGATTCACCCGTTGCGCTTGGAATTGCCGATGTAAAAATTGTTGCCCCGACTGTCAATCAGATTTTAATCATTGCCAGGTGCGGAAAAGTTCAGGAGGAAAACCTTAAACTATCTGTTAAACAATTGTCAAATATACACGCGAACAACCTGGGTATTGTTGTCAATGAGGATGATGAATCTCGTCATTATTACCAATACACATCATAGAAGTAATTTGGCTATGAAAGAATACTTTGATTATCAGTATGAAAGTGAGGCATTGTGCAAAATGGGCTTACCTCAAAAATTATCGACGAAGCCTTAGAACGATCATTTGATGCAACAAATGATCAGCCGGCTGTTGGATATTTTTTCCTGAAAAGGACAATGGATATTATTGGTGCTGCACTGGGGCTGATTATCTTATTTCCTTTTCTCTTAATCGTGGCAGTGATAATCCGATTGGACTCACCCGGACCGGTTTTCTTTGTGCAAAAAAGAGTTTGTATGAAAAAAACAAAGGTCAATGGCGCCGCACGATATCACCTGTCAGAATTCCCCTGCTATAAATTCCGCACGATGGTTCACAATGCCGATCCATCCATCCACCAGGCATTTGTCAAAGCATTGATTAACAACGAAGACGACAAGGTTGCCTCAATGCAGCAAGGAGAAACCAAGTTAAAGAAACTCACCTCAGATAACCGCATCACACGAATCGGAAGATTCTTGAGAAAAGCCAGCATCGATGAGTTTCCACAATTGATCAACGTTCTCAGAGGTGAAATGAGCCTGGTGGGTCCGCGCCCCGCCATTCTGTACGAAGTCGAGATGTATAAACCCTGGTACCGCCGCAGACTGGAAGCCAAACCAGGCCTGACCGGCCTGTGGCAAGTTACTGCGCGTAGTTCAGCCGATTTCGACGAAATGGTAAAACTGGATATCGAATACATTGATCGCAGATCAACATTGTTTGATATCTGGATTCTACTGAGAACCCCCCTTGTTGTTGTTTCCTGTAAAGGTGCAGTTTAAGAGTTCTATTGATCAGAATGGGAGGAATATATGGATAAAATAAGAATGGGGATGATAGGCTTCGGTTATTGGGGCCCTAATCTAACGCGTAATTTCATCGAAATTCCCGACTCTGAAGTTGTGGTTGTTTCAGACTTGAACGAAGACCGCCTGAAACGAGTCAAGAACAACTATCCACATATCAATGTAACAACCAATTATCAAGATCTCTTTACCATGGGATTGGATGCAGTCGCCATTGCCACGCCCCCGATCACTCATTTTGATATCGCAATGGACTGTATGAATCACGGCCTGCATGCACTGGTGGAAAAACCCATCACAGTAAACAGCGCCCACGCAGCAACGATGATCAAGACCGCCCAGGAAAAAGACCTCATCCTCATGGTGGGACACACTTTTGAATTTAATGGCGCCGTTCACGCCCTGAAAAAATTGATTGATTCCGGTGAACTGGGAAACATTTATTACCTGGACGCCGCCAGGCTCAACCTGGGATTATTTCAAAATGGATTAAATGTGATCTGGGATTTGGCTCCACATGATATTTCCATCCTGAATTACCTGATGGGCTCATCTCCCGTCTCCGTCAGCGCCCAGGGAACCACTTGCGTGATCAAAGGACTGCACGATACTGCTTACATTAACTTACGCTACCCCAATGATATTCTGGCGCACATTCATGTGAGCTGGTTGGATCCCTGTAAAGTCCGCCGGATTACCGTGGTCGGAAGCAAGAAAATGGCTGTCTATAACGATATTGAGAGCCTAGAGAAAATCAAAATTTTTGATGAAGGTGTTGAAACTCCTGTTTATACAGGAGATCTCCAGGACTTTAAATATTTGTACCGTTATGGCGACATTCTCATTCCAAATATCCGCTTCACCGAACCCCTGCGATTGGAATGCCAGCACTTTTTGGATTGCATCGCCAATCACACGCAGCCCATCAGCAACGGGGAAGATGGATTAAGGGTGGTAAAGATTATTGAAACCACCCAGCAATCACTGGTGAACAACGGGCGTGAGGAGATTTTTTCATGGACATCGGAGAGTTTACCCGCATCTCAGCCGACGTAAAACTGGGCAAAAATGTAAAAATTTTTGCCTTTGTCAACTTGTACGGTTGTGAAATTGGCGATGACAGTAAGATTGGTACTTTCGTCGAAATTCAACGCGGCGCAAAAATTGGAAGCCGCGTGAAAATTTCGAGCCACACCTTCATTTGCGAAGGTGTGACCATTGAAGACGAAGTCTTTGTTGGTCACGGCGTCATGTTCATCAATGACCGCTACCCCCGATCTGTTGCTACTTCGGGAGAATTGCAAACGACCGCCGATTGGGAACTGGTTCCCACCCTCATCAAGCGGGGAGCCTCCATCGGCAGCAATGCAACCATCCTTTGCGGTGTTACCGTCGGCGAAAATGCCATCGTCGGCGCCGGAACGGTAGTCACCCGTGATGTTCCCCCCAATACAATCGTCGCAGGAAACCCCGGGCGCATCTTGCGAAAAATTACAGACGAAAAGGAGTAGAAGCATGCCCATACCGCTGGTGGACTTACGCAAACAATACGAGCCTTTGCAGAAAGAAATACTCGCCGGATTTGAACATGTCTTTGAAAGCATGCATCTTTTCCTTGGCGAGAATGTTCAGTCGCTTGAACGGGAATTTGCACAATACTGTGGTGTAACTCACGGCATTGGGATCAGCGACGGCACAACCGCACTTCACATCATCCTGAGGGCAATGGATATTGGGCCGGGAGACGAAGTCATCACACCCTCGCACACTTTCATCGCCACCGCTGAAGCCATTGTTTTGGCTGGCGCCAAACCTGTTTTTGTCGATATTCATCCAGACACCTGCCTGATGGATATTTCACAAATCGAGGCGAAAATCACTCCTCACACCAAAGCCATCATGCCCGTCCACCTTTACGGCCAAACGGTAGATATGGATCCAGTGGTGAAAATTGCCCGCAGCGCCGGGTTAAAAATCATCGAAGATGCCTGTCAGGCGCATGGAGCCCTGTACAAAGACCGCCGGGCTGGCAGCCTGGGTGATGCGGCAGCCTTCAGCTTTTACTATTCAAAAAACCTGGGAGCATACGGCGAAGGCGGCTTTATTACAACCAGTGACGACGACCTGGCTGCAAAAATCCGCATGATTCGCGATCACGGCTCCAACCGCCGTTATTATCATGATTTGATCGGATTTAATGCGCGGTTAGATGAACTTCAGGCCGTGGTTTTGCGCGCCAAACTTCCTCACCTGGACGAATGGAACACCCGGCGCCGCCAGCACGCGCAAAAATATTGTCAACTGCTAAAAGGGACCCCTGCTGTAACCCCGGTTGAATTGGACGGCAACCAGCCTGTTTACCACATGTTCGTCATTCAGGCCCCTGCTCGTGACGACCTGCAGAACCATCTGAAAGAGAAAGGTATTGGTACGGGGATTCATTACCCCGTTCCCATTCATTTGCAAAAATCAATGGGCTTTCTCGGGTACAAGCCGGGCGATCTGCCGGTCACCGAAGCAGTGGTTGGGAAAGTCTTATCTCTGCCCATGTTTGCTGAACTGACAGATACGCAAATAGAAGAGGTGTGTTCAGCGATTAAAAGTTTCTATGCATAAGAAGCAAGATTGGTTGAATAAATACCGGTCAAACTGGCTTGCGCGGTTTGTACCGGATTTATTCATTTTTGATTTCAATCAAAGTTCGCACGTGAACTGTTCAGTATCGTGAATTTGCTATGAAAAAGTACGAATTGTTTGTCATTGTTCTATTTTCCATTTTGCTGGGCGTGTTTGTTCTCTCGCAGATCAACGGACCCGGTTCATGGGAATTGGGAACCAGCCCCGACATGACATCACCCGCGGCGCAGGTTGTTCTTCCGACTCCCACAGAAAGAACAACTCAGTCTTCAGACATCAACTCGGCTGCAAGTTCAAGCCAGCCGTTTGAACAGGTAAATACTGTATTCTTCCCCATCCCCGCCAACGACACGGTTAAGGAAGAACCCGGCCAGGTTCTAATTCTCACCACATCCATCAAACCCAATCCATTCGACCAGTTTTACACGTCATTGTCGAATTATTACGGGGTGAAATCCAAAACCATTACCATTGACACCACTCATCTAACCGACTATTTGATCCAGAACGAGCTTGGCAAACATTACCCTTTGATCATTATTGACACAAGAAAATTGCTGGGGCCTTATCCGCTTTTCATTTCCGGTGATATCGATCTGATTAATAAAGCTGTTGAGCAATTTGGCTCAAACCTTTTCATCAGTGCCGTCAATGATCAAACCAATAGAGCCATGCTGTCCAGCCTGACCAACGGCGCTGTCACCGATGTTACCAAACCAGTCGATTCAGTACGCGATTGGGATGTTCTAAGCGAGGCACCAGATATAACGCAGCAATTCACAGGGCGCACATTTACCTCAAAAATCACCACCAACCAGGAAGATTTTGCCCTTGCCCTGAACGGGACAAGCGCCACCCCTCTTGTCTCATCCAAAGACGATCTCAACCAGCCTTACACCATTTATGCACGGGTTACCAGAGGGGGCGGCTCGATATTTTTGAACACCGGCGAACAGGAACCAACCAGCGAGACATTCCGCCTGTCCGATATGTATTATGCCTCCAACCGTTTTTCGCAAGTTTTACCCCCCATGATGACCCTGCGGTATGCGCTGGGAAACAGCGCGTGGCATTCGGTTTATCACTTCGCCAATCTCACCATCGATGATCCGGCATTGATTGAGCCATTTGAATCGATGAGTTATTCCGAATTGCTGCAGCAAATGTTTGTTCACAACTTTCATACAACCATTGCTTTTCCTCCCATTCACTACAAAAGCTCAAAATCTTCGGTCATCCATCTATTCATAAGCAACCCTGACCGCTTCTCACTGGTTCAGCACGGCAACAATCAAGATGGATATGAATTTTATAAATATGTAGCCGAACCGGGAGACCTCTATCCGGCCAATTCGCTGGCTATGCAGGAAGCAGATATCCAGGAAGGATTATCCCGGCTTCAGAAACACCAATTAAATACCAGGATACCTTATGGGAAAATTATGGTCTTCCCTTATGGAATTTCCCCCGAGCCAACCCTGGTCCTTTTGAAGAAATACAACTACCTGGCCACTGTCAACGCCCAGAAATTACCCCTCGGCGTTGAAGAAGAACCCGCCCGCTGGGATTTTGATATGTACCAGGCAAACATGGACTTTGGCAATTTTCCAACCCTCAGCCGCCGCCACCCCGGCACTTATGAGCCGTTTGTACCCGATATTAATTTAATCCTGTATGACCTGTTCATCGGGAAACCAGCCCTCTTTTATTCTCACGCCAATGAAATTTTCGAAACGGGAATTGCCACCTTTAACATCGTTGCTGACGAGATGAACCAGGTGCAGGGAGGTGTGCAGTGGCAAAGCCTCGATCACATTATCAAGCGGTTATACCTTGAAAAAACCAATAGCGACGGCAGCGTCAATGTGAAAATGTACACCAACAATCTAATCCTGGAAAACCAGAATGAGAACGAAACGGTATATCATATCTACAAAGAAGAGACCCTCAATGTTCCGATCGTTTCCTTAAAAATTAATGGCTCTGATTATGCTTATCGTGTTGAGAACGGATTGTTAATTATCGATGGCAGCCTGCATGGAAAATCGACCGCAGAAATCGTCATCACCTATGGTAACGCGCCATGACCCTGCAAATTCTAAGCCGGCATCCCAGGATCAGCTTGCCTCAAGCTGGCATCATCATACCAATACTCATTGGGTTCATGATCGGTGCGGCCTGTCTGCTTGTCCCATTCGATATGGTTCTCTTTGGTATCATCGGCGCGGCCGGTTTATTAATGATTGCCAAATGGCCGGAGATTGGCATCCTGGCAATTGTGGCCATCACCAGCAACCTGATCAATCCCGATAAGCTTCCGCTTCTTAAAACAGGCCCGATCAGTTTTCACATCCCCGACCTGATTCTGGTGTTTCTTTTATTCAAAATTGCGCTCAACATCCTTAACTCAAAGGACACGCACTTTGTTCATTCCCCTCTGGACACGCCGGTCTTTTTGTTCTGCGTGGCATCCATCATTTCTGTCGTCATCGCCATCCTCAATCCTTCCGGCGGGATTAATTTCATCCTGCGGCGATATCGCCCGCTTATGTATTATTGGATTTTCTTTGCCATCACAAACCTGGTTGTCAACAAACGACAGCTTCTCTTTTTAATTTACGGTTTGATTCTCATCGCTGTTTTGGCCTCGGTATTAATGTTTGCACAGGTGGTCTTTCCTTCAGTGGAAATCATCGCATCCCGATCCGAAGCATTAATTACCGCGGGTCAAAGTTTCACGGGCATTGAGCGGTTATATTTTCAGGGCGATCGGATTATTTATGTGTTGCTGCTGATTGTTCTCACTTCTTTCATCACAAAAGGCAACTTGCTGCCGGCGTGGTTGGAATTTGTAATTGTCGGCATCATTGGCGTTGGCGAATTTTTCACCTATCAACGCAACTATTGGCTGACCATTGCGGCTATGATTGCTTTGTTGTTTGCAATGGTTTCACGGGCAGGGCGTGTTCGCTTCTTTCACTGGATCACCCTTTGTATTTTGATGTTTTTTGTGGTCATTAATGTCCCAGGGTTTCCGGTTCATTATTTAGATGCTGCTGTTGACCGGATTACAAGGGGAATCGAATTCGATACCTTGCTACAGGATACCAGTACCCAGTATCGGGTTAATGAAACTCGCTACGCCTTGCAAACCATCCGGAAAAATCCATTTACAGGCATCGGTCTGGGAAATTATTATCGACCTGCATTTTCCAACGAAGACCCCTGGAACAATGAAACCAACTTGCGCTGGTACATCCACAACAGTTATCTATGGGTATGGATTGACATGGGATTGATCGGCTTTGTTCCCTTTGCCTGGTTCTATGCTGCCGCCATCATTCGAAATTTGAAGCGCTGGCGCGAAGTAAGCGACGCCAGGCTCAGGGCATTTGTTTTGGGCAGCACATTGGGAGTGTTGGGACAATCCATCAGCAATTTCGTTGCCCCCAATTTTGTTCAGTCATGGGTTTTAGCAATCTTCCCCCTGGTTATTGGTATGAATGAGGTCATCCTGCGCTGCGAACTTCACAAAAACGGTGAGCAATGAACTATGTTTAAAAAATTTGTCCGCGATCTGGTAAATTACATTCCTTCAAAACTTTTACCGGCGATTACCAGTTTTATTTCTACGCCCATTTTTACCCGGTTATTCCTTCCGGTTACTTACGGCAATTATGCACTGGCGACCGCCCTTTCTGATTTCTTATATGCAGTGTCCTGCTCGGGATTGGGATCGGGGATTTTTCGCTATTACCCGGTTTACAAAGCGAAAGAGTCATTAAACGCATTTTTCTCGATCTATACCCTCTTCATCAGTATCGTCATCATTGCTACAAGCATCCTGGCAGTGATTTTTTTGTTTTTGTTCCGCGGCTTTTTCTCAGAAGAACTTTTCTCGCTTTTATTAATTGGCGTTTTATACTTCTTCCTCAGTTCCTTTTTTATTATCCTGACGGAAGTGCTGCGTGCACAAGAAAGAAGCAAGCAGTATACCTTCTTTCAACTGGTGACCACCTACGGCGGGCTTATCCTCAGCCTTATCCTGGTCATCTTTTTCCACACAAAAGTGCAGGGTTTGTTATGGGGAAACATCGTCATTCTTCTCGCTTTTCTTCCCATAACATTCCGCCTGGTAACAAAAGGTTCGCAAGTTCACCCGCGGTTCATACAGCGGTCAGACCTTCGTGAAATCTGGCAATTTGCCTGGCCGTTGACACTTGGCAATATGGCCATGTGGGGCTTGCGTCTTTCCGATCGATACATCATTGGGATGTTTCGTCCCGAGAGCGAAGTGGGCATCTACTCAGTTGCCTACAACATATCGAACAAGAGCATTGATATCCTGGTTACTCTTTTCATCCTGACCATGAGCCCCATGATCATGAATTCCTGGGTCAACCACGGCCGCCAGGAGACCGAAAAAGTTCTCTCCATGATCACAAGGCTCTATGTAATACTCGGGGTTCCAGCAGTAATTGGAATTTCTGTTTTAGCCTACCCGGTGGTTAAATTGTTAACCAGTCAACCTTATTATGACGGCTACAAAGTCGTGAGCGTGGTCGGCATGTCCAGCTTTTTCTGGGGGCTCACCCAAATTGCCAATCGCGGTTTATTGATTGGAAAATCAACCCGCAAGTTTGCGAATCACCAGTTAATAGCCGCGGCATTTAATATCACGTTGAATTTATTTTTGATTCCGAAATTGGGTTTTATCGCGGCCGGCGTCACTACTCTGGCCGGTTACATTCTGTTGTTCAGCCTGCAAGCCCATGCATCGCAAAAATTCCTTACCTGGCGCATCTCTCTGCGCTCATTAATCAATGTTTTGATTGCATCCGGCGGCATGGGTGCGGCAATTTTTTACCTTTACAACTTTTTTCAGCGCCAGGGTGTGAGCAATTTTCTCGATCTCATCATTTGCCTCGGGATCGGTGTCCTTCTTTACTTTGGTGCATTGTTCATCCTGGGTGAAGCCAACAATGATGAGAAGAAACAGGTTCTGGAAGCCTTCATGCAATTACGGAGCCGTGCTGAATGAAAAAAGGAAACCAATATCTCAAGCGGATTCAAGAACTGGGTATTGCCGGCACCATGCAGCGGATTCAAAGAACGTCTCACCGCATGTCAAACGCGGCGTGGAGATCCATTCAGGCAAATTTAAAACGCTTTAAAAAGCTGTCTGACCGGGAAATGCTACACAATCTGATTGGGCAGTGGCAAGATTATGAATCGTTTCTAAGCCACCTTTCCCATCGACCCGATTCAAGTTACCTGTTTTCCATCGACTCGGCTGCAGCAGCCCGCAATATCATCAGGCAGCGTTTCCCCCGCTACGCCACGCAAATCATAATCGAAGCCGATGAAATCTGTTCCGGCAGGCTGACTCTTCTGGGGCACCCGGTACACTATCCCGATGACATTCAATGGAACAAAGACCCCTTGAGTGATTTTCGTTGGCCTTCTCAGGATCGCGAAACAATGATCGAGAAATATTGCTGGCCCAAAGACCGTCCCTGTGATTTGATTCTGGTCTGGGAATTGAACCGTCATCAACACTTTGTCATCCTGGGGATTGCCTATCTTCTGACCGGAAATGAGAAATATACCGACACCTTCATCTCACAACTGGCAGGCTGGATCGAATCCAATCCGGTTGAGCACGGCATCAACTGGACATACAGCCTGGAAATATCGGTTCGGATTTTAGCATGGAGCATTGCATTCCAGCTATTTCGCAATTCTGCTCATTTTCAAAGCACTCTTGCCGGTGAGATGATCAAGAGCCTGTTTCAACAGGTTTCTTTCGTCAGTTCACATCCGCAAACCGGCTGGACTTCAGTGCCCAACAATCACATCCTGACCGAATCGGCCGCCCTGGTGGTAGCCGGCGCCATCTTCCCCGAATTTCGGGCTGCGCTAAACTGGCGAAATAGTGGAATGGCTACTTTCCTGCAGCAAATTCAGCAACAAACCCACACCGACGGTGTCAACCGGGAACAGGCTGCAGGGTACCACCGGATCATTACCGAATTGCTGATTATCCTTTCATCTCTCGGCAAACGAAGCCTGATCCGCGAAAACGAAATCATCGACGCCACCCTTGAAAAAATGTTGGATTATGTCCTGTATTCCATCACCCCCGATGGAAGTGCGCCGTTATGGGGAGATGCCGATTTTGGACGCATGTTGGGCGCCAGGCCTGCTGAACATTACTGGGATTTTCGGCCCCTGCTTGCTGCCGGCGCGGCGCTGTTGAAAAAGCCAGAATACCGTTTCGCAGCCGGTGAATTTGATGCTGAATCATTCTTGTTACTGGGCAGCAGTCACCTTGCCGACTGGGACGAACTCTCCCCGCTTCCACCCGGTCAAACCAGCATGGCGTTCCCCGACGGCGGGATGTATATCCTTCGGGACGGTTGGATGCCCACCGCAGATGCCGCCTTTTTCCGCAGCGGGCCGTTTGGGCTGGGCGGCGCCGGTTTTTGTTCGCATGCACATTGCGACCTGTTGAGTGTTCAACTCTGGCTGATGGGCAAACCCTTCCTGGTTGATTCGGGCACCTACACTTATCACGGCAGTTACCGGGAAAAATTCCGCAGCACATCCTATCACAATACATGCATACTTGACGGCAGGGAACAATCCAGACCAAAGGGCGACGATTTCAACTGGCTGGATGCTCCCCGAGCCGCCTGCCTGGATTGGAACAAAAGCAGCGTAACAGGTGGTTTGGACCTGGGCAGCAGTTTGCGGCAAACCAGGAAACTGGAATTCAAAAACAAGGGCATCTGGGCTATTACTGACTCAATCCGGGGGTCCGGCGAACATGAAGTCACCTGGTTCTTTCACTTCTCACCAGAGCTCACCCTTCACAACGAAATGCCGGGCAGCGGCCGTCTCATTGTAAAAAATTTGGAAACGATCATAGCCGTCCTGTTTGCTCCATCAGGCGTAAGCCTCAAGATCCAGACCGGCTGGTACTCGGAACAATATCAGAAAAAAAGAGAAAACACCTGCTTAAAAGCAAGCTGGAAAGGGATCATTCCAGATAAGGGAATGGATTTCTCCTGGGAAATACAACACATCGGCGAATTGAAGGATTAGGACTTATGAATGTAAGCATTTTTGGCCTTGGCTACGTTGGTTCAGTGACTGCTGCCTGCCTGGCTTCGCAAGGTCACCGCGTAATGGGCGTTGACATCAACCCGGATAAAGTTGCCTCCATCAATCAAGGCAAAAGTCCAATCATTGAACGCGGACTTGATGAACTGATTGCTGAGACAATCCGCAACGGCACACTCAAAGCGGTTGAAGATTCCAGCGAGGCCATTCGTTTTGCCGACGTTCTTTTCATCTGCGTCGGCACCCCGTCAGATTCCAACGGCAATCTCAACTTCAATTATCTTGACCGCATTTGCAAAGAAATTGGCGCAGTGTTGAAAACTGTCCAGGATTTTAAGGTGGTTGCCATACGCAGCACACTGCTGCCAGGTGTTTTACAATCGCGCCTGCTTCCCATCCTCGAATCAGAATCGGGGAAAACAGCCGGTAAAGACTTTGGGGTTTGCGTCAATCCCGAATTTTTACGCGAGGGCAGCGCCATTGATGATTTCCTAAATCCTTCGTTTACATTGATCGGACAACAGGACGATCGGTCAGGAAAACTGCTCGAATCGCTGTATGCCGGCATCAATGCCCCAATTTACCGCACCGACACCGAAGCCGCTTGCTTTGTCAAATATGCCTGCAATTCCTTCCACGGATTGAAGGTGGCTTACGCCAACGAAATCGGCCGCATTTGCAAAGCCATTGGCGTTGACGGAACCGAAGTGATGGAAATTTTTTGCAAAGACACCCGCTTGAACATTTCTCCTCGTTACCTGAAACCCGGCTTTTCGTTTGGCGGTTCATGCCTGCCCAAAGATTTGCGCGCCCTCACCTATCTCGCGCGGCATAATGACCTGAAGACCCCCGTTCTTGAAGCTATTTTGCCCAGCAATGACGTGCACACCAGCACAGCCGTGGAGATGATCCTGTCCAGCCAGAAAAAGAAAGTGGGAGTGATCGGCCTCACATTCAAACCGGGCACCGATGATTTGCGTGAAAGCCCCATGGTGCAGTTGGTTGAAGTCATCAGCGGCAAAGGCCTGCACGTCAAGATATTTGATAAAAATGTGAATATTTCAAAACTGGTTGGAGGAAACAAAGCATTTATCGAGAGAGTGCTCCCGCACATTTCTTCCTTGATGTGCAGCTCCATCGATGAGGTACTTCAACAATCAGAAATCATTGTCATTGCCCATGGATTGATCGCTGAGGACAAAGAGAAAATTCTTCACCTGCCTTCCGACCGGGTGGTCATTGACCTGGTGAGGGCTTTTCAACCCGGAGACGCGCTGCCTTTTGGATATTCAGGACTTTGCTGGTGATGGGCTATGACGGTTGACAAGATGAACACAAATCCAAGAGTTTTAATGGTTGCCTATGTTTTCCCGCCATTCTTTTCGGTTGGCGGATCCATCCGGGTGGTAAAGTTCCTCAAATACCTCCCATCGCGGGGCTGGCGCCCCGTTGTTTTGACAATTGATGATAAAAAAGAAACCGCCACACAACGCAGGGAAGGCAGCGAATCCATGCTGGCTGAAATTCCCGCCGAAGTGGAAATCATCCGTACCACTTCCGGTGAAACCTCTGCTGAAACTTTAAATAAAGGTAGAGCCCTTCGTCAGAAAAACAAAATTGCCGGGGTGGTCATCAACATCCTCAGCAAACTGCGCCAATTTGTGAGAAGGTTTTTCCTGATCCCCGATGTGCATATCACCTGGCTTCCGCATGCCGTGAAACTGGGTAGGCAGATCATTGTTGATAAACAAATCGACGTAATCTTTGCCACCTGCCCGCCGCATTCAGTTGCCCTCATCGGCGCGCTGCTCAAAAAATATTCCGGCAAGCCGCTAATCCTGGATTACCGGGATGATTGGATCGACACACCCTGGTTTCGCGCCAAACCGGCGCTGCAGCGCTGGGTTGAACGAATGTTGGAAAAATGGGCGGTCAGCGCCGCCGATCGAGTCATCCTGGTCACTGAATTCAGCCGGGATGCCTTTATCAAGCGATATCCGGCCATGCCTCCAGAAAAATTCATCTTCATTCCCAACGGATGCGACTTATCGGATTACCCCGATGCGTCAGAAATGAAACCAGAGCACGATCCCGATCACTTCACCATCCTGCACGCCGGCATTGTTTTTGAAGCAGATACCTGGAACCGCAATCCCAGGTCATTTTTCACCGCCATCAAAAACATCTGCACGAAACACCCTGAAATCGCCCAACGGCTGCGGGTGCATTTCACCGGGCAGCTTAAACCCGGCGTTGCGCAGATGGTGAAGGATTTGGAGTTAACGAATCAAGTCAGTGAGCTGGGTTATCTCTCGCGTGAGGATTTAACCCGCCAGATGATTTCTGCAGACTTGCTGCTCGCCATCAACTATGAAGGCTTTTCAACATTGATCCCGGGAAAAATCTATGAATACTGGGCAGCCGGTCATTCTCCCATCCTGCTTCTCAGCGCCAGGGGGGCAGCATCGGGGTTGATTGAGCAGCACAAACTGGGGCTGACGGTTGATTTTCTGGATGTACAGGGCATAGAAAACGCCATCCTGGAAATTTACCGGGCAAAAGAAACCGGCAATCCATTTCAAATCTCCCGTGACGGCATCGAACGATACAGCCGCGCCTATCTAACCACCCAGCTCGCTGAAGTGTTATCCAAGGTGACAGGCCGTCAGCTTAATCAAAACACCGCTGACAGGTAAATCGATTGGAATAGTCTATGAGAGTTTTGATTATCACAGATTACTTGCCCTACCCGTTGATTTCCGGTGACCGGATTCGGGTTTACAACCTGATCCGCCGGGTGGCTGTTCATCACCAGGTTTCGTTGGTTGCCTTGCTCGGCACCCCTGATGACAAGGCCAGCCTTCACCACCTGGGCGAGTTCTGCGAGTTCGTTTCCACGGCTGACCACACCTGGCCTTCCTTGAAAACTGAATGGCCCGGCATGCTGCAATACCTGTTTACCGGAAAACCCTGGGAACTGAGGCTGATTTATTCCCAAAAGCTGGCGGAAACCATTCGCCGTTTAACCTCACAAAAACCATACGATATTGTTGATATTCAACATTCACGCATGGCGCTCTACCGGGAAGAAATCGCCCCATCCTGCAAGGCTAAAACAATTCTCACTTTGCACAACATTGCTTACATGCAATATGAAATCATCGCCAAAATCCAATCGAAACCGCTGCGAAGGCTGAGAGACTGGCTGCACAGCCGCGCATTGTGGTTTTGGGAACCGCGGTACGCGGCAAAGTTTAGTCACGTCATTACCATGTCGCAGCTTGATTCACAACGGCTGCTGGAACGCAATGCGCAATTAGACATGGAGGTCATTCCCAACGGCGTAGATACGCAGAGATATCAACCTCTGCCGTTGGAAGAGAACCATGCAGGTTTGCTGTTCATTGGCACCATGGCTTACCCCCCCGGTGCTGACGGCGCCCGCTTTTTTTGCAGACAAATTCTCCCCCTGGTTGAACAGCGGTTTCCAAATGTGGAAACCTGGATCGTGGGAGCCGACCCGCCGCAGGATGTTGTAGCATTAGCCGCCGATCGCATTCATGTGACCGGCAGGGTTGAAGACATTCTCCCCTACTATCAGCGGACTTCAATCTGCGTGGTGCCGCTGAGGGCGGGGGGCGGCACACGCCTGAAGATTCTGGAAGCCATGGCGCTGGGCCGGCCCGTGGTAACCACATCCATTGGATGCGAAGGTCTGGAAGCGGTAAATGGAAAGCACCTGTTGATTGCAGATGATCCGGCCGGCTTTGCCGACCACATCAACCGGCTGATGAGCGACGCAGATTTATACCACTCCATAACCCAATCGGCCCGGCAATTCGTCGAGTCGCACTACGGCTGGAACGCGATTGCTGAAAAACTCATGCGGCTGTATGAAACGGTCAGGATGAAATCATGAAAATCGGTGTGGTTTCCTTTCACGACCTGGACTATGGAATGGATGTCGCCGGCATGCTGGCTGAAGCCGGGCATTCGGTATTTCTCTATGTCAGTCATCAACGGGCTGCCCTTGCCATACCCGGTGAAGTTGCTGAAAGGCGATTTTACGACCTCGGGCTGCTGCCCGAAAATGTGACAGTGCGCCTGTATCGGTTCTCGCGTATGCGAAACCCTGCCAACCTGAAAATTGTGCAACAAATTCACCATCAAATGCAGCAAGACGACGTTCAAATTGTTCACCTGCTGGTTGCGCAGGGCGACCTCCGATCCGTCATGCTTTCTTACCGGCTCAAAGATATTCCCACCATTGCCACAATGATCGTTCCACAGCCCAACCTGAATGATGCCGTGCCCCCCTGGATGGTGAAGTTCGTGTATGGCACAACCGCAGCGCGGTCTGACCTGGTTGTCGTGAACGGCAAGAACCAGGTGGAACTTGTTCAAAGGCATTATCGCCTGCCGGGCGAGCGGGTTGTTCACATTCCCCTGGGCGCGCAGGCTGCCCAAAACTGGCTGCAAGTGAAACAGCCGGAAGAACCCGGAACGATTTTGTTTTTTGGACGGGCTGCTTTGCATAAGGGACTGGAATACCTTGTTCGGGCGCAGCCGATCATCTCCAGGTCAATCCCCACTGCCCGCATCCTCATCTCCGCCTATGGAGAAGACCTGGAACGCTGCAAAACGCTGATGGTCGATCGGGGAAAATTTGAAATTCATGAGGGGTTTGTCACCGGAGATCAACTGGCCTCCATTTTCCAACGCGCATCCATCGTGGCGCTGCCCTATCTCACCGCCTCAACCAGCGGCGTACTGATGACCGCCATGGCTTTTGGAAAAGCAGTGGTCGCCACGCATGTGGGTTGTCTTCCTGAATACGTGCAAGACGGCGGCACCGGCATCCTGGTGCCCCCGCAGGATGAAGAAAAACTGGCGCAGGCGATCATCCAGCTTTTGAAAAATGATGAGCTGCGCACCCGCCTGGGAAAAAACGCCGCAGACTGGATTGCCCGCCAGCGCAAAGAAATTACCGGCCTGTATGAAGCTTGCTATCAAAAAGCCATCTATATTCATGCAGCGAATAATTCATTAAATAAGGAATAATGACTCCTTTATTGAAATTGAAAGGGAAGTGAACATGACCGATCAGCGCCATTCATCACCGCTCATAGCCTTAATCGGCTGCGGAGCCATTGCCGAGCAGTACTATTTGCCGGTTTTCTCTGCCCAACCGATTATCGCCGAAAACCTGGTATTGGTCGATCCAGACCTGCCGAGGATTGAAAAACTGGCCAAACAGATGAATGCCAGGATGTGCCTGGGAGATTATCATGACATTCCCGCTGATGTCCAGGGAGCCATTATTGCCACGCCCACCCACCTGCATTATCCCATTGCACTTGATTTGATTTCACGCGGCATGCCCATCCTGTGTGAGAAGCCGCTCGCAGATACGGCCGTGCATGCCAGAGAACTTGTTGAGCTGGCAGAACAAAAAGGGACCACCATCGCGGTCAATTATTTGCAGCGTTTGATTCCAGCCTTTGCCAGAGTCAAAGAGTTGTTACCACAGGGCGCACTTGGCGAACTACAATCCATTGAATATGTTGTCGGTGAAGAGTTTGACTGGCCAACCATTTCGGGGTTTTACTTCACCGCCCCGCTCACTTCACGCGGTGTGCTGCGCGACCGTGGGGCGCACGTGGTTGACCACATTTGCTGGTGGCTCAACGACAAACCCCGCCTCATCCGTTCACAAAATGACGCCTTTGGCGGAAGCGAGTGTGTCGCCCGCATTGAATTTGAGCATCAAAAATGCCGTGGAGTGATCCTTCTAAGCTGGCTGGCAAAAACTCCCTGCACGTTCAAAGTGGTCTGCGAAAAAGGCGTCATCGAAGGAGACGTTTACGATTATCAAACCCTTTCCATTCAAAAAGGTTCTGGGAAGAAACAAAAATTTAAACTTCCCGGAGACAAGACCAAAATCGCAATCGCCAACAAAATCGTAAACAACTTCGTAGAAATCCTTCAACACAGGGCGCAGCCCCTGATCAGCGGACAGGATGTCCTGCAATCCATCGAGTTCATCGATGAATGTAATGAACAGGCAACCCGCTTTGAAATGCCCTGGTATGAAATTGTGGAGAACTCTCATGGATCAAACTAATCATTACCTGGTAACCGGCGCCGGCGGATTCATTGGCGGCTGGATGGCTGAAACCATCTTCCTTCAAAAACATCACAAAGTTCGGGCAGGTTTGCACCGCTGGGCAGGGGCTGCCCGCCTTTCCCGTTTTCAAATGGATCTGGCCATTTGCGACATCATGAATCCGGATCAACTCGACCAGGTGCTGGAAGGCATTACGCATGTCATCCATTGCGCCAAAGGCCCTTCACCCGAAAGCATGATCAACGGCACCCGCAATGTGATTGAAGCGGCTGTGCGGCGCGGCGTGAAACACATTGTGCACCTCAGCACCGCTGAAGTTTACGGCAACCCGACCGGAGTGGTGGATGAAACACATCCCTGCGTGAAGACCGGCAACCCTTATGGTGATGCCAAACTGGAAGCCGAGTATGTTTGCGCAGAGTGCATTCAAAAAGGATATCCACTTTCCATCGTGCGCCCATCCATCGTGTACGGCCCTTTCAGCAAAACCTGGTCGGTCAGCATTGGTGAAAAGCTTAAATCGGGCAACTGGGGCGTTTTCAAAGGTAATGGTGACGGAATTTGCAACCTGATTTATGTCAGCGACCTGGTTAAAGATGTGCTGTCCATTTCTCAAAATGACCGGGCAATTGGCGAAACCTATAACCTGAACGGCCCCGACCGGTTAACCTGGAATGAATATTTTGCACGGTTTAATGACGCCCTTGGGCTGCCTAAATTACAAGTGATTGAACCTGAATCGGCTAAATTGAAAGCCTCCATCATTGACCCCATGCGCACGGCAGCAAAATATGCCCGTGACCATTTTGAGAAGCAAATCAAATCGCTGGCAGCCAATTTCAGCCCGGCTAAAACCGCCATGAAATACCTGGAAGGCATCATCAAGAGCGCACCCCGCATGGTCGATTTTGACCTGTTCAACCGCAACGCCATCTATCCAGATAATAAAGTTCGGGATATGCTGGGATACCAGCCTGAGGTGAACCTGGACACCGGGCTTTCACTGACGGTTGCCTGGATGAAACAGGTCAGCCTAATCAAGTAGAAAATGCTGTTGATTATTTGTTCGGGCATTGTATACTAAATATGTTTCATTTTATAAGAGGATTATTATGGGTGTATTAACGGAACAACTACACGAATTCCATAAATCTCTTCCTTTATCATTTCGGCAGGCTACCGGGTGGCTTCGTAGACAGTTCGTTCCCCATTACATCGTTGGCACAAAAGAATTTGAACAATACTATCAATTCTTGCAGAAATCTCAGTGGTGGAGCCTGGAAGAGTTGCGTGCGTACCAGTTGGAACAGGTGAAAATGTTTGTCCGAAATGCTTATGAGCATACACCGTTCTACCGCCGCCTTTACGATGAACACCACTTTCACCCTGATGAAATTCGAACCCTGGATGATATGCATCGCATTCCGATCATCAATAAAGAAATTGTGCGCAACAATATTGATGATCTAATTCCATCCTATATCGACCGCAGTAAACTTCGCCTGTGGGTCACGGGCGGCAGCACCGGCACTCCTCTGGGAATGTATCAGGACAAATTCACCTGTGATCTTTATGAAGGCGCTTTTCGCTGGCGCCAGTGGAGTTGGGCAGGTTACAATTTTTTTGACCGAAAAGCCCAGTTAAAACGAGAAGGCATCAACCTCATCGGGAAAGATGGCAAAGAAAAGTGCTGGGATTACAACCCGCATGAAAATGAAGTCGTCTTGAATTCCCGTGAAATGACCGAGGAAAACCTGCTGCAATTTGTCGAGGTAATCCAGGAGTTTAAACCACTATTCCTGGTGGGATTCCCATCAGCCCTTGAAATTTTTGCGCGCTACGTCACTCGCAATCACATTCAACTTCCCCCCATCAAAGCCTGTTTCTGCGAAACCGAAAAGCTGTATGACAGCCAGCGTTTTATGATTGAATCGGCATTCAACACAAAGGTATTCTCCGGTTATGGGATGTCGGAACGGGTGGCTGATGCGGTGGAATGTGAACAGCACAAGGGTTATCATGTCAGCATGGAGTATGGCGTCTTCGAGCTGGTAGATCAAAACATGGAGCCCGTCACCCAGCCCGGAGGTAAAGGAAATGTGATCGGGACAGGATTTTTCAATCACACCATGCCGCTCATCCGGTATTTGATGAACGATATCGCCATCCTGGCAACCGAACCATGCCCATGCAAAAGGCAGGGTATTTTCATCAAGGAATTCAAGGGACGCTTGCGAGAGTATTTTGTCTCCCGTTCCGGGCAATTAATTCCGCTGCAATTAATCTGGTCCGGGCGTCATCCCATCTGGGCAAAAATCAGGGAGATAAACTTTTACCAGGAAAAAGAGGGTGAGGTAACCACAAGGATCGTCAAAGCTCCTCAATTTTCCGAGGAAGAAATATCCAGAGAACTGAGACAGGAAATTGGGAAAATTTTGAAAGAGGGTGAATTCAAGGTAACACTAACCTATCATGAAACGCTGCATTTGACCCACCGCGGCAAACTGGGTTTTTTGGAACAAAAACTGCCCATCAGTTTTGAAGATTTGAGTAAATAGGCTTCTAAAAAATGATGCGTCAAAATTCAATTTTCATCTCCTGGGTTGCTCACACCACGCGAAGCGACAGCCTGGCTCATCACCTGGGCGCCCGCTCCTATCACATCCATTACTTTAAACCCAAACGCTTCAAATACCTATACGCACCTCTAAAATATCTTCTAGCCGGTTTTAAAACCTTATCCATCCTGATACAAGAAAAACCTGGTTTCGTTTTCGTGCAAAATCCCCCCATCTTTTGCGCTTTCACCGTGTGGTTGTGGAGTCTTTTCTCTCACGCAAAACTGATCATTGATTCCCATACCGGCGCTTTTGACCAGCCCCGCTGGAAAGCCTTCCACTGGCTTTTCCGCTTCCTGGCAAGAAAGGCCGCATTAACCATTGTCCACAATGACCCGCTGACCCAGATCGTGTCCAACTGGGGTGCAGCCGCCATCACCATTGGTGATATTCCCTTCCACCTCGAAACAGAATTAACCTATCCATTTCGAGGCAGGTTTAACGTTGTCTATGTTTGCACATTTTCGCCCGATGAACCGGTGGATGCAGTGATTGCTGCCGCCAAAGCCCTGCCCGATATTGATTTCTATGTTACTGGAAATTTAAAATATGCCCCCGGTGACATTCATGAACGCGTTCCCTCAAACATGACCCTGACCGGCTTTATCCCCTACAATGAATACGTGGCACTGATCAAAGGATGTGATGTCATCATGTCCCTGACGACGCGCGACAATACCATGCAGAACGGCGCCTACGAAGCCATGGAAGTGGGCGTGCCGATCATCACCTCTGACTGGCCTGTGCTGCGCCAGACCTTTTCAAAAGGGACAATTCATGTTGATAACACTGCAAAGGGATTGATTGATGCGGTTAAGCAAATGCAAAATGAGCATAGCCGCTATGTAAAAGAGGTCAGGTTATTGAGAGAAGAGCGCCTACAAGTCTGGCAGGAAAACTTTACCCGCATGCAGCAAACACTGGGTATTAACCTGTAGTTGATTCCATTTCCGGTTTACATTTATAGAGCAAAACCCAGCGAGACGAGTCCCAGTCTCGATAAAACAGGGCAAACCGGCTTAGCACAGAAAAGCGTGTGTGTCCATTTTGATCGTCCAGGCGGGACCAGTAATAGATCGCCTGGGTGCTCAAATCCCGGATCACATACTGTCGTGATCCCTGATAAATCATGGGGGCTTCCAGGTAATAACGGTGTTTTTCCCATATTTTTCCGGGAACTTCACCGGGAGTCAGTTCCAGACTGCACACATCCGGCTGCAAGGCATTGATAAGATAATGCGCCCTCGCCTTTACCGCCAGCAGCGGTGCGCACATCCAAAATACCACAAACAAGAAGACCCCAAAGCCGATCAGAAGACCCATTTTCTTCATTATCATATTCGAGGCATCACAAGAGAGAAAAGCAGTTGAAATTGCAATGGATTTTATTCGCTCGTATCCAGTTGGAACTCAAAGGCTCCCAAATCATAGCCTGCGCCCTGCAAACGAGGTTGATCATAAAAATCATTTGTCACAGAATAACCAGGTTGCAAGGCGGAATAATCCATTCCCCGGTCAATTAATGGAGAAATGGACTGCAAACGGTAATCGCCATTAAACGGATCAACAAACATGGGATCCTGGCCCCACAGGTTGTCGGGATAAGCTGACAGGTCCACCAATTCGCCTCCATCAGCCCGGTAGGCGTTGTTGTTGATTACCGTCAGTCTCATTTTCGACTGGTAGTCTGCATTGATCATTGTGCTGATGTAATTATAAAAAATATTATTGACGACACTGCCGCTGGAAGAATGGTTAAAACCCACTGCATTGGGGTAGAAAGAGACAAGAGAACCATCGGGATCGCCAATGAAAGTATTATGAATAATCAAAATATTCTGTGAATTCTTGATAATATTGGCCCCTCGAAAAGCCTCAATCAGGTTATTGCGGATAATGATACCGGCGGCATTCCCCATCATAAACCCTTGCCCCACTTCATTTGCCGACTGGGCCTGCAAGTTGACGCAATGATTCTGCTCGATGGTGATATTGCTGGCGGCTTCTTTATTCGAGTCACTCCAGGTTTGAAAACAATCAATGTGCGGGTTAATATTCTCAGGAATACCATACACAATATCATGGATGTAATTTTTTCGAATGATATGTCCGCTTCCAAAGAAGCTGATACCGTCTGCATCTCTGCCGGTGTATTCGGTGCTTTTGGGATGATGCTGGATCGTACCCCAGATATCATTGCCTTCTACCAGGTTATCCCGTCCATGCACTTCAATTCCAACCAGGGCATTCCGGTAGAGCCGGTTATTCTTCACCACCACGTGATGGGTATTGGTCTCATTGCCCGCCTTGGCGAAAACGGTAATTCCGCCGCGAGTGGCATAATAAATATAATTATTCTGGATGACGCCGTATGCACCCTGGTAAAAAATTCCCCAGCCGGTTTCCCAGTAATCTTCCGTATCAGTGATCTCAAAACCGTCGATTGTAATGTAATCAGCATGAACTGTGAAACCGTTCATGGTGACTTTGCCCACAGCTTTGAATGTGATTGGTGATCCTTCACTGCCCGATTTGCGCATGGTGACATGCTCGGGATAAGAGCCTGCCAGAACATTGCAGGTCTCCCCCGAATTCAATGTTTTGGCGCATTTTTGAATGGTTTTCCACGGTTTGGTTTCAGTTCCGGGGTTTCGATCAGAACCATCTTCGCCCACAAAAAAATCTGTGCGGTTGTCCAATGATTCATCCGGCGTCGGCGCTGTTCCGTTATTTTCGACAGCATGATTCTCCACCGCAGCGGAGGGAACAGGCGTAGGCATTTTGGGGAATGTAAAAACCGCGCATATGGAAATTAAGGATAACATTCCATAACCAATTACAAAGCGGAATTTTTGGGGATGAAGGCGCGAATAATTCTTATCCATACAAAAAATAATTATACAGGATTACCTTTCAAATGACACAATGGATTGGGCAAATATCGAGAATCAGAAAAGCCTCAATCTCATTGATTGAAATGAGGCTTTGAAAAACTTTACTGAAATCGGTCAGGTATCTTGAGTGGGCAGGACTGTCGGTGTAAAAGATGGAGTTGCCCCGACTTCCTTCGCCGTGGGTGTGGGTGTTGGTGTTGGAGTGTGCATTGATGGTGCAGGTGTATTGGTTAGCGATTGCCCGTCCGCTTCCAGGTTTGCCACACCATCATTTTCAATTGTCAAACCATTGGACGGCTCTTCAACCTGCGGAGGCGCAACCTTTTCCTTTCCAGTGGGCAAAACCGGCATGTCGTTGTTGGTCACCACCAGCCCCGCCTGCGAGGCCGCGTCGGTCACAATCACCGTCCCAAACAGGTCATGGAAGATGTTGTTTGTCACCGTGACGTTCACCGAGTTGGTCAACTTCACGCCGTAGCTCTCATACGCCATCTGCGAACCGTCTGCGTCACCGCGCACCGTGTTGCCGTTCACCTCAATCCCGCTGCTGTTCACCGCATTCACCCCGCGGTACGCCCTGATTTCATTGCTGCGTATGGTGATGTTGCTGGCATTTGCCAGTTGCACCCCGCGCCCCACCTCCTGCTCGCTTTCGGCTTGCCGGTTGGCGCACACATTCTGCTCAATCACGACATCACTCGCGCCTTCATGCTCTCCATCACTCCAGGTCTCAAAACAGTCGATTTGCGGGTTGTCGTTCTCTGCGTCGGCATAGCTAATGTCGTGGATATTGTTCCGTTTCAGCTCATGCCCGCTCCCAAAGAAGCGGATCCCGTCTGCGTCTCGCTGCCCGCCCTCGCTGCTGTCGGGATGGTTCTGGATCGTACCCCAGATTTCATTGCCTTCCACCACGTGCCCCCGCCCGTGCACTTCCACCCCAACCTGCCCATTGCGGTACAACCGGTTGTTCTTCACCGTCACATCGTGCGTGTTCGCTTCACTGCCCACCACCGCACTCACTTTGATCCCCCCGCGCGTGGCATTGAACACATCATTCTCTTCTATCACACCGCCAGCCCCCTGGTAGAATATGCCCCAGCCGTCTTCGGCCGCATCCGGCGTGTGCGTGATCTCAAATCCTTTGATGGTCACATTGTCTGCCTTCACCGTGAAGCCTTCCATGATCACCCTGCCCACTGCCAGGAAGGTTATCGGCGATCCTTCGCTCCCCGAATTCGTCACCTGCACCCGTTCTGTATAGGTTCCTTCCACCACCACACAGGTTTCTCCAGCTTGGGCTTCACTGGCGCATTTTTGAATCGTTTGCCACGGCTGCTCTGCCGTTCCCAAATTTTCATCCGATCCGTCCACGCTCACAAATAATCCATTGGCAATGCCCAGTATGGGGGTCCTGGTAAAAGTGGGTTTGGGAGTCTTGGTAAAGGTCGGCGTAAAAGTAACCGTTGGGGTATTGGTTGGCTTTTTGGTTTTCGTAGCAGTCGGAGTCAACGTTTTGGTGCGGGTGGGTGTGATGGTCGGCGTCCGGCTGGGTGTGCGGGTCGCCGTTACGGTGGGTGTTTTTGTGGGTGTACGGGTCGCCGTCCGGGTTGGTGTTCTGCTGGGTGTACGAGTCGGCGTCCGGGTGCGCGTCGGCGTTCGGGTGCGGGTTGGCGTCCGGGTAAACGTGGGGGTACGAGTTGGCGTCCGGGTCATTGTGGCTGTGGCAGTAGCCGACGGCCGTGGAGTGACGGTAGGGCCGCTGGAATGATATTCAAAAGCACCGATATCATAACCATTCCCCCACGGGCGGTATTGATCGTCAAAATCAATGGGATTGGATATCAGGTCTGAACCGTTATCAATGAGGGGTGAACTGGGGTTTAGACGATAATTTCCTGCAGCCGGATCTTGCAAAATGGGATTAATATTCCAATAATTATCCGGGTATATGGTTAATCCCAGAAGGGTTGTACCGTTGATGACATAAGCATTGTTGCGGATGACTCTTAAACCGGTTTTTGATGCTGTGTCAACCTTAATAATCGTATCGTAAACATTGTAGAACAAATTATTCACCACGGTGCCATTGGTTGAGTTGGCAAAAGCTACACCGCTTGGATACCTGGGTATAAGCGATGTGTCAGGATTACCAATAAATGTGTTATTGACAATGGTGAAAGAATTGGAACCATTGATTAAGTTGATCCCCCGAAAGGCTCTGATTAAATTGTTGCGAATGGTGATGTAACTGGCGCCGTTCATCATGAAGCCCTGCCCCACCTCAAGTGAAGATTTTGCCTGTAAATTGACACACTCGTTTTGCTCAAAGACCACGTGGTTGGCCACTTCTTTAGCGCTGTCGCCCCACGTCTGGAAACAATCAATGTGCGGACTCGGATTTTCCGGTATCCCGTATTGGATATCATGAATGTAATTTTTGCGAATGGTATGTCCGCTGCCAAAAATGCTCATCCCATCGGCATCCAGGCTGATCGTAGAAGAACTCTGGGGATGGTTTTGGATGGTTCCCCAGATTTCATTTCCTTCAATCAAATTATCGCGGCCATGCACTTCAATCCCAACCAGGGCATTTCGATACAGGCGATTGTTTCTCACCACCACATGGTTGGTATTGACAGCCGTTGCTGGAGAGGCAAAAACGGTAATACCGCCGCGTGTAGCATAATGGATATAGTTGTCTTCCATTACGCCGCCCTTGCCCTGGAAGAAAATTCCCCAACCATTATCCCATTCATCGAGTGTATTGGTTATTTCAAAGCCATAAATCGAAATGTAATTCGCCCTTACCGTGAAGCCTCTCATCACAACATTTCCCGAGGCCTGAAAAATGATTGGCGCACCCTCGCTGCCCGAACGGGTCACCTGCACCCGTTCAGAATATGATCCCGCCTCAATAATGCAGGTATCACCCGCTGAAAGTGTGTTGGCGCATTTTTGAATGGTTTTCCACGGATTATTCGCTGTCCCCAGATTGGTGTCTGACCCGTTTTTAGACACGTAATAAGTGGCGTCGGCCGCGTCCGTTACGATTGGAGGATTAAAAAGCAATGTCAGGCCAAGGGTGATAAAAAACACCGCGCACAATTTGCGAGCATTTTGGGACAGGAAGTTTACCGTCTTTTTTAGAATTTTTTTTGGGATCAACATGATTGATTGGGATGAGGCCTGGTGAAAGAGCATTGAATCAAAAGCTGTTCAGTTATCCATCAATTTTTTAAAACACAGGTGGGCAAAAGTTTTCTTCGCGCCTAAAACCACTTAGATACTAACATACAAGTCCTATGAAACGCCCTTTTTTTTATTAAAACGGTCTAAGGGTTTCGTCCTGAAAAAAAGACAAAAATTCGACAGGAATAGGATTAACGATTTTCCTTTGCTTTTCTCAATGCATTTTTTCCTGTGAGGAGATTAAAAAAACAAGCGGCTGACATTTCGCCGCTTGTTTTGTCATCTTCTTAACCAATCAGTTTATTGGCTATTCTTCTGGTGATGGAACAGGAGTTTCAGTGGGCATTACATCAATGTTTTCAGTTGGTTGACTTTCAGGAACGTCCGCTGGTTCTTCCTCTGCCGGAAGGTCAATGGACGGAGATTCCTCTACCGGAAGATCAATTGACGGACCTCCTTCATTTATCGGAGCTTCCACCCCATCAATGTCATCCTCGATGGCGCCGGTAGGCTCTTCAACCTGCGGAGGCGCAACCTTTTCCTTTCCAGTGGGCAAAACCGGCATGTCGTTGTTGGTCACCACCAGCCCCGCCTGCGAGGCCGCGTCGGTCACAATCACCGTCCCAAACAGGTCATGGAAGATGTTGTTTGTCACCGTGACGTTCACCGAGTTGGTCAACTTCACGCCGTAGCTCTCATACGCCATCTGCGAACCGTCTGCGTCACCGCGCACCGTGTTGCCGTTCACCTCAATCCCGCTGCTGTTCACCGCATTCACCCCGCGGTACGCCCTGATTTCATTGCTGCGTATGGTGATGTTGCTGGCATTTGCCAGTTGCACCCCGCGCCCCACCTCCTGCTCGCTTTCGGCTTGCCGGTTGGCGCACACATTCTGCTCAATCACGACATCACTCGCGCCTTCATGCTCTCCATCACTCCAGGTCTCAAAACAGTCGATTTGCGGGTTGTCGTTCTCTGCGTCGGCATAGCTAATGTCGTGGATATTGTTCCGTTTCAGCTCATGCCCGCTCCCAAAGAAGCGGATCCCGTCTGCGTCTCGCTGCCCGCCCTCGCTGCTGTCGGGATGGTTCTGGATCGTACCCCAGATTTCATTGCCTTCCACCACGTGCCCCCGCCCGTGCACTTCCACCCCAACCTGCCCATTGCGGTACAACCGGTTGTTCTTCACCGTCACATCGTGCGTGTTCGCTTCACTGCCCACCACCGCACTCACTTTGATCCCCCCGCGCGTGGCATTGAACACATCATTCTCTTCTATCACACCGCCAGCCCCCTGGTAGAATATGCCCCAGCCGTCTTCGGCCGCATCCGGCGTGTGCGTGATCTCAAATCCTTTGATGGTCACATTGTCTGCCTTCACCGTGAAGCCTTCCATGATCACCCTGCCCACTGCCAGGAAGGTTATCGGCGATCCTTCGCTCCCCGAATTCGTCACCTGCACCCGTTCTGTATAGGTTCCTTCCACCACCACACAGGTTTCTCCAGCTTGGGCTTCACTGGCGCATTTTTGAATCGTTTGCCACGGCTGCTCTGCCGTTCCCAAATTTTCATCCGATCCGTCCACGCTCACATATAATCCATTGGCAACTTCCGGCAATTCTGGCAGCCGAGGTTTCTGAGTGGGAACCTGGGTCTGAGTGGGGGCCGGTGTGTTGGTCTGGGTGGGGGCCGGTGTATTGGTAAATGTAGCCGTGCTGGTAAAGGTGGCGGTTGGAGTTTTGGTTGCCGTCTTGGTCGGTGTATTGGTAAAAGTAGCCGTGCTGGTAAAGGTTGCGGTTGGGGTCTTGGTTGCCGTCTTGGTCGGTGTATTGGTAAAAGTAGCCGTGCTGGTAAAGGTTGCGGTGGGGGTTTTGGTCGCCGTCTTGGTAGGCGTTTGGGTTACGAATGCGGTTGCCGTATTCGTCGGATTCGAAGTAGCCGTGGGGGCAGCCGATTGGTATTCATAAGCACCAATTTCATAACCGGAACCCTGCGGGCGAACTTGATCGTCGTAATCGATCACATTCGATGCATAAGAAGAACCTTTATCAACCAGCGGCGAGCTGGATTGCAGGCGATAATTTCCCGATGTCGGATCAACCAGTTTGGGTTGCGTATTCCAGTAATTATTGGGATAAGCTGTTAAGCCTGCCAGCGCCACACCATCGCTGCGATAGGCATTGTTGTGTGTTACCACAAGCCCCACCTTGGAAGCGGTATCAGCTTTAATAATGGTATCGATCACGTTATAAAACACATTATTCAATACCAACCCGTTGGGAGAATTTGTAAAACCCACACCACTGGGATAATAAGAAAGCATGGATGTGTTGGGGTTGCCAATGAACGTGTTATTGACAACTTCGAGATATTGACAATTATTGATGGCATTAATACCGCGGAAGGCTTCAATGATGTTATTGCGAATGGTGATGTGTGTGGCATATCCCATCATAAAACCCTGGCCAACTTCATTGGCGGCCTGGGCATTCAAATTTACACAGTGATTTTGCTCAATGGTTACATAACTGGCAGCCTCTTTGCCGCTGTCACTCCAGGTCTGAAAGCAGTCAATATGCGGATTAATATTTTCCGGGATACCGTATAAGATATCGTGAATATAATTCTTGCGAATGACGTGCCCGCTTCCAAAGAAACTGATACCATCAGCATCGACATAAGAAGGGCGGTTGACCCAGCTGGGATGATGCTGAATGGTGCCCCAGATTTCATTTCCTTCAATCAAGTTATCGCGTCCGCTAACCTCGATACCCATCATGGAATTTCTGTACAAGCGGTTGCCCCTCACAGTAACATGATGGGTATTGGTTGCAGTGGTAATCGTCGCAAAAACGGTGATGCCGCCGCGTGTGGCATAGTGCACATAGTTGTTTTCAATAACGCCATAAGCTCCCTGGTAGAAAATGCCCCAACCATGATCGGAAGCATCGGGAGTGTTGGTGATTTCAAAACCCTTAATCGAAACATAGTTTGCCCGAACCGTGAAACCCTTCATCACAACATTCCCGAGCGCCTGGAAAGTGATCGGCGCACCGGAGCTGCCCGAACGGGTCATCGTCACGCGCTCGTTATACGTTCCCTCCAGGACAACGCAAGTGTCGCCTGCCGAGAGCGTGTTTGCGCATTTTTGAATGGTCTTCCAGGGTTGGCTGGATGTACCCGCGTTCGTGTCGGAGCCGGTCGTGCTGACGAAATAATTGCTATCAGCAGCCGAAGCGACGGAAAACGGTTGGAATATTACCGCCAGGAAAAGGGCGATCAAAATAACCAAACCCATCCTGACAGGGAATTCTGACGCTTTTGGTAAACTACCCTTAAAAATATGCGTTTGCTTGAACATGTAAACCTTACCTTTCAAGCAAGCGCAGAGAATAACGTACCGTTAAAAAAATTCCCTGGCTTTTAAGCGCAGGGAATAACTACATATATATACAGCAAAAGTTAGCTGAGGGAGTTCGGCTGACATGCAGTATTTCTACTGTTTAGTCCCGTGACTTTGCGTCCCTGCCTTTCGACAGGTTTGCCATTTCTGCGCTTACTTATGCAAATATTATCATACTACTCAGGTATTTGAGCCTTCATAATTGTAAGCTTGGTTAATATTTTGTCCGGAATATACCAATTGTTATTATACCATAACACGACAATATTAAAACATTATTTAATTATCTTTTCTAACATTCCCAAACCAATCAATTCGCCTGTTTTCACTGCCCGGCCGACTCGCTTGACCTGTCCAGGTAGGATTGAAGCGAACGGGAAAGGTCTTGAACATGCGGCATCTTGAAAAAGGTGTAGTGATTGCCGTGGCAATTACAAATTTCAACCCCGTTCATCGCAAAGAACTGCCAACCGTATGGATGTTTATGGAAAGTATCTGTATATTCCTGCTGGGCTTTGAACAAAGTGACCTTTAAGGGCGCCTGAGGATATTTATACTTCTCAAAGGCTTTCATATTGGTTTGAATCACCGCCTCAGTGCGCTCAATTTTATCCGCCGCTGGCTGTTCAAGATTCCACTTTTTCATCCTGTCTCTAATTTTTTTGACCACTTTTTTCAAACGCAGCAGCAAGTAATCTCCCATCTTGCTGGCAGGATTATCCATCATTTTTCTCAAGTGATATCCAACATAACGAGCCCAATAGCTAATTTCATAAGGAATACGCCCGGGGTAAGGCAATGATTGAATGGTGGGCAACGTATCAAACAATGCCAGAAGACCAACTTCACCGCCGCGCAAATGAATTTGCCGGGCAGTCTCAAAAGCCACCATGCCGCCGAAGGAATAGCCGCCAATCAGATAAGGCCCTTCAGATTGGAATGCCATAATTTGCTCTGCGCAATATGACGCGGTTTCTTCAATGGAGGAATAGATTTTTTCTTTCTCATTTTCCCATTGAGAAAACACACCATAAACGGGTTGGTCATCATCAAGATACTTTGCCAGCAGATAATAGGTTCCAACCATACCGCCAAGTGTATGGATACAGTACAACGGTCGTTTGGAACCGCCTTCCTTTATGGCAATCAACGAGCGATTCGATATGGATAATTGTTCCCGGCTAAGCGCATCAGCGAACTGGGCAACCGTTGGATTCTTAAAAAGCATGGTTATAGGCAATTGTTTTCCAAACACCGTTTCAATGGAAGAGAACAGGCGGGCAGCCAGCAGTGAATTGCCACCCAGCTCAAAAAAGTTATTGTTGATTCCCACCCGTTCCAGGCCGAGCACCTCGCACCACATTTGAACCAGTTTATCTTCCAATGGATTCGTCGCTTGAATATATTCCCTTTTCTTTTCCACCTCAGCCTTTTGAATTTTAGCCAGCGCTTTTCTATCCACCTTGCCATTCGGCGTCAGCGGAAAAGCATCCAAAAACACAAAAGAATTGGGAATCATGTAATCGGGCAAATCAACTTTTAAGAATGATTCCAGTTCAGTGCCGGTTACTGTCAAACCAGGCTTTAAGACAATATAAGCGTGGATGCGTTTATCACCATTTTTAAGATCGACCGATTCGATCACCACCTGTTTAACCGCGTGGTGATCTTCAATTTTGGCTTCAATTTCACCCAGTTCAACCCGAAAACCGCGAATCTTGATTTGCTTGTCAATTCTCCCCAGGAATTCAATTTTTCCATCCGGCAGGTAGCGCGCATAATCGCCAGTGCGGTACAGCCGCGCGCCTTCTTGCGCGCTGAATGGGTCGGGCACAAACCTTTCTGCGGTCAGTTCAGGCCGGTTGAGATAACCAAGCGCCACCCCGTCTCCTCCAGTGAGCAGTTCTCCTTTAACACCCACCGGCACCGGCTGCAAGTAATCATCCAGGATGTAAACTGTTGTATTGGACACAGGCCTGCCAATCGGCACACTTGACCATCTTTCTTTGTGCTGCCTGTTGTTCATTACATGGCAGGTGGTATTGGTGGTGTTTTCAGTGGGGCCATAGGCATTGATTAAGGTGCATCCATCCAGGTTTTCCAGCACAGTCATGGCCGCCCTGGGCGACAACACATCACCTCCAACAATAAAATACTTCAAGCCCCGCAAATCTTCAAGATTCGTTTCAACCAGCACATGAAACAGTCCGGCCGTCAGGGCGAGTGTTGTCACCTTCTGTTCTCGAATAACTCTTCCAAGTTCAGACAACGTCGGCTGCTGCTGCGGAATGATCACCAGTTTGCCGCCATTCAATAAACATCCCCAAATTTCCAGGGTGGAAGCATCAAAGGCAACATTTGCAAACTGGATAAACACCTCCCCGGGTCCAAACTCCATGTAATTCTGGTTCTTCACAAGGCGAACAATACCGCGATGAGGAACGCACACTCCTTTGGGAACGCCAGTCGAACCGGACGTATACATCACATAAGCCGCGCTGTCTGGTTTCGATTGAATTTCCAGGTTATCTGAATCATAGCGATCAATGCGAGCTTTCTCGCGATCCAGCAAAATGATTTGCAATCCGGCCCCTGTAATTTTTTGGGCCAGGCTTTCCTGCGTCAACACAATCCTGGCAGCCGAATCTTCCAACATGAAATTTAAGCGCTCCTGCGGATAGGAAATGTCTAACGGCAAATACACTCCCCCCGCCTTGAGAATTGCCAGCAAGCACACAATCATCTCAATGGAACGCTCGACACAAATGGCAACGTAATCTCCTTCCTTCACCCCCAGTTCAAGCAGGTATCTTGCCAGTCGATTTGCCCTCTCATTTAACTCTTGATAACTGACGTTTTTCCCACCGCTAACCAGCGCCACCGCCTCAGATCTTGCCGCCGCCTGCAATTCAAATTCTCTTTGCACACTGCTGTTGCGCGGATAGTCACTTTCAGTTTGATTCCATTCCACCACAATTTGTTCGTATTCCTTCGCCGTCAGCATGGGCAGCAAATCAATCCGTTCTTCCGGGTTCTTCACAACCGCTTTTAGTATCTCTCTCAAGTGTCCGGCCATTCGTTCCATGGTCTCACGATCATACAGGTCGGTACTGTACTCAAAGCCCCCTTCCAGCCTTCCATTCTTTTCCTCTATGAAAAACGACAGGTCAAATTTTGCTGTCTCTTCCGAAACAATCCATTCGGACGAGCGCAGCCCTTCCATCTCCAATGGATACTTTTGCGCACTCAGTAGTTCAAACACCACCTGGAAAAGCGGGTTTCGGTTGCTTTCGCGTGCCGGCTGCAATTCTTCCACCAGTTTGGTAAACGGCAAGTCCTGGTGGGCATATGCCTCCAGGGTGTTTTCTTTCACCTGCCGCAGCAGGTCAACAAATTTTGGGTTTCCTCCCAGGTCATTCCTCATTACCAGCATGTTCATAAAGTAGCCAATCAAACCTTCAATTTCTTCCTGCCTTCGGTTGGCTACCCCGGTTCCCACGGTAATATCCACGGCGCTGCTGTAGCGGTGAAGCAGCACATTGAATGCCGCCAGCAGTCCCATAAACAGGGTTGCTTCTTCCCGTTTGCACAGTTCCAGTATCCCCTTCGTGATATCCGCCGGCACATCGAAAAATACAATAGCCCCGTTATTGGTTTGCTTTGCGCTCCTTGGAAAATCAGTCGGCAAGTCCAGCGTTGTCAGCCCTGCCAATTTTTCTTTCCAATAAGCCATTTGCAATGCATGTTTTTCACCTTTCATCCACTCCCGCTGCCATAGCGTATAATCCACGTACTGGTATGGAAGCGCAGGCAGGTTTACGGGTTCTCTTCTAACAGCCGCGGTATATAATTTACCCAGGTCTCGATCCAACACACCCATTGACCATCCATCTATCGCAATATGATGCATCAGCAAAACCAGGATGTAACGATCTTCTCCCAGCGTAAACAACAATCCTCTTAATAACGGCCCTTTTTCCAGGTCAAATTTCCGCAGTCTTTCTCCTGCGGCAATTTCCCTTGCCAGGTTTTCCCTCTCCGTCTCCGGCGATCCCGACAGGTCAATTTCCTCCAGCCCGATCTTCATTTCCTTTTCAACAACTTGCACTGCCTGCCCGCCAATCATTAAAAACTTCGTTCGCAGCGCTTCATGCCGCATCAGCAGACCATTGATTGCCTGCTCCAACGCATCCCTGTCCAGTTTTCCTTCCAGACAGTAGGCTCTTAACTCATTGTATTCACTGCTATTCGGATCGAGCCGGTTTACCAGCCACATGCTTTCCTGGGCATAAGATAACGGGTAAAAATCTGCTTTCTCGGTAACCTGCAAAATAACCTGTTCCTTTTCTTCCGTCTCCCTGATAATTTGTTCCACACGTTTTGCCAATGCACTCACGGTTGGAGCTTCAAATATTATTTTAAATGGAACCTCGACTCCGAATCGTTTTTTCAAACGAGCAATTAATTTCATCGCCAGCAATGAGTGCCCGCCCAGTTCAAAAAAGTTGTCGTCCACTCCAACGCGCTCTTTACCGAAGATCGACTTCCACTCATCCGCAATGATTGTTTCATTCATATCACGCGGTGCAACATATTGCTTTTCTTCCCGGGGCATTGAGCCGCCCAGTTTGCTCAGCGCCCGCCGATCCATTTTCCCGCTGACGGTCAACGGCATTTGCTCCACTTCCACAATCACCGTGGGAATCATGTAATCGGGTAATGTGCTTTTCAGGTAATCACGTAATCGGGCTTTATCCAGCGGGACTTTTCTTTTGACCGGAACCAGATATGCTTCAATCTGTTTGTCATGATTTTCTTTTTCGCGCGTAATCACCACGGCCTGCTCAACACTTTCATTGGCTTCCAGGGCAGTTTCAATCTCTCCCAGTTCCACGCGAAAACCGCGAATCTTAACCTGAAAATCCATGCGTCCCAAAAATTCTATACGCCCGTCGGGCAAATAGCGTGCATAGTCGCCAGTTCGGTACAATCGCGCGCTGTCTGTGGCGCTGAATGGATCAGGCACAAATCGTTCAGCGGTCAATTCAGGACGCCGCCAGTATCCCTGCGCCAATCCATCGCCGCCGGTGTAAAGTTCTCCCATAACCCCCACCGGCACCGGCTGCATATACTCATCCAGGATATAAACCGTGGTGTTTGCCAGTGGTTTTCCAATGGGCACAGAAACCCAGTCATCTTCAGGGCCATGCATCACATAACAGGTTGTGAAGGTTGTATTCTCCGTTGGCCCATATCCGTTGATCATGGTACATTCTGGCATTTTCTCCAAAACGGTGCGTACGTGTTTCGGAGATATCACATCACCGCCCGCAACCAGGTACTTCAGCCCTCTCAGGCCCTCAAAGTTCTCTTCGACCATCTGGTGGAATAAACCAGCCGTCAGCCACAGGGTTGACACTTTTTGTTTTTGAATCTCATTTCCCAGTTGCGCCAGTGTGGCCTGCAATCCTGGAATCACAACCAGCTTGCCGCCATTCAGCAAACTCCCCCAGATTTCAAATGTCGAAAGATCAAAAGCCAGGTTGGAAAATTGAATAAATCCATCGTCAGGTCGATATTCAATGAAATTCTGGTTCTTCACCAGCCTGACAATGCCGCGGTGCGGCACGCACACTCCCTTTGGCAATCCGGTCGATCCCGAAGTGTACATCACGTAAGCCAGATCGTCAGGTTTTGAGCACATATTCAAATTTGCGGCTTCATAGCCAACAATCCGTTCTGCATCACGATCCAAAACAATTTTTTGAATTGATCCGCCCGGCAGCTTATGAGCCATTTTTTCCTGGGTTAAGACAATCCTGGCTTCGATATCTTCCAGTATATAAACCAGTCGTTCCTTTGGATAGGACGCTTCCAGGGGTACATACACCCCGCCAGCCTTGAGAATTGCCAGCAAACCAGCAATCATATCCACTGAGCGCTCAATGTAAATGCCAACCAGATCGCCTTCTTTGATTCCCAGGTCAACCAGATAGCGCGCCAGGCGGTTTGCTCTTTTGTTCAATTCCTGGTAACTCACCTGTTCATTGCCGCAAACTACTGCCACATTGTCAGGATAGTCTTCAACGCATTTTTCAAATTCTTTATGCACACTGCTTTCACGCGGATAATCTGCCTCAGTCCGGTTCCATTCCGTCAAGATTTGTTCGCGTTCCTTTGCCGTCAGCAAGGGCAGTTGATCAATACGCTCTTCAACATTCCCCAAAATGCCCCGCAAAATCTCCAGCAGGTGCCCTGCCATGCGTTCAATGGTCTCTCGCTCATACAGATCGGTGCTGTATTCAAAGCTGCCCTGCAAGTTCTCTCCAAACTCTTCCATAAACAGCGACAGGTCAAATTTGGCTGTGGTGGTATCTACAAACCATTCAATGGATTGCAAGCCTTCCATCTCAAGCAGATACTTTTGCGCGCTTTGAAGCTCAAAGAGCACCTGGAAAAGCGGGTTGCGGTTGCTTTCCCGTTCCGGCTGCAACTCTTCCACCAGCTTTGTAAATGGCAAATCCTGGTGGGCATATGCCTCCAGGGTGCTTTCTTTGACTTTTTTCAACAAATCGACAAATCGCGGGTTGCCTTCCAGGTTATTTCTCATCACCAGCATATTGACAAAATAACCAATCAGGCCTTCAATTTCGTCCTGTCGTCGATTGGCCAGGCCGGTTCCCACGGTGATATCCACGGCTCTGCTGTAACGGTGCAGCAAAACATTGAACGCCGCCAGCAGTCCCATGTAGAGCGTAACCCCTTCCCGCTTGCACAATTCTTTGAAGCTGTCCGCGATCTCCGGCGGCACATCAAAATACAATATGGCGCCGTTATTGGTTTGCTTTGCGCTCTTCGGATGATCAGTCGGCAAATCCAGCGTCACAAGCCCCGCCAGTTTTTCTTTCCAGAAGGCCATTTGTTTAGCCTGATTTTCGCCTTGCATCCACTTCCGCTGCCACAGCGTATAGTCCACGTACTGGTATGGCAGCGCGGGCAGGTCAGCCGATGCGCCCTTGAGTGCTGCCGAATAGAACTGGCCCAGTTCCCGGTCTATCACCCCCATCGACCAGCCGTCTATCACAATGTGATGGATTGTCAGCACCAGGATACTTTCATCCTCGCTCATTAGCAGCAGCTTGCTTCGAAGAAGCGGCCCCTCTTCAAGGCTAAAAGGCCGCAGCTTTTCTTCCAGCGCAAATTTTTGGGCAGCAGCTTCCCGCTTCTCCTCATCCAGGTAGCCGCTTAGATCGAGCTCTTCCAATTCGATCTTCATTTCTTTTTCGATCACCTGGGAAACCTGCCCATCTACCACCACGAACCTGGTTCGCAGCGCTTCATGGCGCAGCACCAACGCATTGATCGCCTGCTCCAGCGCCTGTTTATTCAATTTTCCTTTCAAGCGATAGGCTTTGGCCTCATTGTAAACATTGTTTCCCGGCTCCAACTGGTTCACCAACCACAGACTTTCCTGGGCATACGACAACGGATAGCTTTCTGCTTTGTCGGCCGCCTTTAGAACAATCTGCTCTTTTTCTTCAGCACCCTTTTTTATCTGGTCAACCCGCTCTGCCAGTTCTTTGACGGTGGGAGCTTCAAACACTGTCCTGAAGGGAAGT
>CAZOKH010000026.1:0-41014 GCA_964580315.1 uncultured Anaerolineaceae bacterium | reverse complement strand
ATCAACCCAGATATTAATTTCATGAGAAGTTTTTCCAATCACATCATTCGGTAGGTAACCTGTTAGTGTTGAAAATCCCTGATTAATGTCAATATAAAGCCCATCTTTTAAACGATTTATATTGATGGAATCAGGGGATGTGTGGAAGGCTCTGGTAAATTTTTCTTCAGCCTGTTTCCTGATTTCCTCAGCCTGTTTTCGAGCAGAAATATCTTGCTTAATGGCGATGAATTGTGAAATTTGTCCATTTGCATCTATCAATGGTGTGATAGCCATTTCTTCGGTATAGAAAGCGCCATCTTTTCGCCGGTTAACAATCTCTCCACGCCAGACTTGCCCGGAAAGGATGGTATTCCACATTTGTTGGTAGAACAAGGGAGAATGTTGGCCTGATTTAACCAATTCGCGCGGGTTTTTCCCCTGGGCTTCGATCAATGTATATCCAGTTAAGGTGGCAAACGCAGGATTTGCCCACTCAATGTTGCCATTAACATCGGTAATAACAATGGCATTAGCCGCGGCATTTAGAGCGGCTGATTGCATGTTCAAAGATTCTTGCACCTTTTTTCGGGCTGTTATGTCGCGTACAATGCCTTGAAAATTGCCGTCCGTCAACATCTTGCCGCAATTTTCGACATCAAGAATTGAACCATTCTTGCAAATTAGTTTACTTTCAAAATAAACTGTTTCACCCCGATTGATTCTTTTTACATATGAAGGAATATCAAACCAGTTTTTTCGCGGCAACAGATTGCGAAGATTCAGTTTAAGTAATTCTTCACGCGCATATCCAAGCATCTTGCATCCGGCAGTATTTACTTCAAGAAAATTGCCCCACGGGTCAACAATGAAAATTCCATCAGATGCCTGTTCAATCAAGGCACGGTAACGTGCTTCACTGTGTTTGATTTGTAAATCAAGCTGGTGACGGTGCAGGGTCATCTCAATAACAGCAATTAATTCTCTTTCGAGAATCGGTTTTACCAGGTAGCCGTAAGGCGCAGCGGCTTTTGCTTCCTGAATCAATGCCTCCTGCGAATAACCAGTTAGAAAAATAACGGGAATATCTGTCTCTTTTGCAAGTTGTTCAGCAGTTGTGATGCCAGTCATCTTTCCTGCCAGTTCAATATCCATGAGAACAAGAGAAGGAGATTCCTTTCTAACTACTTGCAAGGCTTCTTCTCCGCTGGCAACAGGTTGTAACATCGTGTATCCTCGACGTAAAAGCTGTTCGTGCAAATTCATGGCAAGGATTGCATCGTCTTCAACCAGCAAAATGGTTATCTTATTCATAAAATCAGCCCTATTACCTATTTTTATTCTTAAACACTAATTTAAAGCTTGTGCCATGTGAACGATCGAGTTCGAGAGTACCACCAAGCTGATGTTCACCCAGCATTCTAATCAGGCGAAGCCCCATGCTTTTTGCTTCCCTCCAGTTCAAATCATTCGGAATACCTACTCCATTGTCAGTGCAGGTTATTTCATTAACAGAATCAATCATTTTAAATGAAACACTGATCACGCAGTCTTGTTCTCCAAATACGCCGGGTTTACCCTGTGGAAAAGCATATTTCAAGGAATTTGTTACCATCTCGTTAATAATTAATGCACAGGGAACTGCCAAATCAAGGTCAAGTTCGATTCCTTTTGCATTTATCAAAATTTTTACAGGGTAGGATGGATGGTAGGTAGAATTCAAATGAGCAATAAACGTCTCTAAATAATCTTGAAAATTAATCCTGGAAAGACTTTCAGATATATATAATTGTTCATGAATGATTGCCATCGAAAGGATTCGGTTTGCCAGTTCTTTCGATAAGGAAATATAATCTGAACTGGTGCTGTTGTGGCGTTCCATTTCAATTAGCCCCAGAATTGCAGCCAGATTATTCTTAACGCGATGATGAATTTCACGAAGCAGAACTTTTTTCTCCTCCAGTGAAGCATTAATTTTCTCTTCCATAATTTTTCGATCAGTAATATCTTTTATAATGGGAAGAAAATATTGGGGGGCGCCACCATTATCCCGGGTTAGGGTTATGGATATTTCTCCCCAAACCGTGCCGCCGTCTTTGCGAATATAGCGTTTCTGGAAACTGGTGCTCTCCAGGCTGCCAGCCAGCATAGCCCTTAACTGGGGAATGCCAATTTGCTTATCGTCCTCATGCGTTACATCCAGAAAGGTTTTGCCAATTAATTCATCCGCTTTATATCCAAGAAAATCACATAAAGCCTGGTTGCAGCGCACAAACTGAAAATTTGGATTTAGAAGCGCTGTGCCCACAGGCGAGTGATCAAATGAATGGCGAAAGAGTTCTTCACTTTCTTTCAAACTTATCTGATCTTTTTGACGAGTTTCATCTTTCTGAATTGCATCAATAATTCCAGCACAGGAGGCAATGAGAGGAGCTAAACGATCGGCAATTGTTTCATCATAACCTTGGGGGCGGTTTGCCATTCCCAGTACCCCGACCATTCGGCCGCCAAAGAACATTGGAATTCCCATAAAAGACGAGATCACAGGATGTCCTTTGGGTAAACCACCCGATTGGGGGTCTTTCGCAGGGGCATTCGAAATAATCATTTGCCCTGTTAATATGGGAGCGCTAGCGAGATTATTAATATTTCTAAATTCCAGGTTGTTTGCAATCAATTGCTGATAAAGTTGACGCGACTTTTCATCCCATGAAATATTACTAATCGCCAGGCTGCGTTTGTATTTTTTCCCCTCATCATCCAGGTGAACCGAATCCAAAAATCCATACTGGCTGCCGGTTAGCTCGATTATGGTTTGGAGAATGTTATTGAATGTTTTTTGGGTGTTTTCGCCCGCGATATAACTGGCCTGAGCCTGTCGAATAGCTTTTAGTATTTCTTCTTGCTCTTTCTGCACTTGCTGCGCAAGTTTTTGCGTAGAAATATCTTTACTAATGATCAAAGCTGCTGGTTTTCCATTATATGTGATGGGAGTGGAAACCGATTCCGTAAACAGTAGCTGTCCATTTTTTTGGATAATTTTCAGTTCTACAGGGTGATTGGCAGAACCCTGTTCAATATTCTGCGATCGCTGCAACACCAGTTCCCGGGAATCCGAATCGATGCTATTTAATACATCGACACCTTTAAATTCTTCCAGGTTGTCGTATCCCAGAATTTTTAGCCCCGCAGGGTTGCCGTAAATATACTTACCCCCTTGCATCACGATGACAGCAGTTGGCGATGCATCTATTAAGCGGTGATAACGATCTTCACTTTCTTTCAATTCCTGGTTTGTCTTGATATTTACCAATTCTGATGAGACATAACTCATCAGATGTTCCAGATGTTCAATTTGCCTTGCTGTAAACTTTCCAGGATGCGTGTCCAACAATTGCAATAAACCATACGTGATACCATGCGAACGGATTGGAATAAACGCTACCGATTCATATTTTTCATCCTTTGAGCGGTTGAGAATACCCACCTGTCCATCAGTTTCGTTTTCATCTAACAACGCTGTGATGTTGTTTGTCCAAAAGCTGCCGTTGGCAGTGAAATAGGGTTTGGCAAGATCCCCATCCCCGCACAGGCTGTGGCAATACAGTTTCTCCAACAATGGATTGCTGTCTGAATCGTATAGGATTTCACTATTGGTATCCTTTTCGCAAACTGATTTCACTGCCTCGATAAATTCAGCGGGAGATTCACAATTTTGATGGCAAGAAAAATCTACGTCTCGATGCAAACGAACACTTACAACCTCACAACCAATATACTTTCGAAGAAATTCAATTAAACGACTTAATAACTCGTCTATGGTATTACAAAAATGGCATATCTGAAGCAGTTCGCGTTCCGCATTCAATTCATCTTGCGCGATCTTTTGACTGGAATTGTTGCGAGCGATGCAGAGAATTCCCTGTAAAACAGGTATGACTTGTAATTCAATCCATTCGGCGTGTCCATCTGGAAATTGAAAATTCCCATCCACAACATCCATTTTCCGTGTAGTCATCACCTGTCGAAATGTGCGCAAAAATGGAGAATCTTCAATTCCCGGAAACAGGTCAATTATGCACGTACCGATTATTTTTTCTCGAGAGATTCCCAATGTTCGCACCAGAGTTTCATTGATCAATCCAAATCGCCAGTCAAAATCTAAGACAAATACACATTCAGTAAGCGATTCAATTATCAGATGGTAGATTTCTTTTAGTCGCTGCTGCTCATTGTCTTTGTGGCCGCAATTTTCAAAAATCTCAATAACATTTCTTTTCAAACTGGTTTGGTCTTGCTGCACACGAATATCGTTTTCTCTCCGGTATTGTTGAATTTCATTCATGAAATTCATATTGGATAAAAAATTTTTAGTATTTTGGTCGGTTTTTTTATGATTGGTATCTGCAACATTGGAAGAGAAAAAAAGAGGATTCGAGATCTGCCGATTTTCGATTACCAGTTGGGGGTGAATAGCAGCAATAACCAGCAGCGTTAAGGCCGAAAATTTGTGCCCCGGGTATTGACAAAGCCCATTGATCGCATGAGATTGGAAGAAATCATTGAGTTGTGACTCCAAATGGAATAATTCTTCTGGTCTTTCCTCAATTGCCTTCGCCCAACCCATTTCAATAAGGACACGCAATGAGGCGAATTTCTCATTTGATGCTTGTTGCACTTTTTGTTTTATAAAAGTGAAAAATTTTTGGATATCAACTTTGTTCCCTGTCATAAGGGACTCTGATGCTTTTTGAAATTCCACTCGACCATCTGTTTGCAGGGTTTCACCGTTAAATCCCGCTTGCTCAAGAATTTCAATCAGCGCTTGAGGAGAGTGTTCGTGAAAGAAATACAGAATTTTTTCCCCGTTTTGGATTCCCTCACCCAAAAAACCAGGCACAAATGTCCTGTGCTCTAGCTCATCCTCATATATAAAACAGGCATGCTTTCCAATTACAGAATGATCAAACGGTTTTTCAATTTCCATCTTTTATCTCCAGATTGGTGAGCGGATGGAATAATGCACCTCAAATTTTTTGATATCGCCAGCAATGAACTCATAGATATACTATAACATTTTTGCTGGTTCTCAAAATTATTGCAATCATGACAAACTTCCCCAATCCACCTCAGGCACTGAGACTCTGCACACTGAAACACACGTTGTTGCGCGGGCTGCCCGGCGCAGGCTTACATATGAATAATGGGACTTCCCTGGCAGGAAATCCCATTATTCTTCGTGGAGGAGGTAAGTATTTCTTAAATAATTGATTCCAAACCTGTTTGGATGCTTTTCAGCCGGTCAGTCCGACTTTCAACAAAACGCTGAATGCCTGCGAGGATGTGTTGAGAAGAAAGATGCGCCTCATCAAGAACCTCTTCCAGGTTGCCGCCTGTCCGCCAGCGGTTATCCCAGTCGGCTGATAATGCGTAATCTTCAGCCAATGGATTAAAAATCCAATCATGCATCAACCAGCGCGCCTGGGTGGTGATGACCATTGAATCCAAACAGTCAGCCGGCGACAGCACACTATTTCGGTACGCTTCGGTTTGTAATTGATACAACTGAGGACTGGTGGCGCACACGATCTTGACATTCAACCTGCGAAGCGCCAGTTCAGGCAGGATATTTAAGAGGTTTTCCATCGCACTGGCGCCCTGAACAATCACCGTACCGCCCTTAGGTAATTGCGCATCATAATCTCTCACCACATAAGCACCCTTTGCGGCCTCAAAGTGCGAGGGCATGCCCAGCGCTTCCCGATCCGGAATCAGCACAGGCGGGCGGGTTAGATGCAGCGCCACTATTGGCACGTCCAATTTCAACGCGGCACCTAATAGAACTGGTACTTCATTGTGCTCCCATGGATGCAAATTGACGATGCTGCCCTTTGGAAACAACTGCGTTACCCCGGGCGCAAATATCCCAAAATGGGTGCGGCTGTCATCCGCGGTTTCTGGCCCCGAATGTCCGGCCACCCAGATCACCTTGCCCAGTTTCCACTGGCAATCCTGGGCCATCTGGCTGAACAAACGGAACATTCCATATTTCAAATAGGAAAATGAGCCATAAGTGGAGCATGCCCCCCAGAATCCCCTGAATTCCTTTTCAGGGTCTCGCGAAAAATTCACCGCTGCCATGCCAAGCATGATTCCCGCATTGGCAAATTCGGTTATTTCTTGCGGCAGCAGCACTCCCTCCGAATCGCCGCAGCGTTCAAACCAGCCATACCCCGGAAAATCATCGAATTTTTCAGCGAAACCAGATATATTTGTCGAACCTGCCAGGTCTGCAGAACAGGCAAGAAAAAGCGGCTGGCCATAATTTTTAGCACCGAAGCTGTTCACCCAGGCGCCCCACTTTGCCAGCGCCGAACGATTGGCAGCATGCTCACCGGGTTTAGCAAACAAGGTTTCCGGGTAATTCCGAAAATCATAAAGTCGTTCATCGCTGAAGGGATTTTTGGTATCTGAAAGTCGATAAGACGCTTTTTCATCCGGTATGCTTTCACCCAACTCAACCAGTGTATCAGCCAGGTAATCCACCAGGTTCTGGTCGGCATGCAGCACATCCATAACCGCCTTCAGGTTGCCTCTAAACTCTTCGCGCAAGGATTGTGCGTCTTTCGGCGCTTGCCCGCCAAAGTTTACAAAAGTTGCGTTATATTTTTCTGCGAAAGGACGCTTTGTCTCCCAGAATGTTTCACTATTCATGGCGTGCGGAGCACCATGCGAGGCGTTATCAAATTTTAAGTAGCCACGTCCTTTGCGTGTTTTCAGCCAGGCAACACTGGGTACATGATCCAAATTTTCACCATGCACCATATCCAGCAATGCCCGGGTCACCGACGCCCATTCATTCCCATCTTCAGCGCCGAAAACCCGCCAACCATGTGCGCCCAGCCAATCTGCTGGCTTTCCAGGAACCACAGCGCTGACACAATGATTATCAATCCCAAAATCATTCCAATCCACCAGCAGGTAAAGATTATCCAATCCCAATCCCCAGGCCGAATTCATGGTTTCATGCACCACCCCGGGAGTCAAGCCTGCTTCACCCTCAATCATAAAAACACGCACATCTTTCACACCGGCCCGCTTTAATGCCAGCGCCTCACCGGCCGCGGCAGGGCTGCCGTGTCCCGATGGGCCGGTGTTGAATTTTAGAAACAGAGTTTTTCCCTCCATCTCGGCATGCCCAGACAATCCCCCGCGCAGCCTGAATCCGAGCAGGTCTTCCCAGTAAAGGGCTCGCTCCGCAGAATTGGGAACCTGGTAACGGGAATCACCGGTCTGTTGATGCTTGATACGCAAGGCTTCATTGAAAACTGCCAGTGCGCAATAAACCAGTGGCACGGTATGGCCCGCTGCCAGGATAAATCGATCAGCAAAACGCTTTTCAGGATGTCGAATATCCCAGTGCATCACACCACTTAACATCAGGCTCACCAGTGCATGCACCTTGGATCGTGACCCTCCAGGATGACCGCTTTGCCGATAGTTCATGATCACATCGAGCAATTGGTCTATGAGATCCTTTGTTTTTTCCCATTGAGAAAACTGGAGTTGCAATTGTTCAAACGCATTTGTATTCATCGACACTACCTTCCCTCTGTTATCCATAATATTCACGCCATTAAAAACAAATTTGGAGGATTACTCCTTGCCGAATTTTTTCCAGTGATTGCCAAAAATGACTTCCTCATTTGGCACCACCGGCGGTATGGGTTTGGATACCCAGGTGACATTGATAAAATGTTTCCAGTACACATTTTCAGTGGTGATATTTCCGCCCCACGTTCCGCAGCCCAGCGTTAATGTGAACGGCATTCCATTGTCATAGTTGCCGCTGTTGCCAAAGCACTGCGGCTGATTTACCATAATGCGGCTTACCCTGGCATTTTCGCCTAAAATGCGGATATGTTCTTCATTAGTTGTATGAATGCCGCAACTGTGTCCCTTTCCGTTATATTCCGTGATGTCGTTCACATAGGCTATTGCCTCTTCGAATTCACGGTATTTCCACAACGTCACCACCACAGATAATTTCTCTCTTGAGAATGGGTCTTCCGGGCCAATACTTTTTCCCATCACCATATAAAAAGTTGTGCCTTCTGGCACTTGCAACCCAGCCACGTCAGCAATTTTTTGCGGGCTTTGCGCCACAATCTCTTTATTCAAGTGCACACCATCAGGCCACATCCCTTTTTGCAGCTTGGCGCGCTCTTCCTCGTTCACCAGGTAGCCCCCGTGAGATTTGAGTTTCTCGACCATTGTGGCGAACACTGATTCGTGAAACACAGCCGAGTTTTCTGTTGAACAGGAGGTAGCGTTGTCAAAGGTTTTACTCAAGAATATCTTTTTCGCGGCCTCGTCAAGATCTGCCGTCTCATCCACGATACACACCGAGTTTCCCGCGCCCACGCCATAAGCCGGTGTGCCGCTCGAATAGGCAGCTTTCACCATCGGCCCGCCCCCCGTTGCCGCCACCAGGTCCACCTGGCGCATCAATTCCTGGGTCAACTCAATGCTTGGGTTTGCAATCCACAGAATCAAGTCTTCAGGTGCGCCAACCTGTTTCAAACCTTTGCGCATAAATTCGCAAGTGAGAGCGCATGTTTTTTTAGCTTTGGGATGAGGCGCAAAGATGATTGAATTGCGGGTCTTCAACACATTCAAAGCCAAACAGGGCAGGGTCGCGCTGGCATTTGTCACCGGCGTCAAGGCTCCCAGCACCCCCGCCGGTTTGGCATATTTCAGCAAACCTTTTTCCCTGTCTTCCTCAATCAACCCCACCGTCTTTAAGCCGTGCAAATCTCTCAGCGCCCCAAGAGTTTTTTTCTGATGCTTCAGCAATTTATCTTTAAATACCCCCATCTCAGTTTCTTCAGATGCCATCCGGGCGCATTCTTCAGCATGTTTGTATGCCTGCCAGCCCACCGCTGCCACCGCTGCATCCACTTTTTCCTGTGTCCAAAATTCAATCTTCTGCTGTGCCGCCCGCGAACGCTGTACCAGGTTTATGATCTCTTCCATTGCAAAACCTCTCTCTTGATTTTTCGATCAGGTTTAATCCAATACCAGGTCTTGTAATTTAACGTCATCCCCACCATCAACAGCCAGGCACTGACCGCTGATGAAGCTGGCTTCATCGCTAATCATGAACAACCCGGCATACGCCAGATCAGCCGGATATCCCTGACGGGCATTTTTTGGTTGATGTCGAAGCAAATTTACCGCTATGGGAGAAACATTTGGGTCAGTTACAGGTTTATAGTCAAACAAACCTGGCAACAGGCAATTGACCCGAATTTTGTCATCCAGGTAATCATTTGCCATGTTTTTCGACAATTCAATCATGCCGGCCTTCGTGTAAGCATACAACGGATTTGCCATACGGCGCACGTGTTCGGATGCAACAATATTCAAGATGCAACCGCCATTACCTTGTTTTAAGAATTGAATAACCGCGGCCTTGCAAGTGTTATAGACCGATGTTAGATTGCTGGATACAATCCGCTCATAAGCCTCATCAGAAATCTCGTGCAGTTTTTTATCCAATTCAACCCACCCGCCGCCGATATTGTTGTACAACACATCCAAATGACCATAAGCATCAACAGCGGCTTTGATCATTCGGTCTACGTCATCCTTATTTGATGCACTGCCGGCGCAAATTTCAACCTCGCCGCCCTTTTCGCGAATCATGGCAGCAGTTTCTTGCAAAACTTTCTCCCGGCGAGCCACAATCACCAACCTGGCGCCTTCCTGGGCAAACAACAATGGTGCACTGCGTCCCAAATGCTCTCCTGCACCAACAAATAAAACAACCTTATCCTTTAATCTCATTTTTTTCTCCTATTCACTTTGCTTCAAAGCAGCCAGGATTTTTTCGGGAGTGATGGGAAGACTATTGATCCAGACTCCCACAGCATCATGAATGGCATTCGCCACTGCCGGCGCGGTGGGCGAGAGCGCAAGTTCTCCCATGCCTTTTGCGCCAAATGGCCCTTTTGGATGAGCCTCTTCCACCATAATGGTCTGAATTTCAGGTATATTGCGAAACCGCAACAAACCCATATCTTTCAAGTGTAATGATTTGGGATTGCCATTTTCCACTTCAAACTGCTCAGTCAGTGCATAACCAAGCCCCTGCACGGCCGCCCCTTCCATCTGACCAATAACATTGCGGCGGATGAGCGGCAGGCCTACATCCTGGGCAGAAATCAATTTTATGACGCGCACATGCCCGTTGTTCACATTTACCGCCAATTGAACCGCCTGTGCGCCAAAATCATAGGCAAAATGCAAGGGAGCTTCAGACTTCACGGGATATGCCTCACTGTGAGCAGATGGGGGCTGCGTGCGAGGCGCCTGGTAATGAGCTTCAAATGCAAATTCTTCACTCCCCTGCGCCAGTTCCTTAAGACTGATATATGTCTGACCTGTACGAGTATTACGGAATACGTCGTTGCAGATTTCCAATTCTTCCACCGGAACATTGTATTCACCGGCAACGGCTTTCCACAACAGGTCTCGAAGTCCTTCGCTAGCTTTTAGAGCAGCATTTCCTGAAACAAAGGTTGCACGAGAAGCGGTTGTCATTCCACCTTCGGGGTCATAACGCGTATCACCAGTGTGCACACGAAACATGGGAACTGGCACACCCAACACACGTGAGGCGATCACCGCCACGACCTGGTTTGATCCCTGCCCCATATCGGCTGCGCCATGCCGGATCAGGAACTTGCCATCTTTTTCCAACGAAACCCTGGCTCCGGCGTTGTCAGGGATATTCGAGCCGAGCCCAACATTTTTATACGCAGCCGATATTCCGATTCCCAGTTTCTCACCCGGCTGCAATTCAGGTTTGGGCAGTTGTTTCACTGCCTTTTGCACGGCTTGCAGGCACTGGATGATCCCAACGCCCACTTCTTCGGTCAAAACATCACCCGTGATTGTGGCTTTTCCAATATCCAAAGCATTTTGCAAACGCACCTGCAATGCGTCCAACCCTAATTGATCAATAATCTTCTGTAAGTGAATCTCCGCGGCAAATGCCACCTGTGGACTGCCATACCCCCTGAAAGCGCCACACGGTGGGTTGTTGGTATGCACGGCGTAGGTGTGAACATTGACATGCGGCACTTCATACGGTCCGCAGGCAAAAGCCGACATACGAAACAACACAGCTTCACCCGCTGAAGCATACGCTCCCGTATCACCATAAATGTTTATGTCTGCTGCCACAATCCGTCCATCTTTTTTGGCTCCAAACTTATAATGCAGTTTGGCTGCGTGGCGTTTGTAACTCACTTTGAGGGATTCTTCACGGCTCCATTTAACCTTTACTGGTTTACCGGTGAGCATGGCAGCCAGCGCCGAATGGATCTGGGTAGAAATATCCTCTTTTCCGCCAAATCCACCCCCCATATACATGTGAGCTATCCGCACTTTTTCCTCGGGAAGCCCCAGGGCTGATGCAATCTGACGGCGGTCATCAGTTGGCCCCTGGCTTCCGGCATATACCACCACGCCATGCTCCTCTGGCATACTGATACTGGACTCTGGCTCCATATAGGCATGTTCGATAAAGGGGACAGAATAATCATCCTCTAAAATAATCTCGGCCTCTTGAAAGCCCTGTTCGATATCGCCTTTACTGGTATGAAAATGAATTAACACATTAGGCATATCTGGATGTTGTTCTGCTAGACGCTTATGTAAAACAGGAGCATCAGGAGCCAGCGCTTCTTCAATTGTGCCAATCACAGGCAATGGCTCCAATTCCACTTTAACCTTTTCCAGGGCAGCCTGCACTTGCTCTGGAGATTCACCAACCACCAGCGCCAGCGCATCACCAACGTAGCGCACATCATTTTGCTCATCGCAAAAGATGGGTTGATCCATCAAGATGGGGCCAAACAAATTCTTTCCAGGAATATCTTTGGAGGTTAAAACTTTCACAATCCCCGGCATTTTTTGAGCATCACGCACATCCAGACCCTTGACCCGTGCATGCGGAACATTTGCCCTTAAAGCGCTGGCATACAACATGCCGGGGAATTTCAGATCATCCGTAAACACCAGCTTGCCGGTTACTTTTTCCAGCATCACAGCCTCGTTTGCCGTGTCTTCACTGGTCCATGTGCTTTCTTCATCGCCTCGCAAAATGGCAGCCGCCCGTTTAATAGATTGATCCATGCGGTTCAAACCGGCGCATCGGCACAGAATACTGGAAAGCGCCCGTTCAATCTCTGCATCAGTCGGTTCTAATGTTTGATCCAGGAGAGCCTTGGCGGTCATTATTGCCCCAGGGGCGCAAAAACCGCATTGAAAAATGCCGTCTTGAATAACCGTCTGAATCAATGGATGTGGAGGCTGCCCGTTAACAACCAGGTTCTCGATGGTTTCCACGTGCGCCCCATCCAGGCTGCCAACTTTTGTGCGGCATGCGAAACGCGCCTTGCCATCAATGATCACTTTGCATAAACCACAGGTACCCTCGTTGTCACAGCCCTGCTTGGTGCCCGTCAGATTTAAAACCTCGCGTAAATAGCGCAGCAGCGCCCAATCTTTGAAAGATTCATTAGCAACCTGCGTTATCCCGTTAACAACAAACTCAATTTTTTTGTCTGTCATCCATCCTCCGCTAATGCAATTCACTATACGCATTATTTTACGATTGAGCGCCAGGCGGGGCCAGACTTGGGCCACGGCATAGACAACAAATCGCGCGTTTCTTGCCCGGCTCGCTTCACCAGGTCTTCGCGATTTTCCAACGCTTCTTCCATCACTTTTGATTCATCCATTGTCAACACTCTGCGATCTTCCATTAAGATCTGCCCCTCCACAATGGTATGAATGACATCACTGCCGCGAGCGCTGTAAATCAATTTGGGCAGCCACCGTCCTACCGGCATCAGGTGGGGAGCTTTAAAATCCACCACAATTACATCTGCTTTTTTCCCAACTTCCAATGATCCAATTTCATTTTGCAACCCCAAAACCCTGGCGCCGCTGGTCGTAAGCATTTCCATAGTTTGTTCTGCAGTAATCGCCTCCGCATCCAAATTTGTGGCTTTTTGCAAAATGGCGGCAGTTCGGGCTACTTCCAACATATCATAGGTATAACTGGCAGCCCCGTCAGTACCCAAGCCAATCGTAATGCCTCGGCTCAACATGTGGCTGATCTTTGCAATGCCATATCCAAGATAAGCATTGGCAACCGGGCAATGCACAACTTTGGTGTCAGTGGCGGCAATGATCTCAATCTCCCGGTCTGACAACCATACTGCGTGGAACATAACACCGCGCGGACCAGTCAGCCCCAGGCTGTGAAAATGCTCAAGATCCCGTTCGCCAAATTGGCGAATGGTGAATGAATTAATCTCAATCCAGCCAGCTACATGTGTGCTGACATTGATGTCCAACTCTTTCGCCAACTGCACCGTCTTGATCATCAGGCTTTCGCTGATATCTTCAGTAGAGCCCGGCCCCAGCGCCACCGTTGTTCTGCGCTTCCCATGCCATTCTTTATGATAATTTCGGGCTGCATTCACCAGCAAATCTTCCGATTGGATCATCGTCATATATTCCGAATCTATCCTCTCGCCAGCGAAGGTTTGATCCAGAAGGCCGAACACCATTTGCGCCCGCAGGCCAGACCGGTCAAACACCTCGGTCACCCGGTTGATATTATCCATATTGGTGTGCAGATACCAGTGATCTGAAATGGTGGTAACGCCGTTTTTAATCAATTCCAGGGCTGCCAGTGAAGCTCCAGCCTGCGCATTCTCTGGTGTTACTTTGGAAACCACCGGAAAAAGGAAACGCCAGTTCCAGGGGTCAAAATGCATGTCATACCCCAGACCTTCAATTAATGACTGGTAAACATGAGAATGTCCATTAATAAAACCCGGGCACACCACGCAGCCGTCTGCCGCCAGTATTTTTTTCGCTTCATAAGACAAGTTCGTACCAATTTCCACTATCTTGCCGTCATCAATTGCCACATCGCAATTCTCAATAACTTTGCGGTCGCCGTCCATGGTGATAACTGCGCCGTTTTTTATTAATAGATCAATCATTTCCTACCTCCAATTTTTGATAATTTTTTATCTGCATGATTACTAACCACCACAAATATTTTCAAACAATCCGCGCCCCACAAAACCGGCCCCAACCCTTTTCCGCCACAATTTTTTCTCCATCCCAAACGGTTTTGCCTCGCACCATTGTCCTGTGATTCGATGCACCCAGCACCCATCCCTCATAAGGCAAAACGGAAATCCGGGAACCCTGCCAGCCATCGACAGCAATTTTCCATTCAGCATTCGTCTCGAAAAACACAAGATCTGCATCCAATCCAACTGCAATCCGTCCTTTGCGGTCGTCAATCTTCATCAATTGCGCCGGGCGGGTTGCCATTACCTGAACCAGCCGATCAAGGCTTAATCGCCCTCCATACAACGCAGCATCCAGCATCAATGGATACACCACCTCCAACCCTGGAATGCCTGGCTCGGCGTCTCTTAATTCCTGTCTGGGGCTTGCCGGGTCTGGAAGCGCGCCTAAAAAATGATCCGTTATGACACAATCCAAAACACCATCCTGCAGTGCCTGCCATAGTTTCAAATTGTCTTCCTGCTTTCGCAAAACCGGCGTTGCAATCACCCGATTTCCCTGAGTCAGATACGCTTCTTCATTTAAAAATAAGTATTGAGGAGCAGTCTCAGCGGTAACCTGTGTGCCCCATGCCTTGTGAGCAGCAATCAAGTCAACCGTGCGCGCCGAAGAAACATGGCAAACATGAATGGATGCCCCGGCTGCGTGTGCCATTTCCAACAATTGCGCCACTGCCACATTTTCAGCCTCAGGTGGATTGGCTCTTACAAACCCCATCGGGTCATCCCAATTTACTTCGCTCAGACACGCGGGTTCCTCCATATGAACCGTAAGGCGCATGCCCGTCTGAGCAGCTTTTTTCACTGCGTCCCAAATAAATTGAGTCGGCGGTTTCATCAACATAAATATTTTGACTTGAGCGACCCCAGACTCAACCAGTTCATTAAAACAATCCAAATCAGATGGAGCAGTCACAATTCCGCCGGTCAAGCCAAAATCGGTTACGCATTCCTGTTCACCCCACTTTTTTCGCTTCAAAGTTGTCTTGCGGTCAATGACCGACTGGAATGGCGGCATATCAATCACAGTGGTTACACCGCCGCGCGCTGCCGCGCACGAGCCGTAATAAAATGTTTCTGCGCCGTCTTGGATATGGGCGTGAACGTCCACTGCACCGGGTAAAATCAACATCCCATTTGCATCAATAATTTCACCCGAAAAATTCTCCACCGGTTCATTCGTGCTGCGTATCGACTCAATCTTGCCTTCCATTGAAACAACAAGATCAAGACTGCGTATTTGTCCTTCGCTCCATATCTGACCATTTCGTATCCAGGTTTTCATTTCAACCTTCCATGCGCAAAAACAAGTCTTTCATGACCACCACAGACTGTAAGCTGTGCCGCCCAGCACCCAATTCAGCTCGGCAGCCGTCATGCTCCAATCATTCTTCACGGCTTCCAACATAGCCGCATAAGACCAACGCTCTTCAATAAAGGGAAAATCAGAACCCCACAAACAGCGTTGCGCCCCATATTGACGGAAAACCGCCTGCACCAATGGCAAAACATCTTGATAGGGTGCTGCACTTTGACTGCTGTAGTAATACAAGCCCGATAACTTAACATAAAGATTCGGAAATTGGGATAAGTTTAGAAAATCAACAAAATCAGGATCGGTTGGCCGGACTGCCTGCTTTGGCCTTCCCAGATGATCAATCACAATATTAACCTTTGAAAACCTGCCCGCAAAATCCCGCAAAAGATCAGTCATTTCTGATGTCATTTGTAAACAAATGGGGATGTTTAATTTACTGGCAGTTTCCCACAAAACCGCGTGGTGTGTATTGTTTTGCCATTCAGCCGCTGGTTTCAAATTCCAATTAATACGAATTCCCTGGGCTTGATGATTCTCAACAAGGGCTTGCAGCGACCTGCTTCCCATTTCAGAATATGGATCAACCAGGCACACACTGCGGAATCGATCGGGATAATTTCTAGCACAATCTAAAAGATAGCGATTATCCCAACCGTAAGGAGTAGGCTGAACCAGAACGGCACCATCCACGCCATTTGCATCCATAATGGACAACAATTTTTCAACCGGTGCTTCTGACTCAGGAATATATCCGCCGATTGGTTGCCACGGATATTGCGCAGGATTTTGCACCCACACATGCACATGCGCATCAACAATCATCTCAACCTCTGGTCAAATCCGCGCACAAGCTGATATCCAAAATCTAAATAGGGTGCTTCAATTTCATGCTGCTGTGCCAATTTCCAAATATACCCTGCGGTATCCTCTATTTCGGTACGCCGCTCCCGCTCCACATCCAGCAGCATCGCCTGTTTATATCCATTTCCTCCGCGTTCTTCCCATTCACGTCCATGCTTGATCACATTCTGAATTGCTTCTTCAATACTTCCATCACAACGATCCATCACTTCAATGGTTTCATAGTCTTTTACATTCACCCCCAGTTTTCGGGCAACCTTAACCATATCTCGGGTCATCATTACCATCAGGTAAGCAAATTCAGGGGTTTGCATGACCTCGGTTTGCGGCAGTCGGGTTAAAACCGCAGAAATGGATGACGGCGTCCACCAGATCACCTTGCACCATTCGACGCCCTCGATATCATCCGTCGCTTCGCACGGCAAACCGCTGGCATTGAATAGATCGGTCACATCCTTTGCCAGGGGAGTGATGCCTCTAAACGGGTTGCCAACCCAGGTTGGAAAATCCTTGTCTCCCCGCTGCACCCTGCCATAATTAAGCAATGAACCAGCCACCCGGCTGACCATGCGCAAAATCTCCTGGTCAGGGTAATAAGCACGAAAACGATCGCCGTGCCCCAGCCCATTTTGAACTGAAGCCACAGCTTTTACTTTCATATGCTGCACACTTTGCAATGCGGCTTCTGTATCATGATTCTTAACTGCCACAATCAACAACTCGGTTTCTGTTAACTTGTCCGGTTCAGTTGTTGCGCTTACCCGGACAAGCGATTCAGAATCAGCACTCTGAATAATCAATCCGCCGTTCTTCTGGATCTCATCCACATGGGCTTGCCGCCTGAAAAGCAGCGTTACATCAGCGCCTGCTTTTGATAGATATGCCCCTACCAAGGCTCCCCAACCACCGGCACCCAGCACAACGACTTTCATCAGGTCATCTCCTCTTTGCAAGGGTCTGGTCATTCAGTCCTGTCAAACAATAATCCTTTAAGCGCTAATCTTTGCCGACTCGGAAAGACTTTTTTGCTTTTTAACACTGGATTTTTTAGCTTCATATTGAATGGCAGATGCTATTAAAACAATCAGGGTAGAGGCATAAGGCAACATAAGAACAATTTGTGAGGGCAAACCAAATTGCTGCAACCTCAAAGCCAGAGCATCGGCGAAGCCAAATATCAAACAGGCAATCAAACTGCGTAAGGGCTTCATTTCACCAAAATTGATGGCGGCCAGCGCCACCCAGCCTCTTCCAGCCGTAATACCTTCCGAGAAAAGATTCAGGTAAGATAGCGAGAGAAAAGTTCCACCCATGGCACACAAAACGCCGCAAATCATCAGTCCCAGATATTTAATTTTCTTGGGGCTAATCCCCACCGACTCTGCAGCAGCCACTTTTTCTCCCACAGCGCGTAAATGAAAACCCAGCGGCGTCCGGTACAGAAACAGATAAACCAACAATACAAATAAAAAGGAAATATAGACCAGCGGGAAATGACCACTAAACAATTCACTCAGTATCGGGATATTTTTAATAATGGGAATGTCTACGGTCGAAAACCCTTTTATTAATGGGGACTGATAATAACCTGTGGAGCCTAATACCGCCACCAGCAAAAAATTGGTCATTCCAGTCGCGAAGATATTCAATGCCAACCCAACAATAATTTCATTGGCTTTCAATTCCAAATGCACAAACGCAAAAACCAGGCTGGCCACCAGGCAGGCAACAATGGCATACAATAGCCCTCCCCACGGACTGCCCGTTTGTACGCTGCCCACAACCGCAAAAAAAGCGGCGATATCCATCAACCCCTCCAATCCCACATGGAAGATTCCCGTGTGCGATGAAAAAATACCGCCAAGTGTGGCAAACAATATGGGCGTTGTCATCCGCAATGTTGCTGCAAATAATGAAAGCGTAATTATTTTGCTAAGGTCGAAGTCCATTTTTGGAATCTCCCACGAATAGCCGAAGAAAAGATTTGAACGGTTACAAAGAACATGATGGTACCTTTAACCATTACCACCACCGTCTGAGGAACCCCGGTCGCAGACTGCATGGTTAATGCACCATTTGCAAGCGCTGCATAAAAAATGGAAGCAGGAAGCACACCCAGAGGATGATTTTGGGCCAGAAGTGAAATCATCATCCCATCCCAACCATATCCACTGGAAAACCCTCCCAAAAACCTGCCAAAGAATCCCATCACAACAATGGAACCACCCAACCCCACCAGTGCGCCGCTTAATGTCATTGCCAACAGCGAACTGCGATTGACTGGCAAACCGGTTGAGGCGGCAAAACTGGAGTTAAATCCCACCATGCGTAATTCATAGCCAACCTTTGTGCGAAAGAGAAACCAGTAAACCAGAAACACTGCCAGCAACGCCAGGGGGAAACCAATATTTATGGTATGTCCCTGTAAAATTTTGGGGAGTCTGGCAGAGGCTTCCAAAACCGGTGATCCCGCCATGGGCGCGGTTGGATCTTTGAATGGAAATGCAATCAGGTAAGAGGTAAAGAGAATACCCAGGTAATTCAACATTAAAGTCGGCACCATAACCGGCACTTTCCACTTCAACTTAAATAGGATTGGGGGGAGAGACCACAACCCGCCCGCCACAGCACCGGCAAGGAAACATAATGGAATATGGATGCCGCGAGGAAGTCCTTTAACACTGAATCCAACCAGGGCTGCGGCAAAAGCGCCAATGTAGAGTTGCCCTTCCAAACCAAGGTTGAAAATACTGGTACGAAATGCAACCGCGGCAGCCAGACCACTAAAGATTAATATGGTCGCTCGATCCAACGTATCCGTTACTTTGTACCAGTTTCCGAACGCCCCTTTCCATAATGCCTGATAAGAAGTAATTGGATCTTTTCCTGTCAGGTAGATAACCAATGCGCCTACCAGTAGTGAAAGAACCAAAATGATCGTGTAATTGGCAACCTGGGTGATCGTTTCTGACAAAATTACCTTCACACGATTTTTAAAAGGAGTACTGTCAATGTTGTTCTTTATACCGGGCATGCTCCTTCGCCTCCAGCCATCAAATGTCCTACTTGGATACGAATATCATCATTTACTTGTCCAGCATCCAGGTGTTTTCCTCGATACAACACAACAACCCGGTCGCTCAATGCAAGAATTTCGTCCAGATCTGCCGAGATTAATAAGACTCCAGCTCCACGATCAGCATATTCCAGCAATGTTTTTCGAATTGCTTCCGTGCCGGCGATATCAATTCCACGAGTGGGCTGAGAGGCAATCACAACCGATGCTTTATTCGAACCCAATTCTCGTCCCACAATCAAACGTTGAACATTTCCACCAGATAGATTTCCTGTCTGGGTTTTAATTCCCGGAGTTGAAATCTGGAAACGTTCTATGAGATTGAATGCGTTATTAAAAATTTTCTGTGTATCCAAGTTTAGGAAACCAGAAAATGCTGATTGATAATATTCTCCAGCAATCAAATTTTCCCAAACATTTGCTTCAACAGCCACCCCGGCTCGATTTCGGTCAGATGGGATGTAAGCAACTCCAGATTCTCGTATTTGGCGGTTCGTGCTGGACGCGATATTTACACCATTGACCAAGATTTCGCCACTGACAATAGGACGTAGTCCCATGATCGCTTCGATCAGTTCCTCCTGGCCGTTCCCATCAACCCCTGCGACACCCAGCACCTCACCACTGTGCAGTTTTAAATCAACATCGCGTACGGTTAGGATATCTCTCGAATCGAGAACGTTAATTTTTTTCAATTCCAGGACAACATCACCAACTTTGGTGGGGGTATTTCGCATGCGCCCCTCAACGGTTTCTCGCCCCACCATCATTTCAGCCAATTTGCAAATATCGGTTTCAGATGTTTTTACCGAGCCAACTACCTTTCCCTGACGCATGACCGTTGTATAGTCAGATATGGCTATAACTTCACGCAGTTTATGGCTGATGAATAAAATTGTTTTTCCGCTTTTCGCCAAACCTCGCAGCATCACAAACAAATCTTCTGTTTCCATATCTGTCAAAACAGCCGTGGGCTCATCCAAAATGAGAATATCAGCACCACGGTAAAGCGCCTTTAAGATTTCTGCCCGTTGTTGTTCTCCTACAGATGCATCTTGAGCTAGTTTGTTGACATCCACGGAAAGTCCATACTTTTCAGAAATCTCTTGCACCGATTTGATTAGTTTTTCTTCATTAATTAATATGCCAGTTCTTGGTTCTATTCCCAACACAATATTTTGCGCCAGGGTAAAGGAAGGAACAACTTTAAAATGCTGATGCACCATGCCAATTCCCATTTGTATGGCTGTGTTTGTATTCTGGATTTTGACTTCTTTGCCTTTGATGAAAATTTGACCAGAATCAGGATGATAGAGACCATATAACATATTCATCAATGTCGTTTTGCCCGCACCATTTTCACCGACAATGGCGCGGATCTCTCCCTGCTGCACCGAAAAAGAAACCCTGTCATTTGCCAGTACACCGGGAAAACGTTTGGTGATCTCTTTTACAGCAATCGCTTCGGTCATTTCTAATCACCATCCTATGAAAGACTTAATTCGTGATTGTTAAAATTTATTTGGTTTTGATGCCTGCATTTGAAAAAGTGGGGGGATCTGAAATAAATCAGTCCCCCCGGCGACTATCGCACTTTGGTGTGAAATTACAATCAGCACCAGATATTTGCAGAGAGGCAATTTTTAATTGGCTGGACGCTCGACTTTAATTTCACCACTGGTGATTTTGGCTTTGATCTCATCCAATTTTTCTCGAACATCAGCCGGGATCTTGTCGCCCATAACTGACATGTCAGTGATATCCATTACACCGTCAGCAACGCCGTAGGAAAATTCGCCTGCTGCAAATTCTCCCTTAATGTAACGGTCAATGGCATCATAGACGGCTTTATCGGTATGCTTTAGAACGGATGTAAGAATACTTCCTGGCACCTGGGAGTCCCAATCCACGTCGCTGCCAATTCCATAAACGCCTTTTTCTTTGACGGCTTCAAAAGTACCGGCATCACCGAATGAACTGGCCACAGAATAGACAATGTCAACACCCTGGTTCTCAATCATTGCCAGTGCTAACTCTTTGGCTTTGGCCGGATCACGGAAGGAGCCAACATAAGCCACTTCAATTTTGACTTCGGGATCAATATAGGCAGCACCCTGTTGTAAACCACCCAGGAAGCGATGAATGACCGGGATATCCATACCGCCGACAAAGCCAATTACCTTGCCTTCATTCATTCCTTCCAATTCAGTATGGGTGGTCATCATGGCAGCCAAAGCCCCCGCCAGGAAAGTGCCTTCCTGTTCCTGCGAAATCAAACCAACCACATTGTCTCCGCCGGTATAAGAATCAACCAGGGCAAATTCAGTATCCGGGAAATCGGGGGCCACATTTGCCACTGCATCCTGCATGGTCGAGCCAACGCCAACGATTAGATCTGCTCCATCCTGGGCAGCCGTGCGTACGTTGCGTTCCCATTCTTCAGCCACTTCGCTCTCAAGAATACTCTCTTCAAAGCCAAAATCTGCTGCGGCTTTCTTGTATCCTTGACCGGCAAGGAACATGAAACCTTCCGTTCCCACCCGGCCAGCCGGCACAAGAACAATCTTTGGCATTTCTGCTGGCTCTGCTGGAGCAGCTTCTTCAGCAGGAGCAGCCTCTTCTGCCGGGGCAGCTTCCTCCGCCGGAGCGGCTTCTTCTGCAGGGGCAGCTTCTTCCGCCGGAGCAGCTTCTTCTGCCGGAGCGGCAGGTGTCGCTGGTGCACAAGCACTCATGCTTAGCACTAATATAATCAGGACAGTCAACAACATGTACAGCCGTTTCATCTTTTTTCCTCCGAATTGAATTACCATTGAGACGCACGTTTTCCAGCTTTTTGTCTTCAAAACAAACTACTTTTGTCTTCGCTTCAGAACTCCCGGCCTCCTTTCTAATTTAGGATGTGTTGATTACATCTCGACCATAAAAAATTATGGCAGAGGCCAATCATTAACTTTCCAGAGCCTGACCGCTTCTTCTTTTGATTTTTCCTGGACTTCTTTCTCGTCAAACTTGATAAAAATCCCATTTTCCAAAATCACTTCGCCATCAATGATCACGGTGTTCACGTCTGCCCGTTCACAAGTATTCACAATGTAGTTTTTGACATTCACTTCAAATACCGGCACGGTTGAACGATCATTCAAAATGAGAATGTCAGCTTTTTTGCCGGCTTCCAATGATCCAATCGAATCTTGCATTTGAAGCACTTTGGCCGCTTCAATCGTGGCCATACGCAAAACCAGATCATCCTTGAACAATTCAGGGTTTTCATACTTAATGCGATGAATCATTTGAGCGGTGCGCATGACTTCGAAATAGTTGAAAGTCTGTCCATCTGTTCCCAGGCCAATCGTTACACCGGCTTCCAACAAATGCATCATATCGGGCCAAAATGAGAAGATCGCATTGGATTCGGCATTGTGCGCCACCTTGACATCGTTGCGTTTGAAAATTTCAGGATCCTGCCATTGATCAATATAACTGCAGTGGAACAGAATCAGGTTGGGGCTTAAAAAGCCAATATCTTCCAGATAGCGCGTGGGACGTTTGCCAAAGCGGCGGCAGGTGTCAAAATGATGCCAGCGGTCATCCAGGTGGTGCGCCATATAACCAACACCGAGTTCATCAGCCGTTTTGCGAACTTCCTGCAAAAGTTCGGTTGGGCAGGTATAAGTTGTATGGACACCAATCCGGGCTGAAATCCGATCGTAATCGCGGCTGCGGCATTTTTTCACCAGGTTAACATTTTCCTGCAAGCCCATGGCGGCATTTTCTTCACTGATCCTTCCGGTTGTTTCAAACGATAACACCGCGCGGATTCCGGTTTCCATACATGCTTTATCAACTGCATCCAATGCTCCAGGCAAAGCATATGATCCTTCAGCAGTGTCAGTTGTGCAGGTAATACCACTCCGAATATGATCAGCCACATTGGCACGTGTGCCAGCATACATAATGTTCTGATCCACGCGATCTTCCAACAGCGGCAACCAGAAACGGTCCATCCAAGATACAAAGGAGAAATCCGGAGATTCAAATCCAGAATATGGGATGCTGCGCACCACGGCGCTGTAGAGATGATTGTGACAGCTGATCATGCCGGGTATGATTATTTTTCCACTGGCATCGATCACTTTTGCGCCGGGTTTATCTGGAATAGCCGAACCTGGGCCAATTTCTTTGATCAAATTGTCTTCCACATAAATTGTGCCGTCACGGATAATTCGGTCTTCCGAATCCATGGTCACAATGAGAGCGTGTTTGATAAGCATTTTTTCCATTGGTAGTACTCCTTCTGCTAGAGGTTTTGAATACAATTAAGCCTGATTGATGCCTTCTTTTATTTTCTTAATCCCTGTTGCGGCTCCGTTTCGCAAGAATACAATATCGTTGGAATATGTGATCAGTTGCATGCCGCGTTTTGCCCACTCGATTAGCCAATCAATATTGCCCACATGAATGCCGCAGGGAATATTGTGACGCCTGGCTGAATCCAACACAGATTGAATGGCTGGTTCAAGCGCGGCAAGTTCGTCTTTTTCGTGCACACCCATACTTAACGCAAGGTCATTGGGGCCCAAAATCGCTGCGTCAACACCCTCAACCGAAAGCAGGTCGTCAATATTTTCGATCGCTTTTGCTCGTTCAATTTGCAAAATGATCATGTTTTCCTGGTTGGCCTGTTCAGTGAATTCCCACATTTTTTGTGGTTCGAAATCGTTATGTCCCTTATCCACCGAGCAGCCGCGCACACCAACGGGAGGATAATGTGTATTGGAAACAATATCCTCCACTTGTTGACGGGTCTCAATTCGCGGAATCATAATTCCGCGCGCACCGGCATCCAAAACCCGCGCCATCAAGTGATATTGATCATTGGGAACCCTTACAAAAGGAGTTACCGAAGTCAACCGCGTGACCTTTACCATGTCAGCAATCGCGCTAATATCAAATGGACCGTGTTCCATGTCAAAAAACAGGAAGTCCACGCCGGCTTGAGCCATAATTTGTCCAATCGCAGTGGTACGCACATCTTGGATCATTGTTCCATAAACTGTTTCGCCTTTTAAACAACGTTCGCGTATGGGGTTGGGTTTCATGAATTCATCTCCTTGAGGAATTAATAATTACTTCGTATGGACTTCTGGATTTGCCAGATAAAGAGGGGCCTCTCCTCGCAAAACGCGCATAACATCCTCTGCGACCATCATACCCATCCGTCTGCGTCCCTCTTCGGTAAAACTTGCCAGATGAGGTGTCACGACAACATTATCCAATTTGAAAAGAGGATTATCCACCGCCGGTGGCTCGGGATCAAAAACATCCAGTGCAGCCCCCCCGATTTTGTTTTGCTGAAGCGCACACAGTAATGCTCTCTCATCTACCACTGGACCGCGGGCACAGTTGATTAAGAACCCCTTCTTCCCAAGCGCTTCCAAAACGTGCGCGTCAACCAGATGATGTGTTTCGGTTGTGGCTGGAATATGCAAAGACAGGAAATCTACCTGCTTTGCCATTTCAACCACGCTTGCCTGACTGGTTGCCCCCCATTGATTAATTTTTTCAGGGTCAAGATAAGGATCGTAAGCAAAGATTTCCATTTGCAGCGCGCTTCTACACATATCGGCAAAGCGCATGCCAATGTTGCCAAATCCAACCACACCCACTTTTTTCCCCTGGAGTTCTGTCCCCACCACTCGATCGCGTACGTTAAAATCACCAGCTCTTAATGATCGATCGAGAAAAGTCAACTTGCGCGCGACAGCCATCATCAACAGAAATGCATGTTCCGCCGTCGATTCGGTCGGTCCCAAAGGGGTAAAAACCACAGGGATGCCATTCGCTGTCGCGCTATCCACATCAACAATATCCAGTCCAGCGCCGTGCCGGCCAATCACTTCCAACGATCTTGCATTGGCAATAATGGCTGCATCCATCTTCAATCCTGCGCACAAAACCACACCTTGAACATCCGGCAGCATTGTGAGAATCTCTTGAGTGGAAGCCTGAAATGGGGTAAGCACTTCAACTTCCGAGGTAAGCAGCTTGATTGCATCTTCATGAATGGGTTTGTTGATTAATACACGTTTCACGGTAATATTCCTCTTCTCGATATTTTTTAAATACAATCACATCACAAATCAATTCGCGTCACATAAGAACGCGCTGATATTTGCAAATTATTATTTCAATACCAATAATGAGGTACTATCTAATTGGTGGTTATTAACTTTTATTCAGTTATTTTTTGTTGAGTAGCTAAAAAAGGTAAATAACGCGCAGCGGAAGCCTCAATAAGGGTGCGCATGGCTTCCGAAGCTTTAAAAGGATCCCGATCACGGATACCAACAGCTACTTCATAATGTAACTGCCAGCCTTCAAATGTCTGGGGAAGAGCCAGCAGCAATTCATCCAGTGCATTAAAAAGGGTGTCGTCGATCTGCATTAAAAACTTGTTCTGGGTCATTTCAGCGATAAGATGGTGAAAAGCCATATCCAGTTCATGAACTTCTTTTTTCCGCCCTTGGTTGATGATCTTGTGTTCTTCTTCGAGAATATCGAATAATGCGTCAATCTGCTTGTCGGTTGCTCGATTGGCTGCATAAAAAGCGAATCCTGTTTCCAAAATTTCTCTGGATTCAAGAAGCATTTCCAAATCAGTTTCGCCAATTGCCAGTGACAATGAAATCAGGCGATCATACATATCATTGGGTTGACTGGTCACATAAGTTCCTTCTCCATGACGCATGTCAACGATACCCATGGACTGCAGCGATTGCAATGCTTCCCGCAAGGTTGACATTCCAACCCCCAGAGCTTCAGCAAGCTCTCGCTGAGACGGAAGTTGGTCGCCCGGCATCCAATACCCCTCTCGAATCATGGATAACAATCGGTCAATAGTTGCCTTGGCTATTTGTCTGCGGTGAACGGGTTGAATTTGTTTTGTCATTCCACACCAATTCATGCTTGAAAGGATGAAAAGAATGCGTATTGTTCAGGTGTTCAGAACACTATACTCATAATAGAGAAAAAAACACTTAAAGTCAAGTACCTATTCAGGAAAAATCCAAAAAACTTATATTCCTGCTATTTTTTCTGTGCATTCGATTTCTATCGCCTTTCTGAAATATTGTTAGCCTGTTTCCATGTTTCGCCATCAATGTTTTCCCAATTTGTTCTTGTGAAATTCTGGCCCCAACCCTTTTAGACGCACCCCTTCTCGCAAATTTGTGTATGGGATTTTGCTGGGATCTTCGATGATGGCTGCTGGTGATTCAACATTGATAATCTGGCTGGCTATCGGGCCAAAGTCAGCTCTGTAATGGTTGGCACTCTTCAGCGCTAAAATTTTCATTTCTTTCGGTTCTATTCCCACAACCCTGAACAGCGATTGGTCCAACGCCTGCATACGCTCTGATGCAACAATTACACGAACATCATCAACTTTCAACTGCGCCATTTTGCCCAGGTTCAATACCCGATCTTTTACCATCGGTCCCGTACCCAAAAAAATACCCTCATGCAGCTTCACAACCTCATAACTAGCATGATATGGGTGATGCCCTTCCAATGTTTTCCCCCCCACCCCCATGGTTATTTTTGCACCTTCAACCGCCCGGAAATCAGCTGCGGCCGCTTCAGGATAATATATAAATAACAAAACGGCATTCCGTGCGCCATAATTCACCAACGATTCCAATAACCAGGTAGAGTCTGATGGACTTCCACCGCCAGCATTGTCTTGAATATCAGCCAGGATGATTGGTTTTAGGGCAGTCTCAGCCAATTCCACCGCTTTTCGGGCAGCCTCATCCCATGGGATTAAATCACAGACAAACCGATCTTCATGATCCAATATATACCGGTATAAACGCTCAACAGCAAGGTTTGCAGCCGCCTGTGTTGCTGCATAAGCAAAAATCGAAGGTCCTGTATGCGGTAAATCACAGGGAGGAAATCCTTCCATGATAGTGGCAGATAGTACGTCTTGCATTCGGTCAATCTCTTCCAGCAATGCATACATACTTTTGCCCGGGTCTTTTGTGGTTGCCTGCGTTGTACTGGGCATGAGGAATGGAATTTGTCTGAATGCGCCGAAAATCTTCCCGCCACTCAAAACATGGTGCAAAACGCGAGCGCAGCGTTCGCCATTTTCAAAGCCATCAACATGAGGATATGTGCGATATCCAATCATTGCTGTCGCACGCTTAAAACAATCCGGATCAATATTTCCGTGCAAATCATATGAAACCACTATTGGGATATCGCCCACCACATTTCGGATTCTACGCAATATCTCGGCTTCACCATCTTGTAAATCTCCAAATACCATAGCGCCGTGTAAATCCAGGAAAAGGCCGTCGTAAGGCTCATTTCGCTGCACTAAATCCAATATCAAGTCCATTATGGTATCAAATGTCTCCTCTGAAAGTGGGGCCGATGGTTCCGTGCCACACCACGCCAAAGGCACAACCTCAAAGTTCAAGTCCTCTGCAATGGACAAAAACCCACTCGCCGCAATATTAAAACGCCCTTCGCCAAACTTAAATATATCCTTGCCCTTGCGCAGCTCAGGGTAAAAACCGCTCTGTTGAACAAACGCATCAAGTGGTGTGGGTGTTTTTGAGAAGGTATTCGTTTCATGAATAAAACCGGCCAGACCGACACGGTACATGGGATACTCTCCTTTCACGAAAATCTTTGGTGTTCGCTAAAAGTATAGCAAGAACCATAGAGGCTGCCGCAAATCGGCAGCCTCATTTTTTACATCAAACCGCAATGAAGGAAAACCGATTTACATAACCAGAGACATGACTGCTTTTTGAACATGCAAGCGATTCTCAGCCTCATCAAAAATAGCCGATCGCCAGCCGGGTCCGCTGGTTTTATCCATCACATCATTGTTCACTTCCCAACCACGATCAGCGGGTAAACAGTGCATGTAGATGGCATTCTGATCGCAGGTGTCCATCAATTCCGAAGTGGTTTTCCAGGATTTATATGAATCAAATATTTCTTGAGCCTTGTCTTTATTATCTTCTCCAACTGGCGGCTTAAAGAGTTGAACAGGGCACCATGCTTTGGGGTAAACAACATGAGCGCCTTTGAATCCTTCTTCGAAGCTATCCGTGATGCGGAATGAGCCTTTGGCTTCTTTGGCATAATCTTCACATTGTTTAATGATCTGCGGGTCAAGCGCCATTTCTTTGGGATGCGCAAGAGTCACATTCATGCCCAGCATGCTTGCAAATAAAATGGCTGATTGAGGTACGGCGCGGGGCTTATGGACTGAAGGTGAATAAGCCCATGACATGGTGAAATTGACGCCTTTGAAGGAACCAAATTCTTCATAAACGGTCAGCATGTCAGCCAGCCCCTGGAAAGGATGATAAATATCGTCTTCCATATTCAAAACTGGGATATCGGACCAGCGTGCAAACTCTTTCAACAAATTGTGCGCCCCGCCGTATTCCCAGTCAACCGGGTCGCCGTAACAACGAATGGCAATGGCATCGCCCATGCGCGACAAAACACGGGCAACATCTGAAACACGTTCAGTCGAGTAGGCGACCTCTTTTCCTTCCAATGCCGGGGTATAGATCTTGTCGGGATCAAGATAATGAGCATGACCACCCAATTGAGTCATACCAGCCTCAAATGAGTTGCGTGTGCGCAATGACTGGTTGTAAAACAGCATGAACAATGTTTTTGAGCGCAGCATGTCATCATGCGGAATACCCATGCCGCGTTTTCGCTTCAAGTCGCCGGCAACTTCCAAAACCGTTTTAATTTCTTGTTGAGTGAAATCAGTTTCAGCAAGAAAATCACGTCCTTTAAATCCAGTTGTATTCATTTATGATCTCCTGAACTTTTTTAGAATTCTGAACAAATAGCACACAGATAGAAAACCAGAATATTGCCGCAATATTAAAAATTGCCGCCAATATTCACTTTTTGGGTAAATAATTATTGATCAGTATTCTCGTTGATTTGGCCGGGAAAGTGTTCTGAAGACTATTCTATTGTATAAAAATTTAAACCAAGATCAAATGTGACAAATGTCACCACAACCGGGTTACATTTATCCTTTGTGCTTTGCTCCAATGACAAGCCCCCATTTTTTCAGTATTGCTCACTTAACTTTGCGACAGCAGAGACGACATGGGTTGATCAAAAATTTTCATTTCAAGTATACTTTCAACATCAGGACATAGATATTCATCAGGAGGAAAAGCATGTGCGATACGCTGGTTGCCCTGGGAGACGCCACCCAATCGGGACATTCATTATTCGCCAAAAACAGTGACCGTGATCCCAATGAAGCGCACCAGTTGATCTGGATGCCGCGCCAAACCCACTCACCTTCCCAAAAGGTCAAATGTACTTACATCGAAATCCCGCAGGTAGCAGAAACCTATGCTGTTTTGCTTTCAAAGCCGTTCTGGATCTGGGGCGCTGAGATGGGAACCAATGAATTTGGCCTGACCATTGGCAATGAAGCCGTCTTTACCCGCATTCCGCATGAAGAAAAACCCGGCTTGATCGGCATGGACTTACTGCGCCTGGCCCTGGAAAGATGCCAGAAAGCCATACAGGCGATTGAGTTGATCACCTCATTGATTGCTGAATTCGGCCAGTCGGGCAACTGCGGTTTTTCCAACCCTTTTCAATACCACAACAGCTTTCTCGTTGTTGATCTTCACGAAGCCTGGGTGCTGGAAACCGCCGGGCGCGAATGGGCAGCTAAAAAGGTGCAATTAGTACATTCCATTTCCAATCGCCTGACGATTGGAAATTCTTTCGATCAATCCTCGCCACACCTGGTTTCCACAGCCGTGCAAAAAGGCTGGTGCAAGTCAGAAGCCGATTTTGATTTTGCCCGATGCTACTCTGATTTTCTTTTTACAACCTTTGGTGATGGGAAGACTCGTAACACCTGCACACACAACTACCTCTCTTCTCATGCCGGCAGCCTGTCTCCTGCAGACATGATCTCTGCCCTGCAGCAGCATCCACACGCAGTGGATGAATCCTGGTCGCCAGACCGTGCCTTGATGGGTACGGATGTATGCATGCATGTCGGCTTCGGGCCCATTCGCATCAATCAAACCACGGGGTCGATGGTTTCATTGTTAAACCCCGATAGCCCCATACACTGGCTCACCGGAACAGCCGCCCCCTGTTTGAGTTTGTTCAAGCCAGTGTGGGTCGATGCCGGTTTGCCCGATCTGGGCGAGGCACCCACCGGTGAATATCAGCCGGATACCTACTGGTGGGAACATGAAAGGCTGCACCGCGCTGTCATGCTCGATTATCACCACCGCAAAGGAATGCTTGCAGAAGAACAAAAAAATCTACAACAAAAATTTATTCAACTGGCGCTTGAAGCCAACCACGAACCAGCCGCAACCAGGCTCAAAATTACCCGTCAGTGTTTTTCCGAAAGCCTGGCGTTTTCACAAAAATGGGCGGCCATTGTCTCAAAAGAAAAGATTCAAAAGCCAGCCGCCATCTGGTATAAAACGGCCTGGAACAAAATTAACCGGGAAGCAAATTTTGTATTGTAAAGACCTGCATTGTCGATTTAACGCATTCGAAAAGGATTGACCACATATAACCGATCAATCCTTTGATGTCTAAAATTTATCATCCTAAACGATTGCAGGAGGGTTTTCTGCGTCCTGACCTGGATCGAACAGGTGCATATTTGCCATATTGAAAACCAGCTTGACTTTTTCACCCACCTTGCAACTGGATCGGGGATCAACCCTGGCCACAAACTTTGTATCGCCGGCAATCAAATACAAGAAGATTTCATTCCCCATCATTTCCGTCACTTCAACCATGCATTCAGCCTCAGAGGAGATAATTCCCTGCGGGGTGAATTGCGGGCTGTAAATATCCTCCGGGCGGATCCCCAGTATGACCGGTTTATCCACATACTTAGCGTAGGGTTTGTCGCGAAGTTCTGGAACTTGTAAATGAAAAATCTGTGTGTCAATATACAGTGAACCATCCCCCTGCACCACCTTTGCCGGAAAGAAATTCATCGCCGGCGACCCGATGAAACCGGCCACAAATTGGTTTTCAGGACGTGCATACAACTCTTGCGGTGTATCCAGTTGCTGCAAAACTCCTTTGTTCATTACAGCAATACGAGTTGCCATGGTCATTGCTTCCAACTGGTCATGTGTAACATAAATGAAGGTTGTGTTCAACCGGTTATGCAGCTTGATGATCTCCGCCCGCATGGCTACGCGCAGCTTGGCGTCCAGATTGGAAAGTGGTTCATCGAATAAAAACACCTGGGGCTCGCGCACGATTGCACGTCCAACCGCCACGCGCTGACGTTGACCGCCCGACAGTTCGCGCGGCTTGCGTTCCAACAAATGTTCAATTTCCAGAATCTGGGCGGCGTTTCTCACGCGCTGAGAAATCTCTGCTTTGTCCACCTTGCGCATTTTTAATCCAAATGCCATATTGTCAAAAACACTCATGTGCGGATAGAGTGCATAGGACTGGAACACCATGGCAATATCGCGGTCTTTGGGTTCCACGTTATTCACAACCTGTCCCCCAATCATCACATTGCCAGAAGTGACCTCTTCCAGTCCTGCCAGGCAGCGCAGAGCAGTGGTTTTTCCGCATCCCGAAGGGCCAACCAAAACCAAGAACTCTTTATCTTCGATTTCAAGGTTCAAGTCACTGATGGCAGTCACATTCCCCTTGTATTTTTTGTAAACATGCTCAAAAACAACGCTCGCCATGTTGCCTCCTTGTTAAAATCTTTCGATCAACCTTTGACGGCCCCGGTAACCACACCTTCAATTATATATTTTTGGCTGGTAAAGTAGAAAATAATGATTGGGATGATCGCCAGCACCAGCATAGCCATCATGGCACCCATATCCCGGCTGCCATATCCGCCCTGCAAATATTGCACAGCAATGGGAATAGTCCTGTAATTACTGCCGATCACCAAATATGGCAGCAAATAGTCGTTCCAAATCCACATGGCGTTCAAAATGGCGACCGTGATGTAAATCGGTTTTAGGATGGGAAAGACAATCAGGAAAAATGTTTGCAATGGATTGCAGCCATCCATTATTGCTGCCTCTTCAATTTCGATGGGGATACTCTTAATAAAACCACTGAAAATGAACACCGACAGTCCCGCACCGAAACCGAGGTAAATGAATATGATGCCAATCGGATTATCGAGGCGAAGCATGTTGGCAATTTTCGACATGGTAAACATCACCATTTGGAACGGTACGATCATCGAAAAAACCAGCAGATAATAAAGCAAAGAACTTAACTTGCTTTTTGTTCGCGTAATGCACCACGCCGTCATGGAGGTAAAAACGATAATCACGATCACCGAGAAAACAGTGATAAATAATGAGTAGCCAAAGGCTTCGAGAAATCCCGTTTTCTCGATCCCGGCAATGTAATTATCGAACCCCACAAAAGTTTGCGAATTGGGTAATGCAAAGGGTTTGTCAGAAATAAAGAAGCGGCCCTTTAGCGAATTCAAAAAAACGATCAGGATAGGTGCCAGGAATGCAACCGCCAGCACAGTTAAAAAGATAAACAGGAAGTTTTCTCTAATCTGCTTTTTTTCGCTCATTACATTTCCACCTCTCTGCTTCGTGAGAAGCGCAACTGTAACAGCACAATAACTGCCACAAAAACAAAGAACATCACCGCTTTGGCCTGACCAACACCTTCGTATCCCATGCTGCCGTAAAATGTGTTGAAAATATCCAACGCCAACATGGACGATTCTCTGGCCGGGGCGCCGGCAGTCAATGCCAGGTTTTGGTCAAAAAGTTTGAAAGAATTGGAGACGGTTAAAAAAGTGCAAATAGTGAATGACGGCATAACCAGCGGAATGGTGACGTTTTTCAAAATTTGCCAGCCGTTGGCGCCGTCAATTTTGGCTGCTTCAACCAGTTCTGGCGATATGCTCTGGATGCCGGCAATATAAATCACCATCATATATCCAACCATCTGCCAGTTCATCAAGATGATCAATCCCCAGAAACCGTATTTCGCATCAAAAGTAATATCGACGCCGAAATTAATCAACACGCCGTTGATAATCAACTGCCAGATATAGCCTAGCACAATACCGCCAATCAGGTTGGGCATAAAGAAAATCGTCCGAAAGATATTGGTGGCTCGAATTTTTTGAGTTAACAAAAGCGCCAGGGAAAAAGCAAACAAATTAATCAGCAGAACGGAAACAACGGCAAATTTGCTGGTAAATACAATGGCATTCAAAAAGTTTTTATTATCACTGAACGCCCGGACATAGTTATCCATTCCCACCCACTGTGAATTGGTCACTGTTGTAAACTTGGTGAACGACAGATAAATTCCCAACAGGAATGGAACAAAGAAAGACACCAAAAACGCTGCTATGGTTGGAAGAGTAAACAATGTGTAATATTTTTTGGAAAATCTTTGCACTGTTTTTCTCCTTGGCTGTTCTAAAATCCGCTTGAAGCATGACAGTATCCCCGCGCATTTTGGCGCGGGGATACTTTGAATTAGAATCGTTTGCTACTTGTTGGCTTCTACCTTCCACTGCTCAATCATGGTCTGGGTTACCTGCGCCCATTCAATCTTACCCTGGGCATATTGCAGTAATGCCGCGCCAAAATTATCCTTGAAGGTCTGGCTTGGGAACACAACAAAGTTCCAGGCAACATTGTATAAGTCGGGTTTGCTTGCATAGCTCAACAGGCTTTTTGCCAATGGATCGGTGGGTTTCTCATTCTCTTCAAAGGTGTCGAAGGGAGCAATGAACTTGAGATCATTGGTGACAAAAGCCTTGCCGGTTGGGCTGCTGAACAACCACATCATGAAATCTGCTGCCAGCTTCTGCTTCTCAGGTGATGCCTGCTTGTTGATGGCGAAGAAGTTTTCGGTGCCGATGGAAATGCCCTGTTTCTCCTCACCAGGCATGCCGGTGTAAATGGGCAGGAATTTGACATCTTCGGGCTTCACAACATTGCCTTCCACACCGTTGATTTGTCCCCATGCCCAGTTGCCGTTCTGCACCATGGCCGATCTGCCCAGTGCGAACTCTGCCATCGAATCATCCACGCTCTTGCTTCCCAGCAGGGTCGGTACAGTCACCGAGTTATTAATGTAAAGATCAAAGATATTCTTGAAATTTTCGGCATACTGGAACTTGGTTTCCGTGAATGCTGTAACATCAGTGATGTCCAAATTATTGTCTCTGATCTCATAGAATATCGGTACATTTGCCAGGTGCGTCTGCCAGCGCCAGTCTTCGCCAGGCTTCAGCGAAGTGGAAGAGAATACTCCCTCAATCCCCAGGTCGGCTTTCTTGGCGGTCATATCTTCAACAACCGCTTTCAGGGTGGCGAAATTATTGATTTCATCCATCGATTTCGCTTTTGCACCCTCCAAGGCAAAATACTTTTGCATAATGGCATCGTTGTAGATGATTCCGTAGCCTTCCACAACATACGGGATGCCATAAACGCCGCCGTCCACTGTCACCGCCAGTGATTTATCTGTCAGATGCTGATAGAGTTCAGTATCTTTCAGATCAGCAGTGTAATCTTTCCAGTTCAGGTAGCCGCGCGGCCCGTTGATCTGGAACAGTACAGGGGCGTCTGATTTCGCTACTTCGGACTTCAAGGTTTGTTCATATGTTCCCGCAGCCGCAGTGACAACTTTTAGCGTGACGCCTGTTTCCGCTTTGTAAGCCTCGGCGATTTTGTCATAAATTTCAGACACTTCCGGTTTGAAATTCAGGAAATACACTTCACCCCCTGCTGCTGCAGCAGGAGCCTCCTCTTCAACTTCTGCCGGTTCAGCAGCTTCTTCCTCTGCTGCCGGCGCGGCAGCTTCTTCCTCCGCCGGTTGAGCGGGTGCCTGTGTTGCTGCCGGTGCGCATGCGGTCACCACGAGTATGGTAAGCAACAAAACACTTAATACAACAAGAAACTTCTTACTCATTCTTCCTCCTTAATTGTGATTGTGAAATATTCATTTGATCTGATGTGCCAAAATCATATTGGTAAAACACCTCCCTTGGTTCATCTTGCGCTTGCATTGAGATGATAATCTGATTAAACCATCATCATTAACAAAATGCAAGTCTCCTGTTAATGTTCTTAATGAACACCTCCCAAACACACGGAAAAAATATCAAATTCGAAAACAAGGTTTTTCTAATTAGCAATCTCATAGCCATTTTCCGCCATGTATCATTGCCTTTTTTGGTTTTGTTTGCTAAGATGAAGTAAATAAACCGATTTAGAAAATCGAAAATTGTAATTAATTAGCTTTTTTTTGAGCGCCACGGAGAAAGAAAAATGGAAGAGTTTGGGAGTGTTTTTGCCTTCGGCAGTTGCCTTGTATCATTTGTTGTAATTCTCATCATCGTCATCCTCACCCGCGGCATCCGAATCATCTATCAATATGAAAGAGGCGTCGTTTTCACGCTCGGAAAATACGGCGGAACCCGTAATCCCGGTCTCACCGTCATCATCCCCATCGTTCAATCCTTACGCAAGGTGGACATGCGCCTCAAAACCGCTGAAATTCCCCGCCAGGAAGTCATGACCAAAGACAACATCCCCATGCTGGTAAATGCCGTGGTCTATTTCCGAGTAGTTGACCCGGAAACGGTAATTATCAAAATTGAAGACCATGTCTTTGCCATCCGGCAATATACCCAGGCGGCCTTGCGCGATGTGATCGGCAACAATGAAATGGATCTGGTACTGACCGAGCGCGAATCGATTGCCAACAGCATAAAAGATATTGTCGATTCAGAAACCAGCACCTGGGGTGTAGATGTTGAATCGATCAAAATTCAAGAGATTGAACTGCCCGCAGAAATGAAACGCGCCATGGCAAAACAGGCTGAAGCTGAGCGTGAACGTCGTGCGGTAATCATTGCCTCACAGGGCGAATTGACCGCATCCGACAATCTAAGCCAGGCAGCCGAGAACCTCGCCAAACATCCGGGGGCATTGCACCTGCGCACCCTGCAAACCATCCGCGACATTGCAGCCGATCCATCAGAAAAGATTATTATTTTCATGCCGTCCGATTTGGGTGATGTTGCAAAAACGCTCATCGCTCCCAAATCTCAGCCAAAATAATTATGTTGCAAACAAACGCACGTTACCTGCAAATTGCATTTAACTACGACCTGTATCTGGTGCGTGATGTCTTGCCTACCATCATCCACAATGAACGGATATTGATTGAAGCCGGTACACCCTTCATCAAAAGGGAAGGGATGAAAGCGATTTCAAGTATTCGGCAATTTTGGGCTGGTTATATTGTCGCTGATTTAAAAGTGGCTGATGGCGCCGTTGGTGAGGTGCAAATGGCTCACATGGCTGGCGCCACAGCCGCCACGGTTTTGGGCAGCGCCCCAACCGAAACGCTCGACATCTTCATTGGACTTTGCAGCCAGCTTGGCATGATTTCCATGGTGGACATGATTGCAGTTGATGACCCCATGAAGGTTTTAAGACCCCTGGCGCAGCCGCCCAATGTGGTCATCATTCATCGTGGCCGGGACGAAGAATCATCGCGCGGCAAAGTAATCCAATACCGCCAGATTAACAGAATTCGCAGTAAGTATGATGTTTTGATTTCTGTAGCCGGTGGTGTTGATTTGCGCGAAGCGCGCAGCGCCATTTTCAATGGAGCCAACATTGTTGTCGCCAACCTGGTTCGACCTAGCGATCCCTGGCAGGGCATTTCAACCGATGGACAGGTTCAAGAAATTGCCATGCAATTTTTGCAAACAATTGAATAATTTTTTTAAGTTTCCCGTTAGTGCATCCTGAAGGGCTTGTATTAGCGATATTTTAACATCGCCGTCCTTGCCAGTTGGTCAACTATCTGGTTGCCAACATTGCCGGCATGCCCCTTTACCCATTTCCATTGGATGTGATGGCGGGAAATTTCTTTATCCAGGCTCATCCACAATTCCTGGTTGGCCAGCGCTCCACCTTTTCGTTTCCAGTTGCGCGCTTTCCAACCAGGCAGCCATTCTGTAATCCCCCTTTGCAAGTATTGAGAATCGGTATAAATGACAACATCAACCGATTCTTTAATGGCTCGCAAAGCCTCTAGCGCCGCGGTTAATTCCATGCGGTTATTGGTGCTGTTTTTTTCGCCGCCGCTCAGCTTTAGTTCCTTGCCGTCCGAATAGCGAATCAATGCTGCCCATCCCCCTGGCCCTGGATTGGGTTCACAGGAACCGTCGGTATAAATGGTTGCTCTGGTTTTCAAATCACTCATGGTTTTGTTGTTCCAAAATTTCTTTGATGGTTTCATCCACGTCAGGCAAGGGGTTTGCTCTACTTTGTGGCGTTGGTTGAGGTTGTAAGTATTGCCAGAAGGAATCTTCGAGAACACTGCGCGCTACTCGCCAGTCAGCACTGCGCGGTGATGTTTGCGCAATCGGAATCCAGAGGATGGACTGCTGCCACGCAGGATATTTTTGACCAAAGGTCGATAACTGGTTAACGGCTGCTGCGCTGACAGGAATTGATCCGCTGCTCATCACAATCCTGGCCTGATTCTCAGGTTTCAGCATCCAATCAACGAAAACCCAACTGGCCAATTGCTGCTCCGGTGTTGATGCCATAATCGCGTATGAAGGTCCGCTCATCAACACCGTCGGTTTTTTCTCCGAAACCGGGTAAGCCAAAATGGTCCATTCGTCTTCGTTTTTGAACTGCCCATTTTTCGCAGCCTGGATCATCACATCTTGCACTGTGGCGGAATAAAACAATGCCTGGCGTTTGGCAAAATAATCGTAGGGTTCTGGATTGCGGCTGTTCCAGATGCAGCCCTCATCAAAAAGCTGGCCAAAATACTTATACATGTTGCGGGTTGGCGCAGACTGAAATTGGTAACCAGAAATATCCAGATCGGGCAATTCATTAACACCAAACACATTCATCCAGCTTAAGATCGTCAGCCCCTCATTGTTGATTATCCAACCTCCCAGCCCATCATTTTCCTGATTATCGTCTTGCATTAATGATTTTGCTGCTGCACAGGCTTGCTGCTTGAAATCCTCCATCGTTTCAGGCGGATTTGAAAAACCCAGCTCCCGCGCCCAACTCTGGTTATAAAACAACACAGCAGCATTTCGCTGCGCAGGCACAGCCAGTTGAGCGCCCTCGATATTATCTTGAGCCAAAAAATTCGTGGGGATATCTGCCAGTTCTTCCGCAGTCAATCCCCACTGGCTGTCTTGCATATAAGCCTGCAAGTTGACTACCCGCAGTCCATCTTGTTGCAAAGCCGCCACTTGATCAATGGGCGCCGCGATCAAATTGGGGATGCTTTCTTCCTGATCTAACGATGTCTTTACGCTTGAATAAAGGCTTCCGCTGCTGCCCTGCGACGCCTCCATAACATGAATGTCCCATTCATTTTGCTGGTTAAACTGATCAACCAGTGTTTTAAGCACTGAATGGGTTGCGCCGGTCCATGGATGCCACATCATGATTTTCACCCCGTCCAGATCACTGCGTGTGACTGTCAAATGAACTGCCGTGGTAGGGGTTGAAGCGGGCTCAGCATCTGTAGGCTTCAACTGCAGGGTGCTGAGGTGTGAATTTGTGGCGCTGGGTGGTGTAACCGCTGCATTTGATACCGGTTGGCACCCTGATAGATATGCCAGAATAAAAATTATGGCTGCAATTCCCAACAGTCGCAATCTGGCAAAGTGCATAAATCCTCCAATTAACGGTTAAACCTATACCGGTAATCAATCAAAGTCGGTTGGGCGTTCGGGCTCTCGCAAATGTTGAAACAGGGCATCCAGAACTTCAGGTGTTGTTCTGGCCAGGGAAAGGTCTGGAATTTCATTCTCGCTAAAGTATTCAGCGCCCTGTGTCTCAATACTGACAGCAGGTTCTCCACCAATCCAATCGCAAAGGAAATACATCCTGAAAATGTGGAAAATATAGGCGGGGTGTCCATGTTTGCGGTGGTCGAAAACCGCCAACAATTTTTTGGCTTTCACCACATACCCCGACTCCTCGCGCACCTCTCGCTCGACAGCCCGGCTGGGTGGTTCATCAACATCCACCCATCCACCCGGCAGTGTCCACAACCCATCAGATGCTTCTTTCACCAGGAGCACTTTATTGCCCCAAAAAACCACCCCGCGCACGTCTATCTTGGGTGTGGCATACCCGCTTTGCTGATCGTATATATTTTTAATAATGCTGAATGGCACATCACTACCGCATGCCGACATTTCAGCCGCAATATCGCTAATGCTGTGATAGCGTTCGATCTCAAACGGATTGGTCGTATAAGCCAACCCGCTTTGTGAAAGCGCCTGTAACCGCTGCGCCCATTCCAGCCATTTCGGGAAATTGCTCATGATATTCTTTCGCAGTCAAATTCATCAAATACCGCTCGTTTTATGAGCGGTTTGTTATTCGATTTTACCGCTATTTTTCCCATTTTCTCTACTTCGCAGGAAATTCAGTGTGAAATGAATTGACACCCCCGACAGTTCTCTGTATAATCTTCTCAATATCATAACATGTAGCTAAAAATAGTAAGTCACTGGTTGCTGACAGAAACGGAGAGCCCCGGCTGAAAGCCTCCCCAGACCAACCTTGACCCAAGTCGTTTAGCAAAACTGCCGAAGAAATTCATTTTTAATAGAAGATTAGACCGGCACAGGTATGCCTGTTACAGCTGACTGGTTTTTCCAGAAAAGTGCGCTTGCTTTTAGAGCGAACTGAGGTGGTACCGCGGAAGATTATCCTTTCGTCCTCATGGACGAATGGATTTTTATTTTTTTAACACAGAAATTATTGAGTGTGGAGGATAACATGGCAAAAGAACCCCTGCCAAAAACTTACGATTTTTCAACAGTTGAACAACGCCTTTATCAGCATTGGGAAAAAGCGGGTTACTTCAAACCCACAATTGATCCATCCAAGAAACCCTATGTCATCTCGATCCCCCCACCCAATGTCACCGGTGGATTGCACCTGGGTCATGCCATGTTTGTTTCCATGGAAGACTTGATGATCCGCTATAACCGCATGAAAGGCGCGCCCACCCTGTGGGTGCCCGGTTCAGACCATGCCGGCATTGCCACCCAGCTCCAGGTTGAAAAAGCGCTCGCCGCTGAAGGCTTAACCCGCGAGCAAATTGGCCGTGAAGAATTTATCAGCCGCACCTGGGCCTGGAAAGAAAAATACGGCGGCATGATCACCCGCCAGATTCGCCGCCTGGGCGCATCCTGCGACTGGGATCGCGAACGTTTCACCCTCGACGCCGGTCTTTCGCGCGCCGTCCGCGAAGCCTTCGTTCGTCTATACGAAAAAGGATTGATCTATCGCGGCCCGCGCCTGATCAACTGGTCCCCCGGCCTGCGTACCGCCGTCTCCGACCTCGAAGTGGAATATTCACAGGAGCCCGGCTTTTTGTATTATTTCAAATACATGCTGGCTGATGAGACCGACCAATATATCCCGGTGGCCACCACCCGCCCCGAAACCATCCTGGGGGATACCGCCGTGGCGGTGCACCCGGAAGATGAAC
>CAZOKH010000025.1:0-41267 GCA_964580315.1 uncultured Anaerolineaceae bacterium | reverse complement strand
CAAACCTGCCGCTGCACGCAGTATGATCAGCGCCAGGTGTTGGAACCCACCTGCCTGGTGCTGACTCCGGAAACCGTGCTCGATTATCCCTGGATGCCGGCCACCTGCGCCTATCGCCTTTTGGCTGAAGGAAAACCGCTGAAATGGTGGCATCCGCTGGTATCCGGTACACCGGAGACGGTTCAGGCGGCGGGTGTGGCGGTGCGCGGATTTGCCATTCTCGAAACCAAACTTCCACCGGGAGATACCCTGGAAGATTACGTGGTGGAAGACTGGCAGCCGCATCGTTCCCGTTGAATGGGCCATTGAGTTCCGTTTAGATCATTTTCGTTCCAACGCACGGGGTAAATCTTCATCATGGAAAAAACCACCTCACCAATCAGCGAAAGCATCGTGCAATCAGCCGGAGCAATTATCCTGGCGCTGGATCTGGCGGCAAATATCACCACGTTTAATGATTTCGCCGAAATGGTCACCGGGTACAGCCGCGCTGAAGTTTTGGGAAAAAATTACCTGCGCGTGTTTGTCCCGGAAGATGAACAGGACATGGTGAAACGCTGCCTGCAAGAGGCGGCGCAGCAAAATGGCGCAAGACAGGGGAGCGAAAGCAGCATTCGCTGCAAAAATGGTATCTACCGCAACGTTTCGTGGAATTATTCGCGCCTGCGCGGGGCGCAGGGAGAATTGCTTTCGCTGATTTTGATTGGCATTGATACCACTGACCGTCGGCAGGCTGAAGATACCCTGCAGTGGTACGCGCGTCGTTTAAAAGTGCTGAATGAAATTGATCATGCCATTGTCCCAACACAGCCCCCCGAGAGCGTGGTGTATGTGGCCCTGGAAAGCATCCGGCAATTAATACCTTACCAGAAAGCCAGTATTGCCCTGCTGGATGAAGAGAGTCATTCATTCACGCTGATTCATGCCCACCGCGAGGCGCAGTCTGCGGGTCGCTCGGCAGAGTGCTTTGTGTATAAAGATCCGGCTTTGAAAATGACCATCACCCAGATGAAGCGCTTGCTGGTTACTGACACATACAAATCCAACAATGGGTCAATGCTGCTGCGCGCCCTGGCGGCTGACGGCATGCGCTCTCACCTGAGTGAACCGATTTGCGCAGGTGGAAAACTGGTGGGTTTGCTTAATCTCAGCGCTGCGAATGCCCAATTCTTTAACCACGATTACCTGATTGCCGCGTCAGAAGTTGCCAGTGAACTGGGCGTTGCCCTGCAAAATGTGCGCCTGTTTGAGCAGGTGAAAGCTGCCAACACGCAGTTGCAGTCGGTGTCGCGCCGCCTGGTTGAAATTCGCGAGTCTGAGCGCCGCAGCCTGGCGCGCGAGCTGCACGACGAAGTGGGGCAATTGCTCACCGGTTTAAAGTTCAGCCTGGAATCAGTGCGGCGGGTTTTGCCAGAAGGGGATGAGGAAGCATTGGAAGATGCTCAGGCGATCACTGATCAACTGGTGACAAAGGTTCGCGAAATGTCGCTCAATTTGCGCCCATCCATGCTGGATGACATGGGATTATTTACCACGCTTAGCTGGCATTTTGAACGCTATTCCACCACCACCGGCATTAAAGTGCGTTTTACCAATGAAAACTTGAAGAATCGGCGCTTTTCATCGGAAATTGAAACGGCTGTGTTCCGCATTGTGCAAGAGGCATTGACCAACGTGGCGCGCTATGCCGGCGTGCGCGAAGTGATTGTGGGGGTGGTGGTGGACGATGGAAGTATTATCATCTCGGTGGAAGACCGCGGCGTGGGATTTGACGAAAAAACCACCCTGGAAGCGGGAAAGACCATGGGACTGACAGGCATGCGTGAACGCTGCATTTTGCTGGGCGGCAGTTTTTGGCTGCAAAGTGCACCGGGCAAGGGCACCCGGGTGTACGCTCAATTGCCGATCTGATTTGCACCGGACCTTACCGCCGATTACCCTGTGTTAGAAAATAATTTTTAAGTATTTGTGTATAATTAAAATACGATCCCGTAAGTTTAAAATTGAATAGGTGTGGCACCGTTCTTGCACCTGACTAGGGGAGGAGTTTGCCATTGCCTGGCGGCTCTACAATCATGTATTTTGTTCAAGGTGAGTTGTGGCTGTAAAACTGTTTCTTGCAGATGATCATCCGATTGTGGTCCAGGGAATGCGTTCTTTCCTGGAAAGAGAACCCGATTTGCGCGTGGTGGGCGAAGGGCGCGACGGGGTGCTCGTTGTGGAAGCTGTTGAACGTTTGCAACCCGACCTGGCCCTGGTGGACATCATCATGCCCGGCTTGAGCGGGCTGGAAATCACCCGCTTGATTCAACAACGTTCACCAAAAACGCGGGTCATCATTCTTTCGATGTATGCAGATGAACCGTATGTAGTGGAAGCGTTAAAAGCCGGCGCCATGGGGTATGTGCTCAAAGGCTGCGATCCTTCCATCATGCTGACGGCAGTGCGCGAAGTTTTGAACGGCAATTATTACCTGTGTCCCCCGCTGAATGAGAAAGCCATCCAGACCTACCTGCGCGAAGCCAGTGAGGAAGATGACGAAGGCAGCATGCTCACCCCGCGCGAGCGTGAGGTGCTGTGCCTGGCGGCTGACGGGCTTTCCAATTCGGGCATTGCCGAGAAGCTGACCATCAGTGTGCGCACGGTGGAAGTGCACCGCGCCCGCATGATGCACAAGCTGGGGCTGCACAGCCAGCGCGACTTGCTGCAATATGCCCTGCGCAACCGCATCATCGTGCTGGATGCGTGATATAGACAACCATACTCATCCCTTGCTTAGACAACGAAAAACACCAAAAACACGAACCAGGAAAAGGGTATTTCTTTCCCATCCAGGGTGGTCATAATTTCTTTCTGGAAAAGCTAATCTACTTCGGATGGCTGCAGGAGGAGATTAATTCCATAAAGAATTTGATTTATTTTTTTGGGAGACAGGCTTCCACAATACTCTGACAGGTATTGTTTGTCCACCGTAAAAACCTGGGAGATATTGACCACACTGGGCTTTGCAAGCCCGCCTTCACCGGCTTCAAGCAGCACATTCCCGGGAGCCTTGGCGCGCTGCAAGTTAGTGGTCAGGGCGCACATAGGAGAATCTCCATTATAATAATCGCGCCGGTAGTGTTGATGGGATTTTACACCGGCAAGGATTTTATAGAACCGTGGATCAATCTGATCTGCCCCGCGTGGACATTGTGGCGCCTGTTTACAACGAGGCCGGTGTGATCAGCGCCTTTCATCAGCGTTTGAATGCCGCGCTGGCAGACTTGCCCTATCAGTTTTCCATTCTCTACGTCAATGACGGCTCGACCGACGCCACGGCCGATGAATTGCAAAGCCTGGCAATCAGCGACCCGCGTGTGCAGGTGGTGGAGTTGAGCCGCAATTTTGGGCATCAGGCGGCGCTGACCGCCGGTTTGGATTATGCCCGGGGCGATTATGTGATTACCCTCGACAGCGACGGCCAGCACCCGGTTGAATTGATTGCGCAGATGCTTGAACTGGCGCGCCAGGGCTATGACCTGGTTCTCACTCAGCGCATGGACGCTGACGAGCCGTCCTCTTTCAAACGCCAGACTTCTGAGTGGTTTTATCGAATGATCAATGCCGTGGGCAACACACGCGTGCTGCCCGGCGGGGCTGATTTCAGGCTGATGAACCGCGCCGCCGTGGATGCGCTGCGCAGCCTGCCCGAATATCACCGATTTTTGCGCGGCATGGTGTCGTGGATCGGCTTTCGCAGTGTGGTGCTGCCCTATCAACCGGCGGCGCGCCTGGGCGGCGAGTCGAAATACTCGCTGCGCAAGATGCTGCGCCTGAGCCAGGACGCCATTTTCTCCTTCTCACTGGTGCCGTTGTATGCCGCCATCTCGGTGGGGGGGCTGTTCCTGGTGTTGGCGCTGGCAGAGATGATTTATGTGCTCAGCTTCTGGGTGACCGGTCACACTGAAAAATTAGCGCCCGGCTGGAGCTCGTTGATGTTTGTGCTGCTGGTGGTGGGCGGCAGCCTGATGATTGCCGTGGGGCTGATCGGCGTGTACATTGGCTATATCTTCCAGGAAAGCAAGCGCCGACCGGTTTACCTGGTGCGCCGCACCATTCCTGCCGAAATTTCCAAAATGAGTGATTTGAACCATCCGCATGGATAACCTTCTTCGCCGACTGCGCAGTTTGAATTTTCCCGCCTGGACGGCGCCGCTGGCTTTGCTGGCGTTGTGCCTGCTGAGTTACGGCGTGCTGATCCCCTGGCTGGGCTACTACTGGGACGACTGGGCATTTGTGTGGATTTCGCAGAAACTGGGCGGCGAGGGATTGGCGCGCTATTTTTCCACCAACCGCCCGGTGTGGGGTCTGCTCTACCGCCTGACCACTCCGCTGATCGGCGCGGCGCCCTGGAAATGGCACCTGTTTGCCCTGGCCTGGCGCTGGTTGTGCGCGGTGGCGCTGTGGCGCCTGGTGCGCAGCCTGTGGAAAGGCGCCGAAGAGGCCGCGCTGGCGGCCAGTTTGATATTTGTAATCTATCCCGGTTTTGACCAGCAGTTCATTGCCATCACCTACGGTCATTTCTGGGTGGTGCTGACCGCGTTTTTCGTCTCGCTGGAGCTGATGCTGCGCGCCGCCCGCCGGGCGCGTTTTGCCTGGGGGCTGTTGTTGGCCGGCATGGTCTTGTCAGCCCTCAACCTGTTCAGCATGGAATATTTCTTCCTGCTCGACCTGCTGCGCCCGGTGCTGCTGTGGATGGTGTTCAGTGAAAGTGTGCCCCAAATTGGCGAGCGCCTCAAGAAAACCGTGCTGGCCTGGCTGCCCTACCTGGCAGTGTTCCTGGCGGCGGGCATCTGGCGCGCATTTTTGTTTCCCTATCAAACTCAAAACTATGAGACCGTGCTGCTCGATCAGTTGAAAACACAGCCCCTGCAGGGTTTGCTTCACCTGGTGCAGGCGGCTGCCAAAGACATTTGGACGGCGGTGTTCCAGGCGTGGAGCCTGCCGTTCCGCCTGCCCGATGCTGCCGTGCTGGGCGGGCGCACCTTCCAGTTGTATGCGGGCTTGATGGCGCTGACCGCGGCTGTGTTCGTGCTTTACCTGCTGTTCCGGCGTGATTTGAATGACCCAAACGCCCCGGCGCGACCGGCCTGGGCCTGGCAGGCGCTGCCGCTGGGTTTACTGGCGGCGCTGATTGCCGGCGGTCCCTTCTGGCTGACCGGCTTGCAGGTGGGCCTCATTTACCCCGGCAGCCGCTTCACCCTGCCGTTTTTGCTGGGCGCCTGCCTGCTGCTGGCGGGTGTTTGGCGTTTGCTGCCGCTGCCGGCCTGGCTGCGCCTCTCGCTGCTGGGCTTGCTGCTCGGCCTGTCGGTGGGCTATCAATTCCAGGTGGGCAGCGCCTACCGCCGCGAATGGAACACGCAGAAGAACCTGTTCTGGCAGTTGGCCTGGCGCATGCCGGCGTTGAAACCGGGCACCACCCTGCTGGCTAACGACATGCCTTTTCGTTTTTGCAGCGACAATTCGCTCACCTCGCCTACCAACTACATCTTCGCACCTGACAATCACAGTGAAAACATGTCGTTGATGCTATATTTCCCGTCGGTGCGCCTCAACCGCGGCCTGAAAGAACTGACCGGCGGGCTAACCATCGAGCAGAACTACCTGGCATCCACTTTCACCGGCAGCACCTCGCAGGTGGTGTCAATCTACTTCCAGCCGCCCGCCTGCGCGCGCGTGCTGGACCCCGCCCTGGAGCCGGACAACTGGATGGTGCCGCAGTTGATGCGCGAAGCGGCGCACCTGTCCACCACCGATCCCATCCTGGCGGAGGGTAACGCCGCACCTCCCGATGAAATTTTCGGCGCTGAACCGGCGCACGCCTGGTGTTATTATTATGAAAAAGCCGACCTGGCGCGTCAGCAGGGCCAGTGGGATGCGGTGGTCAGCCTGGGAGAACAGGCGTTTGCGCTCAATGATTATCCCAACGACCCCTCAGAGCGTTTCCCGTTCATCGAGGGCTATGCTCACACCGGCGACTGGCAGCGCGCCCTGGAACTGACGCGCGAATCATTTGCCATCACCGATCAGATGCGCCCGGGGCTGTGCCGCCTGTGGCAGCGCATTGGCGCTGAAACTTCGGTAGATGACCGGCAGTCCGCGGCGCTGGATGAAGCCCATGCCCTGCTGAATTGCGCGGCATTGCCTGCGGCTGGGCCTGAAGAACAACCATGAAAAAACTGCTGCAACGCATTGCTCAATGGAATTTACCGGCCTTCACCTTCCCGCTGGCGCTGCTGGGTTTGTGCCTGGTCAGTTATGCCCTGATGATTCCCTGGCTGGGTTTCTACTGGGACGACTGGCCGTTCATCTGGATTTCGCAAAAACTGGGTTCAGCCGCCCTGACCGATTATTTCGCCACCAAGCGCCCGGTGCTGGGACTGCTGTACCAGGTGACCACGCCGCTGGTGGGCAATGTGCCCTGGCGCTGGCATGTGTTTGGCCTGCTGTGGCGCTGGCTGAACGCTGTATCGTTGTGGTGGGTGCTGCGCCTGGCCTGGCCGCGACGCACCAAAATTGCTGCCTGGGCAGCCGCGTTGTTTGTGCTTTACCCTGGCTTCGACCAGCAGTATATTCCCATTGCCTATGCCCACTACTTCATCACCATGACGGCGTTTTTCCTGTCGTTTGCCTTTATGCTGCTGGCGCTGCGCAACCCGCACAAAAAACTGCCCTACACGCTGCTGGCGGTGGTGTTTTCACTGATTAATCTGCTGACGACTGAATATTTCTTCGTGCTTGATCTGCTGCGCCCGCTGCTGATCTGGATTGTGCTGCGCGAAAGTATGCCTGACCGGCGCGCGCGCCTGCGGCAAACCCTGCTCACCTGGCTGCCCTACCTGCTGTTGTTCGCTGTTCCGGCTCTGTGGCGCGTGTTTTTCTTCCAGTACCAGACCTACAGCTATGACCTGCAACTGCTGGAAGACCTGCAAACCAACCCGGCGCTGGCCGTGCAGCAGTTTGTTGAAAAATTCTTCTACGACATTCGTCTCACCAGCCTGGGTGCGTGGGGCAAGGCGTTCACCCTGCCCACTGTTGAGGCGCTGGGCAAGCGCAACCTGCTGCGTTATGCCTTGCTTGTGGGCGGCTCAGCCCTGGGCATGTGGGGATTCTTCCTGCTGTTCCGCCCGGAAGCAGACGCCCCGCTGCGTGAACAACGCGGTACCGCTTGGCAGGCGCTGGGCGTGGGGCTGGCGGGCATTTTCCTGGCGGGCTGGCCGTTCTGGATCACGCGTCTGCCCATCGCGCTGTCGTTTCCCAACAGCCGCTTCACTTTGCCGTTTATGCTGGGCGTCAGCCTGGCGCTGGCGGCGCTGCTGCAACTGCTGCCGGTGCGGCGCTGGCTGCGCGTGGGGCTGCTGGCGGCGGCGCTGGGTTTTGCTGTGGGGCTGCAATTCACCATTGCGCTCAATTACCGCGTGCAGTGGAGCTGGCACACCGCCATGTTCTGGCAAATGAGCTGGCGCATGCCGCAGCTTGAGAAAAACACCGCCCTGGCGGGCAATTACATCCCCGGCATGCTTTACAGCGACAATTCGCTCAGCGCGCCGATCAATTACATCTACTCGCCCGAGAACACCTCGCGCAGCATGGACTACATGTTCTACTTCCCGGAGCTGCGCCTGGGACGCCAGATTCCGGCCTGGGAGACAGGGCATGAAATCAAGCACGACTACCTGGCGGCGGTGTTTCACGGCAGCACCTCGCAAATGATTGTGGTGTATCATAAAGCTCCGGCCTGCCTGCGCGTGCTGGAGGCTGACCTGGACCCGTTCAACCTGATGCTGCCGGAAGAGATGCGCCAGGCGGCTGTGATTTCATCCACCGCGCCCATTTTGGCAGTGCCCGAAGAACAGGCTGCCCGCCTGCCGGCTGAAATTTTCGGCAGCGAACCGGCTCAGGGTTGGTGTTACTTCTTCGAGAAAGCCGACCTGGCGCGTCAGCAGGGTGACTGGCAGACCGCCGCCGACCTGGGCGAGCAGGCGCTGGCCGCCGGTTACCATTTTGAAGACCCGGCCGAGTTGTTCGTGTTCATCGAAAGCGCGGCGCACACCGGCAACTGGCAGCGCGCGCTGGAATTGACCGACCAGGCCAACCAAAAAGCGCTGGAAGACGGTGTGTACCGTTTGCAGCCCGCGCTGCTGCGCCTGTGGCAGCGCATGGCTGCCCAAACGGATAACAGCATTGAAAGAGACAAAGCCTTGCAACAGGCTTCCCAATTACTGGGAGAGACCATCATCCCATTGACGTAACTTACTTCGGAGGGAACATGAAATTCCTGATCACCGGCGGCGCCGGTTACATTGGCAGCACCATTTGCTCGGCGTTGGAAGATGCCGGGCATACCCCCATCATCATGGATTCGCTGATCACCGGGCGGCCTGAATTCACCCGCGGGCGACTGTTCTACCAGGCTGATATTGCCGACCGCCTGGCGCTGGAGTCGATCTTCCGCGCCCATCCTGATATTCAGGCCACCGTGCACTGCGCCGCGCTGATTGTGGTGCCTGAATCGACCAGCCAGCCGTATGATTACTATACTGATAACGTGGCAAAGTCCATTGAATTGTTCCACAATCTGCACCTGCTGGGTTATCCGCGCGTGGTGTTCAGTTCCTCCGCGTCCATCTATGACGTGGTGGACGGCTTCATGGTGACCGAAGCCTCGCCGCTCAACCCCACCAGCCCCTACGCGCGCACCAAGTACATGATGGAAATGGTGCTGAAAGATTTTTGCACGGCGTACGGCATGCGCGGCATTGCTCTGCGTTATTTCAACCCGATTGGCGCCGACCCCAACATGCGCTCAGGTATCCACGTGAAAGAACCCACCCACGTGGTGGGCAAGCTGGTCGATGCCGCCCAGGGGCGCCTGCCGGCTTTCACCATCACCGGCGTCGATTGGCCCACCCGCGACGGCACGGGCATCCGCGATTACATTCACGTGTGGGACCTGGCTCAGGCGCACGTCAACGCTGTGACGGATTTCGACGGGGTGTTCCAGCGCGCCGGCAACCCGGCTGACAACTACCTGGTGATCAACCTGGGCACCGGCAGCGGCGTGACCGTGCGCGAACTGGTGACTGCTTTCGAGAAGGTCAATGGCGCGCCGGTCAACAAGGTCGATGCCCCGCCGCGCCCCGGCGACACGGCCGGTTCCTACGCCAACGCCGACCGCGCCAGAACCCTGTTGGGTTGGGAGGCGAAGCTGTCCATTGAACAGGGCATTTCGGATGCCCTCAAATGGGGCGAGGTGCGCCAGGGTATTTTGACGTTTGAGTAAATGAATTTTTGAATGGTTGAAAAAAGAGCCGAATATTTTTTGGCTCTTTTTTGTTTGTGGCGAACAATCATCATGATGAATTTAAATGAATCCAAAAATTCCCTATAATAACCATATTGTTATGTATATTTTTTACACAATAATTGATGTATAATTTACTGTGAAAAAGTGAGGTGATTATGGTTGAGTATGTTCGCACTCAGGTAATGTTAGATAAGAAGCAACGTATTCAGTTGAATGAACTTGCGGAGAAAATGGGAATTTCATTTTCCGAAATTGTCCGTGATTTCCTAAATGCCCAACTACGCATTCGTACCTATGAGGATATGCGACGCGCTGCTGCACAACTTTACAACGATTATGCCAGTGATAATAATCTTACCGATATGACCGCATTGGATGGCGAGGATTTTATTCATGAATAGGGGGGAGATCTGGCTTATTAATCTAGATCCTACGGTGGGTGCGGAAATTAAAAAGACTCGACCTGTAGTGGTAGTGAGCAGCAACGCTATTGGAATACTGCCTCTGCGGGTTGTGGTCCCTTTAACAGATTGGAAAAATCATTATAGCCAGGCGGCATGGATGGTGAAAATCAACCCAAATGCAAACAATGGGTTAAGTAAGGATTCGGCTGCAGATACATTCCAAATTCGATCCGTTTCTACCAATCGGTTTATTCGAAAAATGGGGGTTATTGAATACGAACAATTGAATCAAATTGTCCGCTCCATTGTGCTTGTGGTCGAATATCCACTAAGTAACTGAATTTCAGCGTTCCTCCAGCAACATCTGCAATGTCGGCAGGGCTGCCTGCACGGCGCGCGCGCGGTGGCTGAGCTGATTTTTTTGCGCGGTGGGCAATTCAGCCATGGTGCGCCCCAGTTCGGGCAGCAGGAAGATGGGGTCATAGCCAAAGCCGTTGCTGCCGCGCTCTTCGGGGATGATTTCACCGGGGCAGGTTCCGGCATGCAGGCTGAGGCTGCCGTCGGGATGCGCCAGCGCCAGCGCGCATTGAAAAGCCGCCTGCCAGGGGCGCGGTTTGCCTTGCAGGTTTCTCAGCAGCAGGGCACGGCGGTCGGCGTCAGTGGCGTTGGGGGCAAGCGCATAGCGCGCCGAGTGCAGCCCGGGCTGCCCGTCCAATGCATCCACTTCCAGTCCCGAATCATCCGCCAGGGTGAGCAGCCCGCTGGCGCGGCTGTAGGCGCGCGCTTTGAGGGCGGCATTTTCGGCATAGGTGGCGCCGGTTTCATCCACCTGCAATTGAATGCCCAGGTCGGCGGGCAATTGCAATTTGACGCGTGATAACCAGTCATGATGAAAACCGGCAAAAATTTCCTGGAATTCATACAATTTACCGGGATTGGTGCTGGCGATGAGCAGGGTGTCCATAGGATAATTTACTCCATTATTATCTTAATAATCATAAATACTTGACTTCACTGAACAGGCGTGCTATAATTTTCGCAGTAATCTATCCGCAATTCAATTCAATTATCCTTATTATTTTACCGTGACAAACAACTCGAAACTTCTGCGGATCAATGTTGGCTTTTTATTAAACCAACCTGTCGGCGCCAGCCGAGATATCCCCTTCGAAATTCCTCGTTTAACCTATCCAGATATCGAGTTACTCGATCTAACTGGAGAGGTTCGTTTAACCCGCACCGTACAGGGGGTTTTAGTTCAGGCCAGTTTTGATGCGTTTAAGGCTGAAGAATGTGTGCGCTGCCTGGCAGAGTTCATGCAACCTCTGCATATAACTTTCACCGAGCTGTATGCCTTTAAAACCAAGTCGGTGACTGATTCGGGTTTGCTGCTGCCGGAAAGCGGCGACATTGATCTTGTGCCTTTGGTGCGCGAGCTTATGCTGCTGGAGGTACCCATCAAACCATTGTGCCGTCCAGATTGCAAAGGATTGTGTGTGATTTGCGGCGCTGACTTGAATGTGGAAACCTGTGAACATCAACAGGGAATAAGCCAGGAAGAGTGATACCAGGCTGCGCCGGTTTGGGCTTTTATTTGCGGTGTTTATGCGGAAGTATCTCTGGATGCCTGAAACAATAGGAGGGTATCTTTGATTAAAGCGGGCAGGCGAATTGACAGTGTTATCAAAATGCTGTTGGAAAAAGCCGATGTGATGGGCTATCTCACCACCGAAGATTTGACTGAGGTGTACCCTGAGATTGGCTGTGATAATGAACGCCTGCATGCTTTTGTCATGGCATTGCGCCGCCGTGGGGTTGATGTGGTTGACCCTGACTCTTTGCTCGATGAAGAACCCGGCGAAGACCTGCAACCTTCTGAATCTGAATCGTTAGCCGACCTGGGCGCCATCTCCACCGGTGATACGGTGGGATTGTACATGAAAGAAATGGCGCAAGTTCCCCTGCTTTCGCTGGAAGAAGAAATTAGCCTGGCTAAAAGCATTGAAGAAGGACGCAGCGCGCGTGAACAATTGAAAAACGCCGGCAATTTGCTTGAGCCTGAACAGGTTGACCAGTTGGAAGCGAAGAACTACGAGGGACAGCAGGCGCGCGAACACCTGATTAAAGCCAACACGCGCCTGGTGGTCAGCGTGGCCAAACGGTATATGGGGCGCGGGGTGCCGTTCCTTGATCTGATTCAGGAAGGCAACCTGGGATTGATGAAAGCCGTGGAAAAATATGAATACAAGCGCGGTTTCCGCTTTTCCACCTATGCCACCTGGTGGATTCGCCAGACCATTACGCGCTCGATTGCCGACCAGAGCCGCACCATTCGTGTGCCTGTGCACATGACCGATCGTATTCGCCAGTTGTACAAGGTTTCGCATCAAATGGAACAGGACCTGGGGCGCGTGCCCACCACCGAAGAGCTGGCCGAGGCGCTGGAATTGCCCGTGCGCAAGGTGGACTGGATGCTGCGTGTTTCGATGCTGCCCCTCTCGCTGGAAAGCCCCATCAATGAAGACGGCGAAGAAACGGAACTGGGCATGTTTGTGGAAGATGAATTAACACCCTCGCCCATCCAGTGCGCCTACACCAAGCTGCTCAGCGAAAAGGTTGAAGAAGTGCTCGATACACTGCCCCCGCGTGAGGCGCGCATTTTGCGCCTGCGTTTTGGCCTGGAAAACGGGCGCACCTACACCCTGGAAGAGGTGGGACACAAATTTGGCCTCACCCGCGAGCGCATCCGACAGATCGAGGGCAAAGCCCTGCGCCGCCTGCGCCATCCGCGCCGCTCACGGCAACTGCGCGACTACCTGTAACCCCTTTTTGTTGAAATTTTCATCACCGCTTTCCCGTTGACAGCTTGACTGCCTCGCGGTATCCTTACGCTACGCCCGGGCGGGACCGGCGCGGCAGAAGCTTTCGAACCTCGCCAGGTCTGAGAGGAAGCAACGATAAGGAAGTCACTCTGGGCGCCGCCGGCAAACCTGTCCGGGCGTACTTTTCCCTCAATCAGGATTTCATCTGGATGGAAACACCCCCCATTTGCAGCTACGAAGGCTCCGATTATCAAACCAGCTTCTGGGAACAGGGCGGCCGCGAATATGAAGACGCCGCCGAAGCCATTGCCCTGCAGCGCCTGCTGCCCAAAAGCGGCAGGCACATGCTGGAACTGGGCGCCGGAGCCGGGCGCAACACCCAGCGCTATGCAGGTTTCGAGCAGGTAACCCTGGTCGATTATTCGCTCACCCAGTTGCAGCAGGCGCAGCAGCGCCTGGGAACGGGTGAAGCCTACCGCTACGTGGCGGCGGATATTTATCACTTGCCTTTTGCGCCTGCCCGGTTTGACGCTGCCACCATGATTCGCACCCTGCATCACATGGCCGAACCCGCCAATGCGCTCAAACAGGTGCGCGCCTGTCTTCAACCCAATGCTGTTTTCATCCTGGAATTTGCCAACAAGACCAACCTGAAGGCTATTTTGCGCTATTTTTTGCGCCGGCAGAATTGGAATCCTTTTTCGCCCGAGCCGGTTGAGTTTGCTGCGCTGAATTACGACTTTCACCCTGCCACGGTGCGCACCTGGCTGCGCCAGAACAGCTTTGCCATCGAGCGCCAGCTCACGGTTTCACATTTGCGGGTGGGCTTTTTAAAGCGCGCCCTGCCGCTCAGGCTGCTGGTGGCGCTCGATTCGCTGCTGCAATTAACCGGCAATCTGTGGCAGGTTTCTCCCAGCGTGTTTGTGCGCTCACATGCCGTGGGTGGTGAGGCGGCTCCCGCGGATGAAGATGCCTTTTTCCGCTGCCCGGCGTGCGGTCATGCCCCGCTGCCCGATACTCCCCCGCTGCTCACCTGCCCCGCCTGCGGGCAAACCTACCCGGTGATCGACGGCATTTACGATATGCGCCTGCCGTCGGCACCGTAGAAATCAAAAAACGATTTTCATTCTGGTTAATGCCCTCACCCTACCCTCTCCCACAGGAGAGGATTTTCTTTTTCCCCGCGAAGCATCCCCGTAAGAGGATTAGGAAAAAGCCAGATTGGGGATGTTACTTGATAAATTGGAGTCTAATTTTGGTTTTTCTCCACCACCCAGAAGTGCGACAGGCCCAGCACGCGCAGGGGGGTGTGCTCCAGGGCTTGCAGCAAGGCGCGCAGCGCGCGCCCCAGCATGGGCAGGCGGGCGATGATGTTGTCATACGCGCCGAAGATGACAGTGCGGTGAATCAGTTTCACCGGCAGCCCGGCAAACAATTTGCTCAGGTCGGCGGTTGAATAGACGCGCACATGCGGCGCCAGGCGGTTGCGCAGGCTGCGCGGCAGGTAATTGACCAGAGGGATGTTACCGAAATGGTACTTGCCGCGCCAGTAGATGCCGTGCGTCTCAAACGGGTAGCCGCGGTTGGGGCAGAACAACACCAGACGTCCACCGGGTTTCAGCACGCGCACAATTTCGCGCGCCGCCTGGCGGTCGTCCACCACGTGTTCCAGCACTTCGTTGCTTAAAATCAGGTCAAACTGGTTGGATGGAAAGGGCAGCGCTTCGCCTGCGCCGCTCAGGGTGGGCATTCCCGTGGTGATGTGCGCCTGGCGGGCGCGGTCCACTTCAATATCCAATCCAATGGCAAAGGCGGCGTCTTCAGCCAGGCGCGCCAGGTAGGCGCCCAGGCCGCAGCCGTTTTCAAACACGCGCCCGTTGATGCGTTCTCCGGCGGCGGCGCGGATCATCGCCAGGCGGCGTTCCTGTCCCGCCCGCCACACGTAGGATGGTTCGCCGCGCAGGGCGGCTTTGTCAGAATAGGTTTGACTCATAAGATCGAATCACCCAAAGTTAGAATTTTGATTTTCCAATACTACCACAAACCCGAATAATACCGGAAGTTTGGCATTTTCAGATACAATTGCATCAATAATCGAATCTTCTTGGAGGTACTCCTTGTCTCAATTTCTGGCTTTTCTAAAACCTGATGCCGGTTTGCGGCGCAATGTGGGCGCACAAATCATCCGCGAGCTGCGCAAAGGCAGCCTGTACCAGATTCAATCCTTCCAGGTGCGCCAGGCTGATCGCGCCCTATTGGACCTGCATTATGCGCATGTTACCGACCGTCCCTTCTATCCCTGGCTGGCGCAGTACATCAGCTTCAGCCCGGTGTATTGCATGCTGATGGAAGGCAGTGAAGACGCTGTGACCGCCTTGCGTGACCTGCTGGGCGCCACCATTGTGCAAAAAGCCGACCCCGCCAGCCTGCGCGGACGTTTTGGCCTGTGGGGCGGGGTGAATTGCATGCACCTTTCAGACAGCCTGGAGAGCGGCGCCAAAGAAACCGCCCTGTGGAAAGAGCGCGCCGGTTTGAAAGAAGGTGTGTTCGACATCAGCCTGGACGACTTTGCCGCACGTTTCGACTCCTCGCTGCCCGACAACACTCAGTCACTGCGCGACGCCTGCGCCCGCCTGGCAGCTGCCAAACAGGTGACAGACGCCGACCGCCAGCAGGTGGCGGCTTTGCTGGGCGCCGAGTGCCCCGGCATTGACGCCAGTTCACTGGAAGTGCTGACAGAATCGGTGATTCTTCCAAGCCAATCTTAGTATTTTCCGTCTCACGCGGAGTTCGCAGAGAAAAAACACAGACCCTAAAGGTTTATTTGAAACCTTTAGGGTCTGTGAATTAACCCTGTTAGAAGCCTGGTTGCAGTGCAAATTTCTTTGTGACTCTCTGTGAATTTTCCTACACCCCGAATATTCCCGACAGCAGAAAAACAAAAATGGCGCCGACAATGATGCCGATGGCGGTGTAATGCTGGTGCCCGTGCTCGCGCGCGGTGGGTACCAATTCATCCAGTGTGATAAACATCATCACCCCGCCGGCAAAAGCCAGCGCTCCCGGCACCAGGTTACTAAACCGGGTGAGAAATAATGCTGCCAGAAGCGCCCCCAGAGGTTCAGCCAACCCCGAAAACAGCGCTACGCGGAAGGATGCCCACTTGCACATGCCGCTTTTGCACAAAGGCAGTGCTGTGGCAATGCCTTCGGGAATGTTGTGCAGCAAAATTGCCATTGCTACAAAATAACCAAATTGCGGCGAGTGAATGTAGCCCGCTCCAACGGCTATCCCTTCTGGCAGGTTATGCACGGTGATGCCAATGGCCAGCAGCAAGCCGGTACGCAGCAGCCTGCGGTCAACAATTTGATCAGTTTTCCAATGGCGACGGATCCGTCGGCGCTGCTGCTGCCAGAATTGTTCAAGGAGTGAGTGATCTTCAGCGTCTGCCTGCCGCACCTCCTGCTCGCCAAAACGAATATGCGGTGCATAAAAATCTAGCAGAAACATGAAAAATGCCCCACCTGCAAAGCCGATGGTGGCGGTCATGTAGCCCGCTTGCTGCCAGGCCTCATTCACCAGTTCCAGAAAGGAAAGCGAGATCATTACCCCGGCGGTGATGCCCATTAGAAAACCAAATGAGCGTTTGCCGGGTTTGCGCACAATGGCAATCATTCCCCCCAGGCCGGTGCCCAGGCCTGCTACCAGGCTGAGCAAGATTACATTGCCGAGTATTCCGATGTCAGGGAAGGCAGGAAAATTCATTAAGGGTCCAGTAAAAATTTTGGTTAATTATAGCGAAAAAAAACCCGGCGTGTGAAAAACTGGTTTTCCGGGTTTCCTGCCTGGACTGATCAAAGTAAGGATTGATTTTTTTTGTCAGCTACTTGTCGGCATGGACGTAGTAAGGATGTCCGCGGTAAAGCACTTTGCGGATAAGCTGTTTTTGAATGAGGTCATCAATCACCTGCCAGTTTTGACCGGCCTGTTTTAGCATATCCTGCAAAGCATCTTCACGCAAAGGATGGACTGCCGTGATTCCCAGAATGTCTTCCGGCAGGTTGCCGGTAGAGACGAACTTTCCTTCTTCCATGCCGGTGAGCAGTTCAACAACCGGAATATGCGCAGCCATCGATTTGCCAATTTGCTTCACTCTTTCCAGGCTGGGCGGCTTCACCCAGGTTTCCACGGGCGGGCGGGTTGGAATGGATAAATAGGCTTTAAAGGGCTGAAGTTTCTCAAGATACTCGACCAGGCGGCTTATGGAATGGTCGTCGTCATTGATGCCTTTAACCAGCATGGTTTCGGTCACAAATTCACCCTGGAATTCGTGTGAAAACGCCAGAATACCGTTCAGAATTTGTTCGATAACCAGTTTGCCGTGCGGTCGATTAATCTTGCGCCAGACTTCTTCAATGGGTGAATCCACTTTCAGTGATACCCAGTCGGCTTTGGATAATTCAAGCCGCACCTGCCGGTCCGTAATCAAGGACGCATTGCTGATGACCGCCACCGGGTAGCCCATATTCTGGATGGCTTCGATTTCTTCCCCCAGGTGGATATCCAGGGTGGGTTCGCCGTCTGGTACAAAAGTTACATAATCAATCTTGTCACCTTGCTCTTGCACCTGGGCAATCCGGCTGGCGGCAGCCTGGATGACCTCTTCAGGTTTGTAAAAGGTTCGCCGTTTAATTTCCATGGCGTCGGTTTTGCCAGCCTGGCAGTACACACAGGCATACGAACAATGCTTGGGGGGGATGTTATTAATCCCCAGGCTGTTTCCCAGCCTTCTGGAAGGTACAGGTCCAAAAGTGATCATGGTTGCTTCCCCGTTTCTTTTTCAGCAGCATTCTCGTTTGAATCAGTTGGCGAGAAAGATAATGAATTGAGTAGTTGGGTAAGATCTTCAGCCTGAATGTAATCTGTCACGGTGATTTGCTGCCCGGTTACCCCCTCAACCTCGCTGATGGCTTGCATGATCATCATGGCCAGTTGAATGGCAATCGGGCAAATGGGAGAGGATGGGCGGAAAATGTAACTGGCTTTTCCATCCTCATCGATCGTCAGGTCCAGCACCAACTGCATACGGATGACATCTGCGCCGGTTTCGGGGTCAATCACCTGTTTCAGCCGGTTGAGAATATTCTCTTTGATCTCCGTCGGATTGCTCATAATCAACCCTCCTGAATAGCCAGTTTTGCGGCTATTCTTTCCCATATATTTTGCAACTCCCTGGAAATGGGAGCATCGGGATAGGCAGCGGTGACGGGTTTGCCCTGCAGCATAGCCCTGGGCGTCAGCGGTTCATAGGGCATTTGCCCCACAATGGTAATTTGCTGCGCTTGCGCAAATTCTTCAATCTCCCGGCATCCCTGTGGGTAAATATCAGCTTTGTTAATTACCAGCAGGGTGGGTATTTTGAAATGCTGCAGCGTGGCGTAAATGCGTTTCAGGTCATGAATCCCGGCGGCGCTGGGTTCGGTGACGATCAAACCCAGGTCAACCCCGGCGCTGGCTGAGATGACCGGGCAGCCAATGCCAGGCGGGCCGTCAATGATCATCAGGGGAATATGATGGTCTTCAGCATGCAAACGGGCGTGTTGTTTGATGGTGGTTACCAGTTTGCCCGAATTTTCTCCTCCCGGAAACAGTTCGGCGTGAAACATGTCGCCGTAACGGGTTTGAGAATGGAACCATTCGCCTTCCTGCTGCACAATCATTTGAATTGCGTTTTGCGGGCAGGCATACACACAGGCCGCGCACCCGTCGCAGGCCAGCGGGTTCACTTCGTAAATATCGCTGTTCGCAATGGTGGCGTGCACAGCGTCATAGCGGCAAACTTTTTCGCACATGCCGCAGCCAATGCACAATTGTGGATCAATTTTAGCGATTGAACTGCCATGAAAAGCATGCTTTTCAGATGTGATGGGATTGATGATGATTTGCAAATTGGCGGCATCCACATCGCCATCCACCAGCAGGGCGTTGATGTGCGGCTTCGACTGGCTGGCCAAATGCGCCAGTGATGCGGTGAGGCTGGTTTTGCCGGTGCCGCCTTTGCCGCTCAAGATAACCAGTTGTTTTGTTTTTTGAGGAGCAGTCCTATTCATTCAACTCCTCCCGTGGTTTGTTCAATCGCATCGTACATTTGCAGGAAATGCTGTTTCAGACCTGGTTCGATCTCCACCAGGTTTTTGCCGGCGGCAATTCCGGCAGCATAAGTTTGTGAGAAAGGAACGCGCATGAGAATGGGAATGTCTTTATCTCGAAGGTATTCTTCAACAACCGGTTCGCCAATGCCGTCGCGGTTGATGACGACCCCTGATGGAATTTTCAAATCATTCAGAATGCCGATGATTTGTTTCAGGTCGTGCAGACCAAAGGGGGTGGGCTCAGTGACCAGGATGGCAAAATCAACCCCGCGCAGGGTTTCGACCACCGGGCAGGATGCTCCCGGCGGCGAGTCCAGGATGGTGACGGTATCATCTAGCAGTACCGGCCATTTTTTTAGCTGGCGGATGATCGGGGTGGACATGGGTTCGGCAATGGTTAATAGACCCCGGGCAAAATGAATGGCTCCCGATTGCGCGCTGCCGGCCTGCAATTCGCCAATGGGGTGTTCCTTTTCGCGAATGGCTTCCTGCGGGCAGTTCCAGGTACAGCTTCCGCAGCCGTGACACAACTGGGGAAAGACCAGGATGGTTTTTCCAATTTTTGCCAGGGCGTGAAACTGACAAACTTCAACACATTTGCCGCACAGGTCGCATTTTTCGGGCAGCACTTCTGGAATCAACGTTACGGCTGCTTTTTGCAAATTGAGTTGCGGGTTAAGCAGCAGGTGGGCGTTGGGCGCTTCGACGTCACAATCCAAAAAATTGACCGGGTTTTGCCCGGCAAGGCTCAATGCCAGGCTGGCAGCAATAGTAGTTTTTCCAGTTCCACCTTTGCCGCTGGCCACCGCGATGCGGAGTGTTTTGAAGGGTTTCATGGCTGTTTTATGCAAATTCTTCCAGCAAGCCCTGAAGGAATTTGTTTAAGGCATCTTCACCGGTCAGAACATCAGGAGAAAATTTGAACATTCTAATGGATCCCGTTTTCAAAACTGCCGAGGCATTGGGGCCGAAATCGCCGCTGATGACAGCCTGCGCTTTTTGATCTACGGCAAATTGGGCGGCACTTACTCCTGCCCCGCCTGATTGATGTACAGCGGTATTGGTGATGGCTTCCCATTCTCTGGTTTCGGTGTTAACCTTGATGAACCAGGGGGTTCTCCCAAATCTCGGGTCAATATTGCTGTTAAGGTTGGAATCTTGAACGGTTATTAAAATATTCATGACGATCTCCTGGAAAGTATTAATAAATTCTTCTTTTCTGGTTTTTTATAAAGCATACAGCTTCCCAAAATTATAGTATAGATTCCATAAATAATAGTATGAAAATGTGCCCGGTTTTGAAATTTCGTTTTAATTCTCACATCTATTATCTAATATACTATTGTATTTAATAGAATAGTTTGCTATAATCAATACGTAATAAGCGAACAGGAGCGTTTCATGCCAAGACATAGAAGAGGATGGGCGCTGGGGGGGCAGGCCACAAATGGACAACGACATACTCCATTGATTGTCTCTCTGCTGGAGCCTGCGCTGTTGCACCTGCTCAGTGAACATGACGGCCACGCCTACAATCTTTTAACCGAATTGGAAGGATTGGGACTGGGCAGCATCCATCCCAGTGTGGTGTACCGCACGCTGCGCGAATTTGAAGATTTGCAGTGGGTCACATCCAGCCTGGACAGCGAACAAACCCAGGGGCCGCCTCGGCGCACTTACCGGCTTACTCTCCTGGGACAAGATACATTGGAAAGATGGCAAAACGAGCTTGAAAAAGCGAATAAACTGGTTGCCCACCTGTTGGGGCGGGCATAAGGATTCTTAAAAAGGAGCATAAAATGCCAAGAATGGACGGATCTGGTCCCGCCGGTATGGGACCAACAGGTCGACGTATGGGACCTTGCAGCGGTCAGGTGCCTTCAGATTATTCTTCCAATCAAATCGGCTTTGGCCTGGGAATGGGCCGGCGGCGCGGTTGGTGGGGAAGGGGTAGGGGCGGCGGAGGATTTTTCCAGCCCTATCCTGTCTCTGAAACGCAGGATAAAACCTTCCTGGAACAACGCAAAGGCTGGCTGCAAAGTCAGATCGAGTGGATTAATAAAATCCTGAGCGGCGGCGATAAAACCGAATAACATTATTCACCCATTAACCTCTAAAAACCAGCGGCTTTTAATGAAGCAGGCTGGTTTTTGGATTAAGCACACCCGCTGAAAAAATCCATCAGGGCTGCGCCAGTTGAATTGAATGGCAGCAATTCTTTTGCCTTATAATGAATAGTGATGACTGATTTGCGAAACCAACCAACAACTTTTTTAGACCTGTTGCACGGCAAACTGCGGTTCCCTGTCTATTTGCCCGATGCCACGTTTGGCTTTGTGCGCACCGCCGACCCCGCCGACCTGGAGAATGTGGGCGTTGAAGGGGTGGTGATGAACACCTTTCACCTGATGCAGCACCCGGGTTCATCCACCATCCAGTCGCTGGGCGGGCTGCACCGCATGAGCGGCTGGCGCGGTCCCATTTTCACCGATTCAGGTGGTTTTCAGGCTTATTCGCTCATCCGGCAAAACCCAAAATTTGGTTCGATCAATGACAGGGGACTCACCTTTCAGCCAGAGGGGGCGGCGCGCAAGTATCAACTGACGCCGGAAAAAAGTGTGCAGCTTCAAATTGGCTACGGTTCAGATGTGGTGATTTGCCTGGATGACTGCACACATGCTGAAAACTCGCTCAGTGAGCAGCGCCTGTCGGTGCGCCGCACCATTGACTGGGCGCGCCGCAGCCGGGCAGAATTTGACCGCCTGGTTGCGCAAAAAAAGCTGGAGGCCGGCCAGAAACCGCGCCTGTTTGCCGTGGTGCAGGGCGGCGGTGAGCGCAGCCTGCGCAAAGAGTGCGCCGATGCCCTGCTGGAGATTGGTTTTGACGGTTTTGGCTTTGGCGGCTGGCCGCTGGACGGCGAGGGCAACCTGCTGGAAGATATTTTGGGTTACACCCGCGAGTTGATCCCGGCGCAGTTTGCCATGCACGCCCTGGGTGTGGGACACCCGCGCAACGTGCAGGCTTGTTGGCGGCTGGGCTACGGCATTTTTGACAGCGCCATGCCCACCCGCGACGCGCGTCACGGCCGCCTGTATGTGTTTCATTTTGAAGGAGACAGGCTCCCGGAAGACGGCAAGTGGCTGCGCTATTGTTACATTGAAGACGAGCGCCACATTCGCCAGGACGGGCCGGTTTCGCCCCTGTGCGACTGCCCGGTGTGCAGCCGCCTGTCGCTGGGTTTTTTGCACCACGTGTTCAAACGGCAAGACGGGCTGTTTCAACGTCTGGCGACCCTGCATAACCTGCGCTTTATGACCATCCTGACCGAATTGCTGCGCCGGCAGGTTGCCGCATGACGGCTTATTCACTGGACGACCTGGTTAATGCTGTGCGTGCGGGCAGTGATTACCGCACGTTGAACCTGGAACTGGTGCGCTGGGTGGCGCAGCGCGAATTGCCCAAAAACCGCAGCCTGAAAGAGGCGGTCAAAGCTGTGCGCAGCAAGCTGCACCAGGTGGGCGGCGCCTATTTGCCGGCTGGTTTGCGCCCCGAAAATTTCATTGGTGAGATTCAAAAATTAGGCTCAGACTGGCAGGATGAAAGCCTGCACGCTTTTTGCCGTGACAGCATGGCGCTGCACGCCTCGACTCGCGAACGCCTGCCGATTGTGGAAGAATTTTTCAACGTGACGTTGGGCGGGCTGGCACCGCTGCGCTCGGTGCTCGACCTGGCGTGCGGGCTGAACCCGCTGGCGCTGCCGTGGATGCCGCTGGCGAAGGATGTGGAATATACGTCCTGCGACGTCTATGCCGACCTGGTGCGGGTGGTCAATCACTTTTTCGCGCATGCAGGTGTGAACGGCAAGGCCTTTGAATGCAACCTGGTGGAGCAAACCGCCTTTCCGCAGGCGCAGGTGACCCTGCTGCTGAAAACCCTGCCCTGTCTGGAGCAATTGGATAAAGAGATCGGCGTGCGCCTTTTGGATGCCATTCCCGGCCCGCACATCCTGGTGTCTTTCCCGGCGCGCAGCCTGGGCGGGCGCGCCAAAGGAATGCCGCAGAATTACGAACGCCATTTTAACGACCTGGTTGCCGGGAAAAACTGGCAGGTGCAGCGCTTTGAATTTGCCAGCGAACTGGCGTTTCTGATCAGCCGTTGAGGAGAGAACCGTGGCGCGTAAGGTCAAATCATCCAATGATTCTTCGCTTCCAAATCCGGCTGTGCAGCCGTTGATTCGCGCAGTGTTGAACTCACGCAAGTACCGCGATCTGGGTATTCCCCCCGAAACTGTGCGCGACCTGTTGGAGAGAGAATTGTTGCTTGGACGCAACGAAAAAGCGGCTCTCAAGGCTGTGCGCCAAAAATTGCACAATGTGATGGCGCCCTACCTGGGCGACCCTGATTATGAACAGGTTGGGATGGAACTTGACCGGGCATTTGCCAGCGGAGAAATGGATGCCGTTCGGGCGGTTTGCACGGTCATTTTGCAGGCGCATGCCTCAACCCGCGAGCGCCAACCCCTGCTGGAGATGTTCTACCCGCGCCTGTTTGCCGTCACCGGGCAGCCGCAAACGGTGCTGGATGCGGCTTGCGGGCTGCATCCCTTTGGGCTGCCGTGGATGGGCCTGCCGCAGGAGACGCGCTATCATGCTTATGATATTCACCGGCCGCGTGTTGACCTGATTAACCGCTTCTTATCACTGCTAGGTTTGGCGCCGCTGGCCGAAGTGCGTGATGTGCTGGTGCAGCCGCCCGAAGTGCAGGCGGATGTGGCTTTCTTCTTCAAAGAGGCACACCGCTTTGAACAGCGCCAGCGCGGCTGCAACCGTCCCTTCTGGCAGGCTTTGAAAGTCCACTGGCTGCTGGTGTCGCTGCCGGTGGTCAGCCTCAGCGGGCAGCATTCACTGTTGGATGGCAGCCGTGCCCTGGTGCGCAGCGCCCTGGGTGACCTGCCCTGGCATGTGGAAGAAATTTTATTTGAAAATGAAGTGGTGTTTGCCATTGAGAAACCGCAATGAAAAAAAGTAAAAAAATAGCCCAACAAGCGGTTAAACCCACCGGTTCAGCCATTCCAGAGCGTTATTTGAATCTGCTGCCGGCTGGTGAACTGGATGACCTGCTGGTGGAACTGGAACGCCCGTTGAGCAGTGCTGTGCGCGCCAACCCCCTGAAGGTGCAGCCCCAAGAGGCGCTGCAGCGCTGGCAGGCGGCCTACGGCTGGCAGGTGAAGCCGGTGCCGTTTTGCCCCACCGGCTGGTGGGTGACCGAAGCGGCCGCGCCGATCAGCAGCACGGTGGAATACCGCATGGGCGAGTATTACATCCAGGATGCCGCTTCGATGCTGCCGGTGGAATTGTTCGATTTTGATGATTTGGAAGCCCCGCTGGTGTTGGACATGGCCGCTTCGCCGGGCGGCAAGACCACCCACCTGGTCAGCCGCACGGCAGACCGCGGCCTGGTGATCGGCAATGATTCCAGCGCGGGGCGCATCACGGCGCTGCGCCTGGTGCTGGCTGGCTGGGGGGCGGTCAACACGGCCGTCACCCGTTTTCCCGGCGAGTCATTCGGCATGTGGTATGCAGACACCTTTGACCGCGTGCTGCTGGACGCCCCGTGCAGCATGCAGGGGCTGCGCAGCCTCGAATCGCATCCCATGCGCCCCATATCAGATGGTGAGCATGTGCGCCTGGCGCAGCGGCAAAGCGCGCTGCTGGCCAGTGCCCTGCAAGCTGTGAAACCCGGCGGGCAGGTGGTTTATTCCACCTGCACCCTGGCCCCGCAGGAAGATGAAGGCGTGCTGGATGATGTGCTGCGCCGTTTTGCCGGTGTGGTGGAGGTGGAGGATCTGCACAGCAAACTACCCGGTTTGCAGCCTGCCCTGCAGGCAGATGGTGAAAGACATTTTGACCCGGCTGTGCAGCGCGCCGCCCGCTTGTGGCCGCACCGTTACGGCACAGCGGGTTTCTTCGCCGCCCGGCTGCGGAAAACAGGCAATATTCAAGGTGAGAAAGATCAGCCCCCGCAGCGCGATTGGCCCAAAACCGGCCTGACGCGCCTGCGCGGTAAAGAAGAAAGCGTGTTGCTGAATTGGTTTAACAACCAGTACGGTTTTGACCTGGTGCATGTGCTGGAGCAGCAGCGCCTGGGGCTGTGGCAGCGCCAGGAACAGGTGTTTGCCATTGGTGAAACCTGGTTGGATCTATTTGCCGGGTTGCCCTATCAGAACTTGGGAATGCTGGTGGGAGAACAGATGCCCGGCGGATTGCTCATCTCGCATGAGTGGGCGGCGCGCTTCGCGCGTCAATTCACTGCCGGGCGCTGCACTCTAAACGCTGACCAGGCGGCTGCCTGGCTGCGCGGGCAAGACTGCATGCAAATTCCTGCAGGCAGCTTTGAACGCGGGCAAATTGTGATGGTGTTTGACGAACAGGAACGCTGTTACGGGCGCGGCAAGGTGCTGGCCGACCGCTTGAAAAACATTTTCCCGCGCCGGCTGGTTTATTAATTTTGTTTTTGTCCGATAATATTAAAAAGAGCACATCACGGGGAGCACAGCCTGGGAAAGGCGGAAAAATGGGTGTTGCCAGGCAGGGCAGTATGATACCTGACGAACAACCGCTGAGTGAAAAGAGTTTGCTGAAACTCATGCAGGCAGTGGTTGAGATTTCCGCCTGTCTGGATGTTGAAGAAGTGATCCGCACCACGCTGAATCACCTGACCAAATTGCTGCATGTTCGCAAACGCGAAGTGTGGAGTTGTTTTCAAATTCAGGAAGAAATGACCCACTGGCAATACATTTTGCCGGGAAATTCTGACTCTTTGTTGAATGAAGCAGATATTTGCTGGTTTACGCAGCAATCGTCGTTTGCTGCCCGGTTGACCGAAGGCGAAATTGTTGAATTACACCGGGGGGATGAAAACTTGCAGGTGGTTGAGCGCTCCTTTCTGGATGACCGCAAAATCATGCGGATCTTGGCGCTGCCGGTCATCAGCAAACGGCAAATGTGGGGAGTGATGGGATTAGCCTGCCTGCAAAAAAGTTGTTCTTTCAGTGAAGAAGAAACCACCATCGGGCAGATTTTAGCCAATCAGGCTGCCATAGCCCTTGAAAATGCTTACCTGTTTCAACATGCCACTCGCACAACCCGTGAGTTGGAGGCGCTGTATGAAGCCAGTTTGCAGGTCAATTCCAGCCTCGAGCTTTCCAAAGTTTTAAATGCCATCCTGAAAAACATCATCTCCATCATTCGCAATACCCGTCATGTGCATATCTATCTTTGCGAACCGGAACAAATCGTTTTTGGAGCGGCCATGTGGTCAGACGGAAGCACCGAAACGCGCTGGAAATTGCCGCGCGAACACGGGGTAACACGCGAGGTGGCACAAAGCGGTGAAATTTTCCTCATCCCTGACTATTCACTGCATCCACTCTACAAGGATTCACCGGAGGAGTGGGGGCAATCGATGGTGAGCATTCCTCTAAAGATTAACGAGCGCGTGGTGGGTGTGATGAATGTGGCTTTTAATCAAAAAGGTGATGTTTTGCCGGAAACCTTGCGGTTAATGGAATTGCTGGCGGCGCAGGCTGCCACAGCCATTGACAAAGCCAGCCTGCATACCCAGGTTGAACAGCAGGCGCGCACCGACGCCCTGACCGCCTTGCCCAACCGCCGTGCTTTTGACGAGCGCCTCTCTGATGAAATTCGCCGGTCCAGCCGTTATAAACATGTTTTTTCCATGTTAATGATGGATTTAAACGGGTTTAAGTTAATTAATGACAACTATGGACATCCAGCTGGCGACAGCGCCCTGCAGCAGGTGGCGGTTTTTCTGCGCGAGGCTGTGCGCGACACAGACTTTGTGGCCCGTATTGGCGGCGATGAATTTGCGCTCATCCTGCCAGAAACCGACCAGGACGCCGCCCATCAGGTGGCAAAATATATCCGGCTGGAGATGGATGAACATGAATTTGTGTTACCCGGCGGTGAACGAGTCAATCTTTCTGCCTGCCTGGGTGTGTCCTGTTTTCCGGAAAACGGCATCAGCAGCGGTCAACTGGTTACAGTGGCTGACCAGAAACTGTATGAACAGAAACGCCTGCGCAAACAGCAGCGCTAATGATTCTGTTCGACTGGATCGGTCAAATTCTCTTGAAAATGGGCTAACTTCTTGGAAGTTGAGCTGGTTTCTACCACCACACGCGGAACCAACTGTTGGTCAGTTCGATTAATCCCCTAAAAGTCACCTGAACGCCAATTTCAATTACGTTTGTAGGGTCTTGTTCACCGACATTGAAGGTGAATTTGCTGATGCCGTCGGCATCTGTGGCAGGAAGTTGAATGGTCTGCACTTGTCCATTGGCCTGGGCAATGTCGGCGCTGACTTCGGCGCCCTGCACCGGGGCGCAGCGTTGATCTTGTACAATGACGTACAGGGTTTGGTCTTCCTGTGAGGTGACCAGGGCTTTTTCGACGAAGGCGTGAGTTTGCAGCCGAATGGGCAGGGTGATGATGGAAGCATTGCGCGGCTCCAGCAGTTCGGGGTTGCCCACGCGCTTGTCAAAATAAATACGTCCCAGGTCGGTCAGCGCCACCCGCTGCCCGCCAGGTAATTCGGGGCGCCACTCCATGCGCACACGCTCAAAGTACTGCACATAGCGCCCGTCGCTCTCTTCCAGGTTGGAAATGGGATTGCCAAAACGGGCGGCGCCGTCGTGCGCGTCGTAGAATTGCAGGAAGGCGTAACATACGCTGTATCCGCTGGGAAATTCACGGCAAGCGCCGTTGTTGTCTGCCAGGGTCACCAGCGGGGCGCCGGGGGTATAGATCAGGCTGCCAAGGGGCGCCAACTGGATGGTGATGTTGTGGGCTTCATCTTCCACGGCGTCAAAACGGGCGCGCTGAAAATATTGCACGCGGTGGCCGTTGGTCGGGTCGATGATTTCATCGGTGATGGGATAGCCGTAATACAGCAGCGGATCGTCGGCGCTTTGATAGAACCGCAGGAATTCTCCGCGTATCCAGTGCCCGGTTTCAGGAACATAGTACGCATCGGTTTGCGCCTGAACCATGGCGGGGATGGTGGCTGCAATGAGAACCAAAAAAACTGCCAGGAGAAAAATTTTTGCGATCCGCATGCAATAATTATACCAACCCCGACTCGCGAATGCAAGATTTAAACGCCATATATGGGGGATCAATTTATGAGTCAGCCTGCATATAGGATGACTCGCTGACTCATTTAATGTTTTTGCAAAGCCTGAAAAAGGAAATGGTAGGCGCGTTCCATCAGGGCGTGCAGGCGCGGGCGCTGCGCCAGCCGACGCGCCAGGTGCAGGGCGAATTTGGCTTTGTCAGCCTGCCGGGCCGCGGCGCCAGGGGCGCTGCCCTGTTCCAACCGGCGCGCTTCGGTTTGCACGGCTGCATCCATTTGATTGCCCATGTGGAACACCAGCGGCTGCAGGGTAGAAAGTTCCAGGTAGTTCAACTGGTCGATGCGCAGTTGAAGCTGGCGGTCTTCGTCGCGGTGCAGCGCCCAGGCCGCCGGCAGCGGCAGAACTTGCTGCATCACCGTGCGGTGCGCCAAAAATTGCATGTGCGAGGCGCCCAGCACAGCCTGCACCTGGCTTTGACGGTGGCGCAAAGTGGTGAAGCGCTTTTGGAAAATGACGGCGCGCAGTTCGTCGCTGGCGCCAATGCCGTGGGCGTACTCTTCAGCAGCCGCCGGGTCGGCGTCCATTTCCTCAAGTTGATAATCGGGGTTGTTTTGCAGGGCGTGATGGGCGCTCATCTCTTCGCGGATGATGTTGTTGAAACACGGCTGGGCGGTCACCAGGCCCACCCGGTCAAAATTATTCAACAGCGCCTGGCTGGCTTCAAACCAGCCGGGGCGAAAGAACACGTCGCTGTCGGTGTAGCAGATCAATTCGTTGGGCAGGCAACTGAAGACCCAGTTGATGGCGCCGGTTTTGCCCAGGTTGTGGCGTGATGAAATCACGTGATCAATTAAGCCATTTTGCTGCATGCGCAGCAATTCAGCTTTCACCTCGGGGGCGCTGCCGTTATCGAACACCAGCAGGTCAAACGGTGCGCCGGTGTTGGCGTGCAGGCTGTGCACCTGCAGGGTGAAAATGCGCAGGGCGTCTTGAAAATAGCCGGCGGTGTGCGGAATGTACACCAGGCTGGCGACTGCCAGCGGTTGGGGTTGGTAGGCAGGCAATGAACTTTTTGCCGGGTTGTGACCGGTGCGCATGGACGTCTCCTGGGATGGCTGATTGGCAGGTTGTCCCGTTGGCTCTATTATACCTGTGAGGCCGGGATATAAAAACCTCACAGGCTTTTTGGAAACCTGTGAGGTTTAGGTTGATTGGGTAATGACCCGGCGAAGCTAATCGCTCTTCTTGGCGGTATCAGCCGGTTTGGCTTCAGTGGTGGGGGCGGCGGGTTTGCTCTCTGTGCTCTTTTCTTCGCTGGTGCTGCTGCCGGCAGAAGCGCGCGGCGCACCCGAAGGAGAACGGTGGTCAGTGGCGTAGAAGCCGGAACCTTTAAACACGATTCCAACCGGGGTGTAAACCTTGCGCAGCGCTTTCTTGTTGCACTCCGGGCAGCGGGTTAAAGGCGGGTCAGAAAACTTTTGATTGCGTTCAAACTGTATTCCACAATTTTCGCACCGATAGGTATAAACTGGCATATGGCACCTCTTTTGAACAGGGAGACGACTCTGAATCTTCTATTCTCATTGTTCAACTTGGTATTATAGTCACCTTAATAGGCTTTTACAAGGTTTTGATGTGATATTTAACAAAACTCTTACAATATTGATAAGAAAACATATTTTCCCTGGAAAATAAGGAGCCGGCCATGCTGAAAATTTCACCAACAACCTTTGACGGTTTGCAAGCCCTGCAAATTGCCACGAATACCTTGCAAATGATTGTGGTGACCCAACTGGGCCCGCGCGTTGCTTTCTTTGGCAAACAGGGCGGCGACAACCTGTTTTACTGGAAGAATGATGACATTGGACGCGAAGGCTGGCGGCTGCTGGGCGGCCACCGCGTGTGGGTTACCCGCCCCGGCGCTGATGAGTCGGAAGATGCCTATGCTGTGGACAACAACCCCTGCACCGTGCAGCAGGAAGCCAACCGCGTGACCATCACCGGCGGCGTTCACCCGGTGTTCAAAATTCAACGCGGCTTGCAAATCGATTTTATAGATGACAATACCCTAAGGGTGACCGGCTTTTTGACCAACCGGGGTCCCATGCTGTATTCAGGCGGGGTGTGGAGCCCCACCTGCATTTTGCCGCGCCAGGGCATGCGCCTGGGCATTCCGTTGGGCGATAACCGCCTCACCTGGGATGTGGTGAAGCTGATCATCCCGCGCCGCTTTGCCGGGCACACCTCTCCGGTGAATGATGAGCAGATCACTTTCAGCCAGGATTTCATGCTGATTGATCCGCAGGGTGTGGAGACCAAACGCATGGTCATGGCTCCGCTGGGAATGATTGCTCTTTCCTGGCCGCAAAAGGGGTACACCTTTGTCAAGTATTCGCCTTTCCGCACCGGCGGCAATTATCCGCTGGGCTGCAACCTGGCGGTTTATGTGGCGCCCAACAACCTGATGGTTGAAATGGAAACCTACGGTGAAGAACAAACCGTGCTGCCGGAGCAGACCATTACCAATCGCGAAGTTTGGACTATACTGGATGAAGTTCCGGATTGGCAATCGGTTGAGCGCTTTATGGAACTGGAAGCAACCTTGCGCGCTATCTGCTGAAAGCGAAATCCATTATAATATTTACACTTAAACCTTTAAACAGGATGGAAATTACACCTCCTGCATGTATTTCATTAACGACCATTATTTTTAAGGAGATTGGCACATGGATAGACCGTTTAGTCTTGAAATTCACGCTCCAGATTTTATCCCCACCCATTATGACAATCATGTGGTTCGCACGCTCAGCTCGATGAAAGGTCAATACCTGGACGAGCAGGCTTTTCAAACCATGCTGGCGCGGGAAGATCATTTGTTGTACGAAGTGTACGAGATCAGCCGCCCGCATGTGGCTGGTGAACTGCTTTCGGGTGTGTCTTTCATCCATCCCGGCAAGGTGGGTGAAGAATACAACATGACCAAGGGGCATTTCCATGTGGTGCTCGATACCGCCGAGGTGTACTACACCCTGCAGGGCGAAGGCTTCATGGTGATGGAATCACCGGAGGGAGATTGGGCAGTGGAACCGCTGAAACCCAACGGCGTGTTGTACGTGCCGCCGCGCTGGGCGCACCGCTCGGTCAACACCAGCTCCGACACCGACCTGGTGTTCTTTTTTGTGTACCCGGGGAATGCCGGGCATGACTACGGCACCATTGAAAAGCAGGGTTTCCGCAAGCTGGTGGTCGAACGCGACGGTAAGCCGCAAATCATCGATAATCCGCGCTGGGAAATGCCGGAAGGGAAGAAATAGGCCATGAAAAATCTCAAAGAATGCCGTGTACTGGTAGGCGCATCATCCTTTGGGCGTTATGACCCGCGCATGCGCAGCGAATTGGAAGCCGCCGTGGGCGAAGTGATCTACAATGCCACCGGCAAACCCATGACCTCGGATGAACTGGTGAGGGCGCTGCCCGGGCTGGACGGCATCATCGCCGGGTTGGATTACCTGGACCGCACCGCGATTGAAGCTGGCGACTATCTGCGCGTGATCGCACGCTACGGCGTGGGGCTCGACCGCGTGGACCTCGACGCCGCCCGCCAGAAGGGCATCGTGGTCACCTACACCCCCGGCGCCAATTCGGCTTCAGTGGCAGAGCTGGCCCTGGGCGTGATGCTGGCGCTGGCGCGTCATATTTACGAGGCGGCTGCCTGCACCTGCCGCGGTGAGTGGCCGCGGGTGACCGGCTTTACCCTGGAAGGCAAAACGGTGGGACTGGTGGGATTTGGCGCCATTGGCAAGCATGTTGCCAGATTGTTGAGCGGTTTTGGCAGCCGGGTGATTGCCACCGATGTGTTTTTTGATGCTGAAACGGCTGTAAAATGGAATGTGCAGCAGGTTGACCTTCCCACTTTATTAAAAGAAGCCGATATTGTCTCGCTGCACACACCAGCTTTGCCGGAAACCACCGGCATGGTGAATGACGATTTTTTGGCGCAGATGAAACCCGGCGCGCTGCTGGTGAACACCGCGCGCGGCGAGTTGATTGACGAGGCCGCCCTGCTGCGCGCGCTGCAAAGCGGTCACCTGGGCGGTGCGGCATTGGATGCCTTCAGTGAGGAACCGCCCTGCAAGGATAATCCCCTGTTGCAGCAAAAGAACCTGATTCTCACCCCGCACATTGGGGCGCACACCGACGGCGCCGCCAACGCCATGGGCTGGGGCGCTTTGCACGACTGCCTGGCAGTGTTGCGCGGCGAAGAACCGCAGCACCGGGTGGCTTAATTGGACAATCAAGGAAGAACAGCATGGACAAGCAAACAACTTTAGATCGCATTCAGCAACTGGGATTGGTGGCCGTGCTGCGCGGACCCACCCCCGAATTGACCGTGAAAATGGTTGATGCCCTGGTGGCAGGCGGCGTTAAAGGCATCGAGATTACCTACTCCACCCCCAACGCCCCACAGGTGGTGGCTGAACTGGCCAAGAAATACGGCGACGGCATTGTGCTGGGCATGGGCACCCTCACCGAGCCCGCCCAGGCAGAAGAAGCCAAAGCTGCCGGAGCCAACTACCTGGTGAGCCCCTATTTTGAGCCTGAACTGGCCAAAGCCATGGTCGCAACCGGATTGGCAACCATGATCGGCGCGCTGACCCCCAGTGAAATTGCCGCGGCTTACCGCGCCGGTTCAGACGTGGTCAAAGTCTTCCCCGGTTCGGCTGTGGGTCCTTCCTACATCAAAGCCGTCAAGGGCCCCCTGCCGCATATTCCCATGATGCCCACCGGCGGGGTGAACGCCGGCAACCTGGCCGAGTGGTTTGCGGCGGGTGTGGTGGCGGTGGGCGCCGGCAGTGAGCTGTGCCCGCCCAAACTGGCGAAGGAAGGCAAGTTTGACGAAATCACCCGCACCGCTGCCGACTTTGTGCGCGCCGTCGAAGCCGCGCGCGCTTCGGTAAAGAAATGAGGATGCAAGAACACATGGAAGAAAAATTCAACATTGTCACCAAAACGGTTCCCACCTTCTATTTTGTGGGCGTCACCACCACCCAATCGTCCATCATGAAGGTCTTTCCGCTGTGGATGCAGGTGCTGGGGCGGTCGGAGATCGTCATCGAGGGCATGGATCTCAAAATCCACGATGACCCCGCCAACTACCGCGCCGCTGTGGCGCAAATGAAGTTTGACCCCCTATCGCTGGGCGCGCTGGTGACCACCCACAAGATGGACCTGTTCGCCGCCACCAAAGACATGTTTGATTATCACGACCGCTACGCGCTGATTTGCGACGAGTTGTCCAGCATCTCGAAGCTGGACGGCAGGCTGGAAGGGCACGCCAAAGACCCCATCACCGCCGGGTTGAGCCTGGACGCCATCATCGGCAAGGACTATTTTGGGCGCACCGGCGGCGAGGTGCTGTGCTTCGGAGCGGGCGGTTCAGCCGTGGCCACCCTGCTGCACTTGATGAGCAAAACCGACAAAGCCGATCGACCGGCGCGTTTTGTGGTGGTCAACCGTTCACAGCCGCGCCTCGACCACATGCGTGCGATGGTCGAGCAGCTTTCCACCGACATCCAGGTGGAATACCTCTGCAATCAAGACCCGCTGAAGAACGACGCCCTGATGGCGCAAATGCCCGACTACAGCGTGGTGATCAACGCCACCGGCATGGGCAAAGACACGCCCGGCTCGCCCATCACCGACGCCGGAGTGTTCCCCCTGCACGGGGCGGCGTGGGAGTTCAACTACCGCGGCGAGCTGGACTTTTACTACCAGGCGCGCCGGCAGGAAAAAAGCCGCGACCTGAAGATTGAGGACGGCTGGCTGTATTTTCTGCACGGCTGGACGCAGGTGGTGGCGCAGGTGCTGCACGTCAACCTGACCCCCGACCTGTTCCAAAAACTGGCCGATGCTGCCGAAGTGGTGCATCCCAAATTGTAATTATCATAGCTTGCGCGGGGAGACGGCTGGTTTGTCGTCCCCCGCGCGATTTTTTAATGAGGGATGTTTTTGTAGTTGCGGCTTCAGCCGCTTTTCACACACCTGGCAGTATCTCTGTCTGGAAAGAACGACTGAAGTCGTTACTACAAATGCTAATTTCCGAACTTGAAGGAAGTCATTAATATGAACACTGAACCAATTAAGCAATTAGTAAAAGAAATTGGCAATGGGGCTTTCTTTGTTGGCAAAGCAGATGATTCAAAGATCCATGAAATCGAAATTGAACTCGGGGTTAAATTACCGAATTGTTACAAATGGTTTCTTAAAGAATATGGACATGGGGGAGTTACCGGAACTGAAATTATTGGAAATGGATTAGCTGCAATCCCGGCGTGCATAAGTGCAACGAAAGATTGGAGAAATTTTGGGTTACAAAATTATTTGGTTGTGATTGAAGATGAAGGTACGGATTGGATAATTTGTCTGGATACTTCAAGGATGGAATCAGATGAATGTCCGGTTGTGGACTGGAAACAAAATTGTGGAATAGGCAAGGAATACTTCAAAACGTTTCTTGTTTTTTTTGAAGAACGATTGAGAGAAGCACTGTCAATAATTAGATAATAAGATTTTTGGCTAATGGGTGTAAAAATTGATTTAGAAGTTGTTATTGAGCCTTTAGGAAGAACTCATTAGTGAAAAAGCTTTTTGTAGTTGCGGCTTCAGCCGCTTTTCACAAACCAAGAAGTATCTCTGTCTGGAAAGAACGGCTGAAGCCGTTACTACAAACTTGCCAACCGGTTTGTCTCTGCGAGCCTCTGTAGGGCGAAGCAGTCTCACCCGGCAAATGAGATTGCTTCACCCCGCAAAGAGGGGTTCGCAATGACATGACCAATACGGCAATTTTGAAAATGACTTCTTTGGATTGTTTGAAAACCAAAACCGGATAGTCATCTATCCCATCCTCAGGTATCATCATTCCATAAAAGGAACACACCCATGAATGATGAACCCCTCCTCCTCGCTGATGAAGACGCCCTGTGGCAGGCGGTGACCGCGCGCGACGCCGCGCAGGACGGCGCCTTTGTGTTTGCCGTGCGCTCCACCGGCATCTACTGCCGCCCGTCGTGCCCGGCGCGCCGACCGCGCCGCGAACAGGTGACCTTCTACCCCACCCCCCAGGCGGCCAAAGCCGCCGGCTACCGCCCCTGCAAGCGCTGTCACCCAAATGAAGACCCGGTTGCGCGCGAAGCTGAACTGGTGCAGCGCGCCTGCCGCCTGCTGGAAGAGACCCCCGACTCACCGCCCGGGCTGGCAGAACTGAGCCGCGCGCTGGGCGTGAGCACCTCGCACTTGCAAAAGGTGTTTAAAAAGCACAGCGGGGTCAGCCCGCGCCAGTTTGCCGCCGGGCTGCGCTTGCAGCGCTTCAAAGAGGGCGTACAGGCCGGCCAGGACGTGATCGGCGCCCTGTACGGCGCGGGGTATGGCTCCAGCAGCCGGTTGTATGAGCAGGCGCGGCAGCACCTGGGCATGACGCCGGCCGCCTACCGCCGCGGCGGGCAGGGTATGTACATTCATTACACGATTGTGGATTGTCCCCTGGACAGGATGCTGGTAGCCGCCACGCAGCACGGACTGTGCGCCGTCTATTTTGGCAGCCGCGATGACGAACTGGAAGCCGCCCTGCGCGCCGAATATCCCGCCGCCGATTTGCAGCGTGACGGCGAGATGCTGAAAGACTGGGTGACTGCCATTCTGGAGCACCTGGCGGGCAGCCGCCCGCAGCTCGACCTGCCGCAGGATGTGCCCGCCAGCGCCTTTCGACTGCAGGTGTGGCAGGCCTTGCGCCAGATTCCGCGCGGCGAGACGCGCACCTACAGCCAGGTGGCTGAAGCCATTGGGCAGCCTGCGGCGGTGCGCGCCGTGGCGCACGCCTGCGCCACCAACCCGGTGTCGGTGGTCAACCCCTGCCACCGTGTGCTGCGCCGCGACGGTGAACTGGGCGGCTACCGCTGGGGATTGGAACGCAAGCGCGCTTTATTGGCGATGGAAAAAGAGAAACAGGTTTAACGCAAAAAAAGCGGAACGTGAAGCGGCTTTTTCTTAATCTTCCAGGACAAAGGTAATCCGCATTTGGACGCGGTATTCCTTGATTTCTCCTTTTTCAATCACCACTTCCTGGTTCTCGACCCAGGCGGAGACGACATTTTTGAGCGTTTTATTGGCGCGCGCAATGCCCACCTTGAGGGCGTCATCAAAACTTTTGGTCGATGAGGCTTTAATTTCACTGACTTTTGCAACAGACATGGGTAAACTCCTTTTGACTGGTCGGAGAAGAAAATCACGGGAGTATTCAACCCCCATAACTATCTTACGTCCAATGGGGCGATATTTCAAGAAATTATTGTTTTTTCTCCTAGTTTTTTAGACCCTAAAGGTTTTCAAAACCTTTAGGGTCTGATTTTTTCTGCGTTCTCAGCGCCTCCGCGTGAGATTAATAAAAACAGGACAATGTCCAAATCGCTGCCTAATAAAAGTGTAAAGTCTCCGGGGGGCATTTTCATTTACAATCTTATTAAGGTTCCGCGGTCAATTGACCTGCGGCTGAATCATTATGTTCACAAAATATTCTCGCAAACAATGGATTCGCGCATCACTGGCAGCGGCGGCGTTGCTGACGCTGGTGGTGCTGGTGGTGCTGGCCTCCGGCAGCCAGACATTATTAATTTCCAGCTCAGACGGAAACCAGATGGGCAATTCCGACTCGCTGCTTTCCAGCATCTCTTATGAAGGTGATTACATCACTTTTATGTCTGCGGCGCAAGACCTGGTTGATGAGCAATTCGAAAGTGATTTTTTCGTCGATATATACCTGATGAAAAACGACAACGACCCCGAAACTCCCCAGGTTTCCCATGTCTCCAGCGGCGCCAACAGTAGTTCCACCCTGCCGGCCATCAGCCGCGTGGAGGGCGACGCTGTCAACGACGGTCGTTATATTGCTTTCCAAAGCTATTCCAGCACGTTTACCAAAATGACCACCGACAGCGATCCCAGCACAAACTCGGACGTGTTTCTCTATGATCGGCAAGATGATAAGATTTATGCCATTTCCAAAGGTTTTGGCGGGGCGGCCCCCGACGCCGATTCCGGTGCGCCGGGGCGCATCAGTTTTGGCTGGCCGGAGGGCAACGGCGGCGTGCGCAGCGCCATTGACAACCCGGTGCATCCGGGTGCGGGTGTATATGTGTACGATGATCCCATTGATAACCCGGACGGCGGCATGCAGTCCTATGTGGTGTTTGAGTCGCTGGCCACCAACCTGGTGAGCCCTGCCACCAGCGGCACGCAGCACCTGTTCGTGCGTGATGTGGCGGGCGAGGCTACCACCCTGCTCACCCGCACAGCCGATGGCTCTGCTGAGGCCAACGGCGATTCGACCCACCCGGTGGTTTCAACCGATGGGCGCTTTGTGGTGTTTGTTTCTATTGCCACCAACCTGGTGAGCGGGGTCACCAACGGTCAATACCACATCTACCTGCTGGACCGCGACGCTGATAATGACGGCATTTATGATGAGTACGGCGGCGACGGCGGTGTGCGTTATTACCTGGTATCGGGGCATTACAACGGCGGCACCGATTATGTGTCGGTTGGCAACGGCAGCTCGTGGTATCCATCCATCACCACCACGGGTTCCGGTATATCGCGCGTGGTTTACATTGTTTACCAGTCGGCAGCCGACAACCTGCTGGGCGACGGCGTGGATGCGAACAACGCCACTGACATTTTCCTGTATTCGCTGCCGCCAAATGCCGAAAACAAATATCAAAACACCTACTTGATCTCGCGTGCATCGGGCGAGAGCGGCGCACAGGGCGATTTCCATTCCCTCACCCCCAACATATCGGGCGACGGCAAGTTCATCGCCTTCACGTCCTATTCCACCAACCTGGTGCTGATGGACAGCAACTATAACTGCCAGTTCGATTTCAACGGTGAAACCTACACCAATTGCCCCGATATCTTTGTGCGTTACTATGACAGCACCTTCGGCGTTTACCAGACCTGGCGCGTGTCGCTCACCAGCATTGGCACCCAGGCGCTTTACAATACCTCGCTGCCCAGCATGAACGGCGACGGCGGCCTGGCGGCTTTCACCTCCTACTCGGACCTGCGCGAAAACTACGTGTTTGACCAGTTGGAAGCCATGCAGATTTTCATGCGCAACCAGGGCGAAGGCGAAGACATCGGCAATCCCAACATTCAGCCTTCCACCGGCGATTTCTACGCTCCTGAAGGTCAGCCCACCTGGATCACCTTCACGCTGACTTTCCTGGGCCCGTTGACGATCGATCACGGCGGTGTCAACCAGATTCAGATTATTGGCGAAGATGCGGCCAATTTTGTCATTCCTCCCGCGAGCGACACCTGTTCGGGCGGGGCTTTTTCACCTGGCGACACTTGCTCGTTCGCGGTGGTGTTCACCCCCGATGGGACGGACGTGCGCACCGCCCAGGTGCAAATACCGGTGGATGACGCGCGCGGTTACCTGTTTGTGGGTCTGCGCGGCTATACCATTGTGCGCTACTTCCCGCTGCTGACCGCGCAGTAGTACCTTGCCCGCGAAAAAACCGCAAAGTTTTCTTTCAATGCAACGGCTTGCATCGCTGGTGAAGCCGTTGTAAACTGGTGTAAAGCACTTTCTTGTTTTTCCTGCGGACGGTGTCTTTGGCGCGCAGGGAAGGAGAAGTTTTTATGGACGAACGACGCAAGGTGCCGCGCAGTCATCTCATTCATTACCTGAGAATCTTCGACAAAACCACCGGTGAATTAATCGGCAACCTGGTTGATATTTCAGCCGGCGGGTTGATGTTGATCAGCGAAAGTCCCATTTCGGAACCCCTGAAAGACAATACCACCCTGCAGCTTCGCATGGATTTTCCCGAAGAACTGGATGGGAAGACATTCATTGAATTTGAAGCTCACAGCGTGTGGTGCCGGGTGGATGTCAACCCCGATCTGTTCGCTATTGGAATGCAAATTTTTCAACCGCAGCCTGAAGACCTGCGCATGATTGAACGTTTGATCGAGATGTACCGCGATTGAGTCCGGTTAAAATTCTAAATTAAAGATCGTTGACTGAAAACCGGCAGGGCAGCCTGCCGGCGGTCAATTATTCCAATCTTTGAAGGAGCAAACCGTGAAGACTGTACCGTTGGGAACCACCGGTGTCCAGGTTTCTGTTATGGGGCTGGGGTCCATGTATTTCGGCAGCCGCGATGATGAGCAAACCTCCTGCGCCATGCTCGATCAATATGTTGAAGCGGGGGGAACCTTTATTGATACCGCCAACAAATACCTCGATACGGTGCCGGGCTGCCGGGGCGGCGAGAGCGAAGCGCTGATCGGCCGCTGGATGAAAGCGCGCGGCAACCGCGAAAAAATATTTTTAGCCACCAAGGTGGGCTTTGAAATCGGCGCCGATGTGCCGCGCCGCCTGACCGCCGCTCTGATTGAACAGGAATGCGACAAGAGCCTCAAACGCCTGGGCGTTGATACCATAGACCTGTACTATGCTCACACCGATGACCGCCAGACCCCGCTGGAAGAAAGCATGCAGGCTTTTGACAGCCTGGTGCGCAAGGGTAAGGTGCGTTTTTTGGGTGCCAGCAACTACACCGCCTGGCGCCTGTCTGAAGCCAACATGCTGTGCGCGCAGCGCGGCTGGGCGCAATTTTGCTGCATTCAACAGCGCCACACCTACCTGCGCCCGCGCCCGGGGTCGGTGTTCACCAGCGGCACGCTGGGCGCCGATGAAGATTTGCTGGATTATGTGCGCGCCCGCAATGTGCCCCTGGTGGCCTATTCGCCCCTGATCAAGGGCGCCTACACGCGCGGCGATCGCGAAATCCGCGAGCAGTACCGCAGCGCTGACAGCGACGCGCGCCTGAAAGTGCTGTTCCAGGCGGCTGAAGAGCTGGGCGCCACGCCGCTGCAGGTGGTGCTGGCGTGGATGATGCACAGCCAGCCGCCGGTCATCCCCATTTTCTCGGCCAGCAAGCCCGAACAAATGCGCGAAAATTTGGGCGCATTGGATGTAAAATTATCCGATCAACAGATGGAAAAACTTAACAAAGCAGGAGCATAGGAAACGAATGGACCGCAAAACAATGGAAGAAACCGCCCGGCATGCCGGAGAAATTAACGTGGACGGGCTGCACTGCTCGGAATGTGTGATGATCGCGCTCAGCCCGGCGCTGCTGCCCGGCCTGGACGAGCGCGCCGTGAAGATGACCACCCCCTTTGGCGGCGGCATCGGCCTGACGCATGAAAGCCTGTGCGGCGCCTACACCGCCGGGTTGATGCTGATCGGCGGGGTGCACGGGCGCACCGGCACCGATGTGGACGACGCCCTGTGCCAGGGGCTGACGCTGGAATTTCAAAAGTTCTTCATGGAAGAACTGGGGCACGTGGTGTGCAGCAACCTGCGCCAGCACTGGGGTAAAGCCCACGGGCGCCCCTGCGCCATTTTGCTCGAGCGCGCCTCGCTGCGCCTGCTGGAGCTGCTGGAAGAAGCCAAAGACCCTGTAAAAGCCGAGGCCATGGCCGCCCCCGTGCGCGCCGGCGCGCACTACCACCCGCCGGTGGTGAAGTAATGGCGTGACCCTTTTCATGTAAAAAATTGAACATTAAATAGACCTCACAGGTTTGCGCTAAACCTGTGAGGTCTGTTTTAGAGTTTGATTAAAAAAGTAGGACTTAAACAATAGGATTTAATTGCTTAACATGATCAATAAAATTGGATATGGACCAAATTTCTTTTCGCTGTTCGTCTGTGTATGATAAATGCAAACTTTTTGGTATGACAAGTATGACATTCTGACTATTCATTTCTGAGGTTTGTTTTATCGAAATTGATTGTTCTAAAGTACAAAGATGTTTTACTCTGATTCTATTTGCTTCTGTCAATATTTGTCGCCATCGTTCTTTGCATGATGATTTTGCTGCAAGCATAGTTAAGTTAAAGTCATTAAATTCATGATCATGATATGCTTTTTTACTTGGGAAGATAAAGTCAGGAGTATTATTTCTTTCAGTTTTTGCCTGGGAATCAAATTGAATTCTGTTTATTGTAAATAAATGGGATAGGTGGTTTTGGAGAGAATATCCCATTCGAGATTTTCTTCTGTTTTGAACTGATAAAGAATAATTGACAAAATCTTCCACAGAATCAAATCCAACTTGGATCTTTCCCTCGACTAGAATCTTCTCTATAGCTCTGAAAAGTTCTTCTTCTTTATTCAACCAGTGCAACAGTGCATCATCATGATCTGAGAAATCAAGATTATCTTCATAAGCGAGTTCGGACATTCTTTTTGTGGAGGGGAAATTTAAACCTCCACTTCTTGCTCTGGCAAGTTCTTCTTCTGCAACTTGAATGAT
>CAZOKH010000024.1:40402-41276 GCA_964580315.1 uncultured Anaerolineaceae bacterium | reverse complement strand
TTTCAAAGCTTCTTTGCGAGTCAGCCGGTTGATCTCGTAGATTGAATATTGGGGCAGACCCGAATGGCACAGGGACGGGCACGGGCAATCCTGCGGTTCGGCGCAGCCCTCCAGGTTGTGCGGATCAGCCAGGTCAAAATAATGCTCAACTTCCTGCATGAAATCCTTCGCTTTCGGAAGCTGTCTTTTCATTTTTTCAGTCACACACTCCACTTCAAACAAATCATCCGACCCGCCCGGCGTATAGTCGCTGTTGAGGTGTACCAGGTAGGCATCACGCAGCGTCAGGCAGGAAGAGCATACCTCCCAGTGATAGGCCATATCTTGCAAAACCTCGCTTTTGGCGCTGGTTGAGCTGGTCAGTTCAAACAAATCGTGGCTCTGGCTGTCCGGGTCAAACACCAGGGCTTCAGGCGTGGCATAAAAATCGCCAGAGGCTATGCCCTGCTGCCACTGGATATCGGGTTCTTTGCCCTGTTGCGCCAGTCTTTGCAACAAAAACTCGCGCCCCTGCCTTTTTACCTCGCGGCTCTGATCGATTAACAATAGTTGATGTGGTGTTGGAGGTTGTGTGTGCAGCCGATTGTGCAGTTTTGCCCACAGGTGCAGCGGGGCATCACGATAGAGTTTGAAATCCTGTCTGGTGATCATAAGCTCCCCGTTGAATAATGATCCTATCCCAATTCGGTTGTTGTTTCTATTGTATATCAACCCCCTGTGAATGTAAATTTTTGAGCTGTGGAAACTGTTTCACGCAGAGCCGCAGAGACCGCGGAGGTTTTCTGTGTTAATCCGTGTTGATCTATGGTTCCTTTATCCTTTGCGTTCAATCCACCTTCATGTTCATTTCTTCACCGCGAAGACGCTAATTTCG
>CAZOKH010000024.1:0-40302 GCA_964580315.1 uncultured Anaerolineaceae bacterium | reverse complement strand
CAAAGGTATTCTTAATTGTTTTTCTTAGCGCTCTTGGCGACTTTGCGGTAAAAAATTTCTGTTTTCATCCGTGTTGTTCTGTGGTTCCTTTACCTTTTGCGTTCAATCCACCTTCATGTTCATTTCTTCACCGCGAAGACGCTAATTTCGCAAAGGTATTCTTAATTGTTTTTCTTAGCGCTCTTGGCGACTTTGCGGTAAAAAAATCTATATCCATCTGTGTTGGTCTGTGGTTATCATAATTCTGTGGTTCCATATCCCCCGTCCTTCGTGCTACAATAACGCCTGATCCTACTCCAGCGAGTAAACTCATGAGCGAACGAATTGTCATTAAAATCGGCACCTCCACCCTCACCGGCGGAGGCAAAAACCTCTCCTCGCCGCGCCTGGTTGACCTGGCACGCCAGATCAACGAGCTGCACAACCGCGGCGCCCGCGTGGTGCTGGTCTCCTCCGGCGCCATTGCCGCCGGGCGCGAGGCGCTGGGCTTTCCGCGCCTGCCCAAACACCTGCCCGCCAAACAAATGCTGGCAGCCGTGGGGCAGCCGCGCCTGATGGCGATTTATGAACAATTCTTTGCCATTTATGGGCTAAAAGTCGCCCAGGTGCTGCTCACCCGGGCCGACCTGGCCGACCGCCGCCGCTTCCTCAACGCGCGCGGCACACTCGATGCCCTGCTGCAGCAACGCATCATTCCCATCATCAATGAAAACGACACCCTGGCCACCGAAGAAATTCGCTTTGGCGACAACGACAACCTTTCGGCGCAGGTCGCCAACCTGATTGAAGCCGACCTGCTCATCCTGCTCACCGACCAAGACGGCCTCTACACCGCCGATCCACGCAGCAACCCCAATGCACAGCTCATTCACGAAGTGGGGCCCGAGCCATTCACCGATCAGTTGTGGCAGGCAGCCGGAGGAGCGGTCAGCGGACTGGGCACCGGCGGCATGACCACCAAGCTGCAAGCCGCTGACCTGGCGCGCCACGGCGGCACCACCGTCATCATTGCGCGCGGCTCTGAGCCCAACGTGCTGCCGCGCCTGACAGGAGGAGAAACCCTGGGCACCCGTCTGCTGCCCGTGGTCGACAAACTGGAAGCACGCAAGCGCTACATTCTTTCCGGCTCACGGGCGGCTGGTGAGGTGTATGTCGATGCCGGCGCCGCCCGCGCCCTGGCGCACGGAGGATCGCTGCTGCCCGCCGGCGTCATCCGGGTGCAGGGAAATTTTGAACACGGCGACACGGTGCGGGTGCTCACCGCCGAAGGGTGCGCCATTGCTGTGGGTTTTGTCAATTATCCCGCCGCCGACCTGGAAAAATTGCTCGGCAAACAAACGGCTGAAATCGAAACCGTGTTGGGTTACACAGCCGGCGATGAAGTCATCCACCACAATAACCTGATTTTGTTATAAGGGAGGGAAGCATGTCCATCGAAAGCATGTGCCGTTCAGCCAAAACAGCATCACACACCCTGGCACAGGTCAACAGCACCGACAAGCGCCGCGCCCTGCTGGTGGTGGCCGACTGCCTGTGGGAAGACCGCGCCGCCATCCTGGCGGCCAATGCCGATGACCTGCACGAAGGCGAACAAAAAGGCCTCACCCCCGCCCTGCTCGACCGGCTGATGCTCAACGAGAAACGCCTGGCCGGCATGGTGGCCGATTTACGCCAGGTGGCTGACCTGCCCGACCCGGTGGGTGAGGTGTTTAAAGAGCAAACCCTGCCCAACGGTTTGCAGCTTACCAAACAACGCGTGCCGCTGGGCGTGCTGGGCGTCATCTACGAAGCGCGTCCCAATGTGACCGTGGATGTAGCCGGGCTGGCTTTACAATCGGGCAATGCGGCTGTGCTGCGTGGCGGCAGCGAAACCATTCGCTCCAACCGCGCCCTCTACGCCGCCATCCGCCGCGGTCTGCAGGGAAGCGTCGTGCCCGCCGACGCAATTCAACTGATTGAAGACACCGATCGCCAACTGGTGATGGAACTGCTGCAAATGGATGACTATCTCAGTATCATCATCCCGCGCGGCGGCGCCGGGCTGCACGACTTTTGCCGCAAGAACAGCCGCATCCCGGTCATCACCGGCGGCATTGGCATTTGCCACCTGTTTGTTGACGCCAGCGCAGACCTGTCGCGCGCCGTAGAGGTAATTCGCAACGCCAAAATCCAGCGCCCCACCGTGTGCAACGCGCTCGACACCGTGCTGGTGCACCAGGCAGTGGCGCAGCAGTTCATCCCGGCGTTGATTGAACGCCTGTCAGCCGACGGCGTCACCTTCCGCGGCGGCCCGCGCACCTGCCAGCTTTTGGATGAAAAATATGCAACCATAATGCAGCCTGCCGGAGAACAGGATTTTGACACCGAATGGTTGTCACTAATTTTGGGAATTAAAATTGTGGATGGACTGGATGAAGCCGTGGCGCACATCTCCGCCCACTCCACCGCCCATTCCGACGGCATCCTCACTGCTGACGGCGACCATGCCGCCCGTTTCGTGGCGCAGGTCGATTCAGCGGCGGTTTACGTAAACGCATCTACACGCTTCACCGACGGCTCACAATTCGGCTTGGGTGCTGAAGTGGCCATCAGCACCCAGCGTCTGCACGCCCGCGGCCCGTTGGGCTTGCGCGAACTGACCACCTACAAGTGGGTGGTGCGCGGCGACTATCACGTGCGCCCCTGATCAGGCTTTGCGCTTGCGCAGCAGCAGCCAGGCGCTGACAGTTGCGGTTGCTGTGGAAAGGAATGAACCCCACACCAGGTCAACCACCGTCACCAGCAAGGGCCAGCCTTCAATGGTGGCCAGGTTGGTCAAATCATAGGTGGCGTAGGTCACCAATCCAAAGAGGGCGCCCTTCAAGGCAGCTACACGCAATGATGATTGCTGCACCGCGGGAGCGACCACAAAGATCACCAGTCCAACCACAAATAACAGGTAGAAAATGCCTGCCGCCGCCCATACCGGGTTTTTCGCCATCAAAAATCCAATTTGCGACTGGTAAAAGCCCGGGGCAATGGTCCCCAGCCAGACCGCATCCAGCACCAAAAATACCGCAAACGTGAGAAAATATTGTTTAAGAAAAGTACTCATTTGCACCAGGTCCTTTTAAATTGCAATGGTTGATCATTACCTGTTAGACAACGCAGCATGTAGATTTGTTACATGAAAACCCACTTCTGGTTCGTATTCACCTGTCTCGTCATCATGCTGGCAGCCTGCCGCCTGCCTTCACCTGATCCCGCGCCGTCAACGCACCCCCCTGCCAGTACAACTATCCCAACTTTGCTTCCAACGAAAACCACCATCAACAAACCAACTACACCGGTTGAGAACACCGCCACCCTTATCCCCACCTTAACCCTCTTGCCGTCGCACACGCCCACCCCATTTCCCTCACCAACATTCACGCCGCATCCCACCTACGGTAAATTACGCGGCAAAGTGATCATTGACCAGGCAGTCTGTCACTATGGTCCCGGCGCCCCCTATTTATACAAGTATGGGGTTTACAAAGGCAGCAACCTCGAAGTGCTGCGCCGCGTGGAAGGCGGCAACTATATTGAAATTCAAGCCATCGGCGGCAACAATCCCTGCTGGGTAAAGGTGGACTACCTGGAGTTAAGAGGCAACTATGCCGACCTTGAACCAGTGCATTTTGACCGGGTGAAACTGCCCATGTCCCCCTACTATGCACCGCCCACCGGCGCATCGGCTGTTCGCAGCGGCAATACGGTCACCTTCACCTGGCACCCCCTGGTGCTGCGTGCCGGCGATGATTCAGAGCAAACGCCATACATCATCGAAGCCTGGGTATGCCAGGGGAATGAAATGGTCTTCCTTCCCCTGGGAACATACCAGACTACTGTTGAGGTGATTGACGAGCCGGGCTGCAGTGAACCTTCACGCGCCCGCCTGCTGGCAGCCGAAAAGCACGGCTACACCCGCCCGGTTGAAATTACATTCCCTGCCGCAAACGTGATAACAGATTAATCAAAATCTGTAACGAAGCTTAGTCCCTTAAAAAGCTATAAGCCTTTCATCATTGTGGCAATCAATAGCAAAATGCCGCCAATCGATAACAACCAGAAAGTCATTCCGCTTGCAAACGGGATTGCCACAAAATTGGACATGAATCCAACCACTATTAGAATAAAACAGATAATCCAGGTAACCATCTTTGGGGGTGAAAGTTTCATGATCTTATCCTCCTCTATTTTAAAGAAATATTTCAAAATCTGATTGATTTTCTTTCTTCAGCGAAAGAAATATTAATCACCTCCCAGTCATTATACAAAGTTTCAAGAAATAATTACAATGGAAAAAAAACCCGATAGAATTGAACCGATTGGTTTTTTACAGGTTTATTCAGTTCCATTTCACTATTTGTGCATTCTTTTCATCAATTGTTTTTTGCCCCCCAAGAGACAATGCTGGAATTATTGCATTATAATCGTAAGGATTTTATGAAAAAGTCATTAAATTCCTGGATTTTTCCAGACTTAACGAGGTAAACATTATGAAAATTTACATAACCGGTATCAGTGGATTTCTCAGCATCAACCTGGTACGGTACCTGCTGGAGCGCGGCTACGACCAGATTGCAGGCATTGACCTGGTCGATTTCACCTACCCCGAGCGGGACAAGATTGAATTCCTGCAGGGTGACATCCGCGACCCCGAAGCAGTGAAAAAGAGCATGCAGGGCGCCGACATCGTCATTCACACCGCCGCAGCTCTGCCGCTGTATACTCCCGAAGAAATTTACAGCACCGATATCAAAGGCACCAACATCCTGTTGGAACAGGCCAAAGAATACGGCGTCAAGCGTTTTATCCACATCTCCAGCACAGCCGTGTACGGCGTGCCCGACCATCACCCCCTGTACGAAACTGACCGCATGATCGGCGTTGGCCCCTACGGCGAAGCCAAAGTGCAGGCTGAAGAATTGTGCCGCAGCTATCGCGACAAAGACCTGTGCGTTTCCATTCTGCGTCCCAAGTCCTTCGTAGGTCCCGAGAGATTGGGTGTGTTCGCCATCTTCTACGAATGGGCCAGCCAGGGCAAAAATTTCCCCATGATCGGAATGGGCAACAACCGCTATCAGCTTCTGGATGTGGACGACCTGTGCCAGGCGATCCATTCCTGCATGACCCTGGAAGAAAACAAAGTCAACGACACCTTCAACATCGGCGCCGCCGAATATACCACAATGAAGCAAGATTACCAGGCCGTATTGGATGAAGCCGGTTTTGGCAAACGCATCGTCCCCTTCCCGGCTGGCCCGGTGGTGTTGGTGCTGAAAATCCTTGAGGCGCTCAACCTTTCACCGCTGTATCCCTGGATTTACGAGACCGCATCCAAAGACTCGTTTGTCTCCATTGAAAAAGCACAAAAAATTCTCAATTACCAGCCTCAATATTCCAATCAGGAAGCCATGCTGCGCAATTACCGCTGGTATTTGCAAAACAAAGATTCCTTCACCGGCGGAGAAGGTGTAACACACCGCCTGCCGTGGAAACAAAAAGCGCTAAAGCTGGTCAAAATTTTCTTCTAATACTCGTCCCATAAAGAATAAAGACCCCGCCGATCATGATAACGGCGGGGTTTTGTCTAAAAAAAAGTGGTGAATCAATTATTCTCTTGATTCAATACCTTAATGAAAAGCTCAACCACATCGGGGTCAAAATGTTTGCCTGCCTGATCCTGGATATATCCCAGGACATCTTCAGGCTGCCAGGCTTTTCGATAAGGACGGTCAGAGCTCAGAGCATCCCACACATCCACCACGGCAAAAATGCGCGCCGCCAGCGGAATTTGCTCACCCTTTAACCCGCGCGGGTAACCGGTACCGTCCCATTTTTCATGATGGCAGTAGGGAATATCCAGCGCCTTTTGAAGATAGGTGACCGATGCCAGCATGTCATAAGCATACTGGGGATGCATGCGCATAATTTCCCATTCTTCTTCGGTCAGCGAACCCGGTTTTAGCAAAATGTTGTCAGGCACGCCCACTTTACCAATGTCATGCAGCAATGCACCGCGCCGAATGTGCACCAGGTCGGTATTATTTATTCCCATACTGGCCGCCAGTTTGAGCGTCATCTCCGTAACCCGCTGGGCATGCCCCTCGGTTTCCTTATCCCGCAGGTCGAGGGCGTGCGACCATCCCTCAATGGTAGCGTCATATGCCAACCGTAATTCATAGTTGGACCGCTGTAAACCTTCAAACATCTCGGCGTTGTCAATGGCAATGGCAGCCTGCCCGGCCAGGGTTTCCAGGTAATTAACCCAATCCGAATCGGGGTTAAAAGGTTCTCGATGATAAACCTCGATCACCCCTTTTACCACACCTTTCGCAATCAGCGGCACTCCCCAGTAATCGGCAAAATTTTCCTTTTCCCACAGGTTGATAAAAGATGCCGGAACCGGCTGATCGGTCAATTGTGCAATGTGAATGGTGCGCCGTTCCAGAATAGCTTTTTCAGCAATGTTTCTTCCCGATCCGATATTCTCAACTATGCGGGTGTTAAAACCACTGCCTGTCATGTACTCATAACTACGTGTATGCCAGTTGAAGAGAACCACATCCGAAGCGTCCACTTTTAATTGCGCCATCACATGAGTCAGCAAAATGTTGAGCGTGGCGCGCAAGTCCATGCTGCAATTAATGGCAACATCAATGTTGTGCAACGCAGACAGGCGTTGAAGCTGGTTCTGAACCTGATCCTGGTTGGCTTTATTTTCCATTGCAATAGCCAGGCTGTTAGCCAGGGTAATGATGTTGCGCTCATCTTCTTCGTTAAAAGCGCAGCTTTCAACACTGAATAAAGAAAGCACCCCAATCATATGCCTTTCAAATTGAACCGGCACAAATAACGCCGACTGGATGGTCTGATCGAGTGAAATCCAGCGCGCATCTTTGGTGGTATCAGGTATATTGATGGTTTCACCGGTTTTTGCCACCATGCCCACCAACCCGGCAGCCTGCCCCCTGTCAAACACCAAGTTTTCACGAAATGTGGTTAGCGTCTCATTTGAAAAACCCACCGCATCCAGCAAATAGAGTTTATCCTGCCTTTCATCAAACAAGAAAAAATTTATCTGCTGATAGCCAGCCGTCTCCACCAGTGCCGTCAATACCTGGTGAATCAAATCCGGCGTATTTTTTACCGTCATTAAAATGTTGCTGGCCTGGTAGAGGGAAAATATGCGCTTATGGGCTTTCTGTAACTGCACCATCTTATCTTCCAGCTTGTGAATCAAAACCTCACTATACTCCCTGTAGTACTCTTCTTCGACCACTGTCTGGATTTGCTCATTTTCTTTTCCATCTTCCCGCCGGGTTTCCAAAACCTGACGCACATTCTCCAGGAAAATGTCTGGTTCCATCGGTTTCACCAAAAACCGGTCTGCGCCCAGGTTTAATGCAAATCGTTCATCTTTCACATCTGTGTAAGTGGCGGTATAGAAAATGAAAGGAATCTCTTTTAACTGTTCATCCGATCTCCACGCCCGGCACAAACTGAAACCATCCATCTCAGGCATTAGAATATCGGAAATGATCATGGCAGGAGGTGCAATGCGCGCCAGTCTCAACGCTTCTGAGCCATTCATGGCCTGTTCCACCTCAAACCCGTTGGTTTTCAGTAAAGTTTCCAGCATGTAGAGATTCTGCGTATTATCGTCAACGATCAGGAGCTTGTTCATTGGTTACTCCCATTTTCTTGTGAGTGAAGGTAATGCTCCACTTCTGTGATGAAAGTTTCAGGATTAATCGGTTTTTCAATATAACCCGAACATCCCGCCTCCAGCGCATTTTCGCGATCGCCAGGCATTGCATAGGATGTAACGGCTACGATGGGAATTTCAGCCATTACTTTCATTTTTCGGAGTTCCCTGGCTACCGCGTAGCCATCCATTATCGGTAATTGAATATCCAAAAGCACTAGGTCGGGCTTGTGCTGCTGCGCCTGTTGAATACCCTCATCTCCGCTGCGCGCCTGGATCACCTGGTATCCATATTTCGACAGGATGAAGTTCACCAGGTACATATTTTGTTCATTATCTTCAATGACAAGGATTTTTTGCTTCATATCTCATTCCTGCAAGGGTAACGTAAAAGTAAAAGTGCTGCCTTTTCCCGGTTCACTTTCAACCCAAATTTCACCGCCCAGCAAATCAACTAACTTTTTACAAATGGAAAGGCCTAACCCCGTTCCTTCATACTGACGGGAAATCCCAGAATCGACCTGTTTGAAAGGCTGAAAGAGGGTGGGGATGTTTTCGGCTTTGATTCCAATCCCGGTGTCACTGACACTGATCATAACATGACCGTCGCCAGCCTGGCATTGCAAATGAACTTTGCCCTTTTCGGTAAACTTGACGGCATTGTTTAATAGGTTTATTAAAACTTGCTCAATACGCCGCCGGTCGCTGTCCATTTCAATCCGCTCAGGCACCATCACCGACGAAAGCTGCAACTCTTTCTTTTCTGCCAGGGGAGAAACTTTCACCATACTGGCGCGAATCACATCAGCCAGGTCGAATTTCTCAGTATAAAGAATTACCTGCCCGGCTTCGATTTTTGAAATATCCAGCACATCATTGATCAGAGCCAGCAAATGCCGGGCGCTGTCCTGAACCATGTTTAACTGCTTTTCCTGCTCTTCACTCAAGGGGCCAACCAATTTTTGCAGCAGGATTCCGGTGAACCCAATGATGGAATTCAGCGGGGTTCGCAGCTCGTGCGACATGGTTGCCAGGAAAGCCGATTTTAATCGATCGGCGCTCTCAGCTTTGTATACCGCCGCCTGCAATTCTTCCACCTTTTTGCGCTCGGTGATATCGGTGATCGTGCCGATGTAACCCACCACCTGGTTATCAGAATTAAACTCGGGAACCGCCTGCCCCATCACCCACACCACTGATCCATCCTCACGTAAAAAGCGGTAATCGGCAATGGAAATGGCATGCCGTTGAGATGATTTTCGCCAGTTCTCAGCTAAAACCTGCCGGTCATCAGGATGCACCACCTTGAGCCAACCGTCTCCCAGCGCTTCTTCTTTTGTTAAACCACTGATCCGGCACCAGGTCGGATTGACATAGGTGGTATTTCCCTCCATATCGGTGCGGAAAATGCCCACCGGCGCCACATTCGCCAGGGTCTGATATCGTTCTTCACTCTCTCTCAATTCCCTCTCAGTTCTTTTGCGGTCAGTGATATCCCGCACAATGACAATTACTTCATCTTCGCCGCTGGCAGTGTAGCGCGCTTCATGATCCCGCAATTGTCCATCCAACAGTATCTGATATTCGTGGATCTGCATTTGCCTGTCATCAATTGCACGCACCAGGTGATTGCGCATGGATTGGGCCAGCCCGGGTTCGATAACATTATCAACCCTTTTCCCCAGGATCAGGTCGGGGGAAGAGAGAATGGTTTTCTCTCCTGAAGATCGAAAGTCCAAAAAAACGCCTTCCCGGTTCAAGCGAAAAATGTTGTCAGGAATGTTTTCCAGCAGCGCCCGGTTGCGCGCCTCACTGGTGCGCAAATCCAGAGTCTGTTCCCGAACCTGTTTCCTGGCAGTTAAAGAGACGGCAACCAGAAAAAGAATCATTCCAGCGGCAATAATGAAAAGGGAATATATCCAGCCGGGTATAATTTCAATAAAAGACTGTGCTGTCTTCTCCCCAAAATACCGGTCAAGCGCTTGATAATAGATGGAATGGGGGTCTTGCTTGAATGCTTTCAGATGAAAATCAAAGGATTCAACAAGATTCGATGTCAGGTCGGCATTCCTGGGAAATGCAAAACGTATTTGTATGGGTTGCAAAATGATTGGCGTGCGGGTCAATCCATACACATCTTCGTTTAAGTCGCCAAAATCTTTATTGGTAATGCCTGCATCCACTTCCATTTTTTGAAGAGCAATAAAAACATCTTCATAACTCTTCAATCCAACAAAAGTGCAGTTCACATCAAACCGCCCGGCCAGGTCTTTGATTCCTTCAGGGCCGTCAAAGTTCAGGCTGCCGTCCAGTCCGGCAACGCGCTTACCCTCCAGGTCTAAAATGGTTTCAATTTCCGAGCCCTCGTTCACATAAACCCGCGCCCAACTGGTTATCACCGGTTCGGCATTAAATGCAAATTGGCTTTTCCGGCCTTCCGTCATGCCCACATCGGGCATAACATCAATTTCACCGTTTTCCAACCGTTCCAGGCACTCAGCCCAGGTGCCGTGCACCCAGACAACCTCCCAGTTCTCTTTTTGCGCAATGGCCGTGATCAGCTCAACCCAGAAACCGGAGAATTTGCCGTCAGCGGTGGTAAAGATTTTCGGCTCATTTTCATAAACCCCCACACGAATGGTACGAATCGGCTCTTGTTTGCGCCAGCCCGCCAGGTTCAGGCTCGTGAAAATAACCAGCAAGGTTAGCACGAAACGACGCATATTAATCTCCGGGGTACATACCAGAGTACACAAATAGGAAAAAAATACCAGTTATGAACGTCTAATTTAGTATAACGAGAAATCAGGAAAAAGAAAAACCGTGATCCAACCAATCGGCAATTATGATCAGATGATCATACCCGCCCGGGTAATCGTTTCACATGCTTAAGGTGAAACGCATCGAACCATTCCGCTTGCAGTTAACCGTTGTAATTTATCGTGAATTAAAGGGTTTTTTTTCTTCAGCTCATCAATGGTATTCAATGCTCACCTGTTTGTTCAGCTTGATCAAACGCTCGGCCAGCTTTTCAATCAGGTTTTTTCGGATGGAAACACTCATTGGCAACAGTGGATTTTGATAGAAAGGGTTGATCTTCTGTCCCACCACAAAATTTATCTTGTCAGCATACAACAGCGCCTGGGCCAGCAGTTCAACAGTGGCGGTCAGGGTCAAAATAACTCTTTGTCGGTATTGGATGGCGTGTCATCAATCATTACTTCGTTCAAGTGTTCGGATAAGGACTTGTCATTTTTGTGTTTCAAAGAGCCATCCTGATTGTGCAACTCCAGGCTTTTAATATACTGCGAGATGATGACCAGTTCAGACGACAGGTCAACATTGCGCACCATCACATCCGCGGGTACTTTCAAACGCAAAGTCGAAAAATTCCAGATCGCCTTGATGCCGTTTGCCACCATTTCATCGGCCACCTGCTGGGCAGATCCCGGCGGTGTGGTCACAATACCTATCCGGATTCGCATACGTCTCACCAGGTTGCCAAGTTTTTCAACCGGCAATACATGCAGGTCGCCAACTTTGGTTCCAATTTTTTGCGGATCCCTGTCGAATAAAATCACAATCTTCAACCCTAAGCGGCTGAAATCATACAAAGCCAGGGCTCGCCCCAGGTTACCCGCACCCACCAGCACCGCTTCTTTGTCATTCATCAGACCCAGGTAATCTTCAATGGTAGTTGCCAGCTTCCTGGCATCATAGCCCACCCGGCTGCGCCCCTGTCCTTCCAGAAAGCCGAGATCTTTTCGAACCTGTTCAGGAGTGGCGCCAGAAACCTGCCCCAGTTCAATCGAAGACACAAATTCTTCACCTTCCTGAATGGCTGCCTTGAGACAATGGTAATACATGGGAAGGCGGTACATCGTTGGAATGGGTATACTGACAGGTTTCATGTTATGTCCCTAATCATTGGATTTTTTTACAAAGTCCTGACCTCACAATCAATATACGCAGGATATCCAAGCCTGTCAAGCAAAATTTCGTTCTTTCTTTCACGATAGAATTAGCAAGGGCAAATCCGATACGTCCATTTGTGCACTTAAAAAACCTGCTGCCCCACCTTTCAGATGTGGGCGCCAAGTTCAGCAAATTGGAAACCATCTTGAAAAAGCAGAAATCTGGCGAAATCCGTTATGGTTTCCTGGTTGCCAGCCACAACGCTTAGAAGACACGCAGCACCTGAGGTAGCATGGTTCCTGCATTTAAAAACAACTGCATTGCCAATCGGTATGGTTGAAACAGCGAACCCCGCAGGCAAGTTCACCTGCGGGGTTCGCTGTTTAGAAAAATTGGTAAACTATGCCGCAGCCGGATCAAATTTGATCACCATGCTGGCGCCCTGCCCCCTGCCGGCCGATTCGGCGGTAATTTGCCCGCCCTGCGCCGTCACCAGCGCCTTGCAAATGGCCAGCCCCAGCCCCATTTTGCCGGTGTTCGCGCCGCGCGCTTTGTCGGCCTGGTAAAAGCGGTCAAAAACATAGGGCAGGTCTTCGGCATCAATGCCGGAACCGCTGTCGGTCACGCGCAGTTCAACGCTGCCGTTGTGCACTGCGCTGAGCTGAATAGCCCCACCGTCGGGGGTGTAGCGCAGCGCATTTTCCACCAGGTTTTTCAACACTTGCTGCATACGGCCTTCATCAACCTGAATTTGCGGAAGATCGGCTGACGCTTTCATTTCCAACACCACACCCTGCCGGGCGGCAATGGGCTGGTAGGTTTGATAGATGTGCTCCAGCAGTTCGGCCGGTTGCACCGGCTCCATCTGGATATCCAGCCCGCCAGCTTCCACCTGCGTCAGGGTGGTCAGGTCGCTCACCAGGCGGCGCAAATGATCCACTTCCGTCTTGATGACCTCAATGCGCTGCGGGGTCATTCTTACCATGCCGTCCTCAAACATTTCTATATAACCTGAAATGATTTGGAGCGGTGTGCTCAGGTCATGGGTGATGTCGGCGGTCAGGCGCTTGCGCTGCTGATCGGCGCGCGCCAGGTCAGCGCTCATCTGGTTGAATGTGGCCGTGAGCTGCCCCAGTTCATCCTGCGAGGTCACCGGCACCTGCTGGTCCAACTTGCCGTGCGCCAATTTTTGCGAAGCTTCGGTCAGGCGGCGAATGGGTTTTAACAGCCCGCCAGCCAGAAAAATCCCCATACCAACCGCCGCAATCACACCCGCCAGCGCTGCCAGCCCGATCGCCAGGTTGGTGCGCTGCAAAAACAATTCCTCTTCAGCATTCAGTTTGAATTCAAATTTGGTATCGGGTATGATCCAGGCGATGGTCTGGTATTCATCCTTAATTGCCACAGCTTGCTTAAGCATATCTTCCGGAACCGTCTGTCCGATTTCGTATTTAAATGTTGGGATTAACGCTTTGTATTCCGCATCCACCAATCCCAGCACACCGCGAATGTCGTGTATTTCAGGGGGGCGGTCATCCGGTTCTGACGGGGGTGCCGGCTGTGATTCATTGGAGAGATCAACATTTTCAGATGGGGGAGCTTGCCGGGGTTCCGGGCGGCTGACCTGTAAATAATAATCAAAAAAGCCTTCCAGCGTTCCATTGGTTGTGAAATACGTTTTTACAGCTTCTTCCATCTGGGCAGTTTGCTGTTCAACCACCAGGTTCATCAACGACTGTCCCGAATTCAAACGCACAACCACCGAAACCACCAGCACAGTGGTAATGGCAATAGCCAGGTAAGAAAAGATCAACTTGCTTTTTAATGACCGGTTCATTCTGCCGTCTCCACAAAGCGGTAACCAACCCCAAAAACCGTTTCGATGTAGCGGGGTTGGTTTAAATCATCATTCAGTTTCAGGCGCAGGTTGCGAATGTGAATTTTCAAAGTCGCTTCTGACCCGGTAAAGCCGTTTTCCATCAAATACATGCTCAATTCAGCCCGTTTCACCACCTTTCCGGGTGAACGCATCAACACGTCCAAAATTTGAAACTCCAGCGGGGTCAGGTCCACAATTCGACCCTGCTCCCGCACCTCATGCTTGCCGCGATCCAGGGTGATAGCCCCTATGGATAAGGCTTGCTCAACCGCTTCTTTGGGGGCAGCCCGGCGCAGAACCGCCCGCATGCGCACCAGCAACTCGCGCATGCGGAACGGTTTGGTGATGTAATCATCAGCACCCAGGTCAAAGCCGCGAATGATGTCCGCTTCCTGTTGTTTGGCAGTGATCATGATGACCGGGATGTTGGATTCGCGCCGCAGGTGTGTGATGAACTGGTAACCGTCCATGTTGGGCATCATGATATCCAGCAAGACCAGGTCGGGGTTGGCGGCATTCACCACATCCAGCGCCTCGCGCCCGTCTGATGCGGTCAGCACTTCAAAGTCTTGCCCGCCGAGGAAATCGCTCAACATAATCTGCACATTCTTTGTATCATCTACAACCAGTATTTTTCTTGTCATAAGATTATTATAGCCATTTGACCATATTCTTTATTAACACAAGTTGCCGCTTATGTGACCTTGCGATCCCCGATGTTTTTTCGGGGTGTGGCAATTTCTTTTTTTAGAATGAGATTGCCGCGGCGGGCTCCCGCCCTCCTCGCAGCGGCAATCCCAAGAATTTTTCAAGGTGCAACGTGGAATAATTACCTGCTTCACTGCCAGCACAACCTGTTATGCGCCGGGTTCTTCTTTGCTCAACAGTACTGCAACCGGTGTTTCAAGGTTCAGCCATTCTTCCCGCGCCGGGTCATCGTAGAACACCAGGATATCTGCTGTGTCGCGCAGAAAATCGACTTTTCCAATGTTAATCCGTTTGATCTTCAATCCAGTGCGCATTTCCAGGTCAGCTTGCAATTCAGCGCGGCGGTCGGGACGAATCAGTTCGATCTTCTCGTACACAACCCGTTTGGACGCCTCATAATGGAAACCCCATTCTTTTTCCAACACCAGCAAGATGACCATGATGGCCAGGTTGGCTGCCACCAGTTGCGGCCAGACCGTCCCGGCAGAAACAGCCGAGTTCATCACCGGCAGTGCCACAATGAGAAACAGGTAAGTCATTTCGCGCACCGGGATGGGGTCGGTGCGGTAGCGCAAAATGGAGAAAATGGCAAACAGGCCAAACCCAACCCCCACACCAATTTCAACACTGGTCATGAAACTCAATACAAAATAGATCACCGTGTTGAAAGCCAGGAACGTAAATACATAGCGCTTGTTGTGCGTGGATGGATAGTAAATGAAGCGCACGATCAGGATGGCAACCAGTAAATTAAAGCCAAAACCCAGTAAGAAATTTGATAAATCACTCATGCTGAACTCCTTTGCTCATTTTTTCAAGACGCAATAATTGCGGTTTTATAGCGTTCTTTTTCACATGGTCATACAACATGGAAACTCCTATGCAATATTTGCTGAAACCCTGCGGACGAATGCGCTGTGCGCGCATTTGCGCCAGGAATAGGGATGTTTGATCTTGCGCATCGATTTTTACCTCAGCAATGGCAATGCCGTCCAAACACACCACTCTGTCATTGCGATGGAAGGTCAAATCCACATCCAACGTCACCCGCTCGCAGTAGTGTTTGCTCACCAGGGTAATACGGGTGAAAGTATTCCAGATTTTGGGTTCCAAAACACGGCTGTCGTATGGGAAGACATCCTCCAACCATTGCTCAGCTTCGCCGGTCATACTTACCAACGGCTGACCAGTGGTGATGCGGTCTTTGATGGTGCGGTCTTTGCGTGTTTTGTGCTTCACTTCCAGAAAGGATAGGCGTGAATCGGTATATTCACGGCTGCGCACTTTGTATCGTTCGGCGCGCCCGTTCACGTGCAGGTTGAAAAGCTCAAAATCAGGGGTATCAAAATACAGCGTGCGGTAGTGATTGAGCCGCTGCCCTTGCACCACCAGGATACGGTAATCATTTTGCAGCACACTTAGTGCACGCAGCAATTGGTCGGTGGTCAGGACGAATTTGGTGTCGATGCGGTTGAGAAGCGCCACGGCGTCCATTTCTTTCAGACTGATCGGGGCGAAACCATCTGCCACGGCGGCCAGGCGGCTGGGCGCAACCTGCCAGGCTGCCGTTGCGCCTGTCATCACCTGCGGCAGGCGGGCATTTTGTTTTTGCGGCGATCTGCTGTTCCATAGTGTGTGTTTCATCTCAAACCTCCATTGCATGTTTTCATGCTTGGTAACCTGATAATATCGCCGGGGGGCAATCGAGTGGTTTATTTCTCGTATAGAAATCAGGTTATCAAATAGCTTAAAAAAAGAGATGCCGCTGCATAGAGCGGCATCTCTTTTTGAATGATCATCACTGCTCAGTATCGACCTTGCCTGGTCCCAACCTGGGTAACCACCTCGTCAATGGTGAAACTGGTGAACTGCTCACCCGCTGAATAGCTGCCGTCCTGCAGCAGCCCATTGGTTCCCATTCCGCTTGAACTGCCTCCAGTGAAGACCTCAAACGTACCGCCAGTTGTCAGATCAGGGGAAGAAAACGTGATGGATTGAAAATCTTTGGCAGGTGCAAAGGTCAGAATATCATCACTTGCATCATTTTGGATATGAACCAGTGTGCCAGCCGCCATACTTGAGTCGAAGTTAATCATGACTGAATTCTGGCTTGAGGCGGAATCGGGCGCCATGGCCATGCCGGCGCTGCCCGCCGTCGCCAACACACCGCCGGTAATTTTGAAGCCCGCATCATAATCGAGAGCGCCGTTGCCCTGCTGTGTGGGTCCGTTGACGATCACAACGCCGCCGTTCATCTCAATCGCTCCATTGGCATCCAGGCCGTCGCCGCCGGCATTCACCACAACCGTCCCGCCGTTTATATACAGGTAATAATTCGTGTTGGCTGCAAAGGTCTCCTGTCCCATGCCGCCGCCCGGCATTTGTCCATCAGTGGGTGGAGTCATACCCTGTGCGGCACCTGCATCAGCCGGTGGCTCGCCAGAGAACATGGCAGTATCGTCCGGCCGCATCCCTCTGCCCATTCCACCGCCGGGCCTCATTCCCTGCATCATCCCCGAGCCGTCATTACCGCCTGCCACGTTGATGCCGTCGTCGCTGGCGACCACTTCAATATCTCCTGCGTTGATGGTGATGACTGCGCTTTCCAACCCTTCATAAGACTGTTTTACATCAATCTCGCCGCCGTTGATCGTCAGGGTTGCATCGGCATGCATACCGTCGTCTCCAGAAGTTATTTCAAAAACTCCGCCGTCAATCACAATGCTGTCGTTGGAATGCACTGCGTCATCCAGCGCTGTATTAATGGTAAAAGTACCATTTGTAATTTGAACACTCGCCCCACCCTTGATCCCTTTGGTGGATGCGGCTTCCTCCGTTTGAACACTTTGATCGGCGCTGGTTTGCAGCATGAACACACCATCGGCAATAGTCACATCCGTCTGGGCAGTGATGGCATCACCGCCGGAGGTAATGTTGATTATGCCCGCATCGATTTCGATGAAACCCTTTGCAGCATCCTCTTCATTATCCGCTTTGAGTCCATCACCCTGCGCCTGAATGGTGAGATTGCCATTCTTGACTACAACATAATCCTTACCGCGAATACCGTCATCCACAGCTTCAACGGAAATGGTGCCGCTGGTGATGATCAAACCGTCTTTGCTGGCAATGCCGTCATTGAAATTTCCCTTCACCGTTAAAGAGCCATTACCAGTGATTGTCAAATCAGATGCGCTGAAAATGGCTGCGTTGGGCTCATCCGTCCCCGTATCTGGATAGACATAAGTCGCGGCGTCTGACACTAGGTTCTCGGAATCATCGGTTAAAACGATCACCACTTTCTCTGCGTTATTCACCAGGACTGCCGAACTGGTGGAGCTGCTGATATCAACCCCGTTGAACAACAGGCGCACCACCTCTTCGTCTTTGGTATCCACTACAATTTGCCCATCTGTCAGCGAACCGCTCAGGCTGTAAGTGCCAGCCTGGGTAATGGTGGCGGTTGTTCCTTCCACCTTCACACCGGCATCACCGGTTGAAATAGAATCTCCATTCAAAATTACAGAAATGACCGACGACGCGTCCCAGGTATAGTCATTTTCATCCTCATGGGTATCAGCGTGCGCAACCGGTGTGGTGCTGGTTGCTTCAACAGGCGCAGCAGCGCTGGAATCCTCCACCACCGTCTCACTGTAATCAGTTGCCGGGTATTCACTTTCGGCTGATGATGTGGAATATTCCACACCTTGCCCTGAGCAAGCCGTCAGTGAAAAAGCCAGGACCATCCATAAAATAAAACCAAGTATTCTTCTCATTGCATACCTCCTGAATTGGAAATATTTAATTCTTTAACGCGCTATGATTGTAGGCACATCCAGGGATAGGGTGGTTTATATCTGGTATAGAGATATGGCCGGTATTTTTGAAAGAGGACCTGTTGTCTGACTTTTGACCAACACCCGTTTTCTCGATTGACTCTTCCACCCAGAAATCGTATAATGAAAACAGTTCAATAAAATGAACGCTGTTCAATCAATCAAATCTCCACAAGCAATCATCATTCAACCCAATAACCCATATGGAAAACTGCAATAGTATCAGTTATGTTGGAAAAACATTACAAGAACGGCGGGTTGCCCAGGGATTAAGTGTGCACCAACTGGCAAAGAAATCCGGCATCAGCGCCGGTCTAATCAGCCAGATTGAGCGCGGTATTGCCAACCCTTCATTAAATACCATCAACAGCCTGACCACGGCGCTTGGGCTTCAACTGGGGTTGTTCTTTGAAGACCAGCCAGAAGAAGAAGCCAGCGACATCGTCATTCACAAGCACCAGCGCCGCAAACTGCGCGTCGATGACCCCAACTTTGTTTATGAATTATTGACCCCCGGACTTGACCACACCCTGGAATTTGTATGGGTCGAGTCGGCTCCCGGCTCCAGCACCGAAGGCTCGCCTTTTTGCCATAAGGGTGAGGAGTGCGGGCTTGTATTGGAAGGAACACTGGAGGTTTATTGGGATGGAGAACGCCACATCCTCAAGGCTGGCGACAGCATTACCTTCGACAGCAGCAAGCCTCACTGGTACCGAAATCCGGGGCCAGAACGGGTCTTATCCGTATGGGCAATCACCCCTCCATCCTTCTAACTCGTCGCGAACATTCTTGTCTGTCTTTCGAAAAGATCCCATTCGGGGTCGTTCGCCAATTATTTTAGAGGAGGTAGTATGAAAATGAAGTCCTGGACCATCAAATTGTTAGCAGTACTCGTCATTGCTTCCGTTTTCCTGGCATCTTGCACCGCTGCGCCTACCGCAGCCCCGCAGCCTGCCGAAGCTGAAGCACCCGCCGGAGAAGAAGCAGCTCCTGCTGAAGCTGAGGCAGCCCCAGCCGAAGAAGCTGCACCGGCTGAAGAAGCAGCCGCAGAACCCGCCAAGTTAAAAATCGCCATGGTGCTTTCCGGCCCCATTAACGATCACGACTGGAACTCTGTTGGTTATGAAGGTCTGAAGAAAGCTGCTGAAGAACTGGGCGCGGAGTTTGCCTACACAGAAAGTGTTGCAGATGCTGATGCGCAGCGTGTTCTTCGTGATTACGCCAGCCGCGGTTACAACCTGATTTTCGCCCATAGTTTCTCCTTTGGTGATGCCGCTCTTGCAGTCGCCACCGATTTCCCGGAGGTTTACTTCATGGCAGGCACCGCCCAGAAAACCGCGCCGAACATGGGCACCTATGATAACCCTGACTATCAAGGTGCCTATGTCGCTGGCATGCTGGCGGCTGGTGTAAGCAAAAACGGCGTCATCGGCTGGGTGGACGGCAACCCCTCGCCCAACATGCTCGCCAACCTGCACGCCTATGAAGCCGGCGCCCTGGAAATGAACCCTGAAGTAAAAGTTCTCTACACCTTCATCGGCAGTTGGTACGATCCGCCCAAGGCTAAAGAAGCTGCCATCGCCCAGGTTGAACAGGGCGCCGATGTGTTGAGTGCGCAGGGCGTGGGTGTGATTGACGCCGCCATTGAAAAAGACGTCTTTGCCCTGGGCGCCATGACCGACCAGAACTACATGGGGCCTGAAAACGTGCTCACCAGCGTCACCTGGAACCTGGCACCATTAATCAAAGCCGTTGGTCAAACGGTGATCGATGGAACCTGGGAAAGCAAGGGCTGGTCCTTTGGCATTGCTGAAGGCTCAGTCGAACTGGCTCCCTACCACGGTTTGGAAACCAACATTCCCGCCGAGGTTCTGGAAAAAGTGAACGCCAAGTTTGAATCCATCAAATCTGGTGAGTTCACTGTCCCTCACAATACCGATCCGGTTGAATAAACCGCAAAGCCCAAAACTGACCGGGTAATAACCTACCCGGTCAGTTTTTATCGTTTTTTGCAGGTGATCATGGAATTAACTGAAAAAAAACCGTCATTTGACGACCGGCCGATTTTACAGGTCAAAGATATTGTGGTCACTTACGGCTCATTTGTCGCCAATGACCATATTAATCTGGAAATCCATCCCGGTGAAATTCATGCTTTGCTGGGTGAAAACGGCGCTGGAAAAACCACGCTGATGAAAGTGCTGGTGGGTTTGCTCCAGCCGAAATCCGGAATGATTTTCCTAGAAGACCAGGAAGTAACCATCGATTCAGCCATAACCGCCCAAAATATTGGAATAGGCATGGTGCATCAGCATTTCATGCTCATTCCCACTCTCACCGTTGCCCAAAACGTGTGCATTGGTTTACGCTCAGCCGGTTACCCCTTTCCCGATCTGCGCAAAGTGTCCGATCGCATTCATGAGCTTTCCGAGCGCTACAACCTGCGCGTTGACCCCAACGCCAGGGTATCACAATTATCCGTAGGCGCTCAACAACGGGTCGAAATTATTAAAGCGCTTTATCGCGGCGCTCGCATTTTAATCCTGGACGAACCAACTGCCGTCTTGACCCCGCAAGAAACGGATGGTCTGTTTGAAGTGGTGCAAAACCTGGCGCGGCAAAATAAGTCAATCATATTCATCAGCCACAAACTCAACGAGGTGATGACCATTAGCCACCGCATCACGGTTCTGCGCCAGGGAAAAGTTGTGGCTACGCGCAACACACCCGAAACCGATGTGCGCGAGCTTGCCCGCCTGATGGTTGGCCACGACCTGGGCAACCTGGGCGTCAGGCACAACACCGTGAACACCTCTGCGCCCCCTGTGGTGCGCGTTGAAAACTTGCGCTATATCGATGAACGCAAATTGGAAAGCCTGCGGCGCATTGATCTCGACATCCATGAAGGTGAAATTCACGGCATTGCCGGGGTGGACGGCAACGGTCAGGAAGAACTGGCGCGTATCCTGGCAGGCCTTTACACACCCACTTCTGGCAAGGTTTGGCTGGCCGGTCAGGACATCACCCACGCCAGCCCCGCGCGGCGCATCAGCGCCGGCCTGGCCTACATTCCCGGCGACCGCCAGCGCACCGGCCTGGTGCTGGATATGTCGTTAATCGAAAACGCCATACTGGAATTAAACACACACGCCCCTTATTCAAAGAACGGCTTCATTAACTTCAATGAGATCAACAACCTGGCAGGCAACCTGGTGCAGTCTTACGACATTCGCTGCCGCGACCTGCAACAAAACGTGGGCACGCTTTCGGGCGGCAACCAGCAAAAGCTGGTACTGGCGCGTCAGCTTTTCCGCAACCCGCGTTTCATCATCGCCATGCAGCCCACCCGCGGCCTGGATGTGGGCGCCACCGAATACGTCCACTCCATGCTGATCGAACAGCAAAAAAGAGGCAGCGCCATTCTGCTGATTTCAACCGAATTGGACGAAGTTCTGGAACTTTCTGATCGGGTTTCGGTGATCTACGGCGGCCAGATCATGGGCACCTTCCAGCACGGGCAAACCGATAAAGAGAGCATTGGACTACTAATGGCAGGAAAAACACTATGACACAGCCTTCACCTGAGACATCCCGCCCGTCCAATTCTTTCGATCAATTCTTGCCGCGCATCTTTACCCCTGACCTTGCCTCAACGCTGGGTTCCATCGTCCTGGCCATGATCGTCGGCGCCGGGTTGATCGCCCTGCGCGGAGTTAACCCGCTGCTGGCCTATCAGGCTTTGTTCGACGGCGCCTTCGGCAACCTCAACAGCATCGCCGAATCGCTGATCGTGGCCACACCGCTGGCTCTGGCGGGCATCGGCGTCACCATTGCCTTCCGCGCCGGCGTGTTCAACGTAGGCGCTGAAGGCCAGCTCTACATCGGCGCCATTGCCTCCACTTATGTGGGCTTGAAATTCGCCAGCCTGCCCGGCTATTTACTCATTCCGCTCATGATCCTCACTGCCATGCTGGCAGGTGGACTGTGGGCTGGAATTGCCGGTTTGCTCAAAGTGTGGATGGGCGCCAGCGAGATGATTAACACCATCATGCTCAACTACATCGCCACCTTCCTGGTCAGTTACCTGGTGCACGGTCCGCTGCAGGAGCCCGGTTCTCCCCTGGGGCAAACCGCCATGCTGCCCACCCAGGCATGGTTGATACACATACTACCCAGAACGCGCCTGCACGCCGGTTTAATCATCGCAGTCATCGTTTCGATCATCGCCGCCGTGGTCCTGTGGCGCACCACCTGGGGATTTCACATCCGTGTGGTCGGCAAAAATCCCATTGCCGCCCAGGCGGCTGGCATCCAGGTTAATTGGATTTTGTTATCAGCGTTGATGGCCAGTGGCGCCCTGGCAGGTTTGGCCGGTTTCGGCGAAGCAGCCGGTCCGCAGCACCGCATGATCGAATACATTTCTCCCGGATACGGTTACACCGCCATCGTGGTCGCCCTGCTGGGGCAGCTCAACCCGCTGGGAGTGTTGGCTGCCGCCATCTTGTTCGGCGGCCTGGAAGTGGGCGCCACCACCATGGAATCAGCCGTGGGTGTGCCCAGTGCGGTGGTTACCGTAATTCAATACCTGATCGTGTTATTCCTCATCGGGCGCGGCGCCTTTGACCTGATCCGTCAAAAACTGCACCGGGAGAAAAAATCGGAGCAGCAAGCATGAATGATCTAATCTCCTTTCTAACTTCTCCTGTCGCCAGCGGCTTTTTTGCAGCCAGCATGCGCCTGGCAGTGCCCATTTTGCTGGCAGCGCTGGGCGGCATTTATAATGAACGCGCCGGCGTGCTGAACATCGGCATGGAAGGCATGATGCTGATGGGCAGCCTGATCGGCTTTACCATCGGGCATATCACCGGCAGCCTGTGGCTGGGTGTACTGGCCGCAGCCCTCACCGGCGTCATCCTGGGAATCATCCTGGGCTTTTTCACCATCACGCTGGATGCCAACCAGGTTGTGGCAGGCATCTCCATCAACCTGTTATGTGTAGGACTCGCCAGTTTCCTGTACCGGCTTTTCTACGGCCTGGGGTTGCAGCCGCGCGGCACAGACTACGGCCTCTGGGACATACCGGGGTTGTCGCAAATCCCGGTCATTGGGCCCATGTTCTTCCAGCAATCGCCCCTGGTTTATCTGACTTATCTCATCATTGCCGTCAGTTTTATCGTCATATTTCGCTCATCCTGGGGGCTGTCCATCATTGCCACCGGTGAGAATCCCGCCGCCGCCGAAACCCTGGGGGTCAATGTGGTGCGCACCCGTTACATTTCCATGATCATCAGCGGCGCCCTGTGCGGAATCGGCGGCGCTTTTCTTTCGCTGGTTGCCACCAGCGTATTCCTGGATAATATGACCGCGGGGCGAGGTTACATTGCCCTGGCGATTTTACTGCTCGGCAGGCGCAACCCGCTGGGACTGCTGGCTGCCGCGCTCATGTTCGGCGCCGCCGACGCCCTGCAACTGCGCACGCAGTTGTTAAACATCGGCATTCCCTTCCAGTTCATGCTCATGCTGCCCTATCTCCTCACCATCGTGGTGCTGTCTTTCTTCGTACGCCGCACTGACAACCCGGCAGCCCTGGGCGTGCATTACAAACACGGTGGAGGTGAAGCATGATTAAATCCGCTGAAGCCACCTGGCCTGAAATCGAAGCAGCCATTCAAAGGGGCTGCATCGCCATCCTGCCGGTCGGCGCGCATGAGCAGCACGGTCCGCACTGCGCCCTCAGCACCGACACGGTCATCTGCTCCGGCCTGGCGGCGCACCTGGCTGAGGCGCTGGATGCCCTGCTGCTGCCCGCCATCCCCTACGGCGAAACCTGGAACACCGAAGGCTTCGCCGGCACACTTTCCCTCTCTTTCGACACAGTGCGCTCCATTGTGCTCGACCTGGGCAAGGGATTGAAGAGACAAAATGTGCGCGCGCTGGTGGTGGTCAACGGGCATTTCGGTAATCACATGCCCATCGAACTGGCCTGCCGCGTTCTCAAAGAAGATTTCAGCCTGCCGTGCATTCAGATCGATTTCCCGGGGTTGGAACGGATTGCTTCCGAAGTGTGCGAGAGTAAACCCGCCGCCCCTTCGTTCTACCACGCCGATGAATTTGAAACCTCGATTATGCTGCATTTGCTGCCGCAAGGTGTTCAAATGGATAAGGCACAGCCGGAATACCCGGTCTTTCCGCCCACATTCGGTGTGGAGCCCATGCGGTTAGACCGTTTCAACAAAAGCGGCGTGTTTGGCGATCCCCGCCCCGCCACCGCTGCCAAAGGTGAATTGCTGTTAAAAAAATTGACCGATGAAAGCCTGAGCATTATTCAAAAATTTCTGGAAACATTAGTTTAAGCGTCAGCAATTAATGGAATTTGAAAATGACCCCCAGGCACAAACCTGCCCCCGGTGTCATTTATCCTAATAATAGTTTGGATGATTTTATGTCGCGAATAAAAGAGCAGGAGATGGACGCCTATATAGCGAGCCATCAACAGGAAATCCTGGAAGAATTAACCACATTTTGCGCCCAGCCCAGCATTTCAGCCCAGGGTACGGGTATTCAGGAAATGCTTGCCCTGGTCACAGCCGCTTTGGAACGTCGCGGTTTTTCGGTTGAAACCGTGCCCACCCCCACCAACAGCCCGGTGGTGATTGCTGCTGCCCCGGGCGCCAGTTCCAAATCCGTTCTGTTTTACAACCATTATGACGTGCAGCCCCCCGAACCCTTTGAAGAGTGGATTACCCCTCCTTTTGAACCCACTATCCGGGACGGCAAAATTTTTGCACGCGGTGTGATGGACGACAAGGGGCATATCATTTGCCGCCTGGCCGCCGTGGATGCAGTGCGCGCCGTTTATGGTGAACTACCCTGCACGGTGAAATTCATCATCGAAGGTGAAGAGGAAACCAACAGCCCCAACCTCAGCAGTGTCATTCACAGCCACAGCGATGACCTAAAATCTGACCTGTGCCTGTGGGAATTCGGTGATGTGGATGCCAGTGGTGTATCCATGCAGTACCTCGGCTTCCGCGGCATTTTGTACGTGGAACTCAGCGCGCAGACCGCCGAACTGGACGCCCATTCGGGCATCTGGGGAACCCTGCTGCCCAATGCCGCCTGGTGCCTGACCTGGGCTTTATCGCTTTTAAAAGACCAGACCGGAAAAGTGCTCATCCCCGGTTTTTATGACCAGGTGATTTCCCCCTCACAGCACGACCGCGAATTGCTGGCCAGCCTGCCCATGATTCCAGACAGTGATGTGCAGCAGTTGGGAGCGCAAAGTTTTGTGCAGCCTTTCAGCAATGCCCTCGAGCAATACCAGGCTGCCGTCATGTCGCCAAGCTGCACCATCTGCGGGCTAAGCTCCGGTTACCAGGGCGACGGTCCCAAAACCATCATCCCTGCCCGCGCCCGCGCCAAGCTCGACTTTCGGCTGGTGCCCGACCAGACTCCCGAAGATATTGCCCGCAAACTGCGCCAGTACCTGGATGAAAACGGATTTTCAGATATTCAAATGACCATCCTGGGCAGCGAAAATCCCAGCCGCACTCCAACCGATCATCCACTGGTGCAACTGGTGGTCAATGCCGCCGCTGACGTGTACGGGCAGCCGCAGCGTGTGCTTCCCATGAGCGGCGGTTCCGGCCCGGCCCACCTCTTCACCGAAGTGCTGCAAGTGCCCATTGTAACCGTCGGTGTGGGCAACCCCGATTCCCGCATCCATGCCCCCAATGAAAACATCCGCATCACCGACCTGATAAACGGCATCCGCCACACCGCGCGCATCCTGGCCCGCATGGCGGCTGATTAATCCCCCATTCGACATTCGGCTGCCCTGTTTTACCCTATACAGGGCAGAAAAAAAGATCTTCTGGCATGCTTTCCAGAAGATCTTCTGCTTTATTTTCCGCTCATCCCAAATGCAGCTACCGCACAGTGACCTCAGTGTAGGCTTCTGTCACATTGCCGTCCATGTCGCTGACCAGGAAACCCACCAGGTAGGAACCATCTGGTGCATACACCTGTTCCCACTCAAATGGATCGCCCGAAAAAGTCAGCGTGTCACCGTCTTCATACACAATCTCACTGACATTTCCTGATGAGTCGAGTTCCATCCATTTTCGCGACAGGGTGAACGTATCGCCGATTTCAGGGGTGATCTCTGCCGGAGCGCCAGCCGTGTCGTCGCCCTTATAGCCAAACAGCTGGAACAGTTTGCCATCTTTGAAATAGAGTTCGGCTTTGCGCTGTTCACCCGAATTGGCAAAGGTGTAGACGCCCTTCACCACATACATGGCATCTTCAGCGCTGGCGCCGTATGCCGCCGGGTTGAACAATGCCAGGGTTGACTGGCTGCCGTCGGTGATGGAGAACAACAGCGGTTCCCATTCAAAATTCATTTTAAAGATATCGCCGTCCGGCCACACCGGGTAATACACATCATTCAGCATTTGCGTGTCGGGGCTTTCCAGGTAGTCGGTATCAGCCACATAAATACTGTTAGATTTCGAGTCATACAAGCCGGTGAACAGGTAAACGTACCCGATATTCTCGCCGCTGATTTGAGCGCTCATCTGAATGGCGTCGCCCGGAGAAACGAAATTTGCTGAAGCCGTGATCTGCGAAATGGAAATATCTCCAGAACCCGGCGCGCGGGTTACTCCGGCTGTGGATGAAGCAATTTGCTCGGCGGCATCTGCCTCAAAAGAACGGTCGCTGTAATGGAACACCAGGAAATCATCCCACAGCGAAGTTTTGCTAAACCGCTCAGCCAGCGCCGTGTATGACTGCATGCCGGTGTAGGGTGAACGGTAGAGCGTTGAATTGGGGAAATAGATGGCTATACCGGTTGAGCCAGGCTTTGACTTGCCGTGTTTTTCGTTGATGATGGCGCCATTCAACGTATCCAGCACATCACTGGCAGCCCGGGCGACTTTTGAACTGCCCGATTGTTTGGCCACCAGTTGCGCAAAATGCCCCATATCAATAAATGAAGGCGGCACCTCGCGTCCAAAAATGCTGGTGTATGACTGGGCATAGGTGCGCGCATGGGCCACATCCCGCTGGTCGAGGGACTGCATGGCATAAGCGAAGGCGTTGAAATTCTCCTGCAAATCTGCGAAAGCATCCAGGTCAATGGCCGTCAGGGTGATGTTGCGTTCCAATTGGTCAACCAGTTGATTGGCGCTGATGCTGGGCACGCCGAAGAAACCGCCCATCGACGAACCCTGCCGTAAAAATTCTGAGCGCGCCTGGTCATCCACAATCCTTTGGTCTTGTTCGATGTAGGTATCCACAATCGCGCTGGCCAGCGTGGCGGCATCCATACCCGGGTTATCAGCCAACTGCCCCAAGAATGCGGTATAAGCCCAGCCCAGGCCGGGTTCGGTTTCTTCAGATGCCACCGCCGCATGCGCGTAGGGCTGCAGCATGGCATACACTTCCATCTGGCTCATCAGGCAGGCGTCCAGTCCAATCAAATCCAGCTTTTCAACTCCGGTCTGCAACTGAATTTTCTCCAGCGCTTCGTCCATTTCCGACAGGAAAATGGAATCCTCAGTGTAGGCATTAATCAGCGGCGCCTTGCCCGAATCTTTGCCGCCCGGCGCCGGGTCGCTCCAACCGCCCGGCCAGCCCATGCCGTGATCTGACAGGATCAGCGCATAGCGATCGGCCGGGTACGTTTCCATTGCCCAGGTGACAAAATCAACCAGGGTGTCGCCGTCAGCCATGTTGGCTTCACCCAGGTCTTCCACCAGTTCCGAACTGATGCGGTTCAAATCATCGTCCGGTTTAACCAGGTACCGACGGGTCGAACGCCAGTCGCCGTCCCCGCTGTACCCGCCGCGAAAACGGTCCATCTGTGAAACAATCGTCACCTGGTCAGTGGAGCCAACCCGTTCCACTTCGTTCAAATCCAGGAAAATATCCTGTTCCAGCGTCTGGTCATCCGCATCCTGGTACAACATCACCAGCCAGGTTTGGTCGGCGTCGCCTCCCATCGATGGCTGGCGGGTGGGTCGCGGCGTGTTGGTTTCACTCACCTGTGCAGGTTCTTCATAGCTTTCATATTCTTGCGGCTCGAGGATTTCACCGCCGCCAAAAAACAACATTCGAAAAACAACATACACAATGATCAACAAGAGAACCCCGCAGCCGCCCATCTTGCCCCCCGAAGAGCGCATCAAACCGCCGCCGCCCCCGCCAAAGCCCGTTGGACCGCCGCCGCCGGATGTGCCCGACGGTCGTTCGCCAAAATCACGACGCACCGGCGCGCTGGCCTGTCCGGTGGGTCGTTCACCTTTTCTACGGCGTTTCACGTCAATTTCGGGAATATTGGACATTTCTCTCCTCCTCTGAACAAAGCACATTTTCAATGCACACCATTCACCACTTGATGTTCATTAAAAATTCGTCGCGGGCAAAAACCCCAACCTGCTTTTCAATCTTTAAATAAGATTGTACATCAAAATATTTTGGGGTGATCGTAAGCCGGGGTAAAGAGCAAATGCCGCAGAGAGACAAAAACGCTGACCAGTATGATTTATCTCAATACTGATCAGCGCAGCAATGCAAACCGTGCAAAAAATCAAGCGTTAAAACCTCTCAGGGTCTTCAGTAATCCCTATCTCAATGGAAAAAGTTTTCTTCTCCATGGGTTCAATAAACATGATCTCATTTTTATCCAGCGCATCTTTTCTCCCTTCGGCATAAGCCGTTGCCGGAGAAACGCCGCACACATACTCCCGGCTTCTCATCATCTTCCACTGCAAAAACACCGGCAATTGCCTGGTGTCATATTTCAAATACACCCCCAGACCCCTGGCGCCCAACTGAGGATTGAACAGGCATATTCTGGCAATTTTATCTTCAGAATTGAAAGAATGGTAAAAACATTCTTCTTCAATGCCGTCAACCGGCTCTGAAAAATCGGCGAAGGAAGCCACTCCTTTCTTTGCCGATTCGGTTCGCGCCCAGGTTTTTTCCAAATGTTGAATGACTAGTTTAGATTGCGAATCGAGAAATGGAAAACCCAGGTTAATGTGATACAGAAGCATTAACGGCACGGTTTTAAAATCTTGATTTTCAACCGTATCCGTTATGGTCAGTTTATTGGATCCCAGGCCGGTTTGAATTTTCCGCTGCATAACCAGGTCTTCCGCATAAAACCGTGAATGCCTGATTTCACCTGAGATTTCAAAGAACAATTCGTTGCCTTCCCAATAACTCCGCTTCAAAATCATCTCTGCGGGAATATTGGCAATTTCACCGTGCACTCCGTATTCCCTGCCGTCCACAACACTGTCTGCCCCAATATTATTCAGCCCGCTCGTGGTCACCAGGCCGCCATAAAAACTATCCAAAAAACCCTTGCCTTTATTTTCGACAAAATACTCCGGCGCGCGAAGACCGGATTTGGATATGTAACCGAAAGGCAGCCCTTTGTAGGAAGCCTGTCCAATATCCAAACAGCGCGAATTGAGTACCGTGAACTTTAAATCGCCGGCATCCACATCAATGGCGTCCACCCCTTTGGCCCTGCCAGAATTGAAGGTATATTCTTTCAGCCCAAAGAGCTGTGAAAGATTACCTGTTTTCTTCATTAATTCATCTCTTTTATATTCTTTGCCAAATATTTTTGCCATCTCACCACCTCCAGCCAATTGATAGGAAAGGATTAACCTGTTGTTTCACAAAAAAGAAAGTGCTGCCATCCATTTTAACCAACAAAACAGACAGCAGCGATTTTTCAACAACTTCCGTTAAGAAGAATTTCTCACAGCCACTTCTCAACAATTTTTGCCTGGTTTGCAAATGTCGTTTTCAAAGTGCCGTACAGGCTCCGATATGTTTGATAGAAATCTTCATACATCTCAACCTGTTTTTTATTAGGCTCGGTCACACTGATCGGTTTAATAATCTGGTTGCAGGCTTCCTTCGCGCTGTTGAAATGTTTTGCGCCAATTCCCGCCAGGATGGCCGCACCCACGCACCCTGTTTCTGAGACGTTGGTAGTCACAATACTCGCATTGAAAATATCCGCCTGCATTTGCAGCCACAGTTTCGATCTTGCTCCGCCGCCCGAAGCCCTCACCTCGCTGACTGAAACATTGGCGTCTCGCAGCAGTTCAATCGTATCCCGCAGGCTGAAGGTTACCCCTTCCATAACCGACCGGGTAATGTCATTCAAAGTGTGGCGGTATGACATTCCAAAGAAAACGCCTTTGGCATACGGATCGGGATAAGGGGTTCTTTCACCATTCAGATATGGCAGGAAAACAAGCCCTTCACACCCGACATCTGCTTTGGAAGCCATTTCTGTCATCAGAGTGTAAACGTCGCCGCCATTTTCTTTCATGGCATCGCGTTCTTTGGCAAACAGGCTGTCTCGGAGCCATTTGAAAGAACCGCCCGCCGCCAGGGTGCAGCCGAACAGGCTCCACGTATTCGGCACCGAGTGACAGAAGGACAGCGCCGCTGCCTGATTGGTATCAGGAATGGGTTTATTCGCTGCGGCATAAACCACTCCCGATGTGCCGATTGTTGCCGACACAATCCCTTCTTCATAAACACCGCTGCCCAGTCCACAGGCTGGCTGATCGCCAGCGCCGCCGACAACAGGAATATTCGCTTTCAATCCCAATTCCGCGGCGACATCCGCCTTCAGATATCCGGCAATCTCCTGGGATTCGATCATCGTATCACTGACAATGTTCCGCGGCAGCCCACACAGTTCAAACATTTCATCGGACCACTTCCGGTTGGCAACATCAAAAAGATACGAGCCGGACGAATCGGTCACTTCCAGTGAAATCTCACCAGTGAGCATGTATTTCAAAAAATCTTTTGGGAAAAGAACGGTGGCAATCTTCTCAAATACTTCTGGTTGGTGTTTCTTCACCCACATCAACTTCGGCGCCCAGTAACCGGTTAGAGGAATGTTGGATGTTCTTTTAAGTAACGTTTCCATCCCCGCTTGTTCTTTAATCCATTCCACTTCTTCAACGGCGCGTTGATCCAACCAGAGGATGCAATTGCCAAGGGGTTTATAGTCTTTATCCAGCAAGGTGCTTCCCAGCATTTGGCCTGATATCCCAATACCATCAATGTCCTTGCCCACCCCGCTCTTAAACACAGCTTCTTTTATTGCATATTTGCAAGCCTCCCACCAATCATCTGGAGACTGTTCAGCCCACATGGGTTTTTCAGTGAGTAAATCCAGTTCTTTATAGCCAACCCCGGCCGAACTACCATCTTCACCGACCACAATAGCCTTAACCCCGCTTGTCCCCGCATCGATACCCAAAAAATATTTCATGGTTTGCTCCTTGTAACCTGGATTTTGTAAATTATGCAATAGCGCCAACCGGCAAGTCGGGCTTGTGTTTATTCATTCCAATGCCAGCATAAACCTGGCAATAATGCCTTTTTGTGTAAAAAGTCTTCTGCCTTAAAGGGAGTGAATCCCTTTAAGGCAGTCAAGAGAGGGAACTGCAACCCTAAATTGCCAGTTTCAATATAGCCAACATATCTTCCTTAGTGTAGCTTGTCGTCCCCCAGCGATGTGCTGTTTCAAGAATATCGTCAGCCATTGCGTCCAGTTCATTGGTGGGCATTTTGGCTTCTGCAAATGTAACCGGCACGTCAATTTCTTTAAACCAGCCCACCAGCGCCTCAATACCTTTTCTGGCTGTCTCTTCAGATTCGCCGCCTTCAATGCCAAACACCTCTTTGGCGAACACGGAGAACTTCTTGACCCGATCTTTCAAATGGAATTTCATGACAGCCGGGATTGATACCGACATGGCGCTGCCGTGCGGCAAGTCATAGAAGGCTGAGAACGAATGACCAACGATATGAATGATTTGATCATATTGCCCCAGTCCGCACACATAAAAACCGTTCCAGGCAAAGGTTGCTGTCCACATGAACATTGCCCTGGCTTCTTTATCCATGGGGTCTTTCTGCAAGCGTCTCATGCATTCGATGATGGTCTTGATCATGCCCTGAGCATACCTGTCTTGCATGGGCGCCCATTCAACCTTGTGATTGATGTAGCCTTCCATCAAATGCGAAACGATGTCGGCGGCTGAAATTGCAGTTTGCTTTACAGGCAGCGAATAGGTCAATTCAGGATCGAGGATGGATACTTTGGGGAACATCAATGGGCTGACAAACCCATCTTTTCTTCTGATTTCATCATTATTAATAACGGCCGTCGGGTTCATTTCACTGCTTGTAGCCGGTATGGTTACGATGGTCATCACTGGCAGGGCCGCCTTAATTTCAGCTTTGCCCTCCGGGAAATCCCAAACGTCCCCATCATAGCAAGCGCCGACAGCAATTGCCTTGGCGGTATCCATGGCGCTTCCACCGCCCAGCGCAATCACCACGTCGGGTTTTTGTTCCTTGCAAATTTTGATACCCTTTCGAACAAGCGAAACATCCGGGTTCGATTTCACCCCAAATAATGGCAAAACCTCAATTCCAGCCTGTTTTAGCGGTTCCATGGCCTTATCGTAGAAACCAATTTTCTTGATTAGATCTTCATCATATGAAACCAGCATGGCTTTTTTGCCAAACCCGGCAGCAATTTCACCTGCCTTTTTCACCGTACCTTCACCAAAGACCACTTTTGTCGGGATATAGTACTCAAATGGATACATGATTTTGTCTCCTTATTTCGATTTGGTTTTTCTTAATTGGTCTATCAAAACTGCAACAACGATCAGCCCCCCCACCAGGATGTCCAGGATAAAGGGATTAATTCCCAGTAAAGTTCCTCCGTTCCTGATCATCGCAATGATGATCGTTCCCAACACGGTTCCAAACACGCTGCCGATGGCGCCGCTCAAAGAACCGCCGCCCACCACTACCGCTGCGACTGCATCCAATTCATAACCCTGTCCGGCGGTCGGAACGCCGTTTCCAAGCCGGGCTGTCATCAATATCCCGGCGACTGCCGCCATGAAGGCACAGAAAGCATAGATACCGCAAATGTTGACGCCAATATTGATGCCGGAGAGCCTCGCCGCTTCAATATTGCTGCCGATTGCATAGGTGTTTCTTCCAAAAACGGTGTACTTGGACAGGAACCATCCAATGAGAATTGTCAGGAACCACACATAGGCCATCGCCGGGATTCCCAGATATCTCTGCACTGCAAAATCGCCAATTGCTGTGGGCAAGCCAGAAACTTTCTGGGCATTGCACATCAGCATTACCAAACCTCTTACAATCGTCATCCCACCTAAAGTGGCAATAAACGCCGGTACTTTGCCTAAATGGATGATCGCCCCCATTACCGCACCGAGTAATGCCCCTGTGATCAATGCAATGAGTATGGAAAGCCACACTGGTACACCCGCAACCATCAGTTGAGATGCCATTATGCTGCTTAAGGCTAAAACAGAACCGACAGACAGATCAATCCCACTAGAGATGATTACAAACGTCATTCCAACAGCCAAAACGCCAATGATTGCGGTTTGTCTTAGAAGATTGGTGACATTAATGAAGGATAAAAATTTATTATCCATCGCCCACATCGCCAATGTCAATGCAACCAAAATAATGATCAGGTTGCTTTCAGCAACCCTGGTGAACCTTTTAAAAATGTGTTCCCTGTCAGCCTTTGCCATCATTTGAACCAGCCTCCGAAATTTTTTTTATTGAAACCTATTTGATGCCCGAAGCCATCCTCAAGAGCTTTTCATCATCATATTCATCCCGGTTAACCATTCCCACTTGTTTTCCTTCACTGATAACAATAATTTTGTCTGCGATACCCATAATTTCAGGTAAATAGGATGATATTACGATGACCGCATTTCCACTCTCAAGTAATTCTTGTAATAATTTGTAAATCTCAGTTTTGGCCCCCACATCAATGCCAACAGTAGGTTCATCAAAAATAAAAATGCAGCTTTTCTTGCATAACCATTTTGCTACAACAACCTTTTGCTGGTTGCCTCCGCTCAGGTTAATCACCTTTTGGTAAATACCAGGTGTTACCACTCTCAATTTATTTACATAATTTTTTGCATTTATAGATTCTTGCTTGATATTTATTAAACCGGCTTTTGAGATTTCACCATACGACGCCAGATTTACATTTTCTTTGATGGAAGTTTCCAATGTTAGCCCTTGCATTTTTCTATCTTCGGGCAGAAAACCAATTCCAAGATTGATGGCAGTGACAGGGCTTTTTATGCTTTGCTTTTGCCCATTTATAAACACTTCACCTTCGTCGAAATCATCTGCCCCAAAAACAGCACGCATAATTTCTGTTCGACCAGAGCCAACAAGTCCGAAAAATCCCAAAATCTCACCCTTATGAAGTTCAAAGTTGATATCGCTAAATCGAGATTTCTTCGTTAAATGTTTAACTTCCAACACCTTTTCGCCTGGCTCAAAGTGCTGAATCGAATACATATCCTCAATTTTGCGGCCAACCATCTTAGTGACCAGTTCATCTTCATTAGTCTCACAAACCCTAAGGGTGTCAACATATTTTCCGTCTTTTAGAACCGTAACAACATCACACAGCTCAAAAATCTCTTCCATGCGGTGCGAAATGTAAACAATGGCTGCGCCTTCGTTTTTCAAATGCCGAATGATTTTAAATAACTCATCCACTTCTTCATTGGCTAACAGAGCCGTCGGCTCATCAAATACAATGAGTTTGCTCTGATCAAAGTTCTTTTTGGCAATAACCACCATTTCTTGCTGTGCAACCGATAAATCCTTCACCAGTGAGTGGGCATCGATTTTAATATTTAAGCTATCCAGTGCTTTTTGCGTGGTTGCATACATGTAATTCCAGTTAACCAGTCCCAGTTTATTTTTTGGAATTTTTCCGAGGAAAAAATTCTCTGCAACCGTCAAGTGACGTGCAATGGTCACATCTTGATAAACCGCACTAAGGCCCAGGTCTCTCGATATTCCGGGGCTTGAAATGTCAACTTTTTTTCCCTCAATAAAAATCTCGCCGCTTGTTTTTGGAAAGACCCCCATGAGAATTTTTATCAAAGTCGATTTGCCAGCGCCATTTTCTCCAACTATTGCGTGAATTTCACCCGAATTGATCTTGATGTTTACATCTGAAAGTGCCTGGACGCCAGGAAATGTTTTGCATATATTTTCCATGCGAACGATTTCTTTTACTTGATCACTCATTTTTTCCTCATACCTTACAAAATCAGCTCTGGCATCTAAAACATACTAAGGGGTAGGATGATGGCGGAACCATGTCATACTTTTTATAATAACTTGTGGATATCCGGGTTGTTTACGCCCGGATATCCACTTGCATTAATTTTTAGAGATCTGCGGCTCTGGTAACTTTCACACCAGTGTCAACAAATTTAGGAAGTTCTTCGCCATTGATGGCTTTTACAGCATACTCACAGCCCAAATAGCCCATGTTATAGGGATCCTGGATGATGAGGGTTTTAATGACGCCTTCTTTGAGAAAGTCAATCTGTTCCTGGTCATCATCAAATGCAACCACCACAACAGAATCCTGCAGGCCGGCCTGTTTAATCGCACGCCCAACACCGTCGCCAGTGTGGTTGTTGTCAGCATAGATACCAACCAGTTGGTCGCCTTCGCGGGTGATGATCTGTTCGGTTTCTGTCAGAGCTTTTTCAATCTCATTGTCAACATAGACCGGAGTCAAAACTTCGATTTCGGGGGCAATCTCTGCCATTTTGTCAACGAAACCACCATCGCGGTCAACAATAGTCTGAACGCCGGCAACTGCTGCAACAATGGCAACTTTGCCTTTCAATTCTTTTCCGGCAGCTTTCATTTCATCAACCATTGCTTCAGCAGCCAGGGCGCCGCCCAGCACATTGTCGGTGGCCAGGTGAGTGGTCACAACATCCGTCGGGATGGTGGTGTCCACGGTAAGCACAGGAATGCCATTGGCAACTGCGTCTTTCAAAGCAGCCACAGCACCTTCACCCGCATTGGAAGCGATGACGATTGCATCGGGTCCACTGGTGATAACGTTTTCCAGGATGGAAATGGATTCATCAACGTCTGCCTCAGAAGCGGGGCCGTAAACGGTGACATTCACATTTTCGTTCTCTTCATTAAAAGCCGTTCCACCTTCAATCACTTTTTGCCAGAAACCCGAATCCGTTGCTTTCACAAGCAAAGCAATCTCCAAAGTTTCAGCAGCGGCTTCTTCGGCGGGGGCTTCTTCGGCAGGGGCTTCAGCAGCAGGCTCTTCGGCGGCGGGTTCTTCAGCAGCGGGGGCAGCCGGGGCGGCAGTGCAAGCGCCCAGAGCGAAAACCAGGGCAATCACTAATGTCAACATCCAAAACTTTTTCATCAGTACTTTCCTCCACAATTCTTGTCAAATATTGATTTGTTACTTCAGGTCATGTTACATTCAGCTTCATGGTTCAATCAGTCAAGCAAATTTAATCCTGACCAGAACCACTTTCTTGCTTTCTCTTTACAGCAGTACAATCACTTTGTTTCAAATCAATTCATGCAGTTATTGCCTCCTTTTTTCAACCTTTTGGCGGCTTCATCAGTTAATATCCGCCACGGAATTTGTCATGTAAAAACTGGTTTTCAATTCCTCCTGGATGGGTTGATAATTTTCCATTCCAAGCTCCAGTCGTCTTAGCAATACTTCAGCAGTAGTCATCCCAATTTTTTTGAGGGGTTGGCAAATACTGGTAAATTCTGGTTTGATACATTTTGTAAAGCCATAATATGGAAGCGATGACAGTTGGTCAAAGGTCATCACAGACACATCCCTGGGAATTTCCAGACCATACTCAAGCATGGCCTCAAGCGCCCCCATGGATAAATAGACATTTGAACAAAAAATTAAGGAAGGGGGATTGGGCAAATTCATCAATCGCATAAACTGGCGTGCCGCATCATGCTCCACAATGTCGGCTTTCACAATATATTCTTTCTTCAGTTCAATGCCGTTGTTCTCAAGTGCGTCCTTAAAACCATTGAAACGGACAACATCTGTATATAAATCATTCCCCCTGATATAACCAATGTTTTTATGCCCCTTCCTGATCGCGACCAGAATAGCGTCGTAGACTGCGTAATAATTGTCCACCGTCACGCTATCGCATTCCAGGCCATCAATCAACCTGTCCAGAAGCACAACCGGCAAATTCTCGTCCAGGCAGGCCTGGATGTGGGAACCATCTTTATTATTGGTCGCAACAACCAGACCATCAACACGCTTGTTCGCAAGGGTTTTAACCTGATCTACTTCAATTTTCAAATCATTGCCAAAGGTGTTGAATATGGTCTGGTACCCATTTTCCAGCATGTGCGCCTGAAAAGTTTTAATAATCAGCGTGAAAAACGGGTCATTGATGTCGGGCAGCACGCAGCCTACCGTATAGGTTTTGCTGGATTTTAGACCGCTTGCCAGGGGATTCTTTTGGAAAGACATCTCCTTAATGGCTTGCTCGATCTTTACTCGATTGGCTTCTCTCACTTTCTTTCCATTTAAATATCGAGAGATTGTTGACCGAGAGACGCCGCATTGTTTTTCCACATCCAGAATTGTTGACATGAACCGCTCCGCTATTTTTCATCAATCTCAGGAACAGCGCCTGATCTGGCAGCCACATAAGCACCCAACTCATTCCCTTTTTGAGAGGCAAGCATCAGGTCACCGCTCTTCAAATATTCCATGATGAAACCAGCAGAAAAAGCATCGCCAGCCCCCACCGTATCTTTGACCTGCACCTTTATTCCGGCGAAATCGTGTCTTTCGCCATTTGCATACAGGCTTACGCCATTTTCACCCCTGGTTACCAAAACTGTCTGGATGGGATAGTTTTTCAAAACCCAATCCACAATGCTTTTTTCTTCGGTCAAGCCCAAATAAAAGATATTTGAAATTTCAACAACTTCCTGGTCGTTGAGCTTAAAAATATCGGTATGCTGCAAAGAGAAATCCACAACTTCTCTGGTGTAGTGCCCTTTGCGTAAGTTGATATCAAAAAATACAATCTTATGTGGAACGCGCTGAATAATTGTTTTTAGGGTTTCAGCACTTACCGGCGTTCTCTGGACAACCGTGCCAAAATACAAAATATCAAATTGTGTATTGCACAATGCTTCAATTTGCGAGTCGGTTAGCGTAATAAAGTCATAAGCTACCTGGCGTTGTAAATCGAAAGTCGGATTGCCAGACGAATCAAGGATTACATTAACCTTTCCAGTTTCATGCTGATAATCCGTTTTAATGTAATCAGTAGAGATGCCATTATCATCCAGCATTTTTTTGGAAATTTCACCCAATTCATCATCGCCAACACTGGATATCAACGTCGGGCGCACACCATGATAAGCCATATGGAGCGCAATATTAATGGCCGGTCCGCCGATATATTTTTTCCCTTCGATAATATCGAACAAAATCAATCCGAACAATAAAGTATCTGACATAAATGCCCGCCTCCTGTTACATTGTTGCAATTATTCAATTCAATTCTCATTTATCTTGTCTTATTTTTTCAGAATAATAAGAACGTTCTCATTTATGACAGTATATCACCTTCAAATGGATTTGTAAATAGCCTTTAATGACTTTAACAAAATCATTAATATCTCTAACCTCTCGTTTACGATTAGAGGATGATTCGGTTACAATCCATATATGAAAGCTCGTAAATGTTTCTTTTTCATCCTGATAACCATTTTGTCAGCTTGTGTTTCGCAAACCACACCAGCCCAATCCCCTGCTCTCCCTTCAGCCACACAAACAGCCACCAGCCAGGTTTTCGCAACACCCCCATCAATCCCAACACCAGCCACACAGCAAACCATGGAAAGGTTGCCTTCTCCAGCTTCAACCTGGGTTTGGCCACGTTCCACACCTGAAGAACAGGGTGTTTCATCCAGCCTGCTGGCTGCCATGCTGGAAAAAATCCACCAGGATAACCGCCACATTCACAGCCTGCTTGTTGTCCGACACGGGGTACTAATCCTGGAAGTTTATGCTCATCCTTTCCGCCCGCAAACACGCCACGGTGTCCATTCTGCTACCAAAAGCATAACTGCCACCCTGGTGGGCATAGCGCTGGAAAAAGGTGTGCTGGAATCGGTGAACAAACCCGTAGCTGACTATTTTCCTGACATTCCGATTGACGACCCAGGAAAAAAGGAAATCACCATCGAACACCTGCTGGCAATGAACAGCGGTGTTGAATGGACAGAGCCGCTCTATTCAGGGCTAAACGATCATTGGGGCATTCTGGAATCAAGCGACCCGGTCGAATATTTCTTTACCCCCGCCATGGTTGCCGAACCAGGGGAAGTTTATAATTACAACTCCGGCGGTTCGCACATGCTTTCAATAATCCTGCAACAGGAAACCGGTTCCACAGGCGCCGATTTCGCCGAAGAGCATCTCTTCACCCCTGTGGAGATAACCGACTTTGCCTGGGACAAGGATTACACCCGCCACACCGTGGGCGGCACCGGCCTGGAACTGCTGCCGGTCGATATGGCAAAAATCGGCCAGGTCTATCTGGACAACGGCATGTGGCAGGACAAGCAAATTCTATCGGGCGATTGGATCAAGACTTCCACACAAATCCACTCTCAACCTTCACCCGATGTTGGATACGGCTACCAGTGGTGGCTGCGCCCGCAGGGAGATTACTATGCACTGGGCTGGGGCGGGCAGCAAATCCGCGTCTTGCCCAAACAAGATATGGTGGTGGTCTTCACCGCCGGTGAAAGCGGCGAAAAAATCCTGCACAATGATCTGGTGGATGACTATCTAATTCCCGCCGCTCAATCGCACAATCCCCTGCCTGATAACGCCGCTGCCCTCAAACGCCTGCAAACCGCCGTCGACACCTTATCCACTCCGCGCACCTTCCCTTCATCCGAAATTCCCCCAAAAGCGCATGAGGTGGATGGCAAGCAATGGCTGGTAACCGGCAGAGGCAGTTGGAGCATGTTCGCGCTGCACCAGGTGAACGAAACTGAAGCACAATTGGACCTCACCCTGGAAGGCGACAGTATGCCCCTGATGGTCGGTTTGGACGGCCAATACCGGATCACTGAAACAGAAGAGTGCGGCCCGGTTGCCATGCTGGGCTACTGGGAATCGCCCGATACCTTTGTGGTGATGCAGCAAAACCTGTGTGAAGCTGACAGGCGTTTAACCCGCCTGCAATTTGCCGAAGACACAGTCAAGTTATTCAGTCAGTGGTTTGTAG
>CAZOKH010000023.1:0-42817 GCA_964580315.1 uncultured Anaerolineaceae bacterium | reverse complement strand
GCCCTGGAAGTGGAACCTGCACTTGACTCAAAGTTTGCTTCAGCGTTTCTATGATGAAAACCCGCAACAGGCGGAAGGCGTTTATACTTTCTATGTGGCGCGTCGCTGCAGCAAATCGGAATCCTGAACAACAATCGATGCGGTGTTTCTATGGATGAACCCAGCGTTCTCGATTATGTGAAGTCAAAAATAAATCCCCGGGCAAAAAAGATCGAAATTCCCCAGGGTGTTGAAGATTATGACCTGCCGGTTGCTGCTGTATCAGCCGAAGTTCAACGCGAACAAGTGATGGCGCCGGCAGAACCCTTGATTCAAACTGTGCCCTGGAAATTGTTTGCCGGGTTGGGGTTGGCGGTGTTTGCCCAGTTGAACCTGGAATCGAGCCAGGCCAAACCCGTTTTATCCGTGGTTCTCTACTGCCTGGCGGCTCTCCTGATCGGCTGGGCGTATTTTTCAAAAGGGTTTGAACTGCCCCAGAGCGAGGCAGACAATCCCAATCCGATGGCAATCTCTGTCAGGAGAAGAAGCTTTCTAACCGCCATACCATTTGTGTTATTGGCTTTCCTTGCGTTTGGTGGAAATCAGTTCAACACACTGAACCTTTTCTTGTGGATCGCGGGAGTGGGACTGTCACTGGTTGCGCTGTGGGTGCCAAGATCGAATGCAATGGAATGGTTAAATGACCTGCGCGAGAAAATCCGCGCACCCAGGTTTGCCATCCATTTCACCCCGTTTCATTTGCTGATGCTGGTTTGCGCATTGCTGGTTGTCTATTTCCGGTTTGCCCGCCTGGAGCAGATTCCAGGGGAAATGTTCAGCGATCACGCTGAAAAGCTGCTGGATGTGGCGGATGTGTTGGACGGCAATTATTCCATATTTTTCCCGAGAAACACGGGTAGAGAAGCCGTTCAAATGTATCTAACCGCGGCTATTGCTGTGTTATGCAATACCGGATTGTCGTTCATCAGCTTAAAACTGGGCACCGCACTGGCGGGCTTGTTGACTTTGCCCTATATCTATTTGTTGGGCAAAGAATTGGGCGGCCGCTGGGTGGGATTGCTGGCATTCGTTCTTGCCGGGGTGGCCTATTGGCCCAATGTGATTTCGCGCGTTGGCTTGCGCTTTCCCCTGTATCCATTATTCACGGCGCCGACCCTGTTTTATTTCGTGCGCGGACTGCGCCGGTCGAGCCGCAACGATTTCATTCTGGCGGGTGTGGCTCTTGGGTTAGGCCTGCACGGCTACAGTCCGTTCCGGTTTGTGCCCATCCTGATCGTTTTGGGTACAGGCATTTACTTGCTGCATAAGCAATCCAAAGATAAACGCTACCAGGCGGTTTGGGGGCTTTGCATGCTGGCGCTGGTGGCGTTGCTGATCTTTTTGCCCCTGGCGCGCTATGCTTTGAGCGATCCGCAAATGTTTGGATACCGCGCATTGTCCCGGTTGTCTTCCACCGAGCGCAGCATCCCGGGGGCTGCGTGGCAGATATTTTTTGAGAACCTGTGGAAAGCAGAAATTATGCCGTGGTGGGACAATGGGGAAATCTGGGTGCATTCCATCCCGGGCCGACCGGCGCTGGATGCGATTACAGCGGTGTTTTATCTATTCGGAACCGTGTGGTTGTTTATTCGCTATATCCAAAAACGACGCTGGCAGGATATCTTTCTGCTGATTTCAGTACCGTTATTGATGATGCCGTCGATCTTATCGTTGGCGTTCCCTGACGAAAATCCTTCCCTGAATCGAACCGGCGGGGCAATTATCCCGGTTTTTATCATTGCCGCAATTGGGCTTGAGGGATTCCTGGGTAATATTTTTCATAAAGCCAGGACACAACTGGGCAAACCCATGACAGTGTTTATGGGATTGCTGCTGGTGTCGGGCGTGATTGTTTCCAACTATGACCTGGTTTTTCGGGTTTATGCCCAGCAGTTCATGGCAGGAGCCTGGAACACTTCACAAATCGGCAAAGTCATTCGCGGTTTTGCCGAATCCGTTGGTTCGCCGGAGCATGCCTACGTGGTGCCTTATCCTTACTGGGTTGATACACGCCTGGTGGGTATCAATGCCGGTTATCCATTAAAGGATTATGCGCTGTGGCCTGAATCATTTGAAGAGACCCTGTCTCAACCCGGCGCGAAATTGTTTATTATCAAGGTGGAAGACGAATTATCGCTTGAATCGCTGCGTCTGCTCTATCCCAATGGATCCTATTCCTTACAGAACAGCGAATATGAAGGCAAAGAATTCTGGGTATTTCTGGTTCCGGCAGAACCGGGTAATCAACCGGCAATAATGCCTGACCCTGTTAAAGCAACGCCGTAATGTGCGGTTGACCCCATAACGAGTGCATGGATATGGATCAGACAAACGAGATTAAAAGTGATAACAAAATCAACCAGCCTGGCCGTAACAGTTCATGGATGGTTTGGATTATTTTGCTCGGCATTTTAATGATGGGGGCTTACTTCCGGTTCATTGGAATCAACTGGGGCGAGCAGCAGCATCTTCATCCCGATGAACGATTCCTCACCATGGTGGAGACCAGCATCTCTCCTGTCAAGAGCATTGCTGAATATTTCAACACCGAACAATCCAGTTTGAATCCAAACAACCGCGGGTATGGTTTTTACGTTTACGGTACATTGCCGTTATTCCTGGTGCGGTATGTGGCTGAATGGATTGGACAAACCGGCTATGACCAGGTGGACATTGTGGGCAGGTCGATATCAGCCTTATTGGATGTTTTGACCGCGCTATGGGTGTTTCTGATCACCAAACGGCTTTTTCGAAATTCGCGCATGGCCTTGCTGGCGGCTGCATTTTACAGCCTGGCGGTGCTGCCCATCCAGCTTTCGCATTATTTCACGGTGGATACATACGCCAACTTTTTTGCCTTTGCCACGTTTTACGCGGCGGTGGTGGTGTTGACGCAAGAGGTTGCGCCGATTGCAAGCAAAACAACCAGCATCCAACAGGAAACTGGCGGCGCCAGTGAAGCGGCTGAAAACCCGGGATTGATGCAATATGTGCGCATGGCGCTGCCTGAAATGCTGCCCTATGTGGGGTTTGGCATTGCACTGGGAATGGCTATGGCATCCAAGGTGAGTGTTGCCCCGCTGGCTTTGCTTCTGCCTGGTGCAGCGCTTATCCGCTATTTAAAAATGTCGGGTGAGGAACAGGAACAACATCAAATCACCATCTGGATTAACCTGGTCGCGGCTGCCATTGTCAGTTTTGTGGTTTTTCGCATTTTTCAGCCGTTTGCGTTCCGCGGCCCGGGCTTCTTTGGCATCATTCCGAATGAAAAATGGATCAGTGGTCTTAAGGAACTGAGCCTGCAAAGCAAGGGCGATGTCGATTTTCCGCCGGCGCTGCAATGGTCGCGCCGTCCCATTACATTTGCTTTCACCAACCTGGTGAAGTATGGTTTGGGGCTGCCGCTGGGAATTACCGCCTGGATTGGTTTCGTCTGGATGGGGTTTGAGATCCTCAAGAAGAAAAAACTGGATGAACTCTTAATCTGGGGTTGGACGGGCGTTTATTTTGCCTGGCAGTCCATCAATTTTACGCGCAGCATGCGCTATCAACTGCCAGTTTATCCCACGCTGTGTATCCTGGCGGCCTGGCTGGTGTTTGCGCTGTGGCGGGTATCTCAATCTCAAAAAGCCAATGAATTCTGGCGAAAAGTCTTAAAAGCTCTTCCCATTGCGATTGGCACCCTGGTGTTGATTTCGACCTTTGTCTGGGCAGCGGCTTTTGTTCAAATCTATAAGCGTCCCATTACCCGTGTCGAAGCCAGCCGATGGATTTATCAAAATGTGCCCGCGGCTATCAACCTGCAATATGAGACTGCAACCGGGAAAACCAATCAGCCGCTGGCATTTCGCCTGGGCGCATCGATTGACTCTACTCAACCGCTGGTGATGGTTGCACCTTCCAATTTGGACGGTGTGCTGACAGAGTTTCGAATCGCGCATGTGGTGGATACTTCAGCCTGGGGGGAATTCAAAACGCTGGAACTGAATGTCACTGAACTGAGCGAAGAAGGCAGCTCTTCAACAGCCGCCGTTTTGACTGGTGAATTTAAAGCACAGGACGACCCGCGCGGAAGTGAAGCCGTTATCCTACTGGAACAACCCTTTTTCATCAAAAAAGGCTATTCCTATCGGTTCAGCGTGAATGTGAAAGAACCGGGGTACACGCTGAACCTGGCCGGTTCTGTGCTGGCGATGGTGCAAACCGATGGGCAGCTTGTTCCACTGGTGTTGGCTGAGCCGGTGGAAGCTGTTCGGCCGGAACGAGCTTTTCAGACCGCTTTTCAGCCAACAACAAACGGGAAACTTACTTCCATTTTTCTGCCGCATGTGGTGGACTGGGAAGGGACTGCTGAAAACAAGACGCTTCTCTTGACGATTAGCGACCCGGCCCAGGCAAATCAACCGCTGGCAAAGGTTGAACTACATGAGCCGTTCCGGGCGATAAGTGATGCGCGCGGTGAAAGCTACACCGTGGAATTGCCGCAACCTGTTGAATTGAAGGCAGGCACAAATTACCAGTTGCACATTGAACTGGTGGGAGACAGCGGCGCGATTGCTCTGTACGGCAGCCGGCACGCCAATGAAAGCTCCTGGGACGACCCGCTGCCGCTGTCGTTGCAGGGATATAACCCCTACGATTACTATACCGGTGTGTTTCGGACAGACTTGAACTTCGAGATGTACTGGGATGATAATGCCGACAAACTCACGCGCTTTACCAATACGCTCGACCAGGCGGATTACATTTTCATCAGTTCAAACCGGCAGTGGGGCACCACGGTGCGCGTGCCCGAACGTTATCCCCTGACCTCAACCTATTACCGCAACCTGATTGGATGCCCGGAGGATAAAGATATCTTCTGGTGTTACAGTGTGGCAGCCCCCGGTATGTTTACGGGTGAACTGGGATTCGAATTGGTGAAAGTGCAGCAATCTGACCCATCTTTCGGTCCGTTTCGGGTGAATACCCAGTTTGCCGAGGAAGCCTTCACGGTTTATGACCACCCCAAAGTGCTGATTTTCAAAAAGTCGGCTGATTATGATTCGTCATCTGTGCGAAAAATTTTGGGAGCGGTGGACTTGACCCATGTGGTTCACCTGACGCCGGGGCAGGCGAAATCTTACCCGGGCGATTTGATGCTGCCCACTGATCGATTGAGCGTGCAGCGTGAGGGCGGAACCTGGTCAGAGTTGTTTCATACACAATCCATCATCAACAAGGCTCCCTGGGTGGGGGCAATTGCCTGGTATGTTGTCGTGTTGCTGCTGGGGTGGATGGTGTATCCACTGGTGCGCATGGCGCTGCGCGGTTTAACCGATCACGGCTATCCGCTGGCTCGCACGGTGGGCATGGTTGTCCTGGGATACCTGGTGTGGCTGGGCGGATCGTTTAACATCCCGGTAACGCGCGGCATGATTACGGTGGTGATTCTGCTGTTGGCGGCAGTCAACGCGGTGCTGTTCTTCTTGCAGCGGGATGAAATTTTGCAGGAGACGCGGAGCAGGTCTCGCTACATCTTGTGGGTTGAGGTAATTGCGCTGGCCTTGTTCTTGTTTGATCTGGCAATACGCATTGGGAACCCGGATATCTGGCATCCCTACAAGGGCGGCGAAAAGCCGATGGATTTTTCTTATTTCAATGCGGTGATTAAGAGCAGCACCTTCCCGCCGTATGATCCCTGGTTTGCCGGTGGTTACATCAATTATTACTATTATGGCTATGTACTGGTGGGCGTTCTGGTGAAATGGCTGGGGATTGTACCGTCCATTGCCTATAACCTGATCCTGCCGACCCTGTTTTCGATGCTGGGGCTGGGCGCTTTTTGTATCGGCTGGAATTTGTATAAAGCTGTTCGGCCAGATCAAACCGGCAATGTGGATGGGGCTGTGGATGAGGTGGCTAACCCCTGGTATGCAGGATTGGCCAGCATCCTGGGATTGCAGGTATTGGGTAACCTGGGAACTGTGCGCATGATTTGGCACGGCATACAAAAGCTGGTCGCCCCGGGCACTGGTTTTGAACAGGCGAATCCATTGCAGCACTGGGCATGGTTCTTCCAGGGATTGGTGCGCCTGTTGAGCGGGGCAATGCTGCCTTATGGAAAAGGTGAATGGTACTGGATACCCAGCCGGGCATTCCCCGAAGAGCCGATCACCGAGTTTCCATTCTTCACCTTTTTATACGCCGATTTGCATGCGCACATGATTGCCTTGCCCCTGACTGTGCTGGCTATTGCCTGGGCTTTGTCGATTGTGCTGGGACGCTGGCAGTGGGGCGGTCAAAATGGAAAATGGCGCAGCGTACATTATGGTTGCAGTTTACTCCTGGGCGGCTTAACAATTGGGGCTTTAAAACCCACCAACACCTGGGACTTGCCGACTTACCTGGCTCTTGGAATTGTGGCCATACTCTATGCTGCAATGAAAAACGATGGCGCCGGGGCATCCGTCAAAACATCTCTGGTTCAAAACCGCTGGCTGGCTGGTGTGGGCAGCGCCTTGCTGCTGAGCGCACTGGCATTTGCTTTTTATCAACCTTTCTCTCACTGGTTTGGGCAGGGCTATAATGCCATCGAATACTGGAAAGGTTCGCACACACCCTTCTGGTCTTACTTTACCCACTGGGGTTTGTTCCTGTTCGTGATCTTTAGCTGGCTGGCGTGGGAAACGATTGACTGGATGGCCAAAACGCCGGTTTCGGCTTTGAACAAGCTGCTGCCGTACAAAAGCTGGCTGACCGGCCTGGCGGTTTTATTTGCGGCATGTGTGATTGGATTGCTCATCCTGGGGGTGCGTGTGGCGTGGCTGGTTTTACCCATGGCGCTGTGGGCGGGGATTCTATTGTTCCGCCCTGGACAGAACGATGCCAAACGGGCTGCGCTGTTCATGGTTGGCAGCGGGTTGGTGTTGACCCTGGCTGTAGAGTTAATCGTTTTGCGCGGTGATATCGGTCGCATGAACACGGTGTTCAAATTTTCACTGCAAGCATGGACGTTGTTATCCATTTCTGGGGCGGCTGGTTTGATGTGGATGCTGCCCGCGGTGTTCAATGAATGGAATACAAACCAGCGCTCCTTGTGGGCGGCAGTGTTTGGCGCCCTGGTGTTCAGCGCTGCCCTATTCCCGGTCATTGGCGGCATGGATAAAATCACGGATCGGATGAGCGATGTGGCGCCGCATTCATTGGATGGTATGATGTATATGACGACATCTTCCTATTTCGATAACGAAAAGCAAATGAGCCTGGTTCAAGATTATGAAGCCATTCGCTGGATGCAGGAGAATGTTGAAGGCTCACCGGTGATCGTTGAAGGCAACACCCCAGAATACCGCTGGGGCAGCCGTTACACGATTTATACTGGTTTGCCGGGTGTGGTGGGTTGGAACTGGCATCAGCGCCAGCAGCGCACCATTGTGCCTTCCGAATGGATAACCAACCGGGTTAACGACATCCAGGATTTTTACAATACAACCGATCCCAAAACGGCGGCTGCTTTCCTGGACAAATACCAGGTGAAATACATTGTTGTCGGTCAACTGGAGCAGGCATTTTACGAAGCCATTGGTTTGAGCAAATTTGAATCGTGGGACGGCACTTTGTGGAAAGAAGTGTATCGAAAAGCTGACACGGCTATTTATGAAACCATTCAAACAGATATCCCGTTGTATTAGCGGATAGGTTCACTTACATGACAGCGTTTTTCCTCTGGTTTCTGATCATATCCATCCTGGGCTGGATGACATTCCCGATTGCCTACCGGTTTTTTGCCTGGTTACCCGATCGCGGATATTCTTTTAGCCGGGTATTGGGCTTGTTGATCTGGGGGTATATTTTCTGGTTGTTGGGCACCCTGGGAATTTTACAGAATGATATGGGCGGACAAACCCTGGCATTGGTTGTTCTGCTTGGGTTCAGTGCTGTAAGTCTTCGCAATGGCTATCTTACCTCGATCAAAAATTGGATAAGAGAAAATAAAAAGCTGATCATCGCCGGTGAGGTTCTTTTCCTGCTGGCATTGGCGTTCATGGCAGCAGTGCGGGCAGCCAACCCGGATATTTCGGGAACTGAAAAACCCATGGAATTGGCGTTTATCAATGCCATTTTACGGTCACCTGACTTTCCTCCCCATGATCCCTGGTTATCGGGCTATTCCATCTCTTATTACTATTTTGGGTATGTGATGACTGCCATGCTGACCCGGTTCAGCGGCATTTCGGCCAGCATCGGGTTTAACCTGGCGCTGGCGGCCTGGTTTGCCATGGCTGGACTGGGTGCTTTTGGGCTGGTTTTTAACCTGCTGCAGGGGGGTAAAAATAATTCGCAGAGTGCAAAAGACAATCCTGTAAACAGTTCACTCGTCAGTGCCTTTTTGGGGCCGTTGTTCTTGCTGCTGGTGAGCAACCTTGAAGGTTTTTTGGAAATGCTGCACGCACGCGGTGTATTCTGGAAGCAGGCAGCCGACGGCACATGGCAATCATCATTTTGGAAATGGCTTGATATCCTTGAACTCAATCGCGCACCTTCTGCACCCTTCTCCTGGACGCCGAATCGCATGGGCGGCATCTGGTGGTGGCGGGCATCGCGAGTGCTGCAAGACTATGACATGAGCGGTAACTCGAAGGAGATTATTGATGAATTTCCGTTCTTCTCTTTCCTGTTAGGTGATCTGCATCCGCATGTATTGTCCATTCCCTTTGTGCTTCTGGGGGTGGGGGTTGGGTTGAACCTGTATTTTTCGCGCAATCGCTGGCTGCCAACTGGCAAGGGATTGTTCTTTTCAATCAATGCCTGGATGAAAAACTGGGGATTCCCGCTGCAATCCTTGACCCTGGTTAAATGGCTGCGAAAGTGGGAATTCTGGCTGATCGGTGTCATTTTTGGCGGGCTGGCATTTCTCAATATCTGGGATATTTTGATGGGAGTGGGATTGTTCAGCGCCGTTTTCATCTACCTGCGCTATAAAGAAGACGGTTGGGGATGGCGGCGTGTTTTTGAATTTGTTGAAACTGGAATGATCGTCGGTTTTATGGCTGGCATTATCTACCTGCCGTATTTCCTGGGGTTTTCTTCACAGGCGGGCGGTTTCTTACCCAGTGCATCTTACTTTACGCGCGGCATTCATCTGTGGGTGATGTTCGCTCCGCTGTTCATTCCAACTTTGTTGTGGCTGATTTGTGAAGTTACCCGTGATAACCAACAAAGGTCATTACGTAATGGAATAATTTTTGCGGCAGCTCTGGTGGGAGGATTATGGGCGCTGTCTTACACCCTGACTTCCATCCTTTCTGTTTCCCCTGCAATTGGTACAATGCTCGAAATGGGATCACCGGGAAGGGGCGGACAGAGCCTATCATCCGCATTGATCAGCATTGGCAACCAGTTCTATGGAATACAGGGCGGTTCGAATACACAGACATTGTTCTGGGGTTCGCTGGTCAGACGGTTAATTCAACCTGGAGCCTGGGTTACGCTGTTTGTTTTTCTGGCACTCATCTGGAGTGTGTTCTCCATGCGAGTTAAGAAAGACTGGGAAATCCTGGAAGGGCAGTCTCAGCCGGCGGAGATATTTCCAGACAGTGTGACAACCTTTAAATTTGTGTCAGTACGAGATTTTGTTGGTCTGCTGCTCTTAACATCCATCACCCTGATCGTGGTGCCGGAATTCTTTTATTTGCGCGACCAATTTGGCTGGCGCATGAATACGATCTTTAAATTCTATTATCAAGCCTGGATCCTGTTGAGTGTGGCTGCGGCTTACTGCACTGCGAAATTCCTGCTGCGTAAAAACCGTTCCGTAACACTGGCTGTGGTTGAAAACATTTTCCTGTCAGCCTTCATCCTTGTGTTTGTCTGTTATCCCATTTTTGGGGTGGCGACTATCACCAACAATTTTAAGCCAATGGAGTGGAATCTGGATGGGGCAGCCTACCTGCAGCGTTACAACCCGGATGATTATGCCGGCATTGAGTTCTTGAAAAATGCGCCTTACGGCGTGGTTGCTGAGGCCATTGGCGGAAGTTATTCAGGCTTTGCCCGTGTGGCAACTTTCTCGGGATTGCCCAACGTTCTGGGATGGCCGGGACATGAAAGCCAGTGGCGCGGAGGGGCAGAGGAAATGGGCAGTCGTGAAGGCGATATCGAACGACTGTATCGCACATCCAACTGGGATGAAGCCAAAGAAATCCTGGCGCAATATCAAATCCGCTATGTTTTTGTGGGTTCCCTGGAGCGCAGTTCATTGCGGGTCAATGAAGCCAAGTTCCAAAGCCGTTTGAAACCCATCTTTCAACAGGGACAGGTTGTGATTTATGAAGCTCCTGTTGAACAAAACCCGATATCGACGATAATTGACTTGAAAGACCAGGTAGCTGTTGATGAATAAAAAAGATGATTTTCGAGTAGAAACAGGCCTCTATTTGCTTGCATTTCTTGCGGCGATTGCCATGCGGTTGATTAACCTGGGGATTGACCCGCTTAATGATGCTGAAGCGCACCTGGCGCTGCAAGCACTGGCTGCAAGCCGTGGAGAACCGTCCTTGTTGACTGATCAGCCGCTGCTGGTGCTGCTTAACACGGTATTGTTTTTTATTTTTGATTCGAACAATTTCGCAGCCAGGTTGGTGCCGGCGCTTGTGGGCAGCCTGTTCGCTTTGAGTCCGATCCTCTTTCAGAAATACCTGGGTAGAATACCGGCTTTATGCCTGGCATTTGCCATTGCGTTTGACCCGGCGCTGGTCGCAGTATCCAGGCAGTTGGATGGATCTGGCGTAGGACTGGCATTATTCATTGCAACCCTCGGGCTGGCGTTGAACAGGCGGGCAGCCTGTGCGGGCATTTGCCTGGGCCTGGCGTTGTTGTCTGGTCCATCGTTATGGATGGGCGTTATTGTTTTGCTGGTTACTGTCCTGTTGCGTAAATGGTTATCACCCAAAACCGGCTCATCTGAAATACAGCATCTTTCTGAAGAAGAACAACCCTGGCGGCCGGATGCTGTTTTTCTGAGGACACTGGGAATCTGGTGCGCGGGAACATTTTTCCTGGTGGGGACGCTGTTCCTGCTTGTTCCCAATGGAATTTCTTCATCGATGAACGGGCTAATCAGTTTTATGCAGTGGTGGGGAACACCATCAGGGATACAAATTCAAGAATTATTGATCGGTTTGCTGGCGTATAGCACCTTCCCCCTGGCTCTGGCTTTGTGGCGGGTGTTTGCCAATTTGCGGGGCATGAGTCAGGTTGACCGCATCTTGATCCTGTGGTTTGCAGCAGCCGTGATTCTCAATATCCTGTATCCAGGCAGACAAATACCTGATTTGGTCTGGGCGGTGGTCCCGCTTTGGGCGCTGGCCAGTCGACAGGTTATTTTGCTAGCCCCGCCAGATTTTGAAGAAGATGACTTTGGCTATACCCTTGGGTTGGGCATTTTTATATTCCTGGTTTTATGTTTTGTCCTACTCAACGGTCTGACACTTTTGAATCAGGCTGTGGATGCGCAGTCGTTTCAAATTCGAATTGTTGCTGTGATTGGCGGTCTGGTGATTATTCTGTTGAGTGCAGTCCTGGCGCGTTGGGGATGGTCTGAAACAATTGCCAGTTACGGCCTGGCATGGTCATTGGCTGCTTTCATGTTGGTTTCAATGTTAGGCATAACCTGGAATTCTTTAAACCCCCAGAAAATCCGGGGTATGGATATGTGGATAAAGTCTCCGGCTATTGGCGAAGCCGATCTCCTTTTTACAACGATTGGGGATATTTCCGAATGGAGTAAGGGTGACAGAACGGTGGTTGATATTGCCCTCTTGCAGCAGGAATCACCCGCCTTGAAATGGTTGTTGCGCAATTTCCAAAACACCGGTGATTATTCCGGCTCTCTACCGGTTGGAAAAGAACCTTCCCTGGTAATTACGGATGATCAAAGCATGCTGCAACTTGGGGCGTCTTACACCGGTCAGGATTTTAACTGGCATATTCAACCTGCCTGGCAGCTTTATACAGCCCAGGAATGGCTTTCGTGGTTGTTTTACCGGAAGGCGCCGGTGCAAAACCGGTCAATCATTCTATGGGTGCGCAGTGATCTATTTCCTGGCGCTGTGACAACTGTCTCTGAAACAGCACCAGACACATTAATGGATGAATGAACATGACGAATCAAAAGCCCTTGTCTATTGCAATTGATGGACCTGCTGCGTCTGGCAAATCGACTGTTGCAGAGCGAATCGCTGAAGAATTATCTTACCTTTTTTTTGATACGGGTGTGATGTACCGCGCAGTGACATGGGGGGCGCTGCAACAATTTGGCAATGTGGACGACGAAGACAAGGTTTCGTCACTGGCTGAATCCGTTAAGATTGATGTGTTTCCACCGTCTCAAAAGGACGGCAGAAAATGCGACATTATCCTGGACGGTGTGGATATCACCTGGGAAATTCGCACACCCAACGTGGATCGGTTTGTGTCCAAGGTGTCAGCGTATCCACGTGTGCGCCATGCGATGACGATGCAGCAGCGACGGATTGGCGAACAGGGAAATATAGTCATGGTGGGAAGAGATATCGGCACGGTGGTTTTGCCTGAAGCAGATATTAAAATCTTTTTGGATGCTTCGATCGAAGAACGGGCGCGTCGGCGATATGAAGAACTGATTAATCGAGGTGAGCAGGCCAGCCTGGAAGCGGTTCTCTATTCGATGCAGCGGCGGGATGAGATTGACTCAACCCGGGAGGTTGCGCCATTGAAACCGGCTGATGATGCCATCAGGGTCAGTTCGGACGGCAAGACAGTCAATGAAGTGGTTCAAATTATCATTGATCTGGTCAGGCGGCATCAATAATCTTTAACCTGTAGAAATGGCGGCGCGTATGGGATTTCCCCAAAAACGCTTATGAATATTCATTGGCATAATGCTATAATGCTTATATCGCATAGCTATAAATAACCAATGAATTTTATTCTCGGTTTTTTGAATGTTTTGCCTTATATTAATCAACCCAACCATCTCTATGGATGGCTGGGATGGATTGTATTTGCATGCCTGTTGATCTGGGTAATTTATCGGCTCTGGAATAAGGATTTCAAAACAGAACGCTTTTCAGTCAAGTGGCTCATTTTTCTTTTCCTGCTGATTCCCATTACCACATTTCTGTTCGGTTTTTCCTTTCCTGATCAATTCGCGGCTCCAATTCCGGGAATACCTGACGAGAGCAATGTTCCTGTTGTGCTTCTGTTCTCCGCTGTTCCCTGGATGCTGGCTGTGGGTATGGTTGGGCCGTATTACGCACTGCTCATTGCACTGCTTCAGGCGTTATTTAGAACCATCTGGTTTTCCCATAACCTGTTTACCATTTTAGAAACGGTTAGTATTGCTTTCCTGTTTATATGGATGGTTAATCAGCGGTTTCGCACGCGAATTTATCATTTCCTTCGAAAACCGATTTTCGCTGCCGTTGTTCTGGGGGGTGGATTATTTTTTGTGACGATCATTTCCACCCTGTGCACAGTCCAGGGTTCCATTGCGGTGCGGATTGATTATTTCTTGACAAGAAGCTGGTGGGGGCTGCTGGCACGTTGGGCTGAATTGCTTGTGGCGGCAGGCGTGGTTGAGCTGGTCAGGCACTATCAACCTGAGTTGTGGATTAAACCCAAATCGTTAATTCCTTCTCCCTCAGAGATTAGCATCCAGTGGAAATTTAACCGCACAACGCTTTTAGTTGGGGTTGCCTTTTTCCTGTCGGTATTTTTTATTGACTGGTGGGCGGCAGGTTATGTGGCCGGGCGGTTAATCGAAAACAGCCTGGAAAGCAATGCCAAGATTATTTCGCAGAGTATTCCCTATTTCCTGGAAACTGGTCAAAACCTGGCGATGAACCTGGCGAAACCCAGCCTGTTCATGGATACACCTGACAAAACACGCGAACAACTGGCTGTTGGAATGCGCATGGTTCCATATTTCAGGCAGTTGTTCTTGTTTGATGAAAGCGGGAAACCGGTAACGGGGTTTCCACAAAGTAATTTTGAATTGATTCAACCCACGGTTGAAGAAAAAGCTGCCATAAAGCTGGCTTTGCGGGGTGTGCCGGTTCAAACCTATGTGATTCATCCCTTGCCCAATGAAACATCGGCGCAGGTTTCGATTCTGGCAGTCATTACCGATCAAGATGGAACGGTCAAGGGGGTGTTGTTAGGCAGGACTGATTTTGAATCGAACCCCTTTACACAGCCAGTGATTGAGGCACTGGAATCGATCAAAGAGCCCATGAAGGGTGAAGGGATCATCCTGGATGAGAATAATCGGATACTGTATCACTCCATTCATAAGAACCTGGTAATGACAGAATATGTGACCGATCCCATGCCGACAGAGGGGATGTCGGATGATCTATCCGAAGATGGCACAAGAAGATCGGTGTATGTTCAAACCATCGTTGGGCGCCCCTGGAAGGTGGTGCTGACGGTTCCGGCTGAAATTGCTCAAATGCAGGCAATCATGATCTCCATCCCGCTAATTGGATTGCTGGGTGTGATTTTTGTTTTTTTGGTGATATCGATGTGGGTGGGATTAAATTCGATCACCAGTTCGCTGAGAAACCTGGCGCAGGAATCGGCCTTGATCGCGCAGGGAGATCTGAAACGTCCGCTGAAAGTGGTCGGGGAAGATGAAGTGGGGCAATTGTCTGACGCGATGGAAAAGATGCGCATTCGGCTGGATGCCCGTATGGAAGAACTGAATCGGCTTTTGCGGGTAAGCGCCAGCGCAGCGTCCAGCCTGGAGGTCAACAATGCTGTTCAACCCATCTTGCAGGCAGCTCTGACCGGGGGTGTTTGTTCGGCGCGAGTTGTGTTGATGCGGGATAACTCATTAGAAAAAATTGACAGCAATTTGAACTGTTTTGGCACAGGCGAATCATCCAACCTGTATTCATACCTGGATGAACAATTATTTGAAGTCGTGCGGATGAAGGGCAAGCTGGTCATTTCAAACACCAATCGCTATCGACTCTTTAATTTTGCACAGGCATTGGGACGACCGGGGTCCGTTTTCGCTGTACCACTGGGAAAAAATGATGATTATATGGGTGTTTTATGGCTTGCTTACAGCAACCCGCACATTTTCTCCCAGGAAGAAGAGCGCTTTTTTGAAACCCTGGCAGGCCTGGCAACACTCACCGTGGCCAATGCCCGCCTGTATGCCTCGGCGGATATCGGCAGGCAGCGATTGGAAGCAGTGATCAATTCGACCCCGGAACCCGTGATGGTTTTTGATGAAAACCTGCGGCTATTGCTCTTTAACCCGGAAGCGATACTGGCGGGGATCTTGTCGAATCCCAAAGCTGGTCAACAACTGGAAGAATTTATCCCCATGCCCGAGTTGCGCGAGGCAATCAAGCAGGGAGGGGAAGGGAAATTGATTTCCCGTGAGATAACCATGAAAAGTGGGAAAGTATATTACGTGCTGGTATCTCCGGTTGTTTCAGAAGGACGCTTTGTTGGAAAGGTGTGCCTGTTGCAAGATGTGACCAGATTTAAAGAGTCAGAATCGGTAAAATCAGACTTTGTTTCGCTGGTCAGTCATGATCTAAGGCACCCACTCTCGCTGGTGTTGGGTTATGCCAGGATGCTTCCAGTGGTTGGTGAAATGAATGAGCAGCAAAAAGACTACAACCAGAAGATCATCACCGGTGTTGAAACAATGGGAAAACTGGTATCCAGCCTGCTAGACCTGGGACGCGTGGAAACGGGAATTGGCCTTCAGATTGTCAAGTTGTCGATGACAGATGTGATTGATAAGGTAGTTGCGTCGCTTCAACCACAGGTGGCTCAAAAGAACCTTACGATTGAATACCTGGATGGTTTGAAAGAATCTTATATTAATCCCATGATCATTGAAGGGGATGCCGATCTTTTACGCCAGGCTGTATTAAACCTGGTTGAAAATGCGGTTATTTTCACGCCCATGGGGAGAAAAATCAAGCTGAATTTGCTGGACAAAGGCGATACTGTGCTTTTCTCTGTAGAGGATACCGGTATTGGCATCGCACCATTGGATCTGCCGCATGTATTTGAAAAGTTTTATCGATCTGAAAGGCAAGAATCAAGAAAGCCCCGCGGAATTGGCCTGGGATTGGCCATTGTAAAGTCCATTGTCGAATGGCACGGTGGAATGGCGGATGTGTACAGTACGCTGGGGAAGGGAAGCACATTTTTCTTTGAAATTCCCAAAAAGCAGGCTTCAAAATTAAATTAATGTCATATAAAGCGTAGCAGAAAAAAAGATTTGTGTTATAATATCAGATCGGCTATGTATAGATTTTTTCTTGACAGTGTTTAGAAGCGCTAAAGAAGAATTAAGCGCTTGTTTTGGCTGTATTGGTATAAGTCAAACCAGGAGGCGATTTAGTGGAAACCAAAGGCTTAAAGGCGTTGCGCATCAACCTGGCTTCTCCGGAGGTCATTCATAGTTGGTCGTACGGTGAAGTGTTAAAACCGGAAACAATCAATTATCGACGTTTGCGACCGGAGAAGGATGGCCTTTTTTGTGAGGCGATTTTTGGCCCCACCCGTGACTGGCAGTGTTATTGTGGAAAATATAAAAATCCCCGGTACAAAGGAATTATCTGTGATAAATGCGGTGTGGAAGTAACGCGGTCTTCTGTTCGCCGTGAACGCATGGGGCATATCGACCTGGCTTCACCAGTGGCGCATATCTGGTACACCCGCCGGGTTCCTTCTTACCTGGGACAATTGCTGGACATTTCGCGGCGCAATTTGGACCGCGTGCTGTACTTTGCTCAATATATCGTTACGTATGTGGATGATGACGCCCGGCAAAAAGCGCTGAAACGCCTGGAAGAGGAAATCACCGTTTCAGAACGTGAAGTGGCCGACCAGATTAACACCCAGATTTTAGAGATCAAAAAAGAGCGCGACCGCCGGATTGCGGAGATGAAAAAACAGGAAACCGATCTTCAGGCGCGCGCTGATGAGCAAATTGCCACCCGCATTGAACCGGTGATGCAGGAAGGGCAGAGCATTGAACGATCGCTGCAGGAAATGAGCGGAAAACCATCGCATTCGCGCATTGTTTTCAATGCAGCCAACGCGGTGATTGCTGAAGCAGGTGAAGAAATCACTGCCAAACACATCAGCAACGTGCAGCGCATTGTCAAAGAAAAACTGGATGAGTTGGAAACCGAATTCCGCGCCAATTTGAAGCGCGAACTGGAAGCCATGGAACTCAGCAAGGCTCAATTGAAAGCTGAAGCTGACGAACAGATGGAATCTTTGCGCAACCGCCTGGACGATGAATCGGTGGAAACCCAAAATCAAAACACCCGGCAGCGCGATGAACTGCATGAATTGCGGCCCTTCACTTTTCTGAGTGAAACCCGCTACCGTGAGTTGAAGCAGCGCTGGGGACAGGTTTTCAAGGCAGATATGGGCGCCGAAGCCTTTTATGACATTTTGAAACGCCTCGACCTGGACAAACTTTCTGAAGACCTGTGGAATGAAGTTCGCACCACCAAGAGCAAACAAAAACGCAAAAAAGCCACCACTCGTCTTGAGGTTGTGGAGGCATTCCGCCGTTCAGGCAACCGCCCCGAGTGGATGGTGTTGACGGTTCTGCCGGTGATCCCGCCTGATTTGCGCCCCATGGTGCAGTTGGACGGCGGCCGGTTTGCCACCTCTGATCTTAACGACCTCTACCGCAGGGTGATTAACCGCAACAACCGCCTGAAGAGATTGCTGGAGCTGGGTGCGCCGGATGTGATTGTGCGCAATGAAAAGCGTATGCTGCAAGAAGCAGTCGATTCATTAATTGATAACTCGCAGCGCGGCAAGGCGCTTTCACGCCGCGGCCGGCGCGAGCTGAAATCTCTGAGCGATATGTTGAAAGGCAAGAAAGGCCGTTTCCGCCGCAACCTGCTGGGTAAACGTGTGGACTACTCCGGCCGTTCCGTGATTGTGGTGGGCCCGACACTCAAGCTTTACCAGTGCGGTTTGCCCAAAGCCATGGCGTTGGAACTATACCGCCCGTTTGTGATTGCCCGCCTGGTGGACAACAGCTACGCGACTAATGTGAAGGGCGCACGCCGCTTTATTGAACGCAACCGTCCTGAGGTGTGGGAAGTGCTGGAAGAGGTCATCAAAGAACGTCCGGTGCTGCTCAACCGCGCCCCCACGCTTCACCGCCTGGGCATTCAGGCGTTTGAGCCGGTGCTGATTGAAGGCAGTGCCATTCAACTGCACCCGCTGGTGACCACAGCTTTCAACGCTGACTTTGACGGCGACCAGATGGCTGTGCATGTGCCGCTGTCGCAAAAAGCGGTGTGGGAAGCCCGCAACCTGATGCTTTCAGCACGCAATTTGTTGAAACCGGCTGACGGCGAACCCATCATCAGCCCGTCCAAAGACATGGTACTGGGCGTGTATTACCTGACCATGGCCGAGAATCGCCAACACAAGGGCGACGGCAGCATTTTTGCGGACATTGATGAAGTTGAACTGGCCTATTCACTGGGGCAGGTGGATATTCATGCCAACATCAAGGTAAATGTGACCACCTGGTATGATGAAAAAGGCACTCGATTGCTCAAGGCTGAAAAACGATTGGTTGAAACCACCGTAGGCCGGGTGATGTTTAATCGGATTTTGCCTCCTGAGGTTCAGTACAACAATGAGGTATTGGAAAAAGGCGGCGTCAAAGATTTGATCGCCGAAGTTTATGAAGTTTGCGGTGATGAGAAAACCACAATCGTGGCTGACAAGGTCAAAGAAATTGGTTTTGAATATGCCATGAAATCGGGTTCAACTATCGCTGTGGCTGATATTACCATCCCGGCTGAAAAGGCCGACATTCTGGCCACCTCGCAGCAGCAGGTGGAAAATGTGACGCGCGATTGGCGCCGCGGTTTGTTGACCGAACAGGAACGCAACGAGCGCATTATTGATATCTGGCAGCAGACCACCCAGGATGTGGCAAAAGCCGTGAAGACAGCCATGGATCCCAACGGTAACCTGGCGACCATGGCGAACTCGGGTGCCACCAAGGGCGGTTTTGGGCCTATCTCGCAGTTGGCGGGCATGCGCGGCTTGATGGCTGACCCGGCTGGACGTATCATTCGCCTGCCGATTCAATCCAATTTCCGCGAAGGTCTTACAGCCCTGGAGTACTTCATCTCGACGCACGGCGCTCGAAAAGGTCTGGCAGATACCGCGCTGCGCACGGCGAATGCCGGTTACCTGACACGCCGTCTGGTAGATGTGGCGCAGGATGCCATCATCAACGAAGAAGACTGCGGCACGGAAGACGGCCTGTGGATTCGCAAATCTGATGAGCAGGTCAATCGCCAGCCCATGTCATCGCGTTTATTCGGCCGTCTGACGGCGGCGCGTGTGATTCACCCGACCACGGGTGAAATTTTAGCTGAACGCGATGAGATGCTTGACCATGAAAAAGTGCGCCTGATCACGGCAGCCGGTGTGACAGAGGTAAAAGTTCGTTCTCCATTGACCTGCGAGCTGCTGCACGGCGTTTGCGCCAAATGCTACGGTATGGACCTGGGACGCGGCAAACTGGTTGAAATGGGTGCGGCTGTGGGTATTGTGGCAGCCCAGTCCATTGGCGAGCCCGGCACGCAGCTTACCCTGCGTACCTTCCACACCGGTGGTGTGGCGGCTGGCGGTGACATCACTACTGGTTTGCCCCGCGTGGAAGAGCTGTTTGAAGCCCGCCGCACGCCCAAAGGTGAAGCGGTTATCACCCAGATTGATGGTGTTGTGAAAGTCATTCAATCTGACCGTTACAATGATCAACGCAGCATTCGTGTCGAACATGAAGAACTGGTGAGCGAAGCCTATGAAGTGCCCGCCGATTGGAAAATTGAAGTTGTGGATGGTGGAGAAATCATCGCTGGTGGTGTAATTGCTTCACAGGGCGATGCAACCCTGGCGGCTCAACATGTCGGGCGCATCCGCATTGAAGACGGCAAGGTTATTGTTTCTTACACGGTTAAAGAATCGGAAGATTACGATATTCCATCCACTTCGCGCCAGGTTGTGCGCGATGGCGACCGCGTGACCGCCGGACAGGCATTAACCGAAGGTTCCCTGAACCCTCACACGATCTTAAAGATCAATGGCCGGGATGCCTGCCAGGTTTACCTGTTGTCTGAAATTCAAAAAGTGTACCGCGCCCAGGGCCAGAACATCCATGACAAGCACTTTGAGGTGATCATCCGCAAGATGTTGGGCAAGGCGCAAGTTACCCGCCCGGGCGACACGCATTACCTGCCCATGAAAGTGGTTGATCGGTTGGAGCTGCGTGCGACGAACGAAAAGATGATTGCTGAAGGCAAGCAACCCGCAAAATTCCTGGAAATTTTGCTGGGTGTAACCAAGGCATCCTTGAGCACCGATTCTTTCCTGTCTGCATCATCCTTCCAGCACACCATCAAAGTACTGGGACGTGCAGCCATTGAATCGGCTCGCGACCCGCTGTTTGGCCTGAAAGAGAATGTCATCATCGGTAAATTGATACCGGCTGGAACTGGATTTGTACAGGGCCGTTTCGATGAAGAAGAAGCGGAAGCTGTCGCCGAAGTTCAGGCTGAAGTTGAAGATGACAAACCCGTTGAAGGTGAAGCAGACTTGCTGGAAGCATAAAGCAGGTATTCAAAAACAAAAAATCCCCGGCTTTTTTGCCGGGGATTTTTTTGTGCGGGGTTATGATTTCACGGAATAATAACTGTAATGGTAGGCGATTTTCCCATCCAGGATACCGAAAGTATCATTTCCATCACTGACACTACCGGAAGACGATGCGGCTTTCCATGTGAAATGACGGGTATTGCCGCTGGTTCTTGAACCGGTGAGGGTGAAAGTGGCACCAGACAGGGTTTGATTAAGAAGTGTTGAGAAGTAATTTTGAATGCCCGTTGTACCCTGAATGGTTTTGGCAGAGGTAATCAGAACTGCATTGGATGCGTAGAGCTCGGAAATTGTGCTGACATTTTTTGTGTTCACGGCTTTGATATACTGGGTTGGATAATCGTCGCTGCTGGATGAGTCACCCCAGTCAAACGCTGCAATGGTATTCCAAAGCGAAGTGAGAATTGTGCGACCGTAATACCATTCAAAGAAATTGGCTGCACTGAGCTCCAGTTCCTTTGCCGTGGTCAAAAATTCGCTGATATCGGCCGATGTCGGCTCCCAACTCGCATATTTATAAACAGGGCCGGTGGGAATGATGGGGCGGAAAGGCGTCATGGCTGTAAATTCAGTAACGCAACGTCTTAGCTGTGCAGCCGGGTTGTGAGCATCCTGCCAGTAAACCTGCGGCATGTTGTAATCACATTTATCCAGGAACTGTTTCCAGGGAAGTTGTGGGTGCAGGGTGGGCCATCGGTAGGAACAGAGTGCAATGGGAGTGTTGGGAAGGGAGGCACGCAAGGTGCTCATAAATGTGGCGGCTGCCACATCGCGGCCGGAGGTTTTATATTCACCTTCAGCGTCAATCACATAACCATCCAAATCCAGTTGTTTTACACGTTTGATGGCAATTTGCGCTTCACCTGTGGGGTTGTTGCCATAAACATAATGCCACCCCCATGCCTGGATGCCGTTTGAATGTAGCGCATCCACCACATCGGGCACCAGATCAGTTCCGTTAGTTTTGTCAACATTATAGGTATAGGATCCATCGGCAATTTTGATTAAGACATGCGTGAAACCGGCTGCTTTTGCCAATGAGGCTATTGTGCTGGCGTTTTCAACGCGTGAGAGCTGCCAGATCATCATTCCTTTACCTGTAAGTGTCATAATTGCTTACTCCTGTTTCTGGATTTCAATTGACGAGATTATGGTTTGGAAGGAGGAGTGAGGCTGCCTTCAAGACCCAGTTGTGGTGCAATGGATTGCATGGCTGCTATGACGTTGGTTACATGCTCCCAGAGTTCTATGCCAAATTCACGCGCGCCTTTTTCAATATCTTCCCGATTGGCGCCTGCGGCAAATGCCTTATCTTTCCATTTCTTTTTTACAGAACTGGCGGTTAAGTCATACAGTGACCGGGACGGGCGTACCAGGGCCACTGCTGTGATTAAACCGGTGATTTCATCGCATGCGGTTAATGCCTTTTCCATGGGCGTTTCAGGTGTGACGCCGGTTTCAATTCCGTGGCTTAAAATGGCGCGAATGATCTCATCGGATACTCCCAGTTCTTTCAAGATCGGCGCGCCGTCAGATGGGTGTCTGTTTAAATCCGGATGTATTTCCCAGTCAAAATCGTGCAACAGGCCGGTAATGCCCCACAGTTCTTCGTCTGCTCCCAGTTTTCGGGCGTAGAAGCGCATCGCTGCTTCCACAGCCAGCATGTGATTTAAAAGACCAGGGTTTTGAATATAGCGGTTTACTATTTTGAGGGCTTCATCCCGCATCATTTCAATACCTCCAAGTTAAAAAAATCCATTTCATCTGGATGGTTTAATGCAAGGATTGTGCCAAAATTCTGGAAACAAGAATTTGGCGCTGGCGATTATTGATTTGTTGTATTATCGGGGAAAATGGGTTCCTGTTTTCCCAGCACCGGCAGAGGGCGTCTGACCCAAATATCCCACAGGGCGGTCAATGTGGCGGGAATTTCGCGAATTTGCCACATGAGGAGGGAAGACTTCCGGTATTCTCGCTGGTCAGCCGCAACACCCAAGGCGTTCACTCCCATCTGGTCGCACAAGAATAACGCTCGCGGCAAGTGGAATTGTTGTGTAACCAGTGCTGCATTTTGAACGCCAAAAATATCACGCGCGCGATAGCAGGTGTCGTACGTTCTGCGCCCGGCGTAATCGAGCACGATGTCTTCTTCAGGAACCCCAAGGGAAATGGCGAAATCTCGCATGGCTGCCGGTTCGTTGTATGAAACGGTACGATTATCACCGCTCATTAACAGTTTTTCCACTTTGCCTGCAAAGTATAAATCAGCCGCTGTTCTCACCCTATCGCGTAAAACGGGAGTGGGTTGGCCGCTGCGGGTTAGCCCGGCCCCAAACACAATGGCTACCGGCTCGGAAGGAGCATCTTCAATGGAATAGATTTTCCCTTTCGCAAGAAGTTCTGTAAAAATTCTTGAACCGATTAAAGCGGCGAATAAAAAGAGCAGGATCACGTTAAACATGATTAATGTCATCAGTAAAAATTTTTTCATTGTAGTTTCGTGTCATGGCAATTACGCCGAATTCCTTTTATTCAGATAGCAATGACAGCAAATCGATGCCTGAGCTTTCCAGGATTTCTTGAAAAGGGAGATAGAAATCATGATTGACCATTTTCAGATCCTGGGTGTCATAATCAAGCGCGGCACTTAGTTTTGACCGGCCATCATCTTGTTTTATTAAATCGAGAAAAGCAGATTTTATTGCCTCATCAATTTTCGTTGGTACGTCGGGCAGCGCCGAAAGGTTTAGTGTCGGGATGATCGCGTCACTTTTCCAAATGACGGGAATCTGACTGAGTGCGTCGGGCAGGTCTGTCAATATTTCAGACGCAGTGCGCGGATCGCCAATGATACTATAAGTTGCGCCAAAATCACAGATGCCCTGAACATGTAATGCCCGAACAACACCGACAGAGTCTTTCAGGTAGGCGGGAGTTGAAACACTGATCTGGTTTTGGTTTAAGATGCCGAGCGGAACGGCGTAGCCGGAAAGCGAAGTTTTGGAAATCCAGCAGGGGTGTTTATCTTGAAACTGGGACAAAGCATTTTTTACATCAGCCGTGTTTAAGCCAAGCGAATCGTCATAATAGGAAACAAAACCTGCCTTTTGGTTGGCGAGAAATTGAATTCCGTAAAGATCGACGCCATAGTGGTTGGTGACAAAAACGACGTTGGCAAACCCTTTTTTGTGCGCATAGACATAGGCCGCGGGAGGAAGCCAGGCATAATGTATCAAACCATTTTCCATATCAGCCAACATGGAGGGATAATCTGAGTAAAATTCGGCAACAACCGCATTGTTTGAATTTTGGCTGATATTGCCCGCAACATCGTCGAACGCCAGCATGGCATTGGAATTTTCGGGTGACAATAGAACAGCCATGACAATGGGATTGTCAGGGTGACCTAAAGGCGCCGGGGTTGGTGTGGCTGTGGGCAAAGCTGATTGCTGCGCATCGACCTCAGGCTCAAGCGGTAAGTCCCGGGCAGCATTGGTGTGCGTGCTCAGGCATGCCGAAAGAATGAAAATGGAACCAAATAATACCGCGATTTTTTCGAGTTTTCTGTCGAACAATGATACACTCCAATCATAAGAAAAAACGGACAGTAGTGATTATAATGTTTTTATAAGGAGAGCAAAATGGACCGGAAATTAATTAAAACAATTCTTGTGGTGATCGTTTTACTGTTCCTTGGCGCGATAATCATTCTGCCCATCCTGGTATCGAATTACATACAGAGCAGTACGCAATCAGTACTATCGCCTATTTTACAGGCTAATCAACAATTGAAAACACAGGTCTCGCAATTGTTGCATCCCACGCCCACCATCCAGCCTGATCCCATTACCATCATTCACGAGGTTCGTTCGCTGGCCCGCCTGGAGACCTTGCAATATTCCGTTGAGAAAATTATCACTGCTGATTCGGGCCAGGGTGATTGGAGCTTTTTGTTCGGTGACAAGTTGATTTTTGTGGCGCACGGCAGGGTGATTGCCGGAATTGACCTGGAGAAAATTCAGGCTGAAGATATTGCTTTTAAGAATGATGTTCTCCATATCAAGTTGCCTGAAGCCGAACTTTTCTCTGTGGCATTGGATAACGAAAAATCGTATGTCTATGATCGTGAAACTGGAATTTTCACGACTGGAAATGTAAACCTGGAAACATTGGCCAGGCAGAGTGCTGAAGAGGAAATCCGCAAAGCTGCCCTTGAAGACGGTATTTTGGAGCAGGCAAAAATTAATGGAGAGAACTTCTTGATTCGGCTGATGAGGTCTCTGGGATACGATGAGGTTGTGTTTGAATAAATTTTTTACCAGCAGTATTTGTTGCGTGGAACGATACGGTGAATGTAACAAAGTACACTGCAATCTACATTCGCAAATGAAAAAAACTTCACAGGGATAACTATGAAATCAGACAATCTGAATCAGATCCATCTGGTTGAGCAGCGTGATACCGTTGAGGTTCATTTACCTGATGGACGTGTATTATGCGGTAGACGAGATACGCCTATTGAAAAATTCTTAAAAACATTACCCGAATGGCAAGATTCTCATATTGTGGGTGCGATCATTAATCACGATTTGCGTGAGCTGACCTATCCCATTCATATGGAAGCCATGGTTACTCCAGTATTTATGAACAGTGCGGATGGAGCTCGTATCTATCGCAGATCTTTGACCTTTTTGCTTGAAACCGCTTTTGAAATTGAAATTAACCAGGGAAAGCTGGCTGTCGATCATTCGGTGGCATCGGGCGGCTTCTTTTGCCAGGTTGTGGGCAGAGAACCGCTTTCAAATGATGAATTGAAAAGACTGAACCAGAGAATGTTGGAATTGATTGATGCCGATTTGCCTTTCACCAAACATGAAGTGCCCTTGCAGCAAGCCATTGAATTCTTTGAAAACAAAGGGGAAGATGAAAAGGTGCGGTTATTGAAGTATCGGCAAAAGCCTTATCTGGTGCTTTATGAACTGGCCAATCATCGAGATTATCACCATGGATATATGGTGCCTTCCACCGGGTATTTAAAATGGTTTCGATTAACTCCCATGGGTGAAAACTTTGTGCTGCAATACCCCCATCAGGCCAGCCCGACGGTAGTGGATGCCTTAACCGATTCGTCGCAATTACTATCCACGTTTCGCCAATATGGCAACTGGTTGAATAAACTGGGGGTTGAGAGCGTTGGCGCATTGAATGATGTGATCAGCGCCGGGCAAATTGATGAAATTATCCTGGTATCAGAAGCATTGCATGAGATGAATATCGCTGATATTGCGAGCGCCATTGTTGAACGGCGGGATAGGATCAAAATCATTCTCATTTCGGGACCATCTTCATCGGGGAAGACAACTTTTTCAAAAAGATTGGCGGTTCAATTGCTGGCGCAGGGTGTATCTCCTTATGCGCTGGAATTGGATAATTATTTTGTCGATCGAGAATTAACCCCGCTGGATGAAAAAGGTGAATATGACTACGAATCACTGGGCGCAGTGAGCACAGATTTGTTGAACAAAGATTTGCAAAAATTGATTTCAGGAGAAGCCGTACAACTTCCCAAATATAATTTTAAAACCGGAAAAAGGGAGCCGGGGGAATGGGTAACCGTTGGAAAAGACCAGATCATCATTCTGGAAGGTATTCACGGGTTGAACCCCGAGTTGATTCCGCTCATACCAGCAGAACAAACCTTCCGAATTTATGCGTCTTGCCTGACCCAGTTGAATTTGGACCGTCAAAATCGCATTTCAACCACTGATACGCGTTTGTTGAGGCGAATTGTGCGCGACGCGCGTGAGCGTGGATACAGCGCACAGCAAACCCTTCAGCGGTGGGATTCGGTGCGCCGGGGTGAAAAGAAACACATCTTTCCATTTCAGGAATATGCAGACGAAATGTTCAACTCGGCGCTGGTGTTTGAATTATCAGCCTTGAAACCTCTTGTAGAGCCTTTGCTTCGCCAGGTGCCTTATGGAACATCGGAATATATTGAAGCCAAACGCCTGCTTACGTTATTGGACTGGTTTCTGCCAATTGACCCATCCAGTGTTCCAGATAATTCCCTTTTGCGTGAATTTCTCGGCGGATCGATTTTGCAAAAGTTCACCATGTGGCATGATTCCAGTAATCGGACGCAAACCATAATCAATTAAAAAAATTGATTGGATTTATGGGGGGGGGGAAATTGATTGCTCGATATAAAAAGGCAGCCTGAAGCTGCCTTTTCTCTTTCATTTGCATTGATCGGGTAAATCAATTTGTCATGTGTTGTTTCAACACTTTTCCCAGCCGTTCAATCCCAATGCGAAGGTTCTCTTCAGTGGCATTTGAAAAATTCAGGCGCATGGTGTTTTCTCCGCCGCCGCAGGGGAAGAAGGATGCGCCTGGAACGAAGGCGACTTTTTCTTCGACGGCAAATTTCATCAACTCTACGGCGTCATTTCCCTCTGGAAGCGTCAGCCAGAGGAACAGCCCGCCCTGGGGGCGAGTCCATTGAATGCCAGAGGGCATGTGTTTTTCCAGTTCTTCCAGCATAATATCTCTGCGTTGGTGGTAAACCTCGCAGATATCTTTGACATGCTCGTCGATGTAACCGTAACGCCCGATTTCATAGGCAATCATCTGATTGAATGGAGAGGTGTGAAGGTCGGCTCCCTGTTTGGCCTGGACTAGTTTTCCAATCACCTGTGTCGGTGCGATCATCCATCCCAACCTTAAGCCAGGAGCAAGGGTTTTGGAAAAAGTGCTTAGATAAATGGTGTTACCGGCATAACAACCGGGTTCACCGCAATAATGATTGGAAAGTTCGACCAGTGTGGGGAGTTCTTCGCCTTCAAAGCGTAATCTGCCGTAGGGATCATCCTCAATGATGGGGACGCCGTACTGATAAGCCAATTCAACCAGTTTTCTTCGTCTTTCAAGCGACATGGTAACGCCGGTTGGGTTTTGAAAAGTGGGAATTGTATAGATAAATTTGGGGCCGCCGCGCAGGGCTTCTTCCAGCTTATCAGTCATCATACCTTCATCGTCGCTATCCACTGTGATGTAATCAGGGCTGTAAGGCATAAAAGCCTGTAATGCACCCAGATAAGTTGGACATTCGACTAGAATGTGGTCGCCCTCGTTGATAAAGATGCGGCCTAACAGGTCAAGAGCCTGCTGTGAACCAGAAGTTATCAGAATATTATCAGGGGTAACATTGAAACCCATTTTACTGGTCTGGTTGGCAATAAACTCGCGCAGCGGTTGATAGCCTTCCGTGGTGCTGTATTGCAGCGCCTTGCCGGGGTGATCATTTAATATTTGACTGCAAACTTCATTGACTTTCGTATTAGGGAATAATTCGGGGGCCGGAAGTCCACCGGCGAATGAAATAATGTCGGGTTGTTCGGTCAGTTTTAATAATTCACGAATAGCCGAACTTTTCATCTTCTGGGTACGCTGCGCGTATCGTTGCTCCCATGGTGTCTGCATAGTTTGAATCCTCCTTTGGATTGAGGGAGTTATTATTTTCCACTCGCGGATGTGGAAAATAATTTTTTCATTTTACTCCACTTTTAAGATCAGGAGCCATTTCTGTGATGAATGGCTCCTGATTGTTGGTAGTGGTTACATTTTGGGGAAGCGGCTGATGATGGTTGCCGGAGAAGGAATTTTTATCCGATCACCGGGTTTCCACTGCGCGGGTGGCTTTTCACTGCTGGTGGGTGCGCTCTGGAAGACGGCTATGGAGGTTCCTTCATCAGAGGATTTGCTATGCACAAAAGCCTGACCGGTGAGATATCCGTCACTGTCAATCGCACAACTGCTGACTACACCGATGACATTTCCCTTTATATCCAACACTGGGTCGCCGAGGTGAGCCATGCGGACACCCTTGTCATTAAATCGGAAGCGTACCAAAATTGTCTTTCGCTCAGCTTCGCGTTCGAGAAAAGCCTTTCTTCCGACGAACCAGGGTTTATAGGTTTTAACATAGGTGCCAAAACCTGCTTCACCGGCGCCCATGCCCAGTTGACCGTTCATTTCATGTCCGTAGAGGGGTAAACCGGCTTCTGTGCGTAGAGAATCGCGCGATCCCAGACCACACGGCTTTAACCCGAAGTCGGCGCCGACTTTTAACAGCTCATCCCACAGGGCAGCAATTTTGTCCGGGTGAACAAACAGTTCAAATGCCATTTTTTCGCCTGTGTAACCGGTTCTGGAAATGACCAGGTCAAATCCTCCAACCACACCTTCACACAACTGGGTGCGCAGCAGCGAGTTGATTTTGGCTTTGGTTTTTGCGTCACATCCCAGGGCATGCAATATGTCGCGGGAGCGCGGCCCTTGCAGTGCCAGTCCCAGGCGCATTTCTTTTCCTTCGGATGGCAGGCGCAGGTTGCGCAAAACGGCATTGCGGCCGAAGGCGCGTGCCCACGGGCGCTGGGCGTCAACCAGCACTTTGCCTTCTTTGACGGCATTCAGCCATGCCCAGTCTTTGTCATCGTTTGAGGCGTTTACCACCACCAGATACTTGTCGGCGCCGCGGCGGTAAACCATCAAGTCATCAATGACATTCGCGTTCGGGTCGAGGAAGTGCGTATAAAGCGATTCCCCAATGGCAAGCTGGCTGATATCGTTGGCGCATACGCTGTCGAGGAAAACCGAAGCATCATCACCTTCCACTTGATATACACCCATGTGGGCAATATCAAACAGACCGGCAGCCTGGCGCACTGCGGCGTGTTCTTCGCTCACTCCCGAATACCAGACCGGCATTTCCCACCCCGCGAAGGGGATCATTTTTGCGCCCAATTTCACATGGTTTTCATAAAGTGGTGTGCGGTGAGGCGTGGCGGGTTCCTGATCGTTCCAGCTAAATTCTGGAAGGGGCTTGTTCTCAGATGTTTGCAAGCCGACGGCATACACTTTATTGATGGCAACCGCTTCGCCCTGGGCTTTCTCCAGCGGTTTTTCTGTGGACAAGGAAACTGTAATTGGGCCAGGAATGCGGCGCGCCAGGTCAGCATCAAAGGCGACAAAACCATCTGAAAGGTCGCGCAGCCAGGCAGCAGCCCAACCACTGTGTTCGGCAGGCATGCTTAAGCGGAACAAATTTGATTTTTCACAGGTAAGAACACAGTCAACGCTTCCTCTGGGGGTGTTCAGACGCGTGTTCTGGCTTTCGCCGGGTTTCAAAGCTTCCACATCGCTGGTCAAAGCAAAATTGAGGAAGTATTTGAGGTTGGTTCCGCGCAGGTCGAAGGATGCCCATTTATTTTCACCGGCGGGTTTGTCATCATGGTAGAAGAAATGGGGGTAACCGTGGCGGGTGATTTTCAGGTCGGCACCCGCTTTTTCGCACAGGGTGCGAACACGCACACGTGCGTTTTCGAGGACTTCAAAATCTACTTTTGCACGGAGTGAATCGCCATGTCGGGCTTCCAGTTCATAAGGCTGGCAGGCTTGCAGCACGTCAGCCATGATGTTGCCAAGTTCGAGCATGTCATTTTCTTTTAAGCCGCGCTGGGTAATCCAGGGAGCTCCAAATCGAATGCCGGTGGAACGCATGGCGGTGGTATCGCCAGGGATGGTATTGCGGTTGAGAACAATACCTGCCAGGTCGAGAATGCGGGCAGCCATGTCGCCTGTGAGGTAAGCGCCGCTGGAGCTCTTGACCGATTTGCAATCAACATTTGCCAGGTGCGTATCGGTGCCGCCAAAGGGAATGCGCAAGCCGCGGTTTGCCAGTTGATCGGTTAGCACCTTGCAGTTTTTGACAATTTGCGCCTGCAATTGCTTGAACTGATCGGTTTGCGCCAGTTTGAAGGTGAGCGCCAGGCCGGCGACAGCATGCAGATGCGGGCCTCCCTGTTCACCGGGGAAGACACCCCGATCAATTTTCTTAGACATGGCGTTGCTTGTGGTGATGATGCAGGCGCTGCGCGGTCCGCACATGGTTTTGTGGGTGGTGAAGGTGATGATATGCGCATGGCCCACCGGAGACGGGATGGCTTTGCCGGCGATGAGACCGGCAATGTGTGAAATGTCGGTGAGCAAAAATGCGCCAACCGAATCGGCAATGGCGCGGAAGCGCGCCCAGTCGGGAACCCAGGGGTAGGAGGAGTAACCCGCGATGATGATTTTGGGTTTGTGTTCCTGTGCCAGAGCTTCAACCTGGTCATAATCGATTTTCTCAGTCTGGCGGTCAACGGTATAGTGAACGACTTTATACCACTTGCCAGAACGATTCACCGAGGACCCGTGTGTTAAATGGCCTCCGTGAAGCAAATTCATGCCCATGATGGTATCGCCGGGATTGATTAGGGCTGTGTACACAGCCATGTTGGCGGGTGCGCCGGAGAGGGGTTGAACATTGACAAAAAGCTGGTCTGGAGAATATTTGTCGGTAGCGAAGGCTTCAGCGCAGCGGCGACGGGCTAAGGCTTCCAAGACATCGGCATATTCCACTCCTTTGTAATAGCGGGGATCTGAATAGCGGCGGAAATATGCCAGGCGTTCGGGAAGGTCCAGTATTTGCTCTTCGTCCATGAAGCGGGTGTCTTCATCGGGGTAACCTTCAGCATAAATATTTTGAAATGTTGAACCGAGTGCTTCCCTTACTGCAGCGGGTGCGGCGCTCTCACTGGGAATGAGAATTAATTTTCTGAACTGGCGTTCAGTTTCCAACTCAATCAATTCATTTAATGCTGGATCCAGTTCTTCAATAGAACCGCGAAATAGAAAGTCTGACATTACTTTAGCCTCCTGAGGAGATATTTGCCACATTATCATTGTAGTCTTAGCAGTGAAGCGGGTCAAGTTGATCTCGCTCCATTTGTTTTAAATCAACCGTTGTTCAACCCAGTTATGAATAAAATGGAATACTTCTGCTTGTGCCGGTTCATTGTGCAATTCATGATACATTGCCTGCCAGATTTTTAGGGTTACATCTCCACTTAGCTGCTGGCCGAATGTAATATTCTTTTGCGGATCAACCAGGCGGTCCTGGTCGCCCTGCATAAGCAAGAGGGGATAGGGGAACGGCAAAGAGGAATTGCGGGTAAGCATCCATTCACCGTTGGAGATTAAATCCATTCCCAGGCGGGCGGAAATGAAAGGATGTACCAGGGGGTCATTGCGATAGCGTTCGACCACAAGAGGATCGTGGGAAAGGCCGCTAACATCCAGCCCATTATCCATGGCAAAAGACGGCATCAACCCGGAAAAAATTTTTCCCAAGGTCATTTTTACCGGCGGAACAGGAGCCGCCGGAGAGAGACCGGGGCTGGTTACAATCAATCCTTGCAGGGCTGCTTTTTGCGTGTAGCCAAAATACAAAACCAGGGCGCCTCCCAGGCTATGCCCATACAAAAAGATCGGCAGCCCCGGATATTTGTTGGATGTGTTCTGAAGCAGGGATTGGATGTCTTGCATGATTGCATCATACGATTCAAAATGCCCGCGTTTGCCTTCTGACCTGCCGTGACCGGGAAGGTCTAATGCGGTAACCGCAATGCGACAGTCTGTGAAAAACTTGGCCACATGTGTGAACCGCCCGCTGTGGTCTCCCAAACCGTGAATCAGTGAAATCACAGCTTTGGGGGCCTGATCCTCAGGAATCCAGTCTCTGCAATATAAATTTAGTCCAAATGAAGATTTTAGGGTGAAGTTTGTCTCTTTCACGGCACTGTCTCCTGAAAAATTTTATGAATTGATGCTGTTCCAGTTCACTATAGTGCCATCTGGTTGATTCGGCAAGTCGGGTTGAATTTCAATACCGAATCCCCGGGATCTCTGGCGTATAATTCCACTATTAATATTTCGATAACAGGAAAAGAATTATGGTTGAAGAAATGGAACAACAACACAACATTGAAGAGCCTAAGCCATCACAATCGTCCGGGTGTTTTTGGAATGGATTGCTTGTTCTATCCATCATCTGGATCTTTTTAATTTCAAGAATTTTTCAAGCAGCAGAATCGATTATTGAACAATTGTTATTTGAGGGATCGCTGGGCGTTGTGGATATGCGCTGGGCAGTTCAATTTGCTTTTCCAGCCCTGCTCATAATTCCGGCTATCCTAATCCGGATAAACTTCAATAGTAAAAACGTGCGCCAGGTTGGAAGAGCAGTACTCTGGGCGGTTTTTTTCTGTTTGTTGATGGCATTTACCAGCCTGGTTGCGATCACAAACGCTCAGGGCGTGGCGATCATTCAAATTGCCGGAATGCTATTATTCATGCTTTTCTACTACCTGTTTGATTATCGCCGCCATCAGCAGCCATCCAGGCCAAAAGCTGACCAAAAAATCGCGCTGGCGATTGCCATTGCGGGGGCTGGATTGATCGGAATACCCTGGATGATGTGGGGTGCGCTGGGTTCGTTTTTGGATACGCTTTTGGGGATTGTGACCGCACTGCTGTTTGCTGTGTGCGTGAATGTGTTGTATGAAAAAGGCACTCAATTCAAGGATGGAATGGCCGGGGGAAGAAGGATTGGATATCCCTTACGCATCGGTGTTCTATTTCTGTTGATGTCTGTTGTGATTGCCGGACTGGGAAGAAATGGAAACCAATGGTTGGTAACACCGTTGGCAACGGTGCTGGTGTTCATTCTGCCATTGCTGGACGAGATGGGTCAAAAAGACGGTGTTGAAAACAGCCAACAATCACTAAGCAAGATTGTATTAATGGGGTTGAGCATTGCTTTTCCATTAATCACTTTCGATGCCGATGAGTTAAATATCATTGTTGGGTCAGGCAATGGTGAGGTGATGGGCTGGGCATTCCGAACCGTTACGATGTCCACCATAATAGCAGTACTATTTCTGATCTTTTTGTTCGTTTTTCGAAAAAGATTAAACCGAATGGATCACTTATCCCTGGCAGGGAAAATCATTCCCGCGGGTATCTGGGTGTTGATGCTGGCGCTCTATTTTTCGCTGGGACAGCCCGGTTTGTTTGGAGAGAAATATTTTGTCGTTTTTAAAGAACAGGCCGATTTGTCTGCGATTGCTGAGATTTCAGATTTTGATGATCGCCGGGAGTTTGTCTATCAGACATTAAGCGAGCATGCTCAAACAACCCAGGCTAACCTGGCTGAATTATTGGCGCGCCGGCATATTGATTTTCAATCTTATTACCTGGTAAATGGAATGGAAGTGAGCGGAGGCCCGCTTTTGCGTTTGTGGCTGCAATCACGACCTGAGGTTGACCGGGTGTTGGACAACCCCATGCTGCGCCCGTTAAGCCAGGAGATTCCAGCAGCGGAGGGGATGTCAGCGGCGCCGACAGCAGTCGAATGGAACCTGACCACTATCGAAGCCGACAAAGTGTGGGAAATGGGCATTACCGGGAAGGGCATCGTGGTTGGGCAATCAGACTCAGGTGTTCAGGGCGACCATGAAGAACTGGCGGATGGTTATCGCGGCAAAACCGAGGGGAACGACTTCAACTGGTTTGACCCCTGGAATCATTCCGAGAGTCCGGTGGACATTGGAGGGCATGGCACGCATACGTTAGGGTCCGTTTTGGGAAACCGGGTGGGCGTGGCGCCTGATGCTGAATGGATTGGCTGCGTGAATCTTGCCAGAAACCTGGGCAACCCGGCATATTACCTGGATTGTATGCAGTTCATGCTGGCGCCTTTTCCGCAAGATGGCGATCCGATGCGAGACGGTGAACCGGCTAAAGGCGCCCAAATTCTCAATAATTCTTGGGGCTGCCCGGAAATTGAGGGATGTGATCCTGCAATTTATGAATCAGCCGTCAAAGCGCTGCAAGACGCCGGCATTTTTGTTGTGGTTTCAGCGGGGAATTCGGGATATTCGGGATGCGGCAGCGTGGATGCCCCCCCGGCGATTTATGCCGATGTGTTTACCGTGGGAGCTTTTAATTCCAGTGGAGATCTCTCCAGCTTTAGCAGCCTGGGACCGGTTTTGGCTGACGGCAGCAACCGGACGAAACCCGACATCATTGCGCCCGGTGAAAATGTTCTTTCGGCATTTCCCGGAAATACTTATGAAATTGCCAGCGGCACTTCAATGGCGGGGCCGCATGTGGTTGGGGTGGTGGCTTTAATGTGGTCTGCCAATCCCAGGTTGATTGGCGAGGTTGAACAAACCCGGCAAATATTGGCTGAAACAGCCGATGAATACCAGGGTTTGATGCCGGAATGCGTTCTGGATAGTTCCATACCGAACAATGCTGCCGGTTATGGGCGGGTGAATGCCTACCGTGCTGTTCAGCGGGCGTTAGAATTCAAAGAATAAGCTGAGCAACGAGCGCCGAAAAGGACTGCCGTGGTCGATTTTGATGAAAAGCAAGTTTTGGAGAAAGCCATCCAGGGTGATGCGGACAGCTTCAGCATACTCTATGATGCATACATTGGGCGGATTTATAACTACGTGTATTACCGGACGGGAAATACGCATGATGCAGAAGATTTGACCGCACGTGTTTTTTATCGAGCTTTAAATCATATTCAGACATATAAACACATGGGCGTTCCATTTCTGGCCTGGTTGTACCGTATTGCGCACAACCTGGTGGCTAACTGGCACCGCGACATGAACCGTCGCAAAGAAGTGCCACTGGAAGATCATACAACTTTTTCAACACGTCTCATCGATCAGCCTGAGCGCATGATGATTGAAAACCAGGAAAAAGAAAAATTGATGCGCGCAATAAAGAAGTTGACTCCAGATCGACAGCACCTGATTGTTCTGAAACTGGTTGAAGGACTATCCAATGCAGAAATTGCTGTGATTGTTGGACGCAGTGAAGGCGCGATTAAGAGCCTGTATCACCGCACGCTGCTGGCGATTCGCCAGGAAATTGAAAAGGAAGAAAATTGAGGGCACCTGAAATTTTGTGGGTTAGACCTGTATGTACTTTTCTGGGATGAGGAGTGGAAAATGGCGGCTACAAAAAGGATAAAGAATCAAAAAGATGTTGAGATTGACGATCTTGAGAAGAAATTGAAAAGCCATTTTGACCCGGTTAAACCCGACCCAAAATTTGTCGATCATCTTCAACACCGCTTAACAGTAGAGCCGGATGTAATCGTAGATCAACCTCCACGCATCCTTTTGCTGGTGCTGATTGCCGGCGGAGGTTTGTTCGCGGGAGCCCTGGCGATCTGGCTGCTTCATAAAATTCGAGAATCTTAATATAGAAAAAAGCCAGCCATGTGTCATGGCTGGCTTTCAGTTTGCCTGATGGGGGAACTATGCCCAACCCTGGCTTTTTACAAAGTTGGTGATGACCGGAATTTCAAATACTTCGCCCTTGTAGGCTTTGACTCCGTAGTAGATGACCAGGATGAGCGTCAAGATGGAGGTGCAAAGCCCGATGAGCACAAACGACAGCACGAAATTGATTGCCCAGGCTGCTACGCCCAGGATGAGCGCCTGCATGGTGTGGGCTTTTAAGAAGGGACGTGATTTCTTGTCTTCCATCAAAAGAATGATGATGGGAACAAGAGGAGTCAAGATATACGCGAGCAAAGCCCATAGCTTGTCGTCGCTGGATATCTCCATGGGTTCAGGTTCATACGGCATTTGTTCTGTCATAAATTCCTCTTACTTTCTCAATACTTTAAGATAATTTGATTATCCCTACTCAATCAGTATTGTAATGGATTTTCTGTATTCGGTCAATTTTCATTGCCTGTCGGCAGGCGGGATGTGATAGAATGCTGGAATGTCAATACGAGCCTTGTTCATGGGGTCGCCCGATTTTGCTCTGCCGGTTTTGGCCCGGTTTGCCGCGCATTACAGCGTGATTGGCGTGTTCACACAGCCAGATCGACCAGCGGGCAGGGGAAAGGTGATGACAGCGCCGCCGGTAAAAATCCTGGCTGAAGAGTTGGGGATACCGGTTTTCCAGCCTGAAAAGTTGAGTGCGCCGGAAGCGCAAGCCTGGTTGAGTGAATTGCAGCCCGATTTGATTGTGGTTGCGGCTTATGGGCAAATATTGCGGCAGTCGGTGTTAGATTTACCAGAATACGGCTGCATCAATGTGCATGCGTCGTTGCTGCCGCGCTGGCGGGGGTCTTCACCCATTCAGGCGGCCATTTTAAGCGGCGACAGCCAGACCGGAATCACAATCATGCAAATGGAAAAGGGCCTGGACACCGGCGCAATTATCAGCCAAAAAGCCATTCCCATTCATTCCACAGATACAGCCGAAACCCTGTCCGATCGGTTGGCGAAACTGGGGGCCGATTTGCTGGTTGAAACCCTGCCCGACTATCTGGATGGACGCATTGAACCGGTAAAACAAAATGATGAGCTTTCAACCTATGCCCCCATGTTGAAAAAAGAACAGGCGCTGCTTGATTTTACTCAAGATGTTGATTACCTGGAACGCTGTGTGCGGGCATATCATTCCTGGCCCTGTGCGCATTTTTGGCTCGGGCAGGAATTAATCAAAGTCCACCGGGCGCATGTTTCCAGTGGCGGAACTGGTTTGGCAGGGGAGAGATCATTGATTGATGGGTATCCTGCCATTCGCGCCAACGGCGGCCGGCTGGTTTTGGATGAAGTGCAGCCAGCCGGGAAGAAACCCATGGCAGGCGATGTCTTTCTGCGCGGCGCACGAAATTGGACAACTCAAGAATAATCGATTTGAATAGTAATTTGAAAGGATGCGCATTGTGACGAACTTGAACAATCCTCAATTGAGGGTTTTATGCTTTGGTACAGGGGCTATTGGAACCTATATTGGCGGTAGTCTGTTATTGAGTGGTCAAAAAGTGGTTTTTGTTGATCGTCCGGCGGTGATTGCCCAGGTGCAGCAAAACGGCTTGCGTTTGAGACTGGGACAACGTGAACATCGTTTAAAAAATGTTCAAATATTCGAATCGTTGGATGCGGCTTTTAGCCAGGGACCATTTGATGCAGCCATGGTGGCTGTGAAATCTTTTGACACACAGAGTTTTTTTGACGGGATCTCGGCCTACTGGCGCGATTTGCCGCCTTTGATCAGTTTTCAAAACGGCGTTGAAAATGAAGCCGTGCTGGCTTCAGCACTTGGCGCTGACCGGGTGATTGCTGCCAGCGTCACCACGGCCATTGGAAAAAGCTCTAATGGTGAAATCATTTTAGAAAAATTGCGAGGAATTGGGTTCGCCTCGGAACATCCCATCGTGGACGATTTGATCCAGGTGTTTCAGGCGGCGGGATTGAAACCCGTGCGCTATGCCCGGGCAGACAGCATGAAGTGGTCAAAAATGTTGACCAATGTGATTGCCAATGCCTCATCTGCCATCCTGGATATGACTCCAGCCCAAATATACGCGACGCCGACGTTATATCGCATGGAGATTTTGCAATTGCGGGAGTTATTGAAAGTCATGGCTGCCATGCACATTGAAGTAACCGATTTGCCGGGAACCCCGGTGCGTTTGCTTGCCAGGGCGATACAATTCTTGCCGCTGGCAATCAGCCAACCGCTGCTGACCAATGCAGTGGGCGGCGGCAGGGGTGAAAAAATGCCGTCTTTTCACATTGATTTGCACCAGGGACGAAAGCAGTCTGAGGTTGATTATTTGAACGGCGCAGTGGTGCGGTTTGGCGAGAAATGCAATGTGGCCACACCGGTAAACCAGTTTTTGAATAAAACGCTGCTGGCATTGTCCAGCGAAGAACTGCCGTTATTTACCTATCGTAATAACCCGGTTAAGTTACTGCAAGATTTGAAAGCATCAATGAAGCCGTAAAGCCTATTTTGGGGTTTTGTCTGGATCGGCGAACTTGCTTTTCCATTCGTACAGCTTATTAAGTGCTTCGATGGGCGTTAAGGAATTGATGTCCAGGTTCTTGATATCTTCCAATAGCGGGTTGGTTTCGGGAAAAAGCGCCAACTGCTGGGTGAAAATGGGGGTTTGCTTAACCACTGATCCGGAAGATGCCTCAAGCTGTTTGAGAATTTCATCAGCCCGTTGAATGACGGGGCGCGGCATGCCTGCCAGTTGGGCTACATGAATACCGTAGGAACGGTCAGTGCCGCCGGGCACAATGCGATGCAGGAATACCACCTTGCCGTCCGATTCAGCCACAGCAACATTGTAGTTGCGCACGCCCGGCAATATGTCATTTAGCTGGGTCAATTCGTGATAGTGCGTGGCAAATAATGTGCGGGCGCGCAGCGAAGGTTGATTGTGGATATATTCCACCACTGCCCAGGCAATGGATACACCATCGTAGGTGCTGGTTCCCCGACCGATTTCATCCAATACCAGAAGGCTTCGATTGGTGGCGTGATGCAAAATGTTGGATGTCTCGATCATTTCAACCATGAAGGTTGATTGGCCGGCGTGAATCTCATCCTGTGCGCCGATGCGGGTGAAAATGCGGTCAACCAGGCCAATGTGCGCTGAAGCGGCTGGCACAAAACTGCCCATTTGAGCCATCAAAACGATCAGGGCGGTTTGACGCAGGAAGGTGCTTTTGCCGCTCATGTTGGGACCAGTGATCAGGCGGACAATTTCTCCCGGTTCAAAAACGGTGTCATTGGGAACAAAACGCTCAGCCTGCAGGGAATGCTCGACCACCGGATGCCGTCCATCCATGATTTCAAGTACACAGTCATCGGTGACTATCGGCCGAATGTAAGCATTATGTGCGGCAGTGTCAGCCAGCGATGACAGCACGTCGAATTGCGCCAGGCTGCGGGCTGCTTCCAGCAGTTCAGCGTTGGATGCTGCCAGTTGTGTGCAAATTTCCCGAAAAAGGCGCACTTCAATTTCACGAATACGCTCATCTGCGTTTAGCACCAGCGTTTCATACTCCTTCATTTCCGGCGTGATGAAACGCTCAGCATTCACCAGGGTTTGTTTGCGAATGTAATCTGAAGGCGCCAGTTCTTTGTTACTGTTGGTAATTTCAATGTAATAGCCAAAGACCTTGTTATAACCAACTTTCAGGTTTTTTATACCCGTTCGTTGGCGCTCGACGCTTTCAAGGTTTGAAATCCATTCGCGCGCGTGGCGTGATGCCTGGATGACATTATCCAGTTCGGCGGAAAAGCCAGGGCGAATGATGCCCGTGTTTTGCAAAGTGGCTGGAGGTTCGTCACTGATGGACTGCTCCAACAATTCGATTTGCGTGCTGCAAGGATGGAAATGCGCCAACAGCGATTGGAGCGGGTTGTTCTCAGGCATGGATGAAAATGATTTGCGGATGACAGAAAATCGCTGCAGGGCAGAACGAAGCGCCACCAGGTCGCGCGGCAGGGCGTGCCCGCTGATTATGCGATTGACCAGCCGTTCGAGATCGGGCAGGTTTGACAGATTGCCTCGCAATTCACTGCGCAGCAAGCCATTTTCAATGAAAAATGCAACCTGATCTTGACGTTCGTGGATTTGGGCAAGGTCAAGCAGGGGTTTGCTAACCCACTGGGTCATCAGGCGTTTGCCCATGGGGGTGATGGTGCAGTCTAACACGTGCAGCAGCGACCCTTTCTCGTCACCGCCGCGAATAGTCTCGGTCAATTCCAGGTTGCGGCGGGTGGCTGCGTCCAGGGTCATAAATTCATTCAACGAGTAGGTTGCTAGAGTGGTGAGGAGGGACAACGCTTCCGGCTGGGTTTCCTGTAAATACTGCACGAGGGCGCCGGCAGCGCGTACTGCCAGGCCCATTTCCCGCAGCCCGAACCCATCCAGTGAAGCCACCTGGAAATGTTTGAGCAATGTCTCTTTGCAGCGGTTGGCCTCAAAACGCCAGGCGGGCAGCGCAGTGGGAAATCCACGGTTTTCATAGGGCGGCGGGGCGCCTTCGGGATGTAGAAATTCGGCGGGGTGGAGACGGATGAGTTCAGCGCGAAGCTGAACGTTGAGGTCTTTGCTTTCCAATTCGGTTGCAAAGAATTCGCCTGTGGTGATATCGACGTAAGCCAGGCCGGCTTTTTGCTCCTGAATGATTACAGATGCAAGGTAATTATTTTTATCACCCTGCAATAGACCTGGTTCGATTACGGTGCCAGGGGTGACAACCCGCACAACTTTTCGAGCGAAAAGCCCCTTATGCGGCTGGTCGCCCACCTGTTCGCAAATAGCGATATGGTATCCTTTTTCAATCAGGCGGGAAAGGTAATTTTCAACGGCGTGATAGGGAATGCCCGCCATGGGAATGCGTGTCCCTTTGGCGACGGCGCGCGAAGTGAGCACGATATCCAGTTCTTTCGATGTGATTTCGGCGTCATGGTCGAAGGTTTCATAAAAATCACCCAATCGAAAGAATAGGATGGCGTTGGGATATTGGCTTTTAATCTTTAAATACTGACCGCGAATTGGCGTTACATCATCAATTTCTGTCATGGTGTTCCAGTGAATGATATCAATATTGAATTTTTGGAATTATTGCACCGGAGATTATCGCAATAACTCTTCCGCTTTCGAATAGGCATCCAGTGCGTTTTGAATTTGCCCCGATTGGAGGTAAGCATCACCGAGAGTTTCCCAGATGGAAGGTTCCACTGGGAAACGAAAAGATGTAGTGAGCAACTCGTCAATGACTGTGTCGAGGGCTTCGCTCCGGTCAATTTTTTGACGGAAAATGTCCATTAATTGAGGAAGGTCCTCGGGCAAATTTGAAGGCATCGCAACCGATTTGGTTGAAGCGGCGGGTTGTGAGCTTGCAGTTTCCAACTCTGGCTGAGGCGCAACCTCGACTTCGGCCGTAATCTCTGGCTGGGGTTCAGTTTCGACTTCAGCCGCCATCTCTGGCTGGGGTTCAGCCTCGACTTCGGCCGTAATCTCTGGCTGGGGTTCAGTTTCGACTTCAGCCGCCATCTCTGGCTGGGGTTCAGCCTCGACTTCGGCCGTAATCTCTGGCTGGGGTTCAGCCTCTACTTCAGCCGCAATTTCTGGCTGGGGTTCAGCTTCTTCCTCCGGTATGCATTCCATGCCGGTTGAAGCGGACGCGGATTCTTCCTGTTCCAATTCTAATAACCAGGCAGGCAGCGCGGATGCAGGCGGGATCCCAGGCTGTTCCACATCTTCGGTTGGCGCGGTCTCGGTGGGGGGTTCAATGGTTTCGACTGGTTTGGGCGAGGAGTAACCCTGTTCACCGGCGACGGGTGGATTTATGGATAGTTCTTCTTCTGCCAGTTTCAACCATTCAGGGGTTGAATCGGGTTGAGATTGTGGTTCCTCTTCCAGGGGCTGTATTTCAATGGGCGGTTCGATAACCTCAGTTGGTTGGAAGCTTACGGGTTCTTCTTCAATGGTTTCTTCGGGCGTTTCTTCCAAGACCTCATCTGCCTCATCCAGTGAGCGCAGCCAGCTTTCGAGATCGTCCAGGTCGGGTTGTTCTTCCAGTTCCTGAACCGGGCTTTCTAATTCGGTTTCATCCGGCTGGATTGGAGGTGCACTGCTTTCAACAACTTCTTCAACCGGGCTTTCATCCCTGGAAAATTCGGGTAATTGATCGGCAATAGTGGGTGTGGGCTCTGCAGCATCTTCCGGTTTTAATTGCATTACCCAGTCGGGCGGCGTTTCAGAGCGTTCTGCGGGGGAGGTGATCAGTGTTTCAGGATCAGCTCCCTGGTTGGCTGCAAGCGATTCCAGCCAGGCCATGGCAGCATCCACATCTTCAGTTGAATTTCCGGGTATGGATTCACCTGCCGTCTCACTTGCCGGGGTCTCGGGCTCAAATTCATTAATCCAGACAGGCGGTTCAAGGTCTTTTATGGGCTGTTCCATTTCTTCAAATGGAGCTTCCACTTCATCAGTGATCGCCTCTGTCGCTTCTATTGTTGATTCGGGCTCTTCCAGGGGCGGCGTGTATTCAACAGCCGGTTCTTCAGATTCTTCCACTACTGCTTCTGGTTCTTCAACAGGAGTTATGATTTCATCAGCGGGTGTCTCAAATTCTTCCGCCGCCGTTTCAGTGTGTTGCTCAGGCTTAGTCTCTAACCACTCGAATTCTTCAACGATTAATTCTGGCTTCTCAAACTGCGCGGTTTCATCAATTTGAGGGGTGGTTTCCATTTCAGCAATCACTGACTCAATGGAAGGTTCAGCGGTTGATAAGGGTTCATCCTGTGAGACAGGAAGGTCCATCTTTTGAAGGTC
>CAZOKH010000022.1:0-43841 GCA_964580315.1 uncultured Anaerolineaceae bacterium | reverse complement strand
GACTCACCGCTTTTGTTAAGGTTCGCTATTTTACAGAAAGAATGTTACACCAACCATAACAAGATGCCGCCCCTCAGAAAAATAAAATTGATAATATTGGCTAATTATATAGTCATTCTATTATTTACATTCGGATTTTTTTCCCTAATCTTTACTACCAGTTATAATATACTCCCTTTACAAAACATTAAATAATATACGAGGGCTTATGAAAATCGATTATAAAGAAACCACCAGCGACCTGCTCACCCGCATTGACATTCACAACAAGTTCGGCGGGCGCAACATTGACCAGTGGATGCTGGAAACTCTGCCCCTGCGCAAAGGCATGAAAATCCTGGACATCGGCTGCGGTGCAGGCAAACAGTGTTTCTCATACCACACCTACTTGAACGGCGAATGTGACATCACAGGCGGCGACGTATCACAAGAACTGCTCACCCAGGCGCGCCAGGAAAACCAGAAATACGGCAACGCTGTCAAATTCATGGAATTGAATTTCAACCAGCGCTTCCCGTTTGAAGATAACACCTTCGACTTAATATCGTGCTGTTTTGCCATTTATTACGCCGAAGATGTCAATTTTACCATCAGCGAAATGCACCGCGTTCTCAAACCCGGCGGCACGCTCTTCACCACCGGCCCGCTGCCCGAAAACAAGAAACTGTTCTACGATGTGATCCGCGACGCCACTCACAAGGAAATTCCCCCCATGCCCGGCAGCTCGCGCTACGAAAGCCAGTTTTTCCCCACCGTGCAAAAGATGTTCTCCAAAGCTGAAATGAAACGCTTTGACAATCCCCTCACTTTCGACAGCGTTGAGCCGTTTGTCTCATACACACGCGCCTCGCTCTCTGAAGACCGCAAATTGTGGGGCAGCTTCTTCCAGGGCAAAGATGATTTCGAGAGAATTATGCGGGATATTGAAAAAGTGGCCGCCGATTACCTGAAACGCGATGGCAAACTGGTGATGACCAAGGTGGTTGGCGGCATCCTGGGCACCAAATAAGGGATACCAAATGAATCACACCATGAGTTTTTCCGGGGAAACGCTGCTCTTCATCGGCGCACACCCCGATGACATTGAACTGGGCTGCGGCGCCCTGATTTCGCAAATTGTAAAACAGGCCAACGTCGTCTGCGTCACCCTTTCGGACAACCAGAAAAACCCCGCGCTGAAAACCATTGTCACTGAGCATTACAACAGCATGGCAGTGTTACAAGTCCCGCGCGAAAACATCATCGTGGGAGAATTTGAAACCCGTAAGTTTCCCCAGGCGCGGCAAGAGATACTGGAATTTTTGCTGGCATTGCATCGAAAATACCATCCTGAAATGGTGTTTGTGCACACCCGATCCGATGTGCACCAGGACCATAACACCATCACAGATGAGGCTCTGCGCGCCTTCCGCGGCACCACCCTGCTGGGTTATGATGTAATCCGCAGCAGCCACGGGTTTTTCCCGCATTTCCTGGTAGAAGTCAGCGAAGAAGACGTGCAGCGCAAAATTGAAGCGTTGTCACAATACACCACCTACCGCGACAAGTATTATTTCAACGCCGATCTCACCCGCGCATCACTTATCCGCAACGGCGCCCTGGCCGAGCGCCCCTATGCTGAAGGGTTTGACATCCTGTGCATTGTGGGCCGGTTTGGCAAAGAATAGAATTATCTCAAAAGGATAAAAAACAGCGATCCTGCCCTGGATCGCTGTTTTCGCTTTCATCAATTCTTCTACTCTTTTGGAAAACCAAACTCAATGAAATCACCGGCAATCCGCACCGGGTAAACCGGAATGGACTCTGTGGCTGGCAGGCGGGTCACTTCGCCGGTGCGTAGGTCAAAACGGGCGCCGTGCCGCGGGCAAATAATCTCATACCCCTCAATTTCACCGTCGCCCAGCGTTTCGCCGTCGTGGGTGCACATGTCACTGAAGGCGAATAATTCTCCCTTAAGGTTTACAATTACCACCGGTTGATCATCAACTTCAAGGAAAAGGCGCTCCCCATCTGGCAATTCGTCTTTAGCCACCACGGGTGTAAAATCAAATTTCGATTCATCAAATAAGGCACTCATGGGTTCGGTTCCCCTTCTATCAAGTCATCGGTCGCCTGTTGCACGCCGTAAATTCCGGCTTTAAGAACCTTCAAAGGCAGCAGGGCGCATTTCAGGCGCACTGGCCCCAGTTCGATCGCCAGCATATCCAGTATATCTTCCTTGGTAATTGCCTTAACTTCATCCACTGTTTTTCCAATGATTGAGTCAATCAACAAATCAGCCGATGCCGTTGAAATGGCGCAGCCGTTTCCATTAAAAACAGCCTCAACCACGCGGTTATCTTCATCTACACGCAACTCCAGGCGGATGTGATCGCCGCACAACGGGTTTTCATCTTCAAAGCAAATGTTGGCATGCTCTAATGATCCGCGGTGCAATGGATTTTTATGCCGTTCAATGATTATTTCCCGATAGAGGTCATCCATAAAAAGTTCCTTGAAAACATAACTAACCAAATATACCTTTAATTTTTTTCAACGAGTCTGCCAGTTTATCCACTTCCTCGATTGTGTTATAGAGGTAAAAACTGGCGCGGGTTGATGCCGGCACATTGAATTTGCGGTGCAGCGGCATGGCGCAGTGGTGACCCGCTCGCACGGCAATACCGTCACGATCCAGCATCTGCGCCACATCATGCGGGTGAATTCCTTCCATGGTAAAAGCCAGCACCCCACCACGATATTCGGGGGTCGGTCCCATGATTTTTATGCCGTCGATTGCGCTCAAACGCTGATAAGCATAAGTAACAATTTCTTTCTCATGTGCTGCAATGGCATCCATTCCAATTGACTTCAAGTAATTGACAGCAGCGCCAAAACCAATCAACTCTGCAATCGATGGCGTACCCGCTTCAAACTTGTAGGGAAGATCGTTGTGCGTGAAGCTGCGCAGTTCCACTTTTAAGATCATGTCGCCGCCGCCCATAAAGGGAGGCATTGCTTCCAGCAGTTGTTCACGCCCGTACAAAATTCCAATCCCGGTTGGGCCGCACATTTTGTGGCCTGAAAAAACAAAGAAATCTGCACCCAGGTCAACCACATTGACCGGGATGTGCGGGGTTGATTGCGCGCCGTCCACCAGGGTAATTGCGCCGGCCTGATGCGCGGCTTCGATCATCTGCCTGGCAGGATTGATGGTTCCAAGCACATTGGAAGCGTGCACAAAAGCAACCAGCTTGGGATTTTGCTCAAGCAAATGATGATATGTTTCCAAATCCAGCTGGCCGTCTGGCGTCATATTTACAAATTCCAATCGAACGCCGTGTTCCTGCGCCAAAATTTGCCAGGGAATCAGGTTGGAATGGTGCTCCATTTCGGTTAACACCACCAGGTCGCCAGCTTTGAGAAAATGACGCGCCCAGGAATAAGCCACAAGATTGACGGATTCGGTGGTGCCGCGCGTCACAACCACCTCGCGGCTGCTGCCGGCGCCAATGAACTCAGCCACCCATTGGCGCGCCTGTTCGTAATCAGCAGTGGCTTCTTCAGCCAGGGTGTAAACACCCCGGTGAATGTTGGCATTGCTATTTCGATAATAGCGATTCATCGCTTCAATAACAGCCGAAGGTTTCTGAGAAGTGGCCGCTGAATCAAAATAAACCAGCGGCACGCCGGGCCTTATTTCCCGAGTAATGATAGGGAAATCCTGGCGAATTTTTTCAACTTTCACTGTTTGCGCGATCATCAGATCAGTCATTTTCACCGCCAAAACAAACTTAAATCTCCATCACCTAGAGTTCTTGAAAAGGTATTTCCTGCTTCGGTCGTTTGAAAGGTTTCCGAATGCTGGATGAATGAACCGGGTACCAGAGGATATGATCCGGCACCATCCAACCGTCAGTCAAAAAAACGTTGCTGCGAAATTGAACGGCAACCATTTTCGAATCGACCTGAGCAACAATACCTTTCAACCAGCCACGCACGCGTTCGCCGCTCTTTTCGTGGTCGCAAAAAACTTCCACCGTATCGCCAACGCTGTAGGAAAATTCCGGATCGGGGGGTCTCATATAGGGAACAGTTGTCATACTTTCATCTCCCAAAATTTACGTGTTAAACAATAATTTTAGCATATTGCTCTTTGAAATAATAGTGACTGAAATCACTGTTCCCTTTAACGACGCCGTTAGTCCCATATTTCAAAGGCTTCATTTGCTATTCTCATCCAGGTAATTCATTTTCTTAACAATCAATTGCTCAAACCGCTGCCGCACTCCTTCAAAAGGAACTCGTTTCAACACCGGCTCAAAAAATCCGGCAACAACCAGTTTCTCGGCTTCTTTATATGGAATTCCACGACTTTGCAAATAGAATATCTGGTCGGCATCCAATTGTCCAACCGTCGCACCGTGAGTGCAGCGCACATCATCGGTGTTGATTTCCAATCCAGGGATTGAATCAGCTCTTGCACGCCGGTCTAGCACCAGGTTGCGGTTCGACTGGTAGCCATCCGTCCCTGCCGCTCCAGGAGCCACATAAATCATCCCGCGCCATACAGACCGGCTTTCACCCAACAGCGCGCCTTTGAACAACAAATCACTGGTTGTGTTGGGTGCAAGATGATTTTGCCTGGTGTCGTGATCAAGATGCTGGACGCCGTCAGCAAAATAGAAACCAGACATTTTTCCACTGCTTCCTTGTCCGGTCAATTCCAAATTCAGAAAACTCTTGGTTAGGTGACTGCCGGCGGCGCCAAAAATCCAGTCCACACTGCCGTCTTTCGCCACCTCAACGCGTTCGTGGCTAAAGTTCCACACCTTCTGCCCCAGTGATTGCAATTCCACAAAGTTCAAATGCGCATCTTCACCCACCAAAATTTCCAGCACCAGGGCATTCATGGTTTCATCATTTCCGTCTGGTGGTGACACTGTTTCCAGCACAAAAGTCGCTGCAGCGCCGTCTTCCAAAACCACGGCAATATGCGCCGGGTTGACAAGATTTTCACCCACCGACCACAGCAAAACATGCAAGGGCAGGTCAACATGCACACCCCTGGGCACATACAACAACGCACCCGTTTGCGCAAAGGCTTCCACCAACGCCGCAAATTTTCCATCCTCTGGATGCACCAGTTTGCCAAGGATCTTCTCAAGCAATTGAGAGTGTTCCCGTTCAGCAGTCAGGAGATCAGAAAATACAACCCCCTGGGCAGAAAGCTCTGGCAAAATCCAGGCGTCCACACATCCCGGCGAGAGGGAAATTTGCCCGGCATGCGCTGTGGCAACCACCGGCTTTCGCAGGTCTTCCGGAATTTCCGGCAGATCCTGGCAATTTTCAGGATCAACAATCTTAAATCTGCCAGGGTGGAAATGATTCAAATCTGTTCTACGCCAGGAGTCGCCATCTTTGACCGATGGAATGGGCAAGGTTTGAAATTTCTCCAGCGCCATTGAGCGTAGGTTTTTTAAATACTCGTTGTGAGAAACAAAACGAACCGCGTCCTGTCCAAAAACAAAATCAGTTTGGACAGGTTTTCTCGAATCCGCCTTGTGAATGATTACACGTGGTTTTGTCGTCATGGTTGTCATATCGTCATTCAAAAAAATTCAAATAAAAATTACCCGACTGAACCTTCCATCTGAAGATGGATCAACCGGTTCATTTCAACCGCATATTCCATGGGCAGTTCTTTAACCAGGGGTTCGATAAACCCGGAAACCACCATGGTTGTGGCATCTTCAGCGCTCAATCCGCGGCTCATCAGGTAAAACAATTGTTCTTCGCCAACTTTGGAAACTGAAGCTTCGTGACCGATGTTTACATCCTGTTCTTCAATTTCAATTGTCGGGTAAGTGTCCGTTTTTGACTGCGGGTCAAGCAGTAGTGCATCGCACACCACATTTGACCGCACACCCACCGCACCCTTTTGCACTTTCAGCAGACCGCGATAAGATGCGCGCCCGCCGTCTTTGCTGATGGATTTGGAAGTGATTTTGCTGGATGTGTATGGCGCCATGTGCAGCATCTTTCCACCGGCATCTTGAAGTTGGCCTTCGCCCGCGAAAGCCATGGAAAGAATTTCACCGTGCGCCCCTTTGCCCACCAGGTAGCAAGAAGGGTACTTCATGGTTACTTTTGAACCCATGTTCGCATCCACCCATTCCATGGTCGCATCTTCATGCACAACCGACCGCTGCGTCACCAGGTTGAACACATTTTTCGACCAGTTCTGAATGGTGGTATAGCGCATACGGGCGCCGCGTTTCACGATGATTTCAATTACCCCGCTGTGGAATGAATTGGTGGTGTACTGGGGCGCTGTGCATCCTTCAACATAATGTAGTTGGGCACCTTCGTCTAAAATGATCAACGACCGCTCAAACTGTCCCATCTGGGCAATATTCAGTCTGAAATAGGCTTGCAGCGGCATTTCCACTTTTACATTCGGTGGAACATACACAAACGAACCACCCGACCACGCTGCGCTGTTGATGGCTGAAAATTTATTATCTTCAATCGGAACCACCGTACCGAAATACTCTCGAAAGAGATCGGGGTAGTTACGCAAACCATCTTCAATACTCAAAAACACAACCCCCTTCTCTTCCAGGTGTTTTTGAATACTGTGATACACCATTTCCGATTCATACTGAGCACCCACACCGGCAAGGAATTTTTGTTCAGCTTCAGGGATTCCCAAACGGTTGAAGGTATTTTTAATTGATTCCGGCACATCATCCCACGAGTGTTCCTGTCCGCTGGTTGGCTTGACATAATAGTAAATATCATCCAGATCCAGGCTTGACAGATCAGCCCCCCAGGTGGGCACCGGCCTTCGCAAATGATGCTCCAACGCTTTCAAGCGAAAATCCAGCATCCATTGCGGCTCCCCCTTCATGGAAGAGATTTGTTCCACCACCCGGCGGTTTAATCCCTTACTTGCTTTAAAAAGATAATTATCAGGATCGCGGAATCCGTACTTATAATCATCCAATTCATTTAAAAAGTCATTCGATGTTTGCTCCGCCATTGTAAGCCTCTTATGTTCTCTCGATAAAAATAAAAATTTCAGGCGGTTTCAGAATTTTGAAGAAATTTCTCACGAACCCATTCGTAACCTTTTTCTTCCAATTCCAAAGCAAGCTCGGGGCCACCCGAAGACACAATTTTGCCGTCCATCATTACATGCACAATATCGGGTTTGATGTAATTCAAAATGCGCTGATAGTGGGTGATGATTAACCCTCCCAGGTTGGGATTGCGTAAAGCATTTACACCCTCCGAAACAATACGCAGCGCATCAATATCCAACCCGGAGTCGGTTTCGTCCAACACCACCATTTCGGGCTGAAGCACAGCCATTTGCAGCACCTCGGCGCGTTTCTTTTCACCGCCTGAAAAGCCATCATTCAGGTAACGTCCCGCAAAAGCAGGATCCATTTTCAGAAGGTTCATCTTTTCCTTCATCACCTTGCGGAACTCCAGCAAAGACACGCCCTTGTCCGTTTCATCCAAAGCCTTGCGGTGTGAATTTAATGAAGTGCGTAAAAAGTTGGCCATCGTAACCCCGGGAACAGCAACAGGGTATTGAAAAGCCAGGAAAAGCCCCAGATGAGACCGCTGATCGGGTTCCAAATCCAGAACATTGATTCCTTTAAACAGCACCTCCCCTTCTGACACCTCATAACTGGGGTGCCCCGCCAGAGTATAGGCGAGGGTTGATTTTCCCGTGCCATTCGGTCCCATTATGGCGTGAAATTCACCTGCGGGAACAGTAAGGTTTACTCCCTTTAATATTTCAACGCCCTCAACATTAACATGCAGATTGCGAATAACTAATTCAGCCATTAATCCTTACTCCTGATGGGATTCCAGACCCCATTTTTTTATGAGATAGCATACCGGTTGTAATGCACGCAGATTATAGCATGAGAAAACAGGCTAGTCAATATTTTAGATAAAAATATAATATATTTAGTTACACGCCCAAAACAAGAAAAACAGCGCTCAGATAAACAAACGGCCATTTTTTTATGTATTACCACCGAATTTCAGCTATTTTTTGCGATATTTCGACAAAAAACAACAGATTTTTTGCAATTTATTGAAGGTTAATAATCCCTTTCCTTCCCCGCAGAATAATTAAGATAATAATCTAATATATTGACAATTTTTAATACATTTGATATACTGGCAAAAGATTATTGATTTTTCATACTTGTGAATAGAGTTTTCCGCACATGAAAAGTACACGCGACCTAATTCTGCAAAACTTAATGAAAAAGCCTCGCTCATCAATCAGCGAACTGGCTGAATCGGTGGGAATTAACAACATCTCAGTTCGCCACCATTTGATCAATCTTCAAGCTGAAGGTGTGATTATGGCTGAGGAAGAACGCCACGGAGTTGGCCGGCCACGCCTGGTCTATTATCTGACCGAAAAGGGCCTGGAACGCTTCCCGGCGGGTTATTTGCGCCTGACAAACCGCTTGATTGACCAATTGAAAAAGAGCCTGCCTGAAAAAACTCTTCAGGACTTGTTTGAACAGTTGGCGCAAGAGTTAGCAGAAACCTATTCAGAAAAAAGTAAAAAATTATCACTGGAAGGCAAACTGGACTTATTGAAAGAAATCATGTCAAAAGAAGGTTTTTCAATTGAAATTGACAGAACCTCCGATGGCTATTACATCAACACCATAAGCTGCCCTTACTATCATATTTCACAAAAACACCCCGAATTATGTATCATGGATCAGGCAATCATTTCATCCATTCTTGCCGTTCCATCTGAAAAAGTGAGTTGTATCCATAACGGCGACTCGCATTGCAGCTTTTTGATTCACAACCAAGATACCCAACAGGAAGGACATGCAACATGAGTGATCAGGAAAACAAATCGAACCGTGCTGTCTGGCAATCCGAAGCCGACAATCCACAGCTTTGTGAAACACTGCGCACTGGTTTGCGTGACGTGATTGACCCTGAAATTGGATTGAGTGTGATCGACCTGGGCTTGATTCGTGATGTTACCATCACAGATGACAGCGTGATGGTAAAAATGATCCTGACCACACCTTTTTGTCCCTATGCCTCGGTTCTCATCGAGAGTGTTCGGTTGAAAACAGAAGATGCTTTAAAACGCCCCGCCTCCATCGATCTAGCGCTGGACCCCTGGGACTTCTCAATGCTTGAAGAAGGAGTGGATCTCGGCTGGGGTATGATGTAGCCGCTATTTTGAAATGGTTCAAAAAGTGGACGGATTTTTTTATTCCGCCCACTTTTTTTATTGCAGAGCTGCATTCAATGCCAGGTTAACATCGTCAAAAACCGGCGCACCGGTTTTTTGCAATGCCTTAATCTTTTCTTCAACGGTCGCAATTCCCCAGCCAAAAAAGCTCACATCATACCCATTCGAGCGCAATATCTCGGCGGCGCGGTTAGCCGCCCGAATTCCACCTGCTGAATCTTCAAAAACATGCAATTCAAATTTTTGGGGCAGCCCGCCATTTGCAGTGAAATCATCAGCCTGACGGCTGTAAACTTCCATTGCCCATTGTAGAGCTTCCCATTCGCTCCCACTCCAGGCAGCCATCGCCGCCGCCAACGCTTGAAAAGGTGAAGGTTTTAAAAGTGAGTCAGCGTCCACCTGGTAAACCGAACCGGTATAAACCATTCTTCCATAGCCCATTACAGGCACGGTTTCAAAACCAAGCAGCGAAAGCGCCATTTCGGCTTCAGGAGAATATCCCAAATGCCCATCCTGTTTTTCCTTCGGCGCTGAAGATGGACGTGCTGTAAAAGCCACGGGAAACAATTTTTTCTCCTGGCGATATTGCAAAATTCTCTTTCGCCATTCGGGTGATAAAAGCGGTTTGTCATATTTCAACAGAACCGATTCGGCTTCAAATTCCGCTTTTCTTCCATAAACCTGTTCAAAAATCCTGTCGCCCAGCACATAGTTTTGGAAAACTCGGTTTACGGCAGAGTTCCCCTCGTCGCGTGAATGGCGCAAAATCAACCTGGCAAGACCAGGGTGTTTCTGCAACGCTGGGAATAAAAACACCCCTTCATCGCTTTGGATCAGATCCAAAATGGCATCAGCCGGGGCAGGCTGGCGCGAGAAATGCGGCTGCAAGGTTTGCACAATGGATTGAAATTCAAATTCAGTCTCTGGAATCACCGCTTTTTCAAAGTGCCGGCTCACCTGTTCAAAATTCTCAAGTGCATGTTCGCTGGGGCAAAATCCCAGGATACGGTCCAGGATAACCGCCAGGGTTATAGGCACCATATCCCACTCACTTGACACCCCGGCTGCTTCAAACCATACCCGCATTCGGCGGTCATCAGAATATAACGGTAAATGGAACTTATCAAAAAAATATTTCAATGTGACATCCGCACCGGCCCCATATCCCCCCGGGCGAACCAGCACACCGTCCATGTCAAATAACAAGATTTTTATATTATCTGCCGTCATTAGAAATGTAAACTCTCAGCTCCGCGTGAAATGTTGTCCAAAAATTCGGTGCGTGTGGCAAGATTGGTTCGGAAGGCGCCCAGCATGGTTGAGGTTGTCATGCGTGCATCATGCTTGCGCACACCGCGAATCATAGAGCACATGTGCAATCCTTCCATCACCACCGCCACTCCCATGGGATGCAGCAATTCATCCAAAAAATCAGCCACCTGGCGGGTCAGGCGTTCCTGAACCTGCAACCGGCGGGCAAACATATCGACAATGCGCGGAATTTTGGATAGCCCGATCACTTTACCCTTGGGCATATAAGCCACGTGTGCCCGGCCGATAAATGGCAGCATGTGATGTTCGCAAAGGCTGTAAAATTCAATATCACGCACAATCACCATTTCATCGTATTCAACATCGAACAGCGCTTCATTCACCAGTTTTTCTGGATCTGTGCGATACCCCGAAAGAAGTTCATCATACATCTTTGCAACACGACGAGGCGTTTTTTGCAAACCTTCGCGTTCCGGGTCTTCGCCAATAGCCTTTAACAGTACCCTGGTCACTTCTTCGATCTTCTCAGTGTCCATCTCGCTTTCACAAAACAGCGCAGCAGATTTTTGAATAGCTGAAGAGCAATTTACTTTCATCTCAATTCCTCTCAATTTTGGGTATTTTCCTTCATACGCCCATGAATAACTGGAACCGGGCTACTTGTCTCTGCGCAGCAGAGCATTTGCCAGTTCCAACAAAGCCAGGCCGGCATCACTTTCGCGCGGGCAGGCTTCTTTTAGAGCCGATAGTGCCTCTTCGGTCAAACGATCCGCTTCACGCACCGTATAATCCTGCGCGCCCTCTTCAACCAACAGCTTTGCCAGGTGCGGCACATCATCGGGTCTAATTTCATTTGCATTCATCCAATGATCAGAGAACTTGCCCTTCTGCTGCAAACCAAACAGTACCGGCAAAGTTTTCTTTTTACTCAGCAAGTCACTTTCAACTGATTTGCCCACCAGCGCCGCATCCCCCCAGATTCCCAGCCAGTCATCCACAGCCTGAAAGGCCATTCCCAACCGGTTGCCAAACCTGGCAAACGCTTCTCTTCGCGGAGGAGAAACCTGTGCACACACCGCTCCCAGTTCAGCGCATGCTGAAAGCAGGGAGGCGGTTTTTCCATTCACCATGGGAAAATAAGCATCCAGAGGCAAATCATCCCTTTTTTCGTAAGACAAATCCAGGAATTGCCCTTCCGTAAGCCGCTGGCAGGCGCGGTTTAATACAAAGGCGGCCTCACAGGCAACCTGTGCATTAATGGTATCTTTCAAACCCAAAACGGCATTTTGCGCCAGCGTGAACAATAAATCGCCGGCGTTGATTGCCTGGGCAGTTCCGGCTTTAACCCACACGGTGGGTCTGCCGTGCCGCATCTCTCCCTGGTCTTCCACATCATCATGGATGAGGGAAAAGTTATGCACCAGTTCAACCGCTGCAGCAGCCGGTAAAGCCGGTTGCCAATCGCCGTCCGCAGCCAGGCAGCATAACAGCACCATCAGAGGGCGAATGCGTTTGCCCTGCGCCTGCACACCGGCGCCTTCCCCTTGCCAACCCATGTGATAGGTTAGCCAGCCGTAAAAGGGCACAAGACTTTGGTCAGGCGCCCGATCTACCGCCTGTTTTAAAGCCTCTTCAATGGAAAGTCTCATTGTCGTTGCAAATTCGGTTAAGTTCATTCAATGGCTCTTTCTTCGTGATAAAGGACTGGCCGGGTTCTAAATTCTTTCAGGTCTCGGCAGCCGGTGGCAAACATGCTGACCTGGATTACTCTGCCAATAAGCTGAATTTGGCGAACTACCTGCCCGGTTGATTGCACCGCACTGTGTAAAAATGGTCGTGCCAGGCCTGCCAGTGCAGCCCCCAGCGACAGGCATTTTGCGCAATCCATTCCCCCGCGCAATCCGCCCGATGCAATCAACATCAAACCTGGTGCGGCGGTTTTAACATTGAGAATCGATTCAAAGGTTGATATCCCCCATTCACGAAACTCCCTGGCAATTTCAACCTGGTCTTCTGTGCGGCCGCGAAACATTTCAACCTGCGACCAGGAAGTTCCCCCCGCCCCGGCCACATCAATAGCCGCGACTCCGGCAGAAAGCAACTGCTGCGCCGTGTTTTTTGAAATTCCCCAGCCCACTTCTTTGGCTATCACAGGAACTTGTAATTGCCGGCAAACCTGTTCAATCTTCGATAACAATCCGCTGAAGCGGGTTTGCCCCTCTGGCTGCAGCGCTTCCTGCAGCGGGTTAAGATGCAAAATCAGGGCATCAGCTTCCATCAGGTCAACCGCCCTTTGGCAGGTTTCCACCGTGTAACCGTATTCCAATTGCACCGCCCCCAGGTTAGCCAGCAGCAAAACATCCGGTGCAAACTTCCTGATTTGAAACGTGTAAGCCAGTTCAGCATGTTCCAATCCCGTCCGAATGGAACCCAACCCCAGGGCAGCCCCGGTTTGTTGAGCGGCCTGGGCCAGCCGGCAATTGATTTCAAACGAGGCTTCAGAGCCCCCGGTCATGGAAGAAATTAAAATGGGAACGCGAACACTTTTCCCAAAAAGGTTTTGCTGCATTTGCACATCTTCAAGATTCACTTCCGGCAGGGCATTGTGGATGAAATGAAGTTTGCTCAATCCACTGGTTATACCCGATTGAACATCGTCTTCCAGGTTTATACGAATGTGATCATCCTTCCGCGCCGAAAGGTTGGAATCATGATTTGAATGCATGGCTCATCTTTCAGAAACCCAAAATGGATATACTCGATAGGTGAAAGTATACCAAAACTTCCCAAACGGTTTGGGGTTACAATAGGTATCAGTGCGGTTCTCCGCTTGCCCTCTCTTGACAGATTTCACGGGCAAGATAAAATCAATAGCAGAGAATTTATTTGTTCATCATTTTCAGGAGGATTCCGAATGAGTGATACATTCAATGAAGTCGTAACTGTGATCGCCGAAGTTTTAAAAATTGATGCGTCAAGCATAAAACCGGAAACACGGTTGATTGAGGATTTAAAAGCAGATTCGATGGACCAGTTTTTCCTGATTGATGGTTTCTGCGAGAAATTTGACATTTCCATTTCTGATGATGATGCCCGTCAGCTTAAAACTGTTGGTGATGCAATAAATTACATAGATAATCACAAAAAATAAGTTCGCTTATAAACAAAACAAAAACGGGAACCGGTTAACCATTCCCGTTTTTGTCTTTTAACCAAACAGAACAACGTCAAATTAATTGCGTGGGGATGTCTTCAAGGCTGGCTGCCAAACGTGCACCAGAACGCTGCAGCGCTTCCACTTTCTCACGCGCCAGGCCAAATTTTCCATCCACCAGAGCGCTGGCATGCCCAATCGTCTTATCGGGTGGGGCAAAAAAGCCGGCGATAAATCCCACCACGGGCTTTGTCATCTTCCTGGCAATAAACTCAGCCGCCGTCTCTTCCTGCCGGCTGCCAATTTCTCCCAGCAAAACCACCTGTTCAGTGTGTGGATCGGCCTCAAACATCTCCAACAACTCCACCAGGTCTGTGCCGCAAATAGGGTCGCCTCCCGCACTTACCGCGGTGCTGACACCCAGGTTGCGGCGCCTGAGAACATCGAGCGCCTCAAACAACAGGGTTCCCGACCGTGAGGCCACGCCAATTTCACCTTTTATCGCAAGCCTGTTTGGAATGACTCCCAGGCATCCTTCTCCGGGCGTTAACACCCCGGCGCAGTTTGGACCAATCAAGCGGCAGTATTTCTGATTAAGATACTGACGCAATTTCACCATATCTTGAACAGGAATACCCTCGGTTACACACACAATCAGTTGAATTCCAGCATCAGCAGCTTCATAAATGGCATCAGTGGCAAACCGCGAGGGTACAAACACAACGCTGGTGTTTGCCCCGGTCGCCTCGACGGCAATCCTCACCGATTCGAAAACCGGGATCTTTCCCTCGGCAACCCACTCGCCGCCCTTGCCGGGTGTGACGCCCGCCACCACGGTTGTGCCATAATCCAACATACACGAGGTATAAGACAATCCCTCTCTACCGGTAATTCCCTGAACCACCACTCGTGTATCCTTATCAATTAGAATACTCATGGCGCTCTCCAGAAGCGATGGAAACGGCAACTTTGCAAGCTGCTTCGAGCGAATCGGCAGTCATAAAACCTGATGAGCGCAAGAGCGAGCATTGCGTTTTCTGATTATTGCAATTAAAGTAAACCACCACTGGCAAATGACCACAACTTTCCCGTACAGCATGAATCAAGCCGTTGACAAACTCGTCACAGAAATCTCCCCTTCCAAACTGCACCAATAAAACCACTTTTACGGCTGTGTTCTTTACAATCAGGTTCAATCCTTTTCGGATGCGCAGAATATTTTCACCTTCGCCAATATCGAGGAAATTCGCTGCCTGCCCATTGTTCATTTGAATCGCATCAACAGCCGCCATGGCCAGCCCGGCTCCATTTGCCAGCACGCCAATATTTCCATTCAATCGAATGTAACTCATCCCAAATTTTCGCGCTTCAGCTTCTGCCAGGTCCTCGATATCCGTATCGCGCAAATCGATCACGTTTTGATGCCTGAAAAGCGCGTAATCGTCCATCACCATTTTGCAATCAAGCGCCAGCAGCCGCTGGTCGCGTGCAATGACCAGTGGATTGATTTCCACTTCCATGGCATCATAATCGCGGAAAACATTCCACAAACCCGTCACAGTTTCAGAAAACATCCTCCAAAAATGCCTGGGCAAATCAATGCTGCCCATCAGATCGCGCACCTGATAATCCATCAGTCCGCGCATAGGATCAATGGTTAACTGCTTGATCTTTTCGGGAGAAACCGCAGCCACATCTTCAATATCATGTCCGCCCTCCAGTGAAACCAACAGGGTTGGCAACTTGGTTGTGGGGCTATAGGATATTCCCAGGTAGATTTCTTTCTCAAATGTAGCCGCCTCTTCAACCAGCACCTTTCGCACTGGCAAGCCTTTAATTCTCAACCCAAAAATAGCATCGGCAATTTCTTCTGCCTCTTTGGGGCTTTTTGCCAGGCGAATTCCTCCGGCTTTACTTCGATTTCGCACCAATACCTGGGCTTTAATCACAACATTGCTGTCTAATTCTTCAGCAATTCGAACCACTTCCCCCGCTGATGTTGCCACTTTTCCTTTAGGTATGGGTATTTCATAGTTTGCGAAGATGGTTTTACATTGATATTCTTGTAATCGCATTTATCTACCCTGAAAGGATTATGGATTTCTTTATTTATTGTACAACAGAATGGAAAGATCGTTTGATTAAAAAAAGCAGCCAGGTGTTTTAACCTGGCTGCCCGGAATTCACCGTTTATTCAAGATTAGCCGCCCAGAAATGCCTGCAAAGCTTCTTTGCTGATGCGATAGGCGTTCCCGATCTTTTTGGCTTTTAGTTCGCCCGACTGAATGGCCGCCATCACATCCTCCTCAGAAACACGCATAAATTGCGCTGCTTCAGAAGGGGTCATCACTGAAGGCATGCTGGCCGGTGCGCCTGCCGCCTGCTGGGCAGCGCCGCCGGCTGCTGCACCGGCTCCGGTCATTCCCTGGAGAGACTGACCTATGACATTGCCCAATCCCATACCTGCGCCAATACCAGCAGTCAAGCCCGCACCGCCGCTTGGATTTTGTGCGGCGTCCCGCAAGGCATCAGCCGCCTGAAGCTGGGTGTAGGTCTGCATATCCAGCATACCCATGGCACGAAGTTCTTCAGCAGATTTGTCGGAGGGTTTAAGGTTGGCAATATAGAAACTTTTCAGGGTTAAACCAATGGCCGCAAAATCATCCTGCGCTTTTGCCCGCACACCTGCGCCAAGTTCTTCATTCAACCCAATCAATTCCACCACGCTGTTCTTTGCTGCGGTCTCGCCCAACAAATCAGTCAACTTGGAAAGCAGCATATTGCGCAGGCGGTTTTCGATTTCGCCAGTGCGGTAAATACCCTGCGCGCCGACAATCTGGGTGATGAATTGGAGCGGGTCGCTGACCTGGAAGCTGTAGGAGCCAAAGCCCTGCAGCAAAGCCACACCCAGGCCCATGCCGGGGTTTCTCACGATGATGGGCTGTGGAGTGCCCCATTTTCGGTCGGAGAATTCCTTCATCGAAACGAAGTACACTTCAGCGGTGAAGGGGGTGCGATCATTGAACACTTTGCCAATTAGATCAACCAGTTTCGGAATATTCGCCGTAACAATGGTATGACGGCCGGGACCAAATGTATCCAGTGCCTTGCCATCACGGAAGAACACAACTTTTTGAGATTCCCGAACGATTACCTGGGAACCAATGCGCAAATCAGCCACGCCGGTCTCAGGAAAACGATGGACAATTTCATCCGCCATCTCACTCGGATATTCAACTACATCAAAAATTCTAGCCATTCCTTCACTCCATCTTAACCAAATGATTTAAGAGAATTGTTTATTCCGATTGACAGTAACAAGCTTAACTCAATCCAGCAACCGGGCTTTCGCCTTCACCGCCGCTCATCACCACTTCATCACGGCGATTGAATGCATCCACAGCCTGCTGGGCAACGTTGATTACATTCCGAATGGCAGCGGGCAGTCCTTCAGAACCAATGGAAGTTTCAACATTATCAACCGCATGGGTCAACTCATCCACGCCATTTAACAACGCCAGGTCATATTCATACAGAGCATTAATTTCCTTCTCATTGATTTTCACAGCATCAAAGAGACTGGAATATCCATAGCTCGCATGGCGAACCCGATCAACAAATTGCCGAACCTTGATGGCAGCCGATTCAAGATCATCAACATATTTGATCTCACCGCTGCTGATCAAATCACGCTGCAAACCTGAAATCCGTTTCCATTGTTCTTCAAAACGATCAGCCACGGTTTCGCGCAGCAATTTGTCGGCAGCGCGGCGGTTTGCCCGTTCAATGTAGCCGCTAAAACCGGGTAGTTTTGCAAGAATTTTAGTTATGAAATCCTGATCACCAGTTACTTTACCGAATATGTCACTCATGGCGTTTAGCCTCCTTCAATGCGTTAATCATCAAAACAAACCTTTTTTATTATAGCGTGAAAAAGAACAGTAAACAACAACACCACAACAAATCAAATCTATGTATATATACGAGAAAACCGCCATTTCGTTGTAAGGTGTTTGTAATGTAAAAGGTCTTGAATTTCAATTGCCATCCTCTATAATAAAGACAGTTTAGAAACAACAAACTTTTGAGCAGAGAGGAGGTGAATCCATATGTTATTTGCTCCTAAAGAAAAAGGACAAGGTTTGGTAGAGTACGCGTTAATTCTTGTTTTGGTAGCCGTCGTTGTGATTGTTATTCTTGCTCTACTCGGACCCGCGATTGGTAATATCTTCAGCAACATCGTCAATGCTGTGTAACCAATTGTGTATTTCCTACTCAAAATCGATGAAAAGCCCTGGTTATACAGGGCTTTTCATCTTATTATGCAAACCGAAATTTTTTATAAAAATGATGTCTGACTGTTTTTTTACAGAATTAATTACCGTATAATAGGATAAATATTCAAATAATTTCGAGCCGTTTTGCGTAGGAGGCTTTTATGGCAAGTGGATCGCGAAAAAGAACTGGGATTTTGTTAATTGTTGTTGCAATCGTCCTAATTGTGGCAATTGGCGCTGGCGCTTTCTTATTGCGAGATAGATTGTTCGCCGGATCAAGCGCGGCACCAGATACCGCAGCCCCCCAACAACCTCGAACCGAGATGGTTAACATTGTTGTGCTGGCTCAACCCGTTTCGCGCGGAACGGCAATAGCCGAAAGTATGCTGGCTATGGTAGCCTACCCACGCAACCAGATGGTGGAGGGCCTTTTCTTCACTGATGCCGCCCAGGTGATTAATAAGCGCACGCGCTTCGACCTGGAACAGGGCGTTCCACTGACCCCCAGCCTGCTCACAGATGCACAGCAAGGCTCTTATGCATCCTTCCAGGTTCCCAAAGGCATGGTGGCCATTTCCATCCCCATTTCACGCCTCACATCCGTGTCTTACGCACTGCAATCAGGCGACCATGTCAATGTTATTGCGTCGTTCCTGATGGTTGACCTGGACGCTGATTTTCAATCACGTTTACCCAACAACAGCACGCTGGTAACCGCTCCTGGAAAAGTGACCGCTGGTGAAGGCGAAGGCGGTTCCGAAGTCACTTCGTTGACCATTGGAATTGAAGCCGGCGGCTCGCCGCAAGGACGGTTTGAAATTGACCCGGTGCTGGGACCCAATGCCCCCATGTACAGCGTTCCATCCGAAGCGCAGCGCCCCCGCCTTGTCAGCCAGACCCTGGTGCAAGATGCGGTTGTCTTGTGGGTGGGCGAGTTCCCGCTCGGTCAACAACAGGCAGTGAGTGAATCAGGCGATGCCGCCCCCACCCCCACCCCTGTGCCGCAAACAGGTGAAGCGCCACAGCCTCCCGCCAAACCCGAAATCATCACCCTGATCGTTTCTCCGCAGGATGCTGTTTCATTAAATTATTTGATGTTGACCGGCGCCAAGCTTAACCTGGTGCTGCGCAGTGCTGGAGATAACCAGGCTAGCAATACCGAAGCTGTAACGCTGCAATTTATCATGGATCAGTACAATGTGCCTGTCCCGGCAAAATTGCCCTACGGCATGGAACCTGCGACCACTGGCGATTTGCTCTACCCGCCCACCACATCGCAACCAGCCGCTGAACCACAACAATAAGGATTTTTGAACAAACCGTCGTCCAAACCAGTGATCTGATTATTCCAAAACTTCCAGGGAGAGTGTATGCCCGCGCAGGATAAAATCCGGGTTTTAATTGTTGATGACATTGACGAGACGCGTGAAAATATTCAGCGTCTTCTCCAGTTCGATTTAAATATCGAAGTGGTTGGCACTGCCCGTAATGGTAAAGAAGCCATCCAGTCTGCGCAGCAAATCAAACCTGATGTGGTCATCATGGATATTAATATGCCGGATATGGACGGTATTACCGCCACTGAGGCTATCCGGCAAAAAATACCCTATGCACAGGTTGTCATCCTATCTGTTCAGGCCGACCCAAACTACATGCGCCGCGCCATGCTGGCGGGTGCCCGCGATTTCCTGACAAAGCCGCCTTCCATTGATGAACTCACGGCCGCCATCAACCGCGCGGGAGCCATGGCAACCGAAGAACGCACAAAAGCTGCCACAACTGCGCCTTCCGGTTCTACCAGCACCAGCATTCCTGGCGGGGGAACCTCCGCAGCGCACGGCAAAATTGTTGTGATCTACAGTCCCAAGGGCGGAACTGGCTGCACTACCATTTCAACCAACATGGCACTGGCAATGAAAAACGATAAAACCAATGTGCTTTTGGTAGACGCCAGCATTCAGTACGGCGATATTTGTGCATTCTTAAACGAAAAGCCCAAAAACAGCCTGTTGGATTTAATCCCGCGTGTTGATGAGTTGGAAGTAGAAATCATTGATGACGTAACCACCAAGCACGCCGCTTCGGGTGTGCATATTTTAGCCGCCCCTTCGCGCCCCGAACTGGCTGAAAGAGTTGACAGCGAGCAATTCGGGAAATTGCTGCTCTACCTGAAACAAATTTACAACTACATCATCATCGACACATCCTCATATCTCAACGACGTGGTTGGTTCAGCCCTGGAACTGGCTGATTTAATCATCCTTGTTACCACCCAGGACATACCATCCATCAAAAACTCGGTTCAATTCTTAAACCTGGCAGACCAATCTGGAATTCGCAGGGAATCAATCCTGTTTGTCATGAACCAATTTGACAAGAAATATTCCATTTCACCTGAAAAAGTAAAAGAAAGTTTAAAGCAAGATATAGTCGCCACCATTCCCTTTGATGACAGGCTGGTGAAAACTGCCATCAACCGCGGCATTCCCCTCCTCATCGATAACCGCGCACATCCCATAAGCAAGGCCATCATATCTCTGGCAGAGATCGTACAGCAGCACCTGAAAGATAAGGATGAAAAAAAGCCGGCATCCCCCTGTTAATCCTTTGGGTAAGCTGCTACTGGAGGTTTTTTTATAGATGTCCATTCTCAAGCGTTTACAGGGAAATGAACCGGATCAAACCACCGGGCAAATTAACCGCCCTACCACTGGTTTGCAAACCCGGCGCATTAACGCGCCTGCAGCTCCATCGTCCCAGGATACTTATCATGACCTGAAAGGACGTGTACAAAACAAGCTGCTTGCCGTGCTAGACCCCACCATGGATGTCACCAAAACCGGCGAGGTGCGCCGGACAATCCAGGAATTATTCGAGCAAATCCTCACCGAAGAAAACCTGGTATTGTCACGTCCTGAACGGTCACGGCTGTTCGAGCAAATTGCGGCTGAAATTCTGGGTTTTGGGCCATTGCAACCACTATTGGAAGATGAAAGCATCACTGAAATCATGGTCAACGGTGCGCACAATATTTATATTGAGCGCAAAGGTAAGATTCATCGCGTGCCGGTCACCTTTGAAAATGATGAGCACGTGATGCGCGTCATCGAGCGCATTGTCGCTCCCCTGGGGCGGCGCATTGATGAATCAAGCCCGTATGTGGATGCCCGTTTACCCGACGGCTCTCGTGTGAATGCTGTCATACCTCCCATCTCGCTGGTTGGGCCAGTTCTAACCATTCGTAAATTCTCCAAGAGCCCCATCACGGTTGAACAACTGATCGGTTTTGGTTCCATCACAGCCGAGGCAGTCCGCTTCCTCAAAGCCTGCGTTGAGGGTCGATTGAATATCGTCATTTCAGGCGGCACCGGTTCAGGTAAAACCACCCTGTTAAATGTAATGTCCAGTTTCATCCCATCGGATGAACGCATCGTTACCATTGAAAATGCAGCCGAGCTTCAATTGCGGCAAGAGCATGTAGTGACGCTGGAATCGCGCCCGGCAAACATTGAAGGCCGCGGTGAAATCACCATCCGCCAGTTGGTTGTGAACGCCCTTCGTATGCGCCCCGACCGTATCATCGTGGGTGAAATTCGTGATGAAGCCGCCATTGACATGCTGCAAGCCATGAATACCGGTCACGACGGATCAATGACCACCACCCACTCCAACAGTCCCCGCGACACCCTTTCGCGTTTGGAAACCATGGTGATGATGGCCGGTATGGATTTGCCCATCCGCGCCATTCGCGAGCAAATCTCCTCCGCCGTCGATCTGGTGGTTCATCAAGAGCGTATGCGCGACGGCACTCGTAAAGTGGTGGCCATCACTGAAGTTGCCGGTATGGAAGGTGAAGTAATTACGCTGACTGATTTATTTGTTTTTGAACAAATGGGCTTGGATGATGGAAAAATTATCGGGCGGTTACACCCAACCGGTTTGCGCCCGAAATTTATGCCAAAAATTGAAGCGGCAGGCATTACGCTTCCGCCTTCCATCTTTGGTATTGGCGAACGCCGCCGTTAATTTGCCACAGGAAAATAAAAAGATTTACAAACTATGGATCCGATACTCATTCTCTGGATAGGTGGTGGACTTGCGGTAACCCTGTTGCTGATAGGGGTCTTCATTTCAATCTCCAGTCAACGCAGCGAGATGGATGAACGTCTCAGCAAATATGTTGACAAGGATGAACTGGAAGAAGCCAGAAGAATTGCCAGGACACCGCTCACCGACTGGTTGAACAAACGGGTTGAAGGTTCTCAGCGCGGCAATGAAATATCCAAAATGCTGGCTCGGGCAGACCTGAAGATGAAACCCGGAGAATACATCGCCCTGCTGATCATCAGCATTTTCTGGGTGGCCATTTTGATGTGGTTCATTGGCGGCAAATCCATTGTACTGGGGATCGTAGGTGGATTCCTGGGGTTTATCCTCCCGGGAATGTACGTGAAAAGATTGCAAGGCAAACGTTTGATTAAGTTCAGCGAGCAATTGGGCGATATGTTGAACTTGATGGTTAACGGTCTGCGGGCAGGTTATTCGACCATGCAAGCCATGGAAGCGGTTAGCAAAGAGCTTCCGCCTCCCATTTGCGATGAATTTCGTCGTGTTGTGCAAGAAATGCAATTGGGCGTTCCCATGGAACGCGCCCTCGACAACCTGCTGCGGCGTATTCCCAGTGACGACCTAGACCTGGTAATCACCGCCATCAATGTACAGCGCGAAGTCGGCGGCAACCTGGCAGAAATTTTGGATACGATTTCCTATACCATTCGTGAACGCGTCAGGATCAAAGGAGAAATCCGGGTTCTAACATCCCAGGTGATGTATTCTGGACGGTTTCTCGCTATGATGCCATTATTCGTAGTTGGTATTCTTTACCTGCTTAACCGCTCCTATATGGAAGAATTCTGGAAGCCCGAAAGTTTCCCTTGCGGCTATATTGCCCTGGGTTTGGCAGGTTTTCTCATCATTGCTGGCTATTTCACCATGAATAAGCTGGGAGAGATCGAAATTTGATCAGCCAGAGGAGAAAGAAACTATGTGGATCGTGATTATTGGCATAGCGGTTATCTTGATTGTTGCAGTGGCGTTGATCTATATTGGTATTCGCAACCCGCAGGCAATGCATAATAACGCCGATCTTCAATCCCGCCTGGATGAATTAATTCAAAAAGGTGAAGAGGTAAACCTCGAGAAGATCGAGATGTCGCAGCCGTTCACCGAACGTGTGATTTTCCCGCTTGCGCGCACTTTTGGTGAATTTGCCATGCGCTTCACCCCCGAACGCGCCCGGGCTGGAATTTCACGCAAACTGGAACTGGCCGGTACCTCTGCCAAACTAACCCCCACCATTTTCATCACCATGCAATTTGGGGGACTGGCGTTTTTTGCGGGGATTGTCATTTTTGTCTTTTCCATTGGGCAAACCAAATGGCCGTTTGGACGCATTTTGCTGGCTGCGCTGGCATTTGGCGCACTGGGCTATTTCTTTCCGCAATTATGGCTTTCCAGCCAGATTAACAAGCGCCAGAAGGATATTCGCCGCGCCATGCCGGATGCATTGGACCTGTTGACCATCTGCGTTGAAGCCGGCCTCGGGTTTGATGCCGCCATGTCTAAAGTGGCTGAGAAATGGGAAACCGACCTTTCATTGGCTTTCGCGCGCGTTATTCGCGAAGTGCAACTGGGCAAAGTGCGCCGCGAAGCGTTGCGGGATATGTCTGACCGGATAGGACTGCCCGAATTGAGCAGTTTCATCGCAGCCGTCATTCAAAGTGAGCAACTGGGCGTCAGCCTGGCAAAAGTGCTGCGCATTCAATCTGAACAGATGCGTGTGAAACGCCGCCAGCATGCTGAAGAAGAAGCTCATAAAGCGCCTATCAAAATGCTTATCCCAATGGCTTTATTAATCTTCCCGTCATTAATGATCGTTCTGCTTACACCCGCCGGTTTAAGAATCATGCATTCCGCACTTGGAGGAATGTTCTAACTTGCATTTTCGGAGCATTGAACATGTCTGGTATCGTAAATACGCAGACAACTGTTTTTAAGCTCTACCATGCCCTTTGGACAGCCGTTGACTGGTTGTATCCACCCTATTGCGGAGGATGCGGAGAATTTGGCAGCCGCTGGTGCGGCACATGCAATGCCTCTGTAAAACCAATTGACGAAAACATTTGCCAAAAATGCGGCGATCTATTACCCGCCCCCGGGCTGTGCAGCGATTGTCGAACATCTCCCCCTCCCTTTAAACAAAACCGATCCTGGGCGCTTTTTGAAGGCCCCCTGCGCGAAGCCATTCACCGCCTGAAATACAACCAGGACATGGGGCTGGGAGAACCGCTTGCCATGCCGCTGGTGAACCTGCTGAAAAATTTGGGCTGGTCAATTGATTTGATTGTACCTGTGCCGCTCAGCCGGCAGCGCCAGGCTGAAAGAGGTTACAACCACGCCGCCCTTCTTGCCCGACCGCTTGCTCTGGCTTTAAACATACCCTTTTCCAACCGGGCAATTCAACGAATTCATGACACCCGCACACAGGTGGGCTTAAACCGTCATCAGCGTAAAGAAAACGTAATGGAAGCTTTCCATGCTGTTAATGCACGGGTATCAAAACGTACTATACTAGTAATAGATGATGTTGCAACAACAGGCGCAACCCTCTCAGCCTGTGCAAGGGCGCTTCAAGCAGCCGGATCGGGAGACGTTTACGGCATGACACTTGCAAGAGCAGTCATTAATCAAGATGGTAGGTAAGATGGTACACCTGACCCCGGTCAGTTAATTTAACCGATCATCTTAATTTGAGATGATCTCATATCCCAAAGGAGGTATTGAGATGACCATCAAAGTAGATATCTTCGGAAAGAACCTGGAGGTCTCAAAAAGAATTCAGGAATATGTTGAGAAAAAGGTCTCCAAACTGGATAAATTTTTGAACAGCATTGATGACACCAGGGTGGACCTGAGTTTCGACAAGAACGCCCGAAGCAGCAGCGACCGCAACATTGCTCAGATCACCATCCGGGGTCGCAAATTCATCCTTCGCACTGAAGAACGCGCCGATGACATCTTCGCCGCAATCGATGCCGCCGTTGACAAAATGCAGCGCCAGATTGAGCGCTTCAAAGGCAAACGCGATCGTGTGCGCATCGAAAAAGTATCAGAATCTGAAATCAGTGCACAGGAACAGGAAGCAGAACTTCTGGATGAAGAAGAACCCATTATCGCCCGCCATAAACAGTTCACCCTCATCCCAATGAACGCACTTGAAGCCATCGAGCAAATGAAACTTTTGGGACATGAAAATTTCTTTGTCTTTTACAATGCCGACACCAGCTCAATCAATGTGCTTTACACGCGGAGAGATGGAACCTACGGGTTAATTGAGCCCAAAATTGGATAACCACTAAGGTACTTTTAAAACTTAAACAGGCAGGAAAGCAATTCATCCTGCCTGTTTTTGAGTTAATATCTGACTACTTTTTTCCGGCAAAATAGGGAACATATTTCTGATCACAACCCATAATATGATTTTTTAACCAGTCGCTTAAAAAATTCATCACCTGTATGGAAAGCCCGATTTTTCCTGCTGAAAAATCGTTTGAAAAACCTTCAATTTTTTCGATGAACATTTTGTGTTCTTCTTGGTGCTTGGCCGCATCCGGATAGCCATATTGTTGAAATAGTTGCTCCTCAGTTGCAAAATGTTCCACAGCATAGAGAACCAATCCTTGAATAGTCTTCTGCATAACATCCTTGCTTTTTCCTGCTATCATTGAATCATGAAGATCATTGATCATGGTTATCAATTTTTGATGCTGTGAATCAATTTTCGCATTTTTTACACTTAACTGATCATTCCATTTAATCAAAGCCATTTTTTCTTCTCCTGGATATTTTTCAATAGAGTATTTATATAGGAAATCTGGCCAATTTTGAATAAAGTAGAAATAAATTTGCCAAATTATTTTTGCCATCTTGCCATGCAGTCACCCTTGGAATATAATGCACGGGATATATTTCCGTGAAAGAGGCTTAAATATGATAGATGTCAATGATCTACGCAAGGGAGTCATCTTCCTGCTTGATAACAATCTTTACAAGGTAATCGAGTACCAGCACAACAAACCAGGCCGCGGCAAAGCCACCATTCGCATTAAAGCACAAGACCTGAGAAGCGGCACCAACCTGGAAAAGACTTTCATTTCGGGCGACCGTGTTCAAGATGTTCGCCTGGAATATCATAATATGCAATATCTTTACAACGACGGCGAATTCTTCTTCTTCATGAACCTGGATACATACGAACAGCCTGCCATTCCCAAGACCGTCATCGGAGATGCCGCCAACTACTTGAAAGAAAACCTGGAAGTAAAAATCACCTTCTTCGATACCGAACCTATTGACATAGAACTACCCACCTCGGTTGACCTGCTTGTCACCGAGGCTGAAATGGCCGTACGCGGCGACACCGCCACCGGCGTCACCAAGAAAGTGAGAGTTGAAACCGGCCTGGAAGTCAACGTTCCCAATTTTGTCGTCCAGGGAGATACCATAAGGGTGGATACACGCACCGGTTCGTACATCACCCGCGTGACCAGCTAATGGTTGACTGCCGCTGTCTATGATCAAGAGTACCAGGAATGTCCCCCGGTGGGGGGCATTCTGTTAACTGGAGGAATTTATGCGCACACCTGCCGGCGTTGAATGTCCCTATTTCTTTGGCGACTATTTCCGCGGACGCAACCGTGAGGAATGCCGCCTGATTGGTAAACAGCCGCCGCCTCATCACTGGACTCCTGATCTTTGTAAAACCTGCCCTGTGCCTGCCATCACAAGAGCCAACGCATGCCCCCACATGCAGCTCAAAGCCAGTGTGACCCGGGGATTTCTGTTTTTGAAGCGCCAGGTTAAGGTTACAGCTTATTGCACCAAAAGCCAGCAAAATGTGGCTGAACCCGCCGTTGGCTGCGGGCAATGCCATCCCCTGCCGGAGGAATTTGAGAAATGACCAACCCCCGTTTAACCGTACTTTTTGATCTCGATGACACCTTGCTTTCCAATGATATGGATGTTTTTTTCCCCTTCTATTTGAAAGCTCTAAGCAAGCACATGGACGTTGCCCCGCTTGAACAACTCGCGTCCATCTTGATGGCTGGCACCAAACAAATGATGAGTAAAACACTGCCCGCCAAAACACTGGAAGAAACCTTCGACGAAACCTTCTACCCCGGTCTGGGTATTTTAAAGGAAACAATCCGCGACCGGGTTGATGAATTTTACCGGATCGGCTTCAATCAACTCGAGCCGCATACCGGCTTGCGTCCTGAGGCGCGTCCGGTAATGGAGCATTGTTTTTCCAAAGGGTATCCAACCGTCATCGCCACCAATCCCCTCATGCCGCTGCAGGCTAACCTCAACCGGCTGCGCTGGGCCAATGTACCGGTGGAAGTCTTTCCCTATACCATCATCACATCCTATGAAACATCGCACTTCTGCAAGCCGCATCCTGCCTATTTTGCTGAAATTCTCGGGCGAATGGGATGGAAACAGGATCCTGTTGTGATGATTGGCAACAGTCGGGATGACGACATTTTGCCCGCTTTGCAACTGGGCATTCCAACATTCTGGCTGATTTATGAAAACGAACTGCCCTCTGAATCAGACAGGCCGCAACATTGCACAACGGGCCGCATGCATCAAATTCCCGCCTGGTTAGATGATATTGCAGCCAATCACACCGCACCGATTCAGCCAACTCCAGAAGGATTATTGGCAGTTTTACAATCAACCCCTGCTGTGCTTGCTTCCTTCGCTAAATCCTTTTCTTCACACGAAGACACACTGCTGGCAAGTTTACAGCAATTCATAGATGCTGAAACCAGTGTCAACATTCCTGAGATTTCGGCTGCAATTGCGGACATCCCTGAAAAGAGCGCTGTTGAGATTCAAAAAAGGAATGGTTCCATTTTCGAAACGCTCGATCAATTCATCGCCCTGCGTACCAGCCTCTTAACCCAAATTCTTCCCCATCGACAGAACTGGATGGGCGCTTCCAGGGATGAAAAAAAAGAAGAAAATTTGATTACTGGAATGCGCAGCATCGCCCAAAGAGACCAGCAAGCTATCCGCAGTCTTTTTCTAGCATTGGAATCCTAGCCGGTAAGGTTAAAATCTGTTATTTGTAAGAATCCTATTAATCTTTTTGTAACTTCGGCAGCGATTCTGGCATCCAACCTGAAGCGTTGGTATAATCCATTTCAAGAATGCGTTCAAGTTATTAACGCCTGGAGGTATAGTGAAATCACGTAACCAATCTTACATCATCTATCTCCTGCTATTTGTTGCCATCATTGCCATGTTGGTTTACAACTTCAATTCGCAGGGAAACACAAGTGATGAGATATCAATCAATGAAGTTGCCAGTGAACTCCAAAAAGGCAATGTTAAATCCATTGTTGAGGATGAAAATAATTTAAAGGTAACCTTTAATGACGACACCATAAAAACCGCAACAATTGATACCCGTTCATCGCTGGTTGAACAGCTTGTTCAACTGGGCGTCACACCTGAGCAAATGGCTCCCGATAAAGTGAACATTGAAATTAAGGCTCCCAGCCCCTGGCTCGGCATCCTGACTGCTCTGGGCTACATTCTTCCCTTCGTCATTCTGGGGGCCGCTTTCTACTTCATCTTCCGGCAGGCGCAGGGCAGCAACAATGCCGCCATGTCGTTTGGCAAATCGCGGGCGCGCATGTTCTCAGGAGATCAACCCACCGTAACCTTTGCCGACGTAGCCGGCGTGGAAGAAGCCAAAGATGAGTTGCACGAGGTGGTTGAGTTTCTGCGCGAGCCCCAGAAGTTTATCTCTCTGGGTGCGCGCATTCCCAAAGGTGTTTTGCTGGTGGGGCCTCCTGGAACCGGTAAAACACTGCTGGCAAAAGCCGTGTCTGGCGAAGCCGGAGTGCCTTTCTTCTCCATCTCTGGTTCTGAATTCGTTGAAATGTTCGTGGGTGTGGGCGCCAGCCGTGTGCGCGACCTGTTTGACCAGGCCAAACGCCATTCACCCTGCATTGTCTTTGTTGATGAGATTGACGCCGTAGGGCGCCACCGCGGCGCCGGTTTGGGCGGCAGTCACGACGAACGCGAACAAACCCTGAACCAACTCCTGGTTGAAATGGATGGTTTTGACACCGACACCAACATCATCATCATGGCCGCCACCAACCGCCCCGACATTCTGGACCCTGCGCTGCTGCGTCCCGGCCGTTTTGACCGCCGTGTTGTGCTCGACCGCCCCGATGTGCGCGGCCGCGAAGCCATCCTGAAAGTCCACATCAAAGGCAAACCCATCTCGCCTGATGTTGACCTTTCTGTTTTGGCAAAATCTACCCCGGGCTTTGTCGGCGCCGACCTGGAAAACATGGTCAACGAGGCTGCCATCCTGGCTGCCCGCCGCAACAAGCAAGTGATCGAGCAGGATGAATTTGAAGAATCCGTCGAGCGCGTTATCGCCGGGCCGGAACGCAGGAGCCGCCTGATCAGCGCTGACGAAAAACTGATTGTGGCTTATCATGAAGCCGGTCACGCAGTGGTAATGAACGTTCTACCCGAAGCCGACCCGGTGCAGAAGGTTTCCATCATCGCCCGCGGCATGGCAGCCGGCTACACCCTGGCCCTGCCGCAGGAAGATCAAACCCTCCAATCACGCAAGAAATTGGTGGCTCAAATGATTGGGCTGCTGGGCGGACGGGTTGCTGAATCGCTGGTTTTTGATGATTACACATCCGGCGCTTCAAACGATCTGGAACGCGTCACCAAGTTGGCGCGCGCCATGGTCACCCGCCTGGGCATGAGCGAAGGTTTGGGACCCATGGTATATGGCCAAAAAGAAGAGTTGGTTTTCCTCGGTAGAGAAATCAGCGAACAACGCGATTATTCTGAAGAAATCGCCGAAAAAATCGACCAGGAAGTGGGAAGGTTGGTGAATGACGCCTACGATAAAGCCAAAGAAATTCTCACAAACTACCGCGCCCAACTGGATGCCGTGGCGCAGAAACTCATCGAGGTGGAAACCCTTTCTCGCGAAGAGTTCGAGCAAATCTTCCCCACCCCCAACCCCAAGAAAAGCGGCACCCCTGAGCTGGTTGCCTTGAATTAGACCCATCTGAATAACGAACAAAGACGCGGGATTTCTCCCGCGTCTTTGTTTTATTTAAGTGGTTAAAAATTCGCGGATGCAGGCTTCCATGTTGACAGCCAGTTGTTCATCGGCGTCAAACCAGTGAATGGTCGCATCGGTGGGTTTGAACCAGTTTGCCTGCCGGCGCACAAACTGGCGTGTGGCGCGTTTAATCAACATCACAGCTTCTTCCAGTGATATTTCTCCCAGCAAATGAGCGATTATCTCGCGGTAACCAATCGCCGAAAAGGTGGGCAAATCGGGCGGGTAGCCTTTCTGCAGCAGCACCCGCACTTCGTCAACCAGACCAGCAGCCAGCATGGCATCGATGCGCTCGTCAATCCGCCTGTACAACTCGGGGCGCGGCCGGGTGATGCCCAATACCAGGTTGTTACAAAAGGATTCTTGTTTGCGTGTCTGGCTGGAAAAACGTCTCCCGGTGCGGAAAATGACTTCCAAAGCCCTCACCGTACGGCGCACGTTATGCGGATCGATTCTTTCTGCCGCCAGAGGATCAAGATGCCCAAGCCGCCGGTGCAGTTCATCGCCGCCGCTTTCGCTTGCCCATTTATCAAGCACCCGGCGAATTTTTGGATCGGGTGCCAGTTCTGGGGGAGCCCAGCCCTCCAGCATGGCGCGGATATATTGCCCGGTGCCGCCCACTAAAAAAGGCAGTTTTCCGCGTTGGTTAATGTCAGCTATGGCTTTTTGGGCTGCATCCTGGAAAACCGCCAGGCTCCAGGTTTCATCCAGGTCAGCCACATCAATCAAATGATGCCGAACACGCTGTTGTTCCTGTTGCGTGGGTTTGGCAGTGCCGATATCCATTCCCCGGTAGAACAAACGGGAATCACCAGAAATAATTTCACCATTAAGTCTTTCAGCCAATTGCAGCGAGACTTCGGTTTTACCAACAGCGGTTGGTCCCACAATGACCACCAGGGGAGGTTTATTCGGATTGAAGTGCATTTTGTATCCAGTAGATTTCAGGGTTGTTTTTTTTACTGTCTGTCAGAATGGCAATCACATCCACACGCCAATCGCCCGCAAAATCAGGCGCTTTCTCCTGCAAGTAATAAACTGCGGCCTCGCGCAGGTGTTTCTGCTTTTCCCTGGTTATGGCTGCCTCGGGCATGCCGAACTCCGTATTGGTGCGGGTCTTCACTTCCACAAAAATGAATACATCCTTTTGCCGGGCAATCACATCTAACTCACCATAAGGCGTGCGCACAGTGCGCGCCAGGATTTGCAAACCCTGCTCGCTTAACCAATTCGCTGCCAGCGCTTCGCCCCAGGCGCCCAGGTTCTGTCGATTGTTCATACACCTGAATTTTACCTTATCAACACCCCACGCTTAAAAATAGGATGATCCTTTTTTGCCAGAATTCTGAAAAAAAGCTAAAATGATGCTACATACATTTTTATTGGAGAGAGAATGCCATCTGCTGAAATCATTGCCATTGGAACAGAATTGCTGTTAGGAGAGATTCAAGATTCCAACACCCAGTATCTTGCCCGCATGCTGCGAGAAATCGGTGTTGATCTATACCGCGCATCAATGGTGGGCGATAACGAGGAACGCATTGCCCAGGCCATCCGCGAAGCCCTGGGCCGGGCTCACATCGTCATCACCAGCGGCGGACTGGGGCCCACCGTGGATGATCCCACACGCTTGGCGGTTGCACACGCTGTTAACACCGAACTGGAATATCAACCGGAATTGTGGCAGCAGATCGAAGAACGTTTTCGCTTTTACGGCCGCACCGCCAGTGAAAATAACAAACGCCAGGCTTACATCCCGCGCGGGGCAACAGCCATAAAAAATCCGGTGGGCACCGCCCCTGCATTTTACGTGGAACCCACACCGGATAAAACCATCATCAGTCTCCCCGGCGTGCCAAGAGAATTGTATTATCTATTCGAGAATGATGTGGCGCCCTATCTTAAAAAGAAATTTGCCTTGCAGGGAACCATCCTCGCCCGTGTGCTGCACACTGCGGGCATCGGTGAATCAATGGTGGACGAACTCATCGGCGACCTGGAAACGTATAAAAACCCAACCGTGGGTTTGCTGGCTCATCCCGGTCAAACTGATGTCCGCATTACGGCCAAGGCTGAATCACAACAGCAGGCTGAAACCATGATTGATGAGATGGAAAAACTGGTTAGAGAACGCCTCGGGCATCACATTTTTGGTGTTGACAGCGAAACACTCCCCGGCGCCCTGCTCAAACTTCTCAACAAAAAAGGTTGGAAACTGGCGCTGCTTGAATGCGGCACATCCAACGAAACTTTCCAACGGTTGAAAGCGGAAGGATTTCTTGATTCGCAGGTAATTGCTGTCGATTCAGCAGTGGATCGAATTGGAATGTTGGATGATTTGCACGCTCAATGCCAGATGGTTGGAGCCGAAGTCGGCCTTTCAGTCCATTTGACAGAAAATAATGATGAAAACCAGACCATCCTGGACTTGATCGCCGTTACCCCGCACCAAACCAGGCAGCGCCAACGGTTCTACGGCGGCGCTCCGGCACTTGGCAGCATGTGGGCTGCCAACACCGCACTCGATTTCCTGCGCCGCACCGTGTTGGAAACCAGTTCGGATTTTTAAGATAGATCAGTGTAAACCGAAGGAGAAACCTGAATGGCACAACCTGTCGATTTATTGCTAACCAATGCCATTGTCTTAACAATGGATAAAGAATTTCATCTGTATGAACCGGGAGCCGTTGCCGTTACCGGCGAGAAAATTATTGCTGTTGGGAACGAAACGGATATTAAAGCTGACTTCTCTCCCAGACAAACCCTGGACTGCGGCGGGAAAGCGCTGCTGCCAGGGTTGATCAATGCCCACACCCACACCCCCATGACCCTGCTGCGCGGCCTGGCAGATGACCTGCGCCTGGACGTGTGGCTGATGGGCTATATGATGCCCGTCGAGCGTGAATTTGTTTCACCTGAGTTTGTGCGCGACGGCACTTTGTTAGCCTGCGCCGAGATGATCCGCAGCGGGGTGACCACCTTTGCCGATATGTACTACTTTGAAAGTGACATTGCCCAGGCCGCCGCCGATGCCGGTATGCGCGCCCTGTGCGGTGAATCCATCTTGAAATTCCCCAGCCCTGATTCTGCATCCTATGAAGATGCACTGGCATACACTCGTGAATTTATCAAAAAATGGAAAGGGCATCCCCTGATTACCCCGGTGATCGCGCCGCACGCTTACTACACGAATACCGAAAAATCCCTTGAAGATGCTGCCGCCCTGGCAGTTGAATTTGATGTACCGCTGCACACACACATTTCCGAAACCGCCCAAGAGGTGGAAAACAGTCGAAAAGAAACCGGTATGCCGGTTGTTCCATACTTGAAAAAACACAACATTTTCACCGCCAAAGTTATCGGCGCGCACTGCGTGCACATTGATGAGGGCGAAATGCGCACCATGATTCATGCCGGGGCAAGCGCCATTCACAACCCCTCTTCCAACCTCAAATTGGCTTCGGGCATTGCCCCCGTCAACCGCATGCTCGAGCTGGGCATGAATGTAGGCATCGGCACCGATGGAACCGCCTCAAACAATGACCTCGATATGTTTGAAGAAATTCGCCTGGCCAGTTTCATCGCCAAGGTCAGCACCGGCGACCCCACCGTACTGCCCGCCCGCGCCGCGCTGCTCATGGCCACCCGTATGGGCGCCCAGGCGCTGCACATGGGCGACCAGGTGGGATCACTGGAGCCCGGCAAACTGGCTGATATGATTTTGATCGATATCACACCGCTGCACAACTCGCCCCGTTTCCGCCGCGACCCCAACGGTGTGTATGCTCAAATCATCTACGCCAGCAAAGCCACCGATGTAACCGATGTGATGATCCACGGCCGCTGGGTGATGCAAAATCGCCAGCTAACCACCATCCGGGAAGCTGAACTATTGCAGAAAAGCGCTGAATATGCCCGCCAGATTGACCAGTTCTTAATCAAACGCGAGAACTCGGTGCTTTCCAAACTGATCGCCATCGGTGAGGCATCTGAAGAAGAAAGCTTTGAAGTGCAAACCAAAGTGCGCATCGACGACGTTCAACCTGTTTTGGAAGCCATCCGCAAACCGGAAATCGAAATCGTGCGCGAGCGCCTCTATCGCGAATATGATGTTTATTTCAAATTCGACGCCCCCGACCAGGGCTACATCCGCTACCGCGAAGACCATTTTGTTGAAGCCAGCGATGAAGTGAGCCAAGTCCGCCTGCGACTCACGCATATTGGCCCAACCCGTGAACACCATTACCCACAGAAGGTGCTGCTCTCGCGCTCACGCTATCTGGCTCCAGCCCGCCAGAGCCTGCGTTTCTACCGCGAGTATTTCAAGCCTGATAAGGAAATTGAAATAGAGAAAGAGCGCAAACGTTTCCTGGTGCGTTACAAAGACACCGAGTTCTTTGTCAACCTGGATACGCTTACTGTGCCAGCCCTGGGAAAATTCCTCGAAGTTAAAAGCCGAACCTGGAGTCATTCGGATGCAAAAACGAAATCCAAACTAATATCCGAATTGATTAACTTCCTGGGTGCCAGCACCGAGCATGCCATCAGCGAAGATTACATCGAGATGGTGCAGTAGGTAACTGCTGCCAGTGATTTTTGAAAGTGAAGGAGGGCGCCAAAAACGATGCAGAAAACCATCAAGGTACTGTTCGCAATAACAGAAGCCGACCCCCTGATCAAGGTCGGCGGCCTGGGAGATGTGGGCGGTTCGTTGCCCCAGGCGCTGCGCGCCCTGCCCCCTGAAAAACTGGACGGTTGGAGCATGGATGTGCGGTTGGTGCTTCCCTTCCATGCAGCCGTGCATGACCGGGTTCCCCATCCGCAAAAGATAACCGAATTCAACATCCCCCGCCTGGATCACACCGTCCGTTGTGAAATTTTTCAGCACGATCTGAACGGTGTACCGGTGTACCTGGTGGACGGCCCCCCCATGCTCACGGGCGGCGCGGGCTATGTGGGTGACCCGCTGATTGATGGTGAGAAATATACATTTTACTCACTGGCCATGCTGGAAATGGGCAGCCTGATCGGTTGGATTCCCGACATCCTGCACACCCATGACTGGCATGCCGCACTGGCCAATTACATGCTTAACCGCCAGCGGCCGGCGGAATGGCAAAACACCCGCAGCCTGATCACCATCCACAACTTGCCTTATATGGGCGGCGGTACCGAAAGTGTGCTCTATGCTTACCAGATTCCCCCTGCCGATGATCCGGCGTTACCGCCATGGGGACAATATCAACCGCTGCCCATGGGGTTGTTGACCGCAGACCACATCACCACGGTTTCCCCCACCTATGCAAAAGAAATCTTGCGGCAAGACTACGGCTGCGGGCTTGACCGCTTTTTACAATCGCGCCAGGATTCCCTCAGCGGCATCATCAACGGGTTAGATTTGGATCGCTGGAACCCGGAGAAAGACAACACCCTGGCGGCGACTTTCAATGTTGAACAGATCAACTTGCGCCAGTACAACAAAATGGCTTTGACGCGTGAGTTCAATCTGGATTATGACCCTGCCATGCCCCTGCTGGCCTTCGTGGGAAGGCTCGATCTGCAAAAAGGCGTCGATTTCGCCATCACCGCCCTGCGCCAGTGCGCACACCTGCCCTGGCAGGTCATCCTGCTGGGCACCGGTTCACCCGAACTGGAAAATGCCTGCCGCGAACTGGAGCGCGACTACCCCGACCGTGTGCGCGCCGCCATCCGTTTCGATTCGGCGCTGTCTCACCGCATCTATGCCGGCAGCGACATTTTGCTCATGCCCTCGCGTTATGAGCCGTGCGGATTGTCCCAGATGATCGCCATGCGCTACGGCTGCCTGCCTTTGGCGCGCGCCACCGGCGGATTAAAAGACACCATTATCGATGACCCTTCCGGTCAAAACAGCGTGGGCTTTTTGTTTGAAGAATCTTCCTCTGGTTCCATGCTGCACGCCCTGACGCGTACATTGATCACCTTTGCCCAACCGGATGCCTGGTTGAGCATGCAGCAGCGCGCCATGCGCCAGGATTTCTCCTGGACGAATTCAGCCCTTCAATATGCACAAATCTACCGCCAACTTGCGAGGTTCTTATGACATTCATGCACCGTTCATCCGGTATTCTGCTTCATCCCACCAGTTTGCCCGGAGAATACGGCATTGGTGATCTGGGCTCACAGGCTTACAGTTGGATTGACTGGCTGGCAGAGTGCGGTTGCGCCTGGTGGCAGGTGCTGCCGCTGGGCCCCACCGGTTACGGCGACTCGCCCTACCAGTGCCTGTCGGCCTTTGCCGGCAACACCTACCTGGTTTCACCCATGCTGCTTTTCAAACAGGGCTGGCTGCAAACCCAAGACCTGGTGGACAGCCCTGCTGCACACCCAGACCGGGTGGATTTTGGATCGCTCATCCCGTGGAAAATCGCCCTCCTGGAGCGCGCCTATCAGCGTTTCGCCGGGTTGCAGCCGCCCAACCCCGCCAGGGCTGCTTTTGACGCCTTTTGTGCGGCTGAAGCCGGCTGGTTGGATGATTTTGCCCTGTTCATGACCCTGAAGTCTGAATTCCAGGGCAAACCCTGGCACGAATGGCCGGCTGAACTGCGCAGCCGTGAACCGCAATCCCTGCAGCAGGCTGCTCAACGCTTGCATAATGAACTTGAGAAGCGCAAATTTTACCAGTGGCTGTTCTTCACCCAGTGGGATGCCCTCAAAGCCCATGCGGTTGAAAAAGGAATCCAGATCATTGGAGACATTCCCATCTACATGGCATACGACAGCGCCGATGTGTGGAGCCACCCTGAATTGTTCAGCCTGGATGAAAAAGGACAACCCACCGTGGTTGCGGGCGTACCGCCGGATTACTTCTCTCCAACCGGGCAACTTTGGGGTAATCCGCTGTACAACTGGCAAATTCACCGCCAGGAAGGCTACCGGTGGTGGATCAACCGCATTCGCGCCGCATTGCGCCTCACCGACGTGCTGCGTCTGGATCATTTCCGCGGGTTTGCCGGTTACTGGGCGGTGCCTGCCGGAAACCCCACCGCCGAAGTTGGAACCTGGGAAAAAGGCCCCGGAGCTGAATTCTTTGAACTGCTGCGACAAACCCTGGGCGGCATTCCGATTATTGCCGAAGACCTGGGTGAAATTACACCCGATGTGATTGAACTGCGGGATCGATTTGAATTGCCCGGCATGAAAATTCTTCAATTTGCGTTTGACAGCACCCCCGCCAACCTGTTTCTGCCGCACAAATATCCCCGGCAATGCATTGCCTACACCGGCACCCATGACAACGACACCACCGTTGGCTGGTATGCCAGCGCCGCCGAAAAAGCGCGCGACTTTTGCCGCCGTTACCTGTCCACTTCGGGGAATAACATTGCCTGGGATTTGATGCGGGGCATCTGGCAATCTGTGGCCGATGTGGTAATTGCCCCCATGCAAGACTGCCTGTCACTGGGCGCCGAAGCCCGCATGAATTACCCCGGCAGGCAGGGCGGCAACTGGTCGTGGCGCATGGCCAAAGGATCAGCCTCGCCCGAACTGGCGGCGCGACTTCATGAAATGAATTTCATCTACCAACGCCTGCCCGGCCAACCAGAGGAAAAAGACCTGGTTGAAAAATAAAAACGGGTACCTGGCCCGGTTATTCGGTTTTTGAAGCCAGCCCGATTCCGATCAGGATCAACACACCTCCGGCCAGTTCAAACAACCCTGGCTGCTCGCCCAGGATGAAATACGCCAGGATGGATGATCCCACCGGCTCTCCCAGCAGCATCACCGACACAAATGCCGCCGGCAGGTAGCGCAGCGCCCAGTTATAGGTGGAATGACCCAAAATCTGCGGCACCACCGCCAGTGCAATGAACAATATCCAGGTCAGGGGTTTGAAAGGGCCAAGCAACGCCTGTTGTGTGCCGAGCGCCAGGATGATCAGGGTAACCGCTGCGACGCCGTACACGATGAAGGTATAAGCAGGCAGGGAGATATGCGCCCGCACGCGCCTTCCGATCAACAAATAGCCTGAAACCGTCCAGGCGCCGATCATTGCCAGCAAATTGCCCCAAAATGCTTTTCCCTGAAAAACAGCCCCCATGGGTTGACAGACCAGGCCGCCTGCACCCATGGAACAGCTTTCAGCCATGCTGACCAGCAGCCCCCCCAGCAGCGCCACCCCCATGCCGATCAATGCCATTTTTGACAATCTTTCGTGCAAAACAAAGGGCGTGAGCGCTGCCACCCACAACGGGGCTGTGCTCACCAGCACCACCGAGCTGGCAACCGTGGTGTATTCCAACGAAGTGATCCAACTGGCAAAATGAAAGGCCAGCATAACGCCCGAAATTCCCAGCAGAATCCAATCTTTGCGGGCAATGGCTTTGATCTCAGACCGCTGACGGGTCAAAGCCAGCGGGGCGATCAGCAAAGTGGCAATGGTAAGGCGGTATGCAGCGATAACCAGGGATGAGGCGTCTCTTTGCGCAAACCGGATGAAAATGGAAGAAGTTGAAACAGCCAAAATGGCGCCGAATAATGCCAGGTAAGGAGACAGGGGGGGATTGTCGTCTGTAAATTGCATAGAAAACCTTCTTGACAAATGCGGTCTTATTTGATATAATTATCTTATAAATCTAATAAATTCATCCATCCCCTAGGGGAATAGTACAAACGGAGGCTAATCATGGCATTTGAATTACCTAGTTTATCATATGACTACAAGGCGCTGGAGCCTGTGATTGATGCAATGACTGTTGAAATTCATTACAGCAAACATCACGCCACATACCTAAAAAACCTGAATTCTTTCCTGGAGAAGCAGCCCGCCCTGTTTGACCTGGGGCTCGAAAAAATCATGGCTGACCTCAACCAGGTGCCTGAAGATATTCGCACCGGCGTCCGTAACAACGGTGGCGGCGTATTCAACCATAATGTTTACTGGGCGGTCATGTCACCCCACAAGAGCGAACCAAAGGGAAAATTAAAATCAGCTATTGAAACATCCTTCGGCAGCCTTGATAATCTAAAACAGGAAGTTGAAAAAGCAGGTCTCGGCCGCTTTGGCAGCGGCTGGTCATGGCTGAGCAAAAAAGCCGACGGCTCGCTGGTGGTTCACTCCACCCCCAACCAGGATACTCCCCTGGCTGAAGGCCTTTACCCGCTGCTCGGCGTAGATGTGTGGGAGCATGCGTACTATCTGAAATACCAGAACCGCCGCGCTGACTATCTTTCCAACTGGTGGAATGTGGCAAACTGGGACGAGATTGAACGCCGCTTCCTGGACGGTAAATTACCCAAATAACAATTTACGACAACCTGCAAGGGCGAGTTACCCAAAACTCGCCCTTTTTTTTATGGACACAGGTTCTGCAAATGCTCCTCGTACGTCCGGGAAAACTGATGCCAGCCCGAGCCATCGCAGGCCGCCTGGAAATAGTAATACTCACTAATCTCCGGGTAAGCCACGGCATGCAGCGACTGTTCATCAGGCGAGCAAATGGGCGTGGGAGGCAAACCGGTCACCAGGTATGTGTTGTAAGCTGAATTGATCGCCAGGTCAACAGCCGTGAGCGGATTGGTCCACCAGGTTTTTTGATCCTGGTTAAACCCAACCGCATACTGAACCGTCGGATCGCTGTCCAGTTTCATGCCGGCTTGCAGCCGGTTGTGAAACACTGAGGCAATCAGCGGTTTTTCTTCGGCAACCACCGCTTCGCGCTGCACAATGGAAGCCAGTGTTACCGCCTGGGAAATACTTAATCCCCTGTCCTTATAGGCGTCCACCAGTTCAGAGGTCATCACCTGGTCAAAGCGCTGGATAAAGCCGTCCAGCATTTGATTCAGGGTTATTTCGCGCGCCAGCACATAACTTCCTGGCAAGAGATAACCTTCCAAACTGGGAACTTTGACATTGCCGCTTTGCAAGTGCAGCGTGCGTTTTTGTTTTGCACCATCCAAAAAATCTTGGGGATTTATGGTCAAACCCGATGTGGGCAGCGCATCCGCAATCTCTTCCAGTCGCCATCCGGGCAAAATAATGAAAGGCACATCATGCGGTGTGGCATCCTGGAAAGCCAGGGCAATTTCCATGGCAGATTGCGCCGGGCTGATCTGGTACGCGCCGGCCTGAATGGTCTTATCCCAGCCGCGGTAGGCCACATAAATCTGAAACGCTTCCGCGCTGCGTATCAATCCTTCTCTTTCCAGGCGCTGCGCCACCGACGGCAGTGATTCGCCAATCTCGATGGCAAATTCGCGTTCTGCCGCCCCGGGGTCAAGCGGCTCTTCCAGGTTAGCCTGATTGAGATAAAGTCGCACAGCATTCATCAACTGGCGGCTTGAAGCCAATTCGCCTCCCGGCGCGCCGAACTCGCGGGCAGCACTCTCCGGCAAAGACAGGAGAATCCAGATACCTCCACCGATCAGGCCGCACAACAGCAACAGAATGAGCACAACCGGTAACCCAGGGGAAGCGGATCGGCGATTTCGTTTCATGTACTCTCCAGTTTAATTGGATGGATGGTTATCCAGAAAATCTTGCAGCAGATAGGTGGCTGCCAAATCGTCCAGGTGACCGCTGCGCCGGCTGCGCTTCACACCCATGGCAATGCGCGCGCTGCGCGCCGCCTGGGTGCTGCCGCCTTCATCCCACAAGGCAAGCGGCAGGTCGGTTTGTTCGCGCAGGGCTTCCAGCATGCGCTGCGCTTTGCGCCCCTGCGGCCCAATGGAGCCGTCCATTTCAACCACCTGTCCAATCACAATCAGGCTGGCATCATTTTCAGAAGCAATCTGGGCAATGGCGGCGGCATCCACCGCCCGCGACACATGCTGAATGGCCGTCAACGGGTTGGCAATCACACTGCTGCTGTCGCTGATCGCCAGTCCAATGCGTTTTTCGCCCGGGTCAACTGCCAAAACACGTCCCTTCATTCCACCATCACCCTGATACGCAGCGGCAAAAACGGCATGCGCGGCCAACCGGTCGGGAATGTTTTAATTTTCGGCAAAATTTTCAAACTCAGGTACTCTTGCAAAAATTCCTGGCAATCTGCCAGCTTCAATCCAGTTGCTTTGCTCGCAATCACCTGGGACTGCACTTGCGGCCGAATCTGGCGAACCGCCCGAATAGTCTGATGAACTGTCGTATCTGAAATGACCGGTTCTCCCACCGCCTCAACCGCAAGCGTACCTTCAACCGCTTCCCAGCCTTCAGGCAGTGAAGCGTCCAAAGCCATTCTGGCTGACCGTTCCAGGTCAGCCTTGTGCATCGCCAGCACTTTCATTTCGGCATTAATGCGCAGGGTCAGGGTTTCGCCGGCCAATCCTTCTGCCGGCTGGCGCTGCTCGTCAAGAATCTCTTTAACCGCCACCGAATCGGGGATGATGATTTCCACCGGGTTCTGGGTTCGCTGAAATTGTTGCCTGGCTTCAGCATACAAATCTTCCAATAATTCGCCTCGCAACTGCTCATAATCTTCAGCATCGGGGGCTGCGCTCACCTGGTCTGCCCCGCCGGCAAGTGCGCTCTCATTAACCACACTGACGCTCAAACCCAGCGCCCCTTCAACGGCGCGAATATCGCCGGCCAGCACGTTACCCTGGCTGCCGGCTTCCACTGCCTGCACGGGTGCATTCACCTGCGCATCGGCTTCAGCCGGCAAAGTCAGTTCCTCAGTGGTCTGAAAACGCCTGACCGGTGTTTCCAATGTCATCACCACGCTGCCTTTGGGAAGGATAACTTCCCGATCAGTTAGATTGGTGAAGGTCACCTCGCCGCTGGCTGATGCAATGGGCAGCGCAATGCTGCCGGTAGCTGTTGTTTGCCCGCTCTTCTCAAGTATCAGGGTGTTCTCAACAGCCGGGACGCCGCCCGAAAGGTTGGTTTCCTGGATGGCCGCGCTGGCGCGAATGTCAAATTCCAGCGATTGCTCGCGTTCCGGCAGTTGCAGGGTAATTTCGGCCGAAGGCAGGAAAAAGACCCCCAGCGCCAAAAACGCCCCCAGTCCCACTGCGAAGGCTGCCCAGCGGCCAACCGCGGATGTTTTTCTTCCATTTTTCTCTTCGGCTGCCGCTGTTCGCATTTCACCCAGTGATTTTTTCTTTTCGGCCGGGTTCTTGATAGCGGGTTTGGGATTCGCCGGGGCATGCCACGCCTGGCGCTGCGCCTGGTAAGATGAAGGGAAAACTGGTATGCCGCTGGCTTCGGCATTGGTCTTCAATCGCCAATTTTTCGCAACAATCGCCACCTGTTTGCCATACTGTTCCGCCAGCCGGCGCATTAAAATAAAATCGGCCAGGGATCCAAATTTGGCGTGCGAGATGGGAAAAGTGAATGCCACACGCGGAACCTGGCTCCAGCGAAAGGCTTCTTCCACGGCATCAATATCGTCGTTACGCTCTAGCGGGATGACATCGGTTTTCATAATTAATCAGAAAACATTATACAATACATCGAAACGTCTTTAAAATCCGGGTAAAATCATATTGGTCTTTGTTAATGTAATCGATTCATAAGGATATTTCAATGAAAAAATTCTGGCTGATTTTGTTGGGCATTTTGCTGATTGCATGCAACCTGCCTGTTGGAAAAACCACCCCTTCACCAGACACGGTGTCAACCATGGTCGCATCCACACTCGATGTGCTGTCAACTGCCACTGTGGCCAGCACCCCTCAACCACCAACCCAGACCGCGCTTCCCACGCAAACCATGCAGCCCACCACCACTTTCACCCCCACCTCCACCAATTCACCCGAAGACCCGCGTGAGCTGCTGGGCGAGCCCAACCAGGTAACCTTCAACACCACTTGGTATCTGGAGGATGATGACCACACCATCATTGATTTGAAAGATAACAAACTGGTGATGACCAGCATTCAGCCGGTTGGCTGGTACACCTGGAGCATTCATCCCCCCCGCCTGGGTGATCATTATCTTGAAGCAAAAATTCATGTCAACGACTGTTCAGGTAATGACAGCTACGGCATGATTTTCCGCGCCGGCGATGACTACGCCAGCGGGTATTTCGTTGGTTTGACCTGTGATGGGAAATACAACCTGCGCACCTACGGTCAGAATGCTTTTCGCAACCTGATTGAATGGACACAATCCGATGCCATCCTGTCAGGCAGTGACCAGACCAACCGCCTGGGTGTAAAATCGGAAGGCTCACGCCTGACCATTTACATCAACGGAAAAATGATCAAAGAAGTACAAGACAGCACTTTCTCCAGCGGCATGCTAGGTTTCTTCATTTCCGGCAATGCCACACCCAATTTCACCATTGAAGTCGAAGATTTGGACTATTGGAAATTTTAAACCCATGAACGCCGCCCGCCAACAAGCCATCGAAACCGCCCGCCAGGTGCTCGCCCGCAATCCGGTTTTCCTCGACACGGAGACCACCGGCCTTGATCAGCGCGCCCAGATTGTGGAAATTGCCATCATTGATTCCAACGGAGAGGTGCTCTCCAACAAACTGGTGCGCCCCTCGGTCGTCATCCCGCCGGATGTTATCCGGGTTCATCACATTACCAATGAAATGGTGGCAGACCAAAAACCCTGGGTTGCCGTCTGGCCTGAAGTGCGCAGTGTTTTGTTCAATCGCCTGGTCGCCATATACAACGAAGAATTTGATTTACGCATCATGCAGCAAACCCACCGCCAATCAGGCCTGGAATGGA
>CAZOKH010000021.1:0-43856 GCA_964580315.1 uncultured Anaerolineaceae bacterium | reverse complement strand
TTCCGATGCCCCACTGAATCATAGCCGACAGCATTTCACCGCCCACCAACGCGCGCCAGGCGTATCCCAATCCCAGGCGTAATCCTGTAAGAATAGATAAAAAGGAAGCCGGAATGAGAACTTTGATGAACAGTTTCACGCCGTGAACACCCATCGAGTGCGCCGCGTTGATGATGTTCTTGTCCACAATTTCAATCCCGCGCATGGTATTGTAAACAATTACAAAGAAACTGCCCAGGAAAACCGTTGTGATGACCGTTTTATCTCCCAGCCCCATCGTGATTAATAAGACCGGCACCCAGGCAATGGTAGGAACAGATACCAGCAGATTAATAACCGGTTCGAACATTTTATTCAACATGGGCTGCATGGAAAGCAGTGCGCCGGTGATTAATCCTAAGACAGACGCAAGTGAAAAACCAATTGCCAATCGGGCAAAACTTAATAGAAAATGCTTCCACAAAATGCCATCCACAAAGGCTACATCAATGAAACGCTGAAGGATTTGTAGGGGTGAGGAGAAATTGGTTGATGGAAACCAGCGCAGTTGCATAGCAATTTCCCAAATCATCGCAATTACAAGAAATGGCAATAGGGTCTGCATAATTGATTTTGCGGTTGTTTTAAGCGCGTTGTTGTTCATTATTGTTTTCCAATAATCCATTAACTGTTTTTCTGCGAAAGCATTCCCCAGCGGAGGACGGTTCTATTCTCCAGGCTACGGATGGTCATTCGCTCAATTACAAAGTATAGAATGATGAGTACCAGGATCCCGCCATAAACCACATCTGCCCGCAAATATTCAGCGGCATTCCAGATCATGTAACCAATTCCCCAGTTGCTGGCGGCAATGAATTCAACCGCGACAATGGTCATCCATCCTCTTGCCAGGCCAATGCGCACACCATTGAGGATGTGCACAAGTGCCCAGGGGAAATAGATTTGCGTCACAATTTTGAATTGGGATAAGCCCATGATTTGACCGGCGCGAATCAATTGTCTATTAATGCTTTTGATGCCTGCAATGGTGTTGAAGACAACGGGGAAAAGTACACTGATTGCTCCCAGGAAGATGATCGTTGGGTCTCCAAATCCAAGCCACACAATTACTAAAGGCGCCAGCGCCATGCCCGGTATGGGCATAAAAAGAGAAATGATCGGGTTTAAAAAGGCATTGATCTTCTGGCTGACGCCCATCAGGCATCCAATCAGGATACCGCCGATTACTCCAAATGAAAAAGATAGTAACAGCCGTTTTAAGGTCGCTGAAATGTGCATGATCAATTCGGAATTACCTGGCAGCCCTTCATTCAAAAGGGCTGCCAGAGAACGAATTATCTGCGTGGGCTGTGGAAACAGGTGCGCATTTATGATTTGAAATTTTGCCAAATATTCCCAGGCTATCAAAAAAACTGCAATGGGGATAACTGCCAGGAACCTTTGCCAGTTATTTTCGTTTACTTTCATAGACCTTTTTGGCTTCTTCCAGGAAATTTGCATCGACTGTATATTTGGGTAAAGCGTCAATTTCACCCAGGTCGAGCAAGAATTGTGCTGTGTCATTCAGTGAATCGAGCGTTGTTTGGTCAATCTCGAGCGAGAAATCTACCCGCTTGAAGATGGTTTCGAATACATCAGGCGAAACTTCTGTGCCTGATGCAGAAGCAGCTTTGGCTGCAATTTCTGCGGCTTTCTGAGGATCGCTTTGGATCATTTCCAGTTTCTCGTAATGTGCAGCTAAAAAAGCCACCAGTTCATCGTGATGTTCACTGGCATATTTTTGGGTTGTCTGAAGAAATACCGGGGTCAGGGCAACATCGCCATAGCTCATCATCACTTCACCAACGCCCTGGGCCTCGGCAATGGCGGGCGTGGGTTCCCAGGCGGTGAAGGCTTCAATGCTGCCATCTGCCAGCGCGGCAGTCATGTCTTCAATTTTCAAATTAATCCATTCAAAATCTTCCCATTTCAAGTCGCCAACATTCTGGAAATAACGCCGCACTACCTGTTCTGCACCGGTTCCCAGACGGATGCCGATTTTCTTGCCTTTCAAATCGTACCAGGATTGGTAATCCGCGCCTTTTTTAATCATGGTTGAATAGCGGTCGCCGCGTTGTGAAACGGCTATGATCACGGCATCCTCTGGAATTGCGCCGAACAGGGAAACCGTTTTGCTGTCAGAACCAATGTTGATATCCACTGCTCCAGAGATCAATGCCTGGTTGTTTTCTGTTCCCGAACTGAACAGGGTGTGTTCAACAGCAATGCCATATTTTGACCAGACTTCAGGGCTGCCTGACAGGAGAAACTCTTCGGGATATAACTGACCGCCATAGCGAACCTGTTGCAGGGCGGCTTTTGGCTGGCAGCCCATCAGTATTGCGCTGAGAATAATTATGGATATTGCGATCAGTAAATTGCTTTTCACCACGTTATTTTTCATTATTTTTCCTCCGAATTGAATGTTATGGCTAATTTTATTAAGCATGCCGTGGAGGAGCAAATAAGTTTTTCTTATACTGGTGGGCAAATAACAGGAAGTCATTTACCAGGTTGGATAACGGCAGGGTTTTGTTATAACAGACATAAAAATTTCGTTTTAAACTCAAATCTTGAATATTAATCTGCACAAGTTCTCCGCGCTCAAGTTCTTCTCGAACTCCAAATTTGGAAATGATGGTTGCGCCCAGCCCTGCTTTGACCGCTGTTTTGGTGGATTCTTGCAATCCCAGTTCCATGAAGTGGGTCAAATCACCGGGGCGAATTCCCTGCTCTTCAAGCGCCCGGAAAAGCACTGAAGTTGCGCCTGAACCTTGCTGTTGCAAGATCAATGGAATCTGAAGCAATTCTTCGCATTGAATGTGGCTTTTTTTTGCCAGGGGATGCTCCTTGCTGGTGACCAGGATTAATTCGTCGTTTAAGAAAGGTTCAAAAATAAGCTGTGCATCGCGCCGGGTTGAACCAACAAACCCCAATTCCATTCGATGGGTAAGAATTCCATTCAGTATTTCACCGGTATCGGCGACTTTTAAAAATATATTTACATGCGGATGTTGCTGTTTGTATTTTCCCAGAATGCTGGGGAGGATATTTTCGCCAGGACCTGAACTGGCGCCAATGATCAGGTCTCCTTGCAGATCGCCTTTTGTCAGGCTCACCAGGTCTTTTGAACGCTCAAAGAAAGCAATAATCTGGGCGGCATAGGAATACACAATTTTGCCGTCTTCTGTGGGGACAATTTCATTGCCTTCGCGGTGCAGTAATTTAACCCCATATTCGGTTTCGAGCGCTTTAATTTGCTGGCTGACGGCTGGTTGGCTGACGCCAATTCTTTCGGCGGTTTTACTAAAACTGCCAGTTTCCACAATATCACAAAAAAATCGAAAATCTTCTATTCGCGGCATTGTTTCTCGATTGTTAGCCGTCAGTTTTTACCTGGTACTTATCCAAATCCCGTGCCACCTCGGTGTTGGGGAAGATGGCGCGGGCTTCGCGTTTCACATCTTGCGTGCGGTAGCGGCGGGAAATGTGGGTGAGGATGAGTTGTTTAACGCCGGCTTTCAGCGCCAGTTCGGCGGCCTGGCGGGCTGTGAGATGAGAAAACGAAGCCGCCATTTCAGTCTCTTCTTCCAGGTAGGTGGCTTCAATGACCAGCGTATCGGCATTGCGGCAAACTTCCAGCAGGTTTTTAGTTTCACCGGTGTCGCCCACATACACCAGGCGCGCGCCGGGTTTGTATTCTCCCAGCACCATGTCGGGGCTGATTACCCGCCCGTCTGGCAGGGTGATGGTGCGCCCTTCCACCAGGTCACGGCGCCAGGGGCCGGGGGGCAGGTTCAGTTGTTCGGCTTTTTCTGGCAAAAAGGGGCGTTTGCCTTTCTCTTGAAAGGCATAACCCAGCGAGTCTGTCCCGCGGTGATAAACCGGGAAGGCGGTGATGGTGAAGGCATCACTTTCAAAAAAAACGCCCGGCTCCACGGTGCGTAATTGAATGGGGAATTGATTGCTGGCTGCGCCGCGCAGCACAACACCGTAAATTAAATCGTGAATGCGGTCGAGCGTTTTTTGCCCGCCCAGAATTTGCAGGTCATCCATGGCTTCCCAGCGCAGCATGGTTGAAACCAACCCTGCCAGGCCAAGAATGTGATCGAGATGCCCGTGGGTGATCAAGATGCGGTTCAAGCGTTTAAACCCGATGCCCGATAGAAGAATCTGGCGCTGGGTTCCTTCGCCGCAGTCAATTAAGAAGCGGTATTCATCATGCATTACCACCTGGGCAGGCAGGCTGCGTTTTGCCGAAGGCGCTGATGCCGATGTGCCGAGAAAAAGGATTTCAAACAAGGGTGAGATTGTCCTCTCTGTGAATGAGCCAATTGTACCAAATGAACAGGCTATCACAGGCAAAGACCGCACGAATATGCCGACATTGTAAGAAACATGTAAAAACGCTGCTCTGTAGGCTTGTGAAAAGCCTTTTGAATGTTTTATAATGAATTGTATAGGGGCAAAATGTTGCAATTTTGTTTGAATAATTATATAGAACGATTGATTTGACGCTTTGAGCCAAACGTGAAATTTGGTCGCCTATTCTGAAATGAATTCAGCGTTTGGGGAGCGAAATGGCGAAACCGGCTTTTTTGACGGTTTTGTTTGCTTAAATTCAAAATGGTTCCGTTGCACTCTCATTGCTTTTTGAACAATTGAACAGGAGGAACAATGATCGACACCATAAGGTCAACCAGGAGGTCGATGCTGGCTATTCTTCTGGCGTTGTTGACGGCTTTGCTGCTTTCAAGCCCGGCGTTTGCCGAAGAACAAACCCCAGTGGATGAACCGGCCGCTGCTGAACCGGCGCCGGTGAGTGAACCTGCGGCTGAACAAGAAGCGCAGCCGGCGGTGGAAGAACCCGCGCAGGCGCCGGCCGAACCGGAACCGGAGGCTGAACCGGCTTTGCAAGAACCGGCGCCAGCCGAACAGCCGGTTGACCCGCTGCCGGAGGATGAGCCGGCTTCACCAGAGCAGCCTGCGGTGGAAGCGCCGCAGGAGGCGCAGCCTGAGGTGGAACAACCGCAAACGGAAGCGCCTGTGACGGATGATCCTGGCGCTATGGAGACTCCGGTTGATACTTCTGTTGAAAATGAAGTGGTGGAAACTGGTGAGCAGGAAGTTTCTGCGCTATATAGCGGCTTGAACTCTAATGTATATTTTTATGATTCCACCGCTGGATTGCACGATACCTATGCCACAATCGGGTTGGCGGTCGCCGATTATTTGACAGAGAATGGAAAAGGGATGATTTATGTTACAGGGGGAAATTACAGCGAAAATGTAACCCTGGATGCCAGCTTGACAGGGACAAGTCTCACTGGCCTGGTGTTTTTGGATTATTACCCGACTGAAGCTGCCAAATACGGCGCGGCTGCATTTGACCCCTATGATTCAGACACCTGGGTGCGGTTAACCGGCTCCATCACAGTTAGCGACCTGCCGAATTTCACCCTGCTGGGGTTTAATATTTCATCTACGAATGCCAATGCGGCGGTCACGGTTAATAATGACAACGGCAGCAGCGGCACATTAAACCTGTCATACCTGGATGTGGATAATACCGCGGATGGATATGGTATCCGTATTCAGAATCATACCGGAACAGTGAATATTTCGCATGTAAAATCGCGCAGCAGCAGTGCAAGCGCCAGCAGTGGAACGTTTGTTGGCAGCCTCAATCCCATCAATGGAGCAGTCAATATCACCAACAGTTCATTTAACACCAGTACGAACATTGGCTTGATTTTGAATAGTACCAAATTGGCTACTTTGAACGGGGTGTCGGCTGTTGGCAACGGAAACCACGGCGTTGAAATTCACAGCGCCGGCGCGCTGGTCAAGAACAGCGTGTTCAGTAATAATGGGACAGGATCTTCGGGTTTTGCTGAAAACGGTCTTTACTACAGCAAGTATGGGAATGGAAACCTGACTGTTGAAAACTCGCAATTCAACGGCAATTATTCGTCCGGTTTGTATGCCGATCCGGTTTATGGCAATATCATCCTGAAGAATGTGCGCGCAGATGATAACGGCAATACGGGCGTTTCTCTGGATAGCTGTGATGTGAATGTTGATGTTTGCCAGAATCCAGGATCGGGCAACATTACCATCACCGGCAGCAATATGGAAGGAAACGGCCGCCGCTCTCCGGGCAGCGGCTTGAATATCAACTCGGCAAAGGGCAGCGTTAGCCTGACCAATGTGTGGGTGAGCGGCAACGGAGACGGCGACACGGCTGCCTGGGGGGCTTATATTACAAATGAGTATTCTCCCACCAAGAGCCCGGTAACCATCACCAACAGCGGCTTTGACAACAACAAGAATAATGGCCTGACGGTTTACAGCCGGGGCTTGATCACCCTCAAAGATTCAAGCGCCAGCGCTAACACCGGGGCTGCTCACGGCGCCAGACTGGATAATGATGCTTCCGGTGCAACCGCAGGTATCAGCATTCTGAATTCCACCGGGCGCACCAATAACTTTAACGACAATGCAGCCAGCGATGCGGGCTTGTTGGTCTTTTCAAATGGTGCCATCCTGGCGAATTCCATTTATGCCAACAACACTTCAGGGGCTTCGGGCAATCGCCGGGGAGTTGAATTAAATAACGCCAGTCTTACATCATCTGCTTCAGTTAAAGTAAAACTGGGCGGTTTCGATAGCAATGTGGGCGGGGGGTTGTATGTCTTCTCGAACGGCGTTATATCTGTAATCCTGACGGATTGCAGCGCCAGCAGCAACAGCGGCAGCAATGCCAGGGGTATCTACCTGGATAATGATTTAGCCAGCTCGGCTAAAGCGGTCACCCTGGACGGCGGCAGTTATTACGGAAATAATGGTGAAGGTATATACATAACTTCAAAAGGTGCTATTACAGTAAAAAATGTGGAAGCTGACGGTAGTATAACTAACACCGGCGCACGTTTGTATAACCATGTTGGCAGCAATGCCAGTGTGACGGTGACCGCCACCCGAAAAGATTGGACCAATACCTTCAACGAAAATGCCGGTTATGGGCTGTACATTTCAAGCAAAGGCAGCATCCTGGTCAACCGCACCAACGCAGAGCAGAACGAAAGCATCGGTGGAAATCTTTATAATAACTATAGCGGAGCCGCCAGCGGGGTAACGGTCAGCAGTTCCAATTTCAACGGCAACGCCTTCACCGCGGGCGCGATCGGTTTGTCTATTTACAGCTACGGCAGTGTGACTCTGAAAGGCGTTCAGGCAAACAGCAACGGCGATGCCGGCACCCCGGCACAGGGCGCCTATATGGATAACCGGACAGAGAGCGGCAGCGGCATTGGGAAACCGGTCACCATCACCAACAGCCAGTTCAACGATAACTATGGCGACGGGCTGGTTGTGGAGAGCGCGGGTGTCTTGAAATTCACCGGCTTATCCGCCACCAATAATGACGGCAGCGGGGCAAGTTTGTACAACCGCATCTCAGGATCAACAGCCACTTCAGTCACCTTCACCAATGCCTGGTTTAATGACAACGGCGGTTCGCGCGGGCTTTACCTGGAGTCGTACGGAAATGTGACCCTGAAGAACGTGGAAGCCAACAACAACACCGCCGGCGACGGCATCTACATTGCCATGCTGCAAGGCGCTACTCCGCCAACCACCACCGGCAATGTCAGTTACACCTGCGGGTCTTCGCGCTGCAGCATATCGGGCAACGGCGGTCAAGGGCTGCATGTGGATAGCCGGGGAAACATCACCCTGTCATACCTGAACCTGTCGGGCAACGCCAGCGGCGCTCACCTGGTGAACAACACCGCGCCCGACACGGCGGTCAAGACAGTTACCATCAGTAATAGCGATTTCACCGGAAGCACATCTACCTTTGGTTTGACGGTCTATTCCAAGGGGTTAATCAAGCTGACCAATGTGAACGCCGGAGACAACACAACCTACGGCGCAACACTGGATAACACATTAAGCCCGACTGATGTGGGCGTGACGCTGACCGGCGCGGGCGACTGGGACTGGTACGGCAGCAATGACACCTTTGGATTGTTGATCGCCACCAAAGGCAAAGTGACCATCAGTAAAGTAAATGCCAGTGATAACCAGGCCTATGGTTTACAGGTGGATAATACCTACGCAGCAGGCAATCAGGCGGTCAGCATCAGCTATGCAGAAATCAGCCGCAACTGGCATATTGACATGATTACCCGATATGGATTGAATGTGACTTCAAAGGGCGTCATCACCCTGAGCAATGTGTGGGCGCAGGAGAACGGTGACTCGTCAGCATTGATTGGGGTGTCAGCCAATGCCAGGCTGAACAACGAAACCAGCACTTCCACTGCCGGGGTGACCCTGACCAATGGATATTTCAACAATGCCCACGGCGAAACCGGCTATGCAGGTGATGGCCTTGTTGTTGGTTCAACTGGCATTGTGACCATTACCAACATCCAGGCATCTGATAACACCGGCAGCGGCGTCAGCATTGACAACACAAATACGCCCAACGTTCCCGGGGTTGCAGTGAAACGCAAAGGGGCGTTTACAAATACCTTCAATAACAACGGCGGGTATGGCCTCTATATTCAAAGTTATGGTTCCATATCCATAGCTAATGTCGATGCCAGTGGAAACGGCAATACCAATGCCTATCTTTCGAATACGTGGGATGACAGCATCGCGAAACCGGTCAGTATCCTCAACAGCACATTTAATAATTCCAGCTCCTCAGATGGATTATCCCTGCACGCGGACGCGCAGGTGACGTTGTTGAACGTGGAAGCCAGTGGAAATGCTGGCGGCGGCATTTATGCAAAAAATGATTACACGGGCAGCTACAATTTGACCGCCACCAATGTTGATGTAAACGGCAACCAGGCCAGTGAAGGCTTACGGTTCTATTCAACCGGCGCGGTTACCGCCAGAGACCTGACGGCGTTTGGCAATGCCGCCAATGGGATGTGGTTTGGCTCAAGCGGCCAGGAAATTGGGAATTTCACGCTTTCGGGAACCAATTTCTTCAGCGGCAATGTGAGCAATGGTTTAAGGATTGACAGTGTTGGCAATGTCAATATCAGCCAGGTGACGGCGGAAAAGAATGGCAACAGCGGTCTGCAAGTCAATGCCAATGCCGGGACGGGTACATTCACCATTAATAAAGCCAATCTTAATTACAATGGTTTCTGGGGGGTATTGGGTTATGCTGAAAATACCATTCTTCTAAGTGGGATCAATGCCCTCAATAATGGCACAAAGGGAAATTATGATGGGATTTTCCTAACGCAGGAAAGCACAGGCTCAACCACAATCAAAAATAGTTGCAGCCAGGGCAACGCCGGCAGCGGTATTGAAATTGATATTGCGGGCGGTGCTCCCCAACCCATCATCACCAACACCACTTACTTCGGCAACGATGTGGACGGCTTGGGCGATGCGGAGGTGTTCATCCATTAGTCGATAGCGATTCACGGTCTTTCGAGACCTCACAGGTTTTGGGTTAACCTGTGAGGTCTTTTGTGAACATTTGCTTAACGCCTATTGATTTTTAAGTAGATGCATCTATAATGATGATTATGGGGAGTGAAGAATACCATATGAATAAGTGTGTTTCGAAAAACTGGATTGCATCGATCCAAACACGCAATTGGTCGCCTGGGGTTCAAGCAGCATTTTGAACGAGCGTGTCTGGGGAGCATAGTGGCGAAACCGGCCTGTGGGCTGGTTTTTTTTATGGTTTTTTTCGTGTGTAGGGGTTGATAAAACTCCAATTATTGACCGAAAGTTTCGTTCAAACCCGTTTTCTTGTTTAGCCTCAGGAGGAAAAATGAATATCTTGAAACGCACCAGGTTGTTCCTTCCACTGGTCATTGTGCTGGTGATGCTGGTGGCATTCGCGCTGCCTGCACCTGCCTATGCAGAGGAAGGCGAAACGTCCCCGGTTGATCCCCCGGCGGCGGAATCACAGGGAGAGACACCTGCCGGAGAACCGGCAGAGGAGCCTGTCAATCGGATCCCGGAAAACGGGCAGGAACCGCAGGCGCCAAGGGAAGAGGTTATGATTATCCACGCGGAAGAACCGGCTGAGCCGGTTGAGCCGGTGGAGGAAGCCCCCGTGGCAGAAGAGACGCCCGTGGTGGAAGCTCCGGTGGCAGATGCACCGCAGGAGGAAGCCCCGGCAGAAGAGACTCCGCTGGAAGAAACCCCGGCCGAGACTGAAATGGAAGAACCGGTGGTTTCAGCCGAAGGAACAGATGGCGAGGAAGTCGAAGCACAGTACAACACTGCCTTATTAAATAATGTCTATTTTTACAATGCTGCCAATGAGGCGCAATGGTACGCTGACATTGATGGAGCTGTGGCAGGTTTTGTCGGCGCGGGTGGCAAAGGCATGATCTATGCCTCTAAACTGGAGATCGGCACTTATTCGGATGCCCTGGTTATTGGACCCACACTCAACCTGACCGGCATTATGTTCCTGGATTATGATGCTGCCGAATCTGCTAAATATGGGGCTGCAGACTTTGATTACTATGATTCGGACAACTGGGCGCAAATTACCAACAATGTCACCATCGATGACATGCCCAATTTCACCCTGGCGGGTTTTAAGATCGCGGTCAATAATGGCAACCCGGCGGTGAAGATTGACAATGACAACGGCACGACCGGCACCCTGACGTTGTCTTACCTGGATATTAGCAACGAAGGCAGCGGGGCTGGATTGCAAATTAACGACCAGACCGGAACCATCAACATCACTGCAGTGAAGGTGCGTAGCGTGAGCGGGCGCGGTGCGTATATTGGCAGCGACAGCGCCATTGCGGGCAAATTGAACATCACCAACAGCGGTTTTAATCACAACGGTGGCATTGGACTGGAAGTTCACATCACCGGGCAAACCACATTGACCGGCGTATCTTCCAGCAACAATGGTGACCTGGGCGTCGAATTTGACGGCGCCGGGGTGATGATTAAGAACAGCGTGTTCAGCAACAATGCTGCGCACGGGTTCTATTATTACAACCGTGGGAAGGGCGATTTTGTTGTAGAAAACTCGCAGTTCAACAACAATGCCGATACCGGTTTGTATGCTGGAGATTCTTCTGAGGCTAGCACGGTCGATTTTGTGCGCGGCAATATTACCCTGAAGAATGTACGTGCAGATAAGAATGGCACAACCGGCGCCAACCTGGACACCTGCGGATGGGATGGATCGGTTTGCCAGAACAGCGGCAAGGGAAACGTGATCGTTGCCAACAGCAATTTTGCGCACAATGGGCACAACATCCAGGGCTATGGATTGTACGTGCTGGCTAAAGGCAGCATCACCCTCAGCGGTGTGTGGGCGGGCGAAAACGGCAACGATGAGAACGCTTCATATGGCGCTCGCTTAGACAATCAAAATTCACTGACCAAGAGCACGGTCACCATAACCGACAGCGGTTTCAGTTTCAACCGCAATGATGGTTTGAGAGTTTTCTCCACTGGGATGATTACTCTCAAAGATGTCAGCGCCAGCAACAACCAGAACACCACTTATGGCGCATATCTGAACAATACCTACGGCACGGCGGGGGTAAGCCTGTTGAACTCTACCGGGCGAACGAATAATTTTGACAACAACCAGGCCAGCGTTGCTGGGTTATACGTCAATACGTATGGCGCAGTGGTCATGAACTGGGTCATGGCGAACAACACAGTTGGCGGCTCGGGCGCTGAAATTCACAATGAAAGTCACGGGAAACTGACCAACAATGTGACGATTAAATATGGAGGGTTCAACAACAATGATGATAACGGAATTCTTGTCTATTCCAAAGGCGCCATTACCGCCACGTTCACCGATTGCGGACTGAATGATAATGATTCGAATGCAGTCCTGTTCAATAACGCTTTTGGTGAAGGGAAAGCTGTTACACTGGACGGGGGGAATTACTATAACAATCAATTCGACACAATCTATATCTTATCCAAAGGTGCGGTCACGGTGAAGAATGTGCAGGTCGGTGATACCCGGAGTGGTACCGGTTTGTACATTTTCAACGCCAGCAGCAAAAGCAAAGCTGGCATTACGGTGACCACCACGCGCGCGAATTGGACCAATGCGTTCAACCGCAATGCATCCTATGGGCTTTTCCTGGATTCAAGCGGCATCATTACCGTCAACAAAACCGTTGCAGAAGACAACGGCATGTCAGGCGCTTTTCTGCGTAACGATTTTGATGATTCAACCGGAAATGTGATTGTCACCAAGTCCAACTTCAATCGCAACTGCACCAACTCGGGTGATTTATATGCTGCCTTGCATATCCTGTCGCGCGGCAGTGTCAGCCTGAACGGCGTGCAGGTGAATGAGAATGACGAAGTAACATCGGCAAACTATGCGGCTTATATTAACAATGGTGCCAATGCAACAACACCCAAACCAGTCAGCATCCTCAACAGTGAATTCGCCAACAACACATCCAATGGTTTGTATGTCAATTCTCTCGGCGCGGTAACCGTCACGGATACTAATGCGCACGATAACACCAACGGCGACGGCATGGTGATTTACAACAACGACACAGGCGCGAAAGGCGATGTGAAAGTGACCTGCACCAGGGGTAATTGTTATTTTAACAACAATGGTAATCAGGGCATTGCCATTGAATCGCTGGGCAACATCGTATTAAGTAAAATCGATGCTATAAACAATTCCACCGGCGCAGCCTTAAACAATGTTGACGTGCCCGACAATACTCCCAAAACGGTCACCATCAGCGATTGTTACTTTAACGATAATACGAATTCGTCCCAATGGGGCTTGCGTGTGCAATCGAAGAGCGCCATCACGCTGAAGAATGTGGACGCCGGGAATAATGCTGGGTTCGGCATATCGCTGGATAATCATCTCAGTAAAACTAACGCTGGCGTGACGTTTATTGGTCGCAGCGACCGGTCGTGGGTGGGAAACAACAGCGGCTACGGCATGAACATCTATTCCCTGGGCAAGGTTGTGGTGAGCAAGATTAACGCCACCAACAACTCGCAATATGGTCTGGAGATCGATAATGATGATGAAGGCGCGGAGAAAGGCAGCGTAACCATCAACGATGCGGAAATCAGCGGTAACATTTTGAATGATTACACCGCTCCAAATTACTATTCACTGAATGTCATTTCACGGGGCGCCATCACATTGACCCAGGTATATGTCAATGGCAATGGTGACCGGCAGGTCATTGATGATGATGGCGACGAAACGATGGCGGTGGACGGCGGGGCGTTCTTGGATAACCGCTCCAGCACGGCAACACTGAAACCAGGCATCACGCTGACCAACGTCGATTTCTACGATAACTATGGTGAGGGTTCGCGTTTTGGTGATGGATTGGTGGCCCTTTCCTATGGGAATATCTCCATCAAGTACATTGGTGCAGATAATAACAGTGGATATGGAGCGTTCCTGGACAATATGTATTCGGGCTCAACTGGAACAATAACCATTGCCCGCTTGGGAACGTTCACCAATCAATTTAACAACAATGGCAATTCAGGTTTATATGCCCAGAGCAATGCAGCAATAAAGGTTGACTATTTAAATTCCAATGGAAATGGCAATGCCGACAGCGAACACGGAGCATATTTAAATAACACCGGAGATGAGATTGCCTCACCCATCAATGTTAGCAACAGCTCATTTGACAACAACGGCGACACTGGTCTAAGAATTGAAGGGGTAAAGGGTGCTGTAACATTGACAAATATCAATGCCAATGGCAACACCAAAGATGGCATTTACGTTGACAATTCAGCTTTGCCCGGTCAAAATATTACCCTGACCAAAGTGCAAACCTCATCCAACCAGCAAAGCGGGTTAAATATTCCTAATGCCAAAGGGAATATTATCATCAAAGACTTCACATCATTCGCCAACAGCGGAGAGGGCGCCAACATCCAAACCAATTCAGCTGATGCAAAATACGGCAACGTTACCATCAGTGGAGTCAATTACTTTAGCAGCAACACTAACACCGGTTTGCTGGTGACCATTCAAAACTACGGTAATATGAGCCTGACCGGTGTGACTGCTGAAAAGAACGGCATTTTGGGTATCATGCTTGACAACCAGAATGCCGGCGCCGCCAATGCGGGTAGGATAACGCTCAATAAAGTCAATGTTAATTACAACCAATCGAACGGTTTGGGAGTTGATGCAAGTGGTTCCGTTACATTGAATACGGTATATGCTTTAAACAACGGTGCAACCGGTGTGAGCATGGGACAATCTTCCGATTTTGGGCCTGAAATCTTCACCATTATCAACAGCGTCTTCCAGGGAAATGCCGGTAATGGACTGAATGTTGGCCTGTCTGCCGGATCGGGTTCAACTGTGGTTATAACCAATACCATCTATGTTGGAAACGATGTCGATGGTAGCGGTCAGTTGGACGTGTATCTCCATTAATCGCCAGTAAGATACAAAGATAAGAAGAGACCTCACAGGTTTGATTAGAAACCTGTGAGGTCGAATTTTTTTGCCAGCCGTCTTTGCTTACTTCACAATGCGCGGGTTAACCCACACGGCCCAGTCTTGGCCGGAAGAGCCGTGGGCATCCACTACCAGACGGAATTCAACAGATTTACCTTCTAGTGATTCCAGGTCGATGTCCAGAGATTTTACTGATCCGTCATAGGTCTGAGCCCATTCACCCAGGGTTTGCGAGGCGCCGCCGTCAGCCCGATAGCGAATTCGGAATGTAACATCACAGGCAGACCCTCCGTCTTTGTAGAGACAGCCAATTTTGGCTTTGAAGCGATAACCCGATTTTATTTCGATGCTTTCAAATTTCCCGGTGATCAGACCATCGTCAATCCACTGCGGGTGAGTCTCAAGCGATTTGGCGCCGGCTTTGCTGCCTGTTTCCAAATTTGGATTGTCTAGCACAATGACAAAACCTTCGGCGTCGCCGTCACTGCCAGGGCAAGGAAGATCACTGGAGTCGTTATACCAATCCGTTTCACTATCACAGGCTTGCGTTACGAAATTGAAAATCTCTGTGCTGCCGGGTGTAATTGGATTAACTTCAATTTCCACCCAGAAAGGTTTGCTTCCATCAACGCCAATGCCGAACTTGTCATCCGAAGCATTGCGCAGCATCCAGTACCCTTTGTATGAACCTTCAGAAGCCGGTGCATTCATTGGAACGGAGATATCCACGGTTTGTCCCGGGGTAACGCTCTTTGGAAGATCAACCTGCCCGGGTGCGTCCATCTTGTCGCCGTGGTCAAATACAACCTGATAATCGGTGGTCCAGGTGCAGGAACCGTTGTTCATTAAACGCCAGGTTTTGGTAAAATCATCTCCTGCGTTCAATTCTGTTCCATCTTCAATCGTAACATCTGCGACAAATGCCGCCCGGTCGCACATGATGGCGGTGGGCGCGGTAGTGGGCTGCCGGGTGTTGGTGACGGTGGGCGATGGTGTGATGGTGGGGGTTTCAGTGGGCTGAGCAGTGGCTGAGCTCTGGGTGGGTTCAACGGTGCCAAGCAATGCATTCAAGGTTTGAATTGCTGAGACTGTCTCCGCGGCAGCAGTGTACTGTGCATTTGCCTGATCGGGTTTGTTTGCGGCAGTGGGGAAATTGCAGGCCAAAATAGTGATCATCAAGAGCGCTGAAATGGCCAGGACTCGCATTCGTCTGTTCATCTTTACCTCCTTAAAAATCTGAAACGACGTAATGAACCTGTGTAATCCCTTTTTACCACTATTTATCAACCCTTACAATGTAGCAGATAACCTCATTTTTTTCAACGTAAACAGAAAATGAAGGAAAATAACTTCAGTCTTTCTTCTTAAAAAAGAACTGCGCAGTGCCTGAAATTTTCAGCACTGCGCAGTCCTTCAACAAAAAATATTTTTACGCTGTGATTGGGTTGCCCTGAATGGCATGCATCAATGATTCTTCGGTAACAACCTGGCGGCTGCAATCAATTTCTTGAATGAACTCGCCGCGGTTCATGACCAGGATTCGGTCGCATTGTTCGGCCAGTTCTTCCATTTCAGATGAGACCAGCAGCACGCCGTTGCCCTGGTCTGCCAGGCGGCGGGTAATCTGGGCAATTTCTTTGCGGGTGCCAATATCCACGCCCACCGTGGGATCATCCAAGAGCAAGATTTGCGGTTCGGTTGACAGGCACTTTGCAAAGACCACCTTTTGTTGGTTGCCGCCAGACAGCCGCAGTACAGTCTGTTCCATGTTGGTGGTTCGGATATTGAGGTCATCAATGAATTTGGACACAAGTTTTGCGCCGCGTTTATCATCAATGAAGAACGGTTTTGCCAGCCTTTCCCAGATGGGCAGCAGCACATTCTGGCGAATGGTATCGTCGGCGATGACGCCGTTTTTTCGGCGGTCTTCGGGAACCATGAAGATGCGGGCTTTGACGGCGTCAGAAGGTTGATCGAGCCAGGCTGCTTTTCCATTCAAAATGATTTCGCCGCTGTCTTTTTTGAGAATGCCAAAAATGGTTTTCAGCAATTCAGAGCGCCCGCTGCCCAGCACGCCGGCGATTCCCAGCACTTCTCCGGGATAAAGCGCAAAAGAGATATTGTGAAATCGTTTGGCTGATCCAAGGTTTTTCACCTCCAGCAGCGGCTTGCTGCGCTGCATGGGCGGACGCAAACCAAACTGGGCGGTTTCCAGCTTCTTGCCGATCATGGCGGTGATGATATCCTGCAATTCCAGGCTGGCAACCTCTTTTGCCAGCACTACGTTCCCGTCGCGAATGACGGTAACACGGTCGCAAATTTCCATCACTTCGTTCAAGTGATGTGAGACGAAAATAATGGACAGCCCTTCTTTTTTCAGCCGGTGTAGCAGGCCGAACATGGATTCAATTTCGAGGGAGGAAAGTGAGGCTGTGGGTTCGTCCAGGATTAAGATGGAAGCGTTGCGGCTGAGCGCTTTGGCAATTTCAACCACCTGGCGTGAACCGACTGACAGGCGGGAGACTTCTTCGTCTGGGTTAATATCCACTTCTAGGTCTTTGAACAACTGCAGGGCTTTTTCGCGGGAAGCTTTTTCATCAACGAAAATACCGTTTTTGAGCTCGCGCGCCAAAAACAGGTTTTGCAGCACAGTCATCGATGGCACCAGGCTGAATTCCTGGAAAACCATCGAAATGCCGTGATGTCTTGCATCAATCGGCGAGTGGAATTCTACCTCTTCGCCATTGACCTGGATGACGCCTTCATCTTTTTGATAAACGCCGTTGATGATTTTCATCAGGGTTGATTTGCCGGCGCCGTTTTGCCCTACCAATCCATGTATTTCACCACGCCGCAGGATGAAATCTACCCCGTGCAGCACTTCCACGCGACTGAAGGATTTTTTCACGCCCTGCACCGAGAGCACAATTTCGGGGGATTTACTGTTCGCAATCACCATGCCGGCCATTCCGTCTTTCTGCCATCGGTAGTAAACACACCCTCCACCACAGGATTGCCGCTGGAAATGCCGCTGACCGGTGTGATGAAGGCCCGGGTTACAAACGCCTGGATGCGGAAACCAAATACGACTGTATCGCCTACTTCTACATGGCTTTGTTTCTCCGGGGAGATGATGCCGTAATAATCAATGGCGTTGGCAGGCGGGAATTTGGCGGACATTGAGCGCTGCAAAATTGTGGAGGGGTCTTTGCCGACCAATCCCTGGATGTCGTAATCGGGGAATACCGGGTCAATGTAAAGACCGCCGCCAAAGCAATAGGCTTTGTCCTGGTAGAAATGGGATACTTCGGTCACATAAAGAACAGCCGGCAGTTCAGCCAGGTCGCGCACCACATGCAGGGGGGTGGTTCCGGTGAGGCCGTGCCCTGGTTCCACCTGGGTGGCGCCGGCATCTGCCAGCATTTGCATCACCGCGGTTGAGGTTGTGCCGGGGGCATTGATTTCAATGTCTTTGCGGCCGGCGTCTGCCAGCACTTTGGCAGCTTTTTCGAGCGTGCCCAGATTGTGGGTTGTTTTTACCTCGCCGGCAGCCACGTCGAACAACAGCGCCGGGAAAGTGGTGATCCCGGCAAAGCGGGCGTGTGACAATGAGTCCAACTCATCGGCAACCTTCACCACATCTTCGGCTTTAAAGCCGCCTTCATGCCCCATGTAATAGGTATCGCCGGGTGCGTAAATGCGCGCTAGCAGGTCTTGTGTGCGGTTGATTCTTCCACTGGCTTCAGCAGCGGCGCGCGCCTTTTCCATGTTAAAAACCGTCCAATAATGGGGTTTCAAAGATGCGGCTACATCGGTTTCGGCGCGAGGGATCTGCACCAGGTGCCCAAGATGTCCAACATGACAACCAGCGGCATGGATGGGTAATGCGCAGCCCATATCTACGGCTACATAGGTATCCAGACCTTTGCGCGCCAGGGCTTTTAATACCACCGGGTTGCGGCCAATCTGTTTGCTCATGGGAAATACTTTCAGCCCCAGTCTTTTGCCCTCGGCGGCGATCACTTCAGCGTTGGCTTCGATGGTATCCACGTCCAGTACATAACTGTTGGCAGGGATTTTACCTTGCTGCTGCAATTGCACCACAGTTTTAACAAATTCAGGATTGCGGCTGATTAACTTTTTCAGGAACATATTATCCTCCTCATCCAATACCAACCGGAAAACACGGTTAACGTTCCAACTCTTCGCGCAGACTTAACGATACTGCCAAAACGATGATGATTCCTCTGGCAATCATTTGCTCGGAAACGCTTAATCCCATTAATAACAATCCATTGTTTAACATACCCATCACCAGCGAACCGATAATGGCGCCAATTACGGAGCCTTTCCCGCCGGAGAAGGAAGTTCCACCGATGATGACAGCGGCGATGACCGTCATCAGGTCGGTTTCACCCAGGGTATAGCGCGCCCCGTGTAAACGGCCGGCATACAACAAACCTGCCAGGGCGGCAGTTACGGAGCTGATGACCAGCACGGCAATCCGAATGTTATCGGTGCGCACACCCGAATAGCGTGCCGCAGCGCGGTTGCCGCCAGTGGCGGTCACCATACGGCCAAAGGGCAGGTGGCGAAGCATAATGTGACCGATTAATGCCACTGCAATGGTCCAGAGAAATAAAGTTGAGATGGGGCCGATGTTGCCTGAACCAAAGATGAAATTGAATGGCGCATTGACAATCGGAACTGCCGTCAAGTTTGTGATGGTGCGCGCCAGGCCGCTGATTACGCCGCTGATACCCAGTGTGACCAAAAAAGCGGGAATACGCACTTTGGCAGTTATGATGCCGTTGATTAAACCTACTACCAGTCCGACTGCCAACGCGGCGATCACTGCCACCACAATGCCCTGGGTGCGCAAGACAACGCCTGCAACCAGGGCTGCCAGGGCTACGGTGGAGCCGATTGAAAGGTCGATCTCACCGGCGGTGATGGTGAAAGTCATGCCAACTGCCATCACAGAAACCATAGCGGTCTGGCGGAGGATGTTCATGAGATTATCACCAGTGAGGAAGCCTCGATCGCGCAATGTAAAGGCAAAGAAAATGAGAATGACAAAGAAGCTGAGATAAACTACATAATCACGGAGTTCTAGGGCGCGAAGCCGATTCTTAATATTGTTCACGGAGGTATCTCCTGTGGGATGCCCGGGCAGCCCTTGCAGACTGCCCGGGTTGATTCAAAAAATATTATTGTCCGAGAGCCTGTAAAACATTCTCCGGGGGTTGCATGTTGAGGGCTTGTTGCCACGAATCTACCAGGTTGTCTTTTTTAACCTTGATCAGATCAACCACCACGAACGGGGGAGCCTGTTTTTCGATCAGGTTCTGGGCAGCCATGATGGCCATGGTCTGACCAATCTGGTAAGGCAGGTCAATGGTTTTACCGTACAGGTTACCACCCTGAGCCATATCGAGATCATTGTTGGCGCCCAGGTCTTCGGTGACTACTTTAACATCGGTGCGGCCGGCTGAGCGCAATGCGGCGATGACGCCTTCAGCAGCCACATCCCAGGCAACATAGATGCCGGTAATTTCAGGATGCTGAACCAGCATGGCTGAAGCAACTTCTTCGGTCTTGGGCTCTTCGGTGAAGCCGCCGGCAGCCACAATCTTGACGTCGGGATATTTCTCCTGCAGCCAGCAGGCAAACGCGCGGTCGCGGTTGTTGGTCACAAAGTAATCGGCATCATGATAAATGAAGCCAATTGCGCCTTTACCGCCCAGGGCTTCAGCCATCAGGTCGGCTGAGCCGCGTCCCATACCGAAATGATCGCCGGTAACAATACCGACATATTGCTGACCGGCAACGTAGCCATCGGCTCCGTTATCGGCAAACACCAGGGTTACGCCTTTGTCAACAGCTGGCTGAAAGGCCTGTGCGCCGGAGACCGGGTCAACCACCAGGGTAAGGATAATGTCAGGATCCAGAGCCAGGGCGGTTTCCACGTCGGTGGCCTGCTTGGCAGGGTCGAACTGGGCATCGGCCGTGGCAACGATTTCAATACCCAGTTTTTCGAATTCAGCTTTGGCGCCATCGGTGAGGCCGTTATACCATTCACCTGCGCCAGCCCACAATAAAGCGGCTTTGTAATTGCTTTCTTTTACTTTAGCAATCTCTTCGTCAGTCAGGGTGACGTCTTTAGCCGGGGTGGCGGGTTCGCCGTTGGGGCTTTTGGCGAATTCATCAGCATACTGCGAGCAGTCAATTTTTAAATCAGCCAGGTTGATGGCCTGCACTTCGGCAGGTTGTTCAGCTGCAGGTTCTTCAGCAGCGGGCTGTTCGGCTTCTGCTGCCGGTTGTTCTGCGACAGGGGCTTGCGGGGCGCAGGCTGAAATAACCAGCACCAGCAGAACAAGGAGAGAGATAATGCTCCATTTACTTTTCATTCTATTTTTCCTCCAGTAGGGTTTTGAATAGGAACGAACGAATTAAGATACCGGTTTTCCACTGACCTCCTTTCTCTTAATGTTAGTAGGGCTTAAGTGAAATATCATGATAGCTTGCGGACGATATAGAAATCAGAAACATTGTGCAACAGGTTTATCATGGCGCCCAGCGCGGCGGCTCGGTGCCCGAGAGATGAGGCGATAATGGGAGGAGTTCGCGGAACTTTTCCTTCCAGCTTTTGAAGGATGGGACCGATCAACAGGTCGGCTGACTGGATAACACCGCCACCCAAAGCCACCACATCAGGGTCAAAGAATGTGATAACTGCGGCAATGGCAATAGCCAGATAGTCGATAGTCTCCTGGATGATGACGGTTGCCCAGGTTTCACCTTTGCGGTGAGCAAGGAATACATCTTCAGCGGTGATGGCATCAAGGTCAGCTTGACTGCGCGATGAACTGAGCACATCACGCGCGCGCTGGGCAATACCAGTTCCTGCTGATAGTAGTTCCAGGGCACCATATCCCGGGTAATCATTTAAGAGATATTCACGGCCGGGCATTAGATAGCCAATTTCTCCAGCCATTTCATTGCTGCCGCGGTACAACGCGCCGTCGATGACCACGCCGGCGCCGATGCCAGTGCCGATGTTAATCAGTACCAGGTTGTTTATATCTTTGCCTGCGCCGAACCACATTTCACCTAATGCCGAAAGATTAACATCGTTATCGACAATGATGGGCAAATTGAAATGGCTGTGAATTCTTTCAGCCAGAGGGAAATTGCGCCATTCCAGGCTGGGAGCCCACTCGATAACGCCGCGGTCGTGATAGGTGACACCCGGGACGCCGATGCCGATGCCCATGATGGAAATGCTGGTTTGCTGCGCCATTTCCAATAAATCTTGAATGAGCTGAACGATTACCTGATAGCTTTCTTCACCCTTCGTACCGTGACGGGGGATGGAGCGTTCGAACAGGATATCGCCGCCCAGATCGGATACGGCGCCATAGAATTTCGTTCCACCCAGGTCAAGACCAATGGTGAGATGTTCTTTGGTGTTGAATTTGATCAAAGAACGACGACGGCCGCCGCTCCATTCTTTTTGATCGATTTCGCGTACGTATTTTTCGGCAATCAGTTCATCTACAATGCGCATGACAGTTGGCAAACTGACGTTGAGGGTTTCAGCGATGTAGGAACGGGAGGTGGGACCATCTCGTCGGATTAGTTCAAGGATGGCGGTTCGGTTGATTCCGCGCATTTCATTGGCAGTGATCGTTCGGATATGTTTCATGGCGTCCTATTAGTTACTTACAGTTAATTACTCTTACTTACATTATGTAAGTAAGAGTAGCAGAATTTCCTAATAATTTCAAGAGGATTAAGGATTTTTTAAGAATGTTAACTATGATAGAGCTGACAATATGGAGGCTTTTATTGGAAAATTGGATTGGTGCTGATTAAAACAGGCTATAATATCCCAAAACGTTTTGGCTGTTGGCATAAAGGATATCAAATGACAAAGAAAATCACATTTGGGTTTCAAAAAATGCATCTTGAAAATGGAGAACAGAGAGATTTCCTGCCTGAGCTAATAAACCTTCTGGCAGGCCTGGGCGCTGATGTTTACCTAGAACAAGGCTATGGTGACGGCATGGGGTTTTCTGAAAGCGATTATCTGTCAGTTGCCCCAAGTGTGAGGTTTGTTTCGAACGATGAAACCTATCAACAAGATTTTGTCGTTGTTTTGCGCTATCCGGGTGATGCGAAAGTTGAAAAAATGCGACCGGGCGCCTGTCTCATTTCGATGCTTCACTATCCAACCCGTCTTCAAAGAACAGCTCACCTGAAGGAATTGGGCATTGAGGCAATTTCTTTGGATTCGTTGAAAGATGACGTGGGACGGCGAATTGTCGAAAATTTGCGCGCAGTGGGATGGAATGGTCTTGAAGTTGCTTTCCAAGTATTGCGAAGCATCTACCCGGCGCCCGGGTTTGAAGATCCCAATCGCCTTCCAATCAAGGTCACTGTGATGGGGGCAGGCGCCGTTGGGATGTTTGCCACTCAGGCAGCGATTCGCTACGGCAATGAGGATACCTGGCAGCAAATGGCAAAAATTGGGGCCACGGGCGTCCAGGTTACTACGGTTGATTATGATTTAACCAACCACCCCGACATTATGCAGAAAATCATCCAATATACCGATATTTTGGTGGATGCAACCCAGCGCAAAGATACCAGCATACCGGTTATACCAAATGAATGGATTGGATTAATGCGTTTACATGCCGTGATTGTTGATTTGTCGGTGGATCCTTATGATTACGATGCCCATCCAATTTGTGTAAAAGGCATTGAAGGCATCCCGCAGGGGAATTTAGACCAGTATGTATTTGCCCCTGGCGACCCGATTTATGATTCAATGCCCATAGAAACAAACAGGCAAAATCAAAGACATGTTGTATCCTGTTATTCCTGGCCTGGTATTCACCCGAAGGAGTGTATGGCTATCTATGGCCGCCAGTTGAGCCCGATTTTGAGGACATTAATAGAGAATGATGGTGTCAGCAACATTCAAGCTGATGGGTCTTATTTTCACCGCGCCATTCACCGGGCATTGCTTTCAAGCTGGTAGTGATCATATAGACAGGCTGCATGGTCAAAAACGGTATTGGAAATTTTGTGTTCTTTGCACTCAAGAAAAATACGAAAAAAAGGGAGTAACCATGAAGAGATATTCCATTGGATTTCCTCACATGCAAAAAGAGATGGGTGAGAAACGCGCCTTTTTACCAGATTTCATTCAATATCTGACGCGTTTCGCAGATGTTTATCTTGCTGAAGGATATGGAGACCGTATGGGGTTTAGCTTCAGCGATTATCGGCAGGGGAATCCTCATGTTTTCCAGGTGGAACGAAGAGAAACCTTCACGAAAGATTATGTCATGATCTTGAGAGCGCCCAGCGAGGAAGAAATCCATTGGATACCGGCTGGTAGTTGCCTGATTTCCATGCTGCATTTTTCAACCAGACCTCAAAGAGTTGCCTTATTGAAAAAACAAAAAATCGATGCGATTTCTTTGGATGGCATTCTAGACGACCAGAATATTCGACTGGTTGAGAATATGCGGGCTGTGGCATGGAATGGACTGGAAGTTGCTTTTGATATCCTTGAAAAACAGTGGAATGGTTTGAGAAAAGAAAATGATGAGCCAGTTCAGGTATTGGTGTTAGGAGCTGGAATGGTTGGTAAACATGCTGTTGAAGCCGTAACCAAATTGGGGAGTATTGAACGCAACAATAGTCACATGGAAAACAATGGGAATGGTTCCATTGCTTGCTGCGTGGGCCGAAATATCGTGGCGAATCCAGTTCATATGGAAAAATTAATCAGACGGTCCGATATCCTGGTTGATGCAACCCAACGACGCGATCCCGGTAAGCCGGTCGTTCCCAACGCTTGGATCGCCTGGCTGCCTGCACATGCTGTGATTGTCGATTTGTCGGTTGATCCCTATTTGTTGACAACTACTCCGCAAACAGTGAGAGGCATCGAAGGCATACCCCAGGGGAACCTGGATAAATACCAATTCAACCCGGATGATCCAGAGTGGGATTTGACCGTACCTTCATCCATACCATCAACAAATCGCCGGACAACGGTATCCTGTTATTCCTGGCCTGGTATTCATCCAGAAGCGTGTATGAATCATTATGGGAATCAAATGCGGCCGCTGATGGAGGCTTTATTTGCCAAAGGCATAAAACACATAAGCCTGAACGGGGGTTATTTTGAGCGCGCCCTGGCAAGAGCCAGGTTGCCGGAATAGAGAGGCAGTATAATTGGGCGAAACTCTGGCGGTTGCAGGATCAAGGAATGCTCTCAAAAAATAAAACGTATGCAAAATCAACCGGGTGGAGAAAGTACTCATTCTTGTGGGGGGTATCTTTCCTGGAAACCCTGGCGTTGGTTTTGTTCTATATTCTTAGCGGTTCAAAAAGCGAAGAACACTGGCTGTTCAACCTGTCTAAAATGCGGGCACTTGGCGTGGCGGGGTTTCTGGTGATCGCAGGCGTGTTTTTATGGCAGGCTGTTTTTACTTTTAAGAATGAAAAATCTGAACTCTTCCCCAAAAAATATTTCCTAATTCATTTTTACTCTAACTGGATTGCCCCGGCAGCAGCCCTGGGGATGATGACGGCGATTTTTTATCTCACTGAAGCAGAAGCGCTGCTGCCCCACAGTTGGTTGGTCTATTATCCTTATTTGCAGCCGGTGATGATTTGGGCGCTGGTAATCTGTGCACAGGTGCTGTTTTTTGGCTGGCTGTTAGAGCCGGCTCAAAAAGCAGCCGGTTCTGATTTGACCAAACGCGTGGAATTTGTTTGCGTTGGTGCAATGTTTTTGGGTTTGATTTTGTTAAAAATCATCTGGGTTTTACCCAATGCCTATGGCCCGCGTATTCCAGGTGATGAAGTGATTTATTTCAGCATGGCCAGGCAAATCTTCTCGAGATTGTCTTTTGTTTACGAGTATCACCACTATCCACCGATGTATCCTGTGTTTATTTCTCCTGCTTTTGCCTTTTCACCTGATAAAGTTTATGCCGCTGTTAAAGTCCTGAATGTACTTTACAGCTCATCGGTGGTTTTTCCTCTGTTTTTGATTGCGCGCCGTTTCTTGAAGGCGCGCTCCAGCCTGATCGTTACCCTGTTGGCAATATTGCATCCCTATCACCTGGTGGCGCCGCAACTCATTATGAGTGAGAACATTTATGTTCCCATTTTCCTGTGGGCGATTTTTTTCATCGTGTGTGCACCGCGTCAGCGGAAACCGGCCTGGGATATCCTGGCGGGTGTTCTGCTGGGAATGTTGTGGCTGACGCGCTACATCACGCTGGTGGCGGTTCCAGCTTTTTTGTTGTGCTGGTGGATCAATCCATTTGAAGGGGAAAAGAGTCTCATCCAACCGGGCAGGAAAAAAATCACTCATTTTCTTTTGATGGCATTGTCAGCCTTTTTGGTGAACGGCGCCTGGGTGGCAGCAGGTGTGGCGCAGGGAGTGCCGGTGGCTGATATGCTGGGTTTTGGGGTCACACGTTCGCCCAGGCCAGAGCAGATCACCTTGCCCTATTATGTGATGTGGGCAGAATTTTATGCCGGTTATCTGGCTATGATCTGTGCGCCGATTCTCAGTATCTTGATTTTTTCACTGCTGCGGATCCAGTGGAAAGAATTGCGAAACCTGAATACCCGCTGGGTGATCAGCATTCTGCTGCTGCTGGGAACCTTTTTTGTGGCAGTCGTGCGGCACAGCACACGGGCTGGCTATAATTTTCCTCTGCCGCATCTGTTGATGGGACGTTATTTGATCGCTTTCTCTCCTTTGCTGTTAATCACGGCCCTGATTGTCTTTCTGCAACCGATGAGATCGGATAGAAATAACCGGCGTGATGCGCTAATCAGCCTGGGGATGAGCAGTGTGCTGGTTGTGATGGCTTATCTTATGCTGGTGGAAAAAACTTTTCCATTCCCACGGGTGCCGATCTGGTCAGACAAGGGGGCTTCACTGGACGGCGCTTATGTTCACATTATCCAAGACGCCTATTTGCCGTTCAGTTTTTTCCTGATGGGCATCAGCACTTTTCATTTGATGGGTATTAAGGCAAAACAATGGTGCTATGCAGCATTGTGCGGCTTGATGTTTTATGTGCTTTGCGGTCTTCCGGAATATTCCACATTGCTTTATAAAGAAGCTGAATTTGCCCGGGTGGCCAAATCGCTGGCAGAATCGGTCTATCAACTGGATGCTGCCAAACACGAAGAAAAGATGTGGGTTCAGGTTCAATCATTCCCCTCTGATGAGCGCAGCAACTTAAAAAAGAACATCACGCGAACTTTCTTTGTTTACAACATTCCCCAGGTGACCGTTTCCACTGGAAAGCCCAATGACGAGCAATGGAAGGATACTGCCTATCTGTTCACCCTGCGAACAGAAGATGACAGCAAGGGCGAATTTTTGCCGCCCCCGGCTATGCAAACCTGGGCATATAAAGGGAATACCTACTACTTAAAAGTTCGAACGCCGTAAACGCTGTTTTTAATTTCTGCCGAAAAACGACAATGGATAATTATTCAGATAGAGTCAGCCATTTTACTGGCATCAATTTACCCTGCACTTTGTTCTGAAATTTTACTGCCGGATAGCCTACTTCGAGGACGCCCAGGATGCGTTCGCCTTTTTGCAATCCAAGCAGCCTGCGCGCCTGCCGGTTGCTGCCCAGCAATATTTTTCCACCACCTGATAAGCGTGTGCCCAGCCCCATCGACTGGGCGTAGTACATCATGTTTGCCAGGGCATATTGAGCGCTGGCGTCGGAATGGGCAATTTGTATTTCGCCAATGATGAAAAGCACGGCGGTGGATTTCTCAAAAGTTGTGCCGCTATCCAGCCCGGTTTCCAGTTTCACTTTATCCTTCTCCTGAATGCCGGGTGTCAATCGTTTGAGCAGGCCAAAAATGAATTTAGGACGGTAAACAAGGTTGTAAATGGTACGCAATACTTTGTCTGCCAGCCTGTTCAATTCTGCGACGGCGGCATCATCATTAACTGCCACCACGCGCAGGTGGTAGTTATTGGTGGGCGCCAGTATCCCGGTCTGGATGACTGCTTCAACAATTTCACGGTCTAGGCGTTGGGGTTTGAATGAGCGCACCGTGCGGCGTTGGTGGAACAACTCATCCATTTGTTGCGGTGTGGGCAAGTCGTTTGCTGAAAAGCGTTCAGGTTGGATATGATCCCATGCAAGCGCCTGCTGCGGGCAGACCGCAATGCACTGTGTGCAGGTGCTGCACATGGAATGATCGATGGAAAGTGCATCCCGGGTGATTGTGATGCAGCCTTCATGGCAAATGTCGGCGCACATCCCGCACAGGGTGCATGCATCAGGTGAATAAGTGATCATCAACAACCTCCCTGTATCTATTTGACAAAACCGTTGAACAGCTTGACGTTGATGCCGCCGTTGACCAGCGGGATTTTTTGCGTGTAGGGAATGCGGGTGTGCCCTGCCAGAATGTCATCAGAACACAAGATGCCCGCGTGCCAGGCCGGGCAAAGGTCGCGCAGTACATCGCCGAGATGTGTGTACAGGTTGCGCAAATCTTTGGTGGGGCTGACGCGCACGCCGTAAGGCGGATTGGTTACCAGCCAACCAGTTGAAGCAGGAGGCTGAATGGCTGAGAATGCCTGGCAGGCAAATTGAATATCATTCAACACCCCGGCGCGCTCGGCGTTGGCGTGTGCAATGCGCACGGCGCCTTCGTCGCGGTCGGAAGCCAGGATGACTGCCGGAGAATCGGGCAGAATGATCTTTTCGGCTTCTTTGTGGATGGTTTGCCAGATATGCGCGTCATAATGCGGCCAGTCCATGAAGGCGAACCGGCGCTGCAGACCCGGTGGAATGCGGCGCGCCAGCATGGCGGCTTCAATGGGAATGGTTCCGGAGCCGCAGAAAGGATCGATCAGTGGGGAAGCCGCGTCCCAGCCGGAAGCCAGCAGCATCCCGGCGGCCAGGGTTTCACGCAGGGGGGCCTTGGCGGTCTCCAACCGGTAACCGCGGCGGTGCAGCAAGGCGCCGGAGGTGTCGATGCTGATGGAACACTGGTTATGAACCAGGCGTACGATGATCAACTGGGGTGGTTGGGCTGCATTATCGTCAAATTTTACCTGTGAGCTGGGTTTGCCCAGCCGGTCAGAGATGGCGCCCGCAATGCGCTCGGCCACCCCGCCGGAGTGATACAGACGGGACTTGTGGCAGGTGACGCGCAACGCCACCGGTTGTCCCGGGTGCAAGTGCTGCTCCCACGGCAGGCGTGAGGCTTTCTTGCGCAGCTCGGAAAATGCGGCTGCATAGAACTGCCCAAAGCGTGCCAGGATTCGGTTGGGAGTGCGCAGATAGAGGTTGGCGCGGTAAAGATCGGTGAGACTGGCGTCAAATTCCACGCCGCCGGCTTCCTCGCGCGGCTCACCGGCTGCCGCCTGCGCAGGGGTTGCCCTGGCTGTTTTAATTCCAAGCGCTGCCAGCTCCTGGCGGGTGAAAGGTTCCAATCCGGGAACGGTGACGGAGAACAGGCGAAAGATCATGGTTTCCTTTTGTGAAGGGGAGGTTTCCCGGATACTGGTTTCGAGATGGATCGACGTACTTTGCCGGGTGCGGCTGGTTTCTCAACCACCACCTGCTTCTGGCGTTCTCGCCGGGCGGTGTCTTTTTCCACGAACAGGGGGCGGCGTGAGAATGGATCCATCTCGGTGTAATACATCAGGCTGGAGTAGGTGGAAGGCGAGGGGGTAAAGATTTGCACCTGCTCGGGTGAGATGTGCAGCTCACGGCTGGTGAACTGTTTGAGGCGCAGCATGTCTGTCTCGCTGCAGCCCGGGTGGGCGGCAATCAGGTAATAGGTGAGGAACTGGTTCTTGCCAGCCCTGGCAGACAGATCGTCGAACCGGCGTTTGAATTGCAGCAGCGCGCTGCTGCCGGGCTTGCCCATTTTGGCCAGCACGGCGTCTTCGGTGTGTTCGGGGGCCACTTTAAGTTGACCGGAAACATGGTGTTCGACAATTTCTCTCAGGTATTGATCTCCGTGCTCGCGGTCGGCGGGCAGCATGTCGTAGCGTATGCCGGATGCCACGAACACCTTTTTAACGCCCGGAAGGTGACTCAGGCGGCGCAGCAGTTCAATTTGAGGTTGATGGTTTGGCTTTAACGACGGACAAACCATTGGGTACAGGCAGCGCCGGTCTTCGCAGGCGCCGCGCGCCAGCTTTTTTTGGCATTCAAAGCCGTACATATTGGCGGTGGGGCCGCCCACATCCTGGAGTATTCCTTTAAAACCGGGCAGTTGTGTGAGCGTTTCAGCTTCGGCAATGATCGAATCTGCGCTGCGCCAGCGCACAGTACGGCCTTCGTGCACGGCGATGGCGCAAAAATTACACTCGCCGTAGCAGCCGCGGTGGGTACTGATGGAAAAACGGATGGTCTCCAGGGCCTTTACAGCCCCCTGCTTTTCATAGTAAGGATGCTGGGAACGCTGGAAGGGCAGGGCATAGACGCCGTCCAGTTCAACCTGTGAAGGGTAGGGAAAGGGCGGATTCTGAACCAGGTAACGGTCGGCATGCTGTTGGAATAACCCTTTGGCTGTGATGGGATCGTTGTTGTGATAGAAGGTGTGGAACATATCAATGAACGCCAGTTTGTCAGCCGACACAGTTTCAAATGAGGGAAGTTCCATGTATCCATCGGGAATCTGCCGGGAGATATAGCACAATCCACGCGTGCCCGTGGGGTCGCCGCCAGATTGTAATGCCCGGGTGAAAGCAACCACCGACTGCTCAGCCATGCCGTAGAGCAAATAGTCAGCCTTGGCATCAAACAGGATGGAGCGCCGCAGGTTGTTGCTCCAAAAGTCGTAGTGCGCCACGCGGCGTAGTGAGGCTTCAATGCCGCCCAGCACAATGGGGCGCGTATTCTTGAAGAAACGCCGGATAAGGTTGGTATAGGTGATTGTGGCGCGGTCAGGGCGGCGGGTGTTCAGCCCCCCGGGGGTGTAATCGTCAGATTTGCGCTTGTATTTGCTGGCGGTGTAGTTGGCGACCATCGAGTCGACGCTGCCGCCGGTTACACCCCACCACAGGCGAGGCTCGCCCAGGCGGGTGATATCTTGCGGTGAGGTGATATCGGGCTGGGCGATGATGCCCACCCGGTAGCCCGCCGCTTCAAGCACGCGCCCGATGACGGCAGCGCCGATGAATGGGCTGTCGATGTAACTGTCGCCGGTAACCAGGATGATATCCAGGGCATCCCAGCCGCGCTGGCGCAGTTCTTCGGGTGTTGTGGGTAAAAATGAGTTGGACATGCTAACCTTACTATTTCATTTTATCCTGATAAAGGAGTTGAATAATAACACCGAAAAGAAGATCTGCATTTTTGTCTTTATGGAAAGCATTCTTACAACTTTATGGCGGCTTTCATCACTTTTTGCACGCGTTTTACTCCGGCCGGCGACAGAGCGGGCAGGCGGGCTTCCAGCATATGTTACCAAAAACAAATCTCTGCAGGAATAATCAATCAAAAAAAGTTGGTGTTACAATTTCAAGAAGTGGAATTGAGGTACAGCACTTTCTGAAACAGCATGGTTTAATCCTGAAAGTTCTGGTTACTGTTTTTAAAAATTGAACCGAATCGATAGATCGTCTTATTAGGAGGTATTTTTATGTCGAATACGATCCAGGAATATCGCGAAAAAATTGTGCGTTTGGGCAAATTGATGTTTGACCGTCACCTGACCGACCTGGCAGGCGGCAATATCAGTATCCGGGTGGGTGACGAAGTGCTGATGACCCCAAAATACGCCGGATCGAAATACCAGTGGAATTTACGCCCCGAACAAATCATCCGCATGGATTTGCAGGGAAACAAGATTGACGGTGAAGGCGATATCTCGCGCGAAACCAAAGTGCACCTGATCATTCTGAACCATTTTTATCCGCATGTCACCTCGGTGGTGCATGGCCATGCGCGCAATGTGCTGGTGTATTGTGCGGCTGAAAAACCCATGCCCTCTGTTTTTTATGAAACCAGCAAATTCGGTGAGATCAAACTGACCCGCGACGCTGCCTCTGGCACGACAGAACTGGCAGATTATGTGCTGGAAGTGATGGAAGCGGAACGCGAAAAGATTGAGACCAAAAACGTGGCAGCCTGCATGATGCCGCGGCACGGACTGGTGGTGGCGGCTAAAGATGTTGAAATGGGCGTGGATGCCACCGAACGCATTGATACCAATGCTTATCTCTTGCTGCAAGCAGCGTTGATTGGCGGTGCTACTTCGCTGGTTGGAAAAGATGTTCCGGTCAACCCGGATTATGATAAATAGACATTGAAGTGATCAACAGAAGACCTCGCCAAATGCGGGGTCTTCTTGAATTAGTATTTTAATCCTCCTCTTGCATCTCCCCCATTTTTTTGAAAAAAACGGGGGAGATAAATCCTCATTTTTAAGCATTGCCAAAACGGGCGGTGAATTCTTCAAGGATCGCAACAAAATCGGGCGGTAAGCGGAGCAGGGTTTCTTGCTGCATGGCTTCAGTCGCCCCGCCGTAGAATGCTTCGGCGATGGAACCGGCGATGCAGGCTTGCGTGTCGGCGTCGCCGCCCAGTGATACCGCTTTACGGATGGCATCTTCCAGGTTTTCTGACTCCAGAAAGGCGATGATGGATTGCGGCACTGAACCCTGGCAGGTCTCATCAAAAGCATAATGCGGGCGGATTTCATCCAGGGTTTGGTCAAGGCTGTAATTGAATCTTTGACTGATTTCCGTCTTGATTTGCTGTTTTGAATTTTCGCTGCGCGCCAGGAAAATTGCCAGCGCCACCGCCTGCGCCCCCTGAATGCCCAGGGGATGATTATGCGTGATTACAGCGCTGCGTTCGGCTTCTTTTAAAACCTCTTCAACCGAACTGAACGCCCAACCCACCGGGCTGATTCGCATGGCTGAGCCGTTGCCAAAGCTGTTGTAAGGCTGCGGATTCTCGGTGTGCAGCCAGCGGCGGAAGAAACCACCGTAACCAGCGTTGGGAAAGCGCCTGCTGTATTGTTGGATAGTCTCAGTGTAATTGAGGTTGTGCAGCAGGGCGTCGGCCACAGCAATGGTGAGCACTGTGTCGTCGGTGAAACGGCATTGTGTTGTGAACAGATCGAAGTCAGTGGAGCGGTGGGGGTGGAATTCGAAGCGCGAGCCGATGACATCACCGGCAATGGCCCCGATGAGCAGCATGGGTGAAGGCATTTTTCCCTCCTAAAGAATGTGATTAGAGTCATGCAAATATGACAAATGGCAGGGTATGAGCGGTGAAAAGTAGCACCTATAATTTAATTCTACTCTTGATTAAAAGGATGTACTATGCAAATTGTAACCGACAGTGGAGCTGATTTATCCCCCGAGCAGCTTGAAGGATTGGATATTCATTTCGCCGGATTAAAAATTACCCTGGATGGGAAAACCTATGAAAGCGGAGTGGATCTGGATCCGATTACGTTTTACCAGTTGCTTGCGAAAACCGACAGTTACCCGACCACCTCGCAGCCCTCTGCCGGTGATTTTGCCGAATTGTATCGCAAACTGGCTCAAGAAGACCCCGAAATTCTTTCAGTGCACATTTCATCGGGCTTGAGCGGTACCTGCAATGCCGCCCGCCTGGGCGCAGAGATGGTGCCTGAAGCCAAAGTGACCCTGTGGGATAGCAAGACGCTTTCCTGCCCGCTGGGCTGGCAGGTGGAAGAGGCGGCGCGCATGCTACAGGCGGGTGCAAAGTTGAATGATATTCTCACCCGGTTGGCTGAGTTGCGCGAAAAGGTGGAAGCGATGTATACCCTGGATACGTTGAAATACCTGATCCACGGCGGGCGCATCAACCACATCACCGGGTTGCTGGCTTCCATGCTGAACATCAAACCCATTATCGGCGTGGAAAAAGAACTGGGCAAATATGTGCAGCTTGCCAAACACATTACCATCAAGCGTTCCATTCAAGGTATGGCTGATCTGGTGGCTGGCTGGTATGGTGCGGGCAGCAAACTGCGCGTGCAGTTGCTGCATGGTAACAACATGGAAGGTGTTGAAATTTTCCGCGAGATACTGGGGCAGATGTTTGACTGCCAGTGGATGCCGACCACACCAATTGCACCGGTGCTGGGCGCACATACCGGTCCGGGGATGGTGGGATTGGCGGTTTCGCCGATGTCATTGTTTGAGGGATAGGATTCTTGCGGTTTTAAAATATAGGCCTCACAGGTTTTGGTGCAAACCTGTGAGGCCTTTTTGTTAAATGTTCTTCCGCGGCGCGTAGCTTTGTGAGGTAGGCTTCGATTATTGATTCCCGCGGTTGAGTTGTATAATCGGTTAAGGCAACCGACTGCCGCCTGAGTTTATAAAGGCAGACTTTTAGAATGGATTGATGGTTAACACGGTCATCATGGCGCAAAAGATTGATGCATTGATTAGCCGATATGAACCCTGGATATTGATCCTGATTCTTGCGGCTATCCTGCTGGTCAACAGCCAGGGGATTGCCTGGGGCTTGCCGGGGCGCTGGAACCCCGACGAACTGGTGGGTGTGGTCAACCTGGCTTTGGAAGGCCTGGAGAAATTCGACAAGACTAATTTCGATTATCCCTCCCTGCCCAAATACTTCATGTTGTTCCTGGGCAGGATGAATGATGCGCTCGGTTACCCCAGGATCAATTTCTTCCTTGCTTCCCGCTATTTTTCAGTTTTCCTGGGGGGAATGATTGTGTGGCTGGCCTATGCCCTGGTGAGGCAGATGGGCGGCAGCTATTGGAGCGCGCTGCTGGCAGCATTGTTGACGGCCACCAACAGCGAACTGGCGTTGAATTCGCATTTTGCTCATAATGACCTGTATGTTTCGTTCTTTGCCGGGATGACCCTGCTGTTTTCATTGAAGTATGTCCATTCCAGACAAAAGGGCTGGCTCTATTTTGCCTTTTTTGCCGCCGGCTTGACGGCTTCGAGCAAATATAACGGCGGGTTGATTGTGCTGGTGGCTTTGCTGGCCTTTTTCCTGGTAGAAGGCAGGCAAATCTTTCGCCCGGTGCTGCATTTGTTTGAAACCGTTTTTGTGGGCGCCGGTCTTAGCGTCATAGGATACGGCGTCGGTACCCCCACTGCTCTCACGTCTTTTTCCTTTTATGTCAAACGCTTGATCCCTGCTTTGATGCGGCATGCCAATTACAACATGAATCCGTCAAGCGTGAGGGGATACCTGAAGCAGTGGAGCGTGATGCAGTCCACATTCGGCATTCCGGCTTACTCGCTGTTTATCCTTTCAATGCTTGCCCTGGCTGCCATCGGCATACTTCTGCTGCTCAGGCGGATCAATTTTGATAAAGATTTACATATCAGGCTGCTGCTGGTTTTAACCGCCATCCTGCTTTTGGATTTGCCCATTCTCCTGTCGATCAATGTGCAGAGCCGTTTTTTCCTGCCCCTGTTGGCGCCGCTGGCGGCTGCTTCTGCCTTCGCGGTCGATTTGCTGGTCAAGTGGCTGGAGCTGCGCAATAAGCAGAAAATGATCATGCTGGCGTTCATAGGTCTGGTGATCATCATTGGATATTCGGGAATGCGCGTTCTTAGCACTGATTTGTTGATCAAGAACGATTCGCGTGAATTGGCGAAACCTTTTCTTTCCACGCTGCCGTCCGGCTCAACGGTGGAATACACCGCATATTCGCCGAACTTTGAAAACGAAAAGCGTTTTTCCTCGTTCTTTCAATATCCCCTGTTTATCTTGAAGTACGAAGGGCAGGAACTACCCAAGGGCAGCGGCTTTGAATACAACACCGGCGAAGCCGGCATCGAAGATCGCAAACCCGATTATTTGATCATTTCCAGCTTTACCTACAGCCGGTTCAAGAATGAGTACACCTGCCAGCGTCACCAGGCCGATTGTGATTTCTTTAACAATTTGCTGGCTGGAAAAACCAACTATCGGGAGATGGCTGCTTTTAAATATAAACTGCCTGCATACCTGCCAAAGGTTAGCCTGAGTTTTATCAACCCTGAAATACGGGTGTACGAGCGCGAGATTAAATAAGATAGCCCCTTAAAAAAGGGGCTTTTATGGGCCCGGAAGGATTCGAACCTTCAACCAAGCGGTTATGAGCCGCGTGCTCTGCCACTGAGCTACGGGCCCTCAGTGCGCCTCCATTATAATACGAAACCAGCGGGTTAATCGAGGGTGAGGGCAAAAAATACCGCTTACCAGCAGCTTTCGATTCTGCGGTAAAATCGAACAGATTAACTTTAACCTTTTGAGGTTGTGCTTTGATTCAAAAACTGCTAAGCGAAGGGCTGCCGCTGTTGACCTGGATGCTGCTGTGGACGGTGGGCGGCTGGTGGATTGTGCGCAGCGCGTTCAACCTGCGCCCCAACGAGCAGGCGCTGGTGGGCTTTGGCATGGGTATGTTTTTACAGAATTTCTTTGCCAACCTGCTGGGGCAGGTGATGCCGGTTCCGGCGGCTTTCTGGGCGGCGGCGGCATTGGTTCCGCTGGTTGGGCTGGCTTTTTCCTGGCCGCTCAACAACGGGCGTTGGCGCGAGCTGTACCGCATTCCCATCCATCCCTGGCAGTGGGTGTCATTCATTGCTTTGGCGTATATTCTGACCCTGGTTGGCAGGGGGTTATCCATTTTGGACGATTACCAAAACTTGCCGACCGTTTCCATCCTGGCCACAGGCGATATTCCTCCGCATTTTCCGTTGGATCCCAATAAAATTTTCAGCTACCACTACTCGACTTTGTTGTTTGCCGCGCAAATGATGCGCATTGGCGGCATGCAGCCGTGGGATTCACTGGATCTGGCGCGCGGGATGGGATTTGCCCTAGCCATCATCACCAGCGGATTCTGGGTGCAGCGCATCACTGGCAGCGCCATGGCGGCATTCACTGCCCGCTTGATGACTGCATTTTCGGGTGGGGCGCGCTGGCTGCTGCTGTTACTGCCGGTCGGTTTCCTCAAACAGGTTTCTTCTGATGTGAACCTGATCGGTTCAGGGCTGGCTTCTGCCCCCGACCTGTATTCGGCTTTGGGAAAACCGCTGGGAATTGAAGGTGGGGGACCGTTTCCCTTCCCCTTTGCTTTTTCAAACGCCTTTAACACGGCTTCCATCTGGACTTATCATGCCGGGGCCATTTCACTGGGAGGGGCGTATTTGCTGCTGACCCACAACCGCTGGCGCGGCTGGAAGGGATTGGCGGTGATCTCGGTGATGCTGGGCGCATCAGCGCTGCAGAATGAAACGAGTTTCATCATGCTGGTGGGCGGTATGGCGTTTGTGGCGGTTTTATATGCTCTGGTGAACCGTACGCTGCATTTACCGCGTTCCCTGTGGAACTGGTTAATTGCCCTGATCCCGGCCACACTGATTGCCCTGGTGCAGGGCGGCGTGCTGACCGGCATCGCCAGCGGTTTTGCCTCGCGCCTGGGCGGAACTGAAGCAGCGGAAGGCGGGGCATATTTTTCTTTCAGTTTTTCACTGCTCACTCATCCCACCCTGATCTCCGGACACCTGGGCATGCTTAAACTCACTGACCCCATGCAATTGCTGGTGGCCCTGGCAGAGGTTGGCCCCCTGCTTGTGGTGCTGCCGCTGGCAGTGCTGTGGGGATGGAAAGCGTTTCAAGCCAGGCGCTGGTATGAAGCTGTGATGGTTGCCACGCCATTGCTGGGATTAACCACGCTGTTTCTCAGCTACACGGGCAATGCTGGCCCCACAGCGTTAACTCGTGTTCAAACCGGTTTGATCGGGTTGTGCACCACTTTTGCCGTGCCCACACTGTGGCTATGGGCCAGGAAACGCTCGAACAATGCCAGGGGCGCGGTGGCAACATTGTTATTCGTCAGCATGTTCGGCGGCATGGTGTTGTTTGGAACGGAATTGATTGCCGCTTCAAAACCGGTTTATGCATATTTCCTGACGGACATGGATGCTAAAATCAATGCCCGTTATTGGAACAAACTGCCGCAAGATGCATTAATCTTTGACCCCGTGCCTTCCCGTTCGCCGACCATCCTGGGCCGCCCGACCGATTCTCACCTTACCTGGTATCAGGAAAAAGCAGAGTGGCAGCAAATTGTGGATAACCCGACGATAACCAGCCTGCGGGCGGCTGGATTCACGCATGTCTATATCGATAAATCCAACTGGGATTTGCACAAAGAGCAATACCAGCAATTAATTGCGGAGCAGTGCGTCATCACCATGGAGAAGGTACTGCCCAAGCGAGGTGTTGATTTCCGACTGCTGTTAGATATCAGCACCTGTCCGGCTGATTGAGAGGATCGGCCAAATTGACTTCCAAGGAGAATGTATGACTGAAACGATGATGGATGTCCTGTCGAAACAAATTGCCGTTGAAATGCTAAAACAACCCAATCGCGTCATTCAACCTGACGAGGCGTTATTATCCAGCGGTCTGATTGACTCGTTTCACCTGGTTGACCTGGCGTTGTTTGTCGAGGACACCTTTGGCGTTACGATTGATGACGCTGAATTAAACGCTGATACCTTTGATACCCTGAAGCAGCTTGCCGAATTGATCCGTTCACGCCAGTAGTTCCGTATGCAGACATTCTCTCATTTATTGCAGAAAGCCTACCAGGAAAAGCCAGAACAGGTTATCTTGAATTTACTGGAATCGGGCAAAGAAGACCGGCCGGTAACCTACCGCGCCCTGATCGAAGGCGCCGCGGCTTACGCCGAAGCCATTGAACAGGCGGGTATTCAACCTGGCGAAGTGGTGATTTTAATCTTGCAGCACGGCAGCGATCTGATTCACGCCTTTTTTGGCGCAGTGCTTTGCGGCGCCATCCCATCGATCATGCCGTTTCTCACTGAAAAACTGCTGCCCGAGCGCTACCGGGCTGACCTGGCTTCCCTGATTTCCATCACCAAACCGGCAGCTATTGTTACCTATCCCGAATTTGAAAGTGAAGTGCGCTCGGCCCTGGTGGAAGGTGATTCGGTGCGCGCGGTGCTTGTTTCAAACCAGGTGGCTGGTTCAGCCGTTCCCGACTTTGACCGGCTGCCAGGTTTGCGGCGCAAGCCGGAGGATATTGTGCTATTGCAGCACTCTTCGGGCACCACTGGCCTGCAAAAGGGCGTGGCGCTGTCGCACGAAGCGGTATTCAACCAGCTTGAATCGTACAGCCAGGCGCTGCATTTGCGCCCCGATGATGTGGTGGTGAGCTGGCTGCCGCTGTATCACGACATGGGTTTGATTGCAGGGTTCCTGATGCCGATTCTGACGGGCATTCCGCTGGTGATCATGTCGCCGTTTGAATGGGTACGGGCGCCCTATAAATTAATGCAGGCGGTATCGAAATATCGCGGCACGCTTTCGTGGCTGCCCAATTTTGCTTACAACTTTTGTGCTCAAAAGGTGCGCGAGCGCCACATGGAAGGGGTAGATCTGTCATCCTGGCGGGCGGTCAGCAATTGCTCAGAGCCGATGCGCTGGGAAAGCGAACACGCCTTCTTTGAAAAATTTGCACCTTACGGGCTGCGACCAGAGGCGTTTGCCACCTGCTATGCCATGGCAGAGAATGTGTTTGCTGTGACCCAGGGCGGCGTCGATGCCCCGGTGTCGGTGGATGAAATTGACCGTGAAGCCTTGCAGCGCGAGTGGTTGGCGCGTCCGGCGCAAGCCGGGCAGCCGTCGGTGAAGATGCTCTCGGCTGGAAAGCCCATCCCCAATGTGGAGGTGTGCATCCTGGGGAAAGATAACCATTCTTTACCCGAACGCCATATTGGCGAAATTGCACTGCGCAGCGATTGCATGCTGACGGGATATTTTCACCGCCCGGACGTGACCAAAAAGGCCTTTCACAACGGTTGGTACCTGACCGGAGATTACGGTTACATGCTGAATGGTGAGGTATTCATCACCGGCCGCAAGAAGGATATGATCATTGTGGGCGGCAAGAACATTTACCCGCAAGACCTGGAACTGATTGCCATGTCGGTTCCGGGGGTGCACGCCGGGCGCACGGTGGCGTTTGGCATCTTTGATGCCGATGCCGGCACTGAAGAAGTGGTGATTGTGGCTGAGGTGGACAGCGAGGATCCGGCAGAACGCGAGCGCATAGCCAACGACATTCGACAGGCGGTTACGCGCGGGTCGGCGGTGGCGCTGCGCCATGTTCACCTGGTGGACCAGAAATGGCTGGTCAAGACCAGCAGCGGCAAAATTGCCCGCTCGGCCAACCGGGAAAAATTTTTGGAAGTAATACTGAAAGATACAGGTAATTTAGACAAAACCCATTAAATAACGCTAAAAAATTGCCATACCAAAAACGAGATGCAGAAATTGCTGGGATATTATGAATAAAGATTTGAATAATCATTCTTTTGGATATTCCAGAATGTTGAACAGAAAAGTTATAATACTAACATTCAGGTTTGAATCAGTAGAAGTGCAGAAAAATAGTTGCGCTTTTGGAAATTATGGAGGATTAAAACAAATATGGCCGTTCGAATACATCCGACCGCAGAAGTATCTGATGAAGCAGTGATTGGCGAAGGCACGAGCATCTGGCATCAATGCCAGGTGCGCAGTGGTGCAAAAATTGGAAGTAACTGTATTTTAGGGAAAGGTGTCTTTGTTGATTCGGATGTTAGCATCGGAGATAATGTAAAAATCCAGAACTATGTTTCTGTTTATCATGGTGTGAACATTGAAGACGGCGTTTTTGTAGGACCGCATGTATGTTTCACCAATGATATGTTTCCCCGGGCGATTAACCCTGATGGTTCATTAAAAAGCGCCAGCGATTGGGAAGTTAGTACGACACGGATTTGCAAAGGCGCCGCGCTGGGAGCCAATTCGACTATTCGTTGCGGTATCACCATTGGCGAATGGGCCATGGTTGGCTCGGGCAGCGTGGTGACTCGCGACTTACCGAATCACGCCCTGGCATTTGGCAACCCGGCCCGCGTGCGCGGTTTTGTGTGCGCCTGTGGGCAGCCGCTTGAGAAGAAAGAATCCCGCTCAGATGGTGATCTGATGGTTTGCTCTAAATGCGGACGAGAAGTAATTATTCCAAAAAAAGATCTTAATCTTAAGAAGTAGTTCAGGAGATAATCATGATAGCAATTTCAAAACCTTTTATCGGCGAAGCAGAAAAACAGGCCGTCATGGAAGTGCTCGATTCGGGTATGTTGGTGCAGGGCCCGCGAACAGCAAAGTTGGAAGAAAAGTGGGCTGAAATATGTGGAACAAAATTTGCAATTGCCACTTCCAGCGGAACAACGGCTTTACATATAGCATTATTAGCGCACGGTATTGGCGAAGGAGATGAAGTAATCACTACGCCTTTTACTTTTTTCGCTTCCATCAGCAGCATTCTTTATACAAAAGCAACACCGGTATTCGTAGATATTGAAGAAGATACTTTCAATATCAATCCTGCTCTGATTGAAGAAGCCATCACACCTCGCACCCGCGCCATCATGCCGGTGCATTTGTACGGAAATCCCTGTGATATGGATGTCATTATGGACATCGCCAGGCGGCATAATTTGGCTGTGATTGAAGACTGCGCTCAGTCTATAGGTGCAACATTCAACGGCAAAACCACTGGCGGCTTTGGCACGGGGTGTTTCAGCCTGTATGCAACCAAAAACGTGATGTCGGGTGAAGGCGGCATGCTCACCACAGACGATGAACAACTGGCTCAAACCATGCGCATGATTCGCAACCACGGCATGCAGCGTCGTTATTATCACGACATGCTGGGATATAACTTCCGAATGACCGATTTGCATGCTGCGATTGGCCTGGCACAAGTTGAGCGTTTTGAAGCTTTCACCAATGCTCGCCGTGCAAATGCTGATTATTACAACAAAAATATCAACAGTGTGATTACCCCTACAGTTAAAGCAGGCTATGAGCATGTCTGGCACCAGTACACCATTCGCATGAAAGATGGGAAAGACCGGGATGGGGCTGTCAAACAGTTGAATGACAACGGCGTTGGTACGGGTATCTTTTATCCCGTGCCGGCTTACAGTCAAACCCCGATTTTAGATATGGGACTGGGGCATGCAAATTGTCCTGTAACGGAAAAGATCGTGAAAGAAGTGATTTCTATTCCTGTTCATCCGCAATTGACCCGGGAAGACCTGGAAAAAGTCGTTCATGAGGTGAACCGCTTATGACCCTGAAAAGTGCAGTGATTGGAGTTGGTTCCATGGGGCGTAACCACGCCCGAATATACTGGGAACTGCCCGATGTGGAATTTGTCGGCGTGGCAGACGGCGATCTGGCAAAAGCTGAAGCCATTGCACAGCGCTACGGCACCAAGGCATATGCCGACTATCGAACCATGCTGGATGAACAAAAACCAGATATTGTAACCGTTGCTGTTCCAACGATATACCATCTTGATGTGGCATTGGATGTCATCAGCCGTGGAATTCACCTGTTGGTTGAAAAACCGATCGCTTTCGATCTCGAACAGGGCAAGCAAATTATCGATGCGGCGAATAAAGCCAATGTTAAATTGATGGTTGGGCATATTGAACGATTCAACCCGGCTGTGATTGCCCTGAAACAGCATATTGCTGATGGAGAACTGGGCAGGGTGTTTCAAATAGATGCCCACCGACAGGGGCCTTTCCCGGCGCGCATTGGCGATGTGGGCGTGGTGATTGACCTGGCAGTGCATGACCTGGATATCATGCGTTATGTAACCGGGCAGGAAATCATCCGCGTGTATGCTGAAACAGAACATCGTATCCACAGCCAGCACGAAGACTTGCTGGCCGGGTTGGTGCGCCTTGCTGACGGTACTGTGGGAACGTTGACAATCAACTGGCTGACACCCACAAAAATCCGTGAATTGTTTGTTACCGGTGAACGCGGCATGTTCCGGGTGGATTACTTGACCCAGGACCTGTACTTTTTCGAGAATTCGGCTGCGCAAACGGCTGAATGGGAGAATTTGCGGGTGCTGCGCGGAGTGGGTGAAGGTGGCATGATGCGCTTTATGGTAAACAAAAAAGAACCGTTGCGCGCTGAACAGGAAGCCTTTATCTCTGCCGTGTTGAATAACACTCCCACAGCAGTCAGCGGCGATGATGCGCTGCGTGCATTGGAACTTGCCAAGGCAGTTGTGCTTTCAGGACAAGAACAGCGCCAAATCAGTGTTGCCTGAATGGAATATCATAAGGATGAATCTTTAGAGATAAGACACCATGGATCTTAATGGATTAAAACTGAAAGTAAATGAAAAACAGGCTAAGATTGCCGTTATCGGGTTGGGTTATGTAGGTCTGCCGGTGGCCTGTACCTTTGCGCGTGTGGGTTTTCATGTTATCGGCATGGAAATTCGTCAGGAACGTGTTGAAAAAATCAACAATGGAATTAACCCTATTGAGGGCGAAGAGCCAGGTTTGAGTGAATTGCTGGCAAAAGTCGTTAAAGACGGCTTTTTTTCTGCCACCACTGATTATGAAAAACTCTGCGATGTAGATATCGTTCTAATTGATGTTGAAACGCCGGTTGATGAGAACCATATCCCGCAGTATGTGGCGCTGCGATCAGCTTGCGAAAGCCTTGGAAGAGTATTGAAAGAGGGGGCTCTGGTGATTATAGAATCAACCATTGCGCCCGGAACAGTGAAGCGCGTGGTGCAGCCTATTTTGGAGAAAGTTACCGCAAGAAAACTGAATCAGGGCTTTCATCTGGGGGCATGCCCTGAACGGGTGATGCCGGGTAAATTGTTAAGCAATTTGAGCCAGATGAGCCGCGTTTGCGGCGGCAGCACGCCCGAGGTGGCTGAATTAATGGTTGACCTGTACCGCAATTTTGTACAGGGTGACCTGGATACAGCTGAAATCATCACGGCTGAGCTGGTGAAAACCACTGAGAATGCCTACCGTGATGTGCAAATTGCCTTTGCCAATGAGGTGGCTTTGATTTGTGAAGCCAACGGCGCCGATGTTTGGAAAGTGCGCGAACTGGTCAATAAAAGCCCATCACGGAACATGCACTTGCCAGGCGCCGGCGTCGGTGGGCACTGCATTCCCAAAGATCCCTGGCTGCTGATGTATGGTGTTCATGACGAAGGAATTCCGGTCCGCTTGCTGCCGGCAGCGCGTGCTGTGAATGATGGAATGCCCATCCACATGGGGCATTTATTGAAAACCGCCCTGGAGAAAAACGGCAAAACTTTGAAAGGTGCAAGGATCCTGATGATGGGCTTCTCCTATTTGGAGGAGAGCGATGATATCCGCAACACACCGAGTGAGGCACTTTTCCATTGGCTGACCGCGCAGGGAGCAGACACTATCATTCATGAC
>CAZOKH010000020.1:0-44614 GCA_964580315.1 uncultured Anaerolineaceae bacterium | reverse complement strand
TGGCGGCGGACGGCAGTTTTCAAATTGAGCAGGTTTCTCCCGGCAGCTATGTGCTGGCAGCCGGGCCCCAACCCGACCAGGCCATTCTGGTTGTCGATGAACAACAACAACCGCGGGTGGTTCAGGTGAGCGCCGGTGAAATCTTGCAACTGGGCAGCGTGCTGCTGTCGCCGTAACAATATTGGTCAAGAAAAAATTTGTTGAAGCACCAGTTATGGGGATGGTGAAAATGATAGGAGGTATCTGATGAAAATAGCGCGTTTAATAAACCTGGGGGTGGCATTGATGATGCTGGCGGCGTTTGTGCCTGCTTCAACCGGCACGGCATTGGCGCAAGAAAGCAACCCGCAGGGCGCCATCACCCGCGACACTCCCTACATCCCCGGTGAAATACTGGTATCTTTTCCGGAGGGCATGACCACAGCCAAATATAAAGCCCAGGCTGCCGCCCTGGCTGGACAGGTGCAGGCGGCTGTGGTGCAAAGCTACAAAAACCTGGCCGTGCTGGATGTCGGCGCTGAAGCCGATGTGGAAGCCGCGGCGGTATTGATCAACAACAGCGGGCTGGTGAATTACGCCCAGCCCAACTATATTTACTGGGTGCCCGAACGTGAACAGGGTATTCTGGGCGAATCGCTGGTGACCAGTTCTTACCAGGTGGCCACCGACAGCAATGGAACCACCCTGCCCTGGGATCAACTGAAAGGCATGATCTCTTATTACCAATCGGGTAAGAAATGGAAAGCCATTGCCAGTTTCCCGCTTGAATTGACCGCCGGTAAACAGTGGGGCTGGGACGCTATTGAGGCTGATTTGATCTGGACGGAGACCAAGGCCAGCCCGTATGTGTGCGTGCTGGACACCGGCATCGATACAGCCCATCCTGAACTGAGCGGCAAAGTGGTCAATGGTTATGACTTTGTCAATGACGACAGGGTGCCCAATGATGACAATGGGCACGGGACGCACGTTGCCGGCATCATTGCCGCCAAGACCAATTACAACCCCAAGGGAGATACCGACAGCGTGATGGGCGTCTCCAATTACAAAGTTTACAACGTCAAGGTGATGAATTCGCAGGGCTACGGCTCGTCCTACTCGATCGCAGCCGGTCTGACCTACTGCGGCAACCTGAGCGCGGTCAAAGTGATCAACATGAGCCTGGGATCTTACACAGAAGACCAGATGATCTGGAATGCAGTCAAGAAGGCGCTGCTAGGCAAGACCCGTGTGTTGGTGGCCGCTGCCGGCAATGACTCTACATCAGAACCATTTTACCCGGCAGCCTGGTCGGCTTTTAACGGCTATGGCGATGAAGAGAACACGGTGAAAGATCAAATTCTTGCCGTGGGCGCCGGGCGTTCGCCCTCAGATGACGGCACCCAGGTGTGGGTGGATGTGAATAATGACGGCATGGTGGGCGCTGTGGGAACGGAAGTGTTTGAACCTGAGCAGTGCGCCAGCGGTGTGGTTGATGAAGGTACAGGAAAAGTTTATGGCAGCAACTATGGCAGTTGGGTGAGTGTTGTGGCGCCCGGCGAAGCCATTTATTCCACCACGCCCATCAGCTATCCTTTCTATTTGAACTATTACGAACCGCATGTCGCCTCGCGCTATGATTATCTGTCGGGCACCTCGCAGGCGGCGGCGTTCGTCTCCGGCGCGGCGGCGCGTGTGTGGAGCTTGAACCCCACTGTAACAGCCGCCAATGCCAATGTTGCAAACATCAAGAGCTATTTGGTTGATCGCAGCGACTCGCTGTCGCTGGCAGCCACCATCCGCGATCTGGGCAACCCATCCCTGGGCTATGCCAATACCTATGAAGCGGAACTAAACTACGGCGATGAAGATGATGGTTACATCATTGCTCCCTACTGCTGGCCTACTGTAAATGGCGACTTTACCAGCGAACACAGCATGGAAAATTCCGCCTACCTCAACCTGGCCGGGGCCATGCAGCGCACCGCCATGCTGGTGGAAGTGAAAGATGCTTCCACCGGGCTGCCCTTTGAGACCAAGGTGCCCGCCTATGTGGAAGCTAAAGATATTAGCGCCACTGCCAAAGGTGTGCGCCGCGGCTATGCACGCACCGTGGCCGGCAACGAATATGTGGCGCTGCTCAACCTGCCCACTGATATGGTCGTCCCTGCTGGCCTGGAAAATGCAGGTATGATGAAATATGCCATGAATGTTACGCGCAAAGGCAACACGGCGGGCTTGCAGACCTTTAATACCGTGATTGCCGATCCTGCTGACTTGCGCGGCAAACTGGTCAGTCCTTACACCTTTGTGGGTGAACTGGATGACACCACACGCTATAACCGCGTCAGCCTGCCGCCGAGCACAAATATTCAATTTGTTCTTGACTGGTATCACCCCGGCGAGGTTGTGGACACCACCAACCTGGATATGTTCCTGTGGGTGCCTCCGAATAACACGGTTGTGACTGAATATCAGGTGGTGGGGAATGGCACCGAGACGGCTTATACCACGATCAATGTAATAGCCGATACCAATTACCTGGGCATGGGAACCTTGCTGGATCCGGTCAAGTTTGGTGGAGATTATTCACCCTACGCGGCCTACCTGATCGATGGCGGTGAGGTGCTGTATGACCAGTTGGGACAATTGATGGGCCCCACTGAATCGATTGTCGCCAAAGTTGGCACCGCCATCAAGCTGGCGCCCTATTCCAAGATGAAGTACGACGGCGTCTATCACCTGACCGTGACGGATTACACCGCAGACATCTTAACCAAAGATCCGTATGTTGATTTCTTCTCCGCTCCAATTGTGCGGGCATGGGTCAAAGGCAAAATTGTAGAATCGGTTAGCTTGCAAGATAGTGCCAGCGGCTGTTATGGAACAGAAGGTTGGTGGCAGGTGTTGACCTATCAAAACAGTGGAACTAGTGCCATAGTGACCGAGGTAAATACCTGCAACAACGATAATAATCCGACGCAGTAAAGAGTAGATTAATACCCCCGCCCGGAGAGTTTCTCCGGGCGGGGTTTTTTAATGTGTGAAATAACATCAGACCTAACAGGTTTCTCAAAAACCTGTTAGGTCTGGTATTAGATTATTTATTGGGGTGCGATCGATTTTTGATCGCACCCCGCTGAGATCGCCACGCTCGCAAAGCTCGCTCGCGATGACGGTGTGTTTTTATGGTTAACACCAAGCACAACCACTTCCGCCGGGCAGATGCCGTCTGCCCCTACGGTGAGCATGTTTTTATTCTGTGTTTATCCGTGTTGATCTGTGGTTCCCACATCCGCCAATTCCACCACATCTCCCGGCTTTGCGCCCAGCACTTGCGCTGCGCTGCCGTTGACCACCGCCAGGCTGAGCCAGCCGGCGCTGTCGAGCAGGGCTGCCAGCTCGCCGGGTTGGGCGTTGGCATAAGCCTGCACCAGGGGGGCGCTGCGCCCGGCGATCATCAGCACAGGCTGCGCCAGGCCTGCCAGGTGCTGATGGCGCAGGCTGCACGCCAGGTTGCCAAAGTGATCGATGTGAATCACCTCGCCGCGCCAGCCGGTGGGGGTTTGCTGCGGTTCAGCAATGGGCAGCAGCACCGGGTCGTTCAAAGGCGACCCCAGTTCATTCAACGCCGCGCCGCTGGCCAGGTGCGCGGCAACCGGGGCGAACACATCGCGCCCGTGAAACGAGCGGCTGACCTGCGGCAGCCAGAACCGCGGCTTATCAAGCTGCACTATTTTAATCTCGGCGCTGTTTTGCACCGCCTGCCGGTGCAGCAGGGTGATCAGGCCGTTGTCGGGGGCCACAAAGAATTGTTCACCCAGGCAGGCAGCCAGGGCGCGGCGCGCGCTGCCCACGCCGGGGTCCACCACGGCCACATGCACGCTGCCGGGCGGGAACCACGGCGCGCTGCGCGCCAGGGTGAAGGCCCCCTCACGCACATCCTGCGGCGCCACCTCGTGGGTGATATCCACAATCTGCACCCGGGGTGCAATGCCCAGGATGACGCCCTTCATGACGGCCGGGTAACCGTCGCGCATGCCAAAATCAGTCAGCAGGGTGATGATTTTCATGCAGCGAAATTCATCCTCAGTCAATACCGCTGAAAAAGATTCCGACAAATTTGATTAACACATTGAACAGGATGAGTAGACCCACCACCGCAGCAATGCCGGCCAGCCACGGGCTGACATGCATTTCAGGTTGAGCCGATTGTTTTTCGGCCAGGCGGCGCACCGTGCGGGCGGCGTCTTGCGCCAGGTCGCGCAGCGAGCGGTTGGGGCTGCCCTGCCACACCCAGCCTTCCAACGGCAGGGGCAGCACAACGCGCTCACCGTTGAAATCGGTCAACCACACGCGCAGGGCTTCGGGCGGGCGCACCGCCAGCTCGGCCGGCAGAATTACCGCACGGGCGGCGTATAGTTCCTCGTCCATGGGCGCCGAACCCATGCGGTGCACGTTCAGTTTCAGATACGCCGACTCGCGTTTAAAGGCGGCGTTCATTTCTGCCTCCAGGGGGTGCTCACCGGGCAAAATGAGCAATGACGGATAAGCCGCGTGCAGGTTTGCCAGTGACTGGCTGGCCAGTTTGCCATCGCGGCGCAGGGTGTGCAGGTGATACAGCATCCACACCAGCACCACCAGCAGGGTTTGCAGCCGTTCAAAAAACAGCGCGGTGAAATTAGCCACCTCATCACCCATCATTTGCGCCAGCACACCCTGAATGAGGTTGAACGCTGCCAGCATGGTTCCCACCACGGTCAGCAGCAGCGCCAGGTAGAGATATCCTTTGCGCACCACGGAACGGCGCGCGTGATCGCCCATGTCGTTGGCCAGGCGCGCTTCAGCCTGCACAGGCAGCCAGTTGTTAACCCACACCGGCAGCCCCACGGCAATTAGCGCCAGCGCGCCGCTGATGGGCGGTCTGCCGATGGAATGCATCATCAACAAATCGACCAGGGTGTTGGTCAGCATCCAGGTTCCCCAAAAAGTGACCGCGCAGCCCAGCAGCGACAGCAGCGAAGAATACAGGCGCTGCATGGCGGCGCGCTGTTCAACAGTAAAATCGCTTAACCGGCTGGCGGCATGCACCTGTGCGCCGAAATAGCGCCACACCACCCAGGCAGGCAGTGCGCCAGCCAGGACAGCCGCGTTTTCATTCAACCATTGCAGCAGGGTCATGGGTTCGCCCAGCGCCCAGCGCAGCAGCGCTGCCAGGGCGCTGCAAGTGGTCAGCACGGCTGCCAGCGCCCCAATTGCCGCCAGTGTATAAAGCACCACCAGGCGCAAAAGCGATTGGCGTTCTTCGGCGTGCCCAATGGCGGCGGCCTGTGCGGTTAACCAGGTGTTCACCCACAGCGGCGCGCCCACCAGCACCAGTCCCAGTCCATTTACCAGCCAGCCAACTGTAATCGAACGGGTGATTCCCTGTGGTTGGTAAAGGATAAATTGCGTAATTTGCTGCACACCGCCCACAGTCAACACCAGGCTGTAAACCACCCACACCATGCGGTACACCCGTCGCACACTGATCAATGAGGGTGTGGCTTCACTGCCCCACTCAGCCCGCAGCACCAGCTCGAAAAGCCGCCATGTCAGCAGGTTGATGGCAATGGCGGTCAGGTTGTCCACCAGCGTCTGGTCGCTTCCCACCAATGCCAGGTAGGGGCTGTTCTCCGTCCATTCCAGTAGAAAGCGGTCAATGATGGCCATGACATTTTGCGCCACCGGGATCAGGGTTGCCAGCCGCACCGCGTAGAGGAAAATGGCGCGAATGATACTGGCGCGCTCATCCGATTCGCGCTTTGCATCACGCTGCGCCACCCACCAGTGCAGGGCAAAAATAGGTAATCCGGCCAGCAGCAGCGCCCAGCCCTGCGAAAGCAGGTTGACGTTGTCCACATCCGGGTTTCGGTCCAGCAGGGTGCGGATCAGGGTAATGCCGCCCCACACCACCACCTCCAGGCTGATAAAAGCCACCAGGTAAAAATAGATTCTTCGTACAATACGCATGATTTATTCCTCCCGGAGGACTTACTGCTTGAACTCTTCAGGAGGCTGTTGGTACCAGTCCCAGTTCCAGTAGGGGTAGGGCATGTTTTTTATTTTCCATTTGCCCTGCTGCTGCACCAGTTCGGCAGTGTTGGTATCGCGCCAGGTGGAGGCAAAAAGCCCGCTGCCCGAATGCAGCAATTCCAGGGTTACCTGCGCTTCTTTTCCATCCACCTCTGAAGCCCGAATCTGCACACTGGTTTCTGATGGATTAAGTTGAAGATCTTCAAACGACAGCCGGAACTTTTCCAGCGAAGGTTTGTATTCCCCTTCGTGCAGGTAGGCGTAGGCGGTTTCATAATCGCCCTGGTCAAGCGAAATGACATAGTTTTGCACCACACCTTCGGGGGTGCTGTCATCTGCCAGGGCGACCGGGGTGCTGCGAACCAGGTATAACCCGATTGCGGCCAGGGACAAAATCACAATGCCGATGACAATGGCAAGTAGAAAACGATCCTCTTTCATAATTTGTATCCTTTTCGTTGGGTGAATCGATGAATATCAGACAAGGGGCTTATGGCCCCTTGTCTCTCTCTGTGCATGATTGATTATACAATCGCTTTCCCCCGTTTTATTAACTTGCTTAGATCCATCCGCGCAGTTGCATGGCGCGCACCACGCTGGCAATGGCCACCATGTAGGCGGCATCGCGCATGTTAACTTTTTCTTTCTCTGCCATATCAAGCACATTGTGAAAAGCCGAGGTCATCTTGCTGTCGAGGCGCTGCAAAACCTCGTCTTTGGTCCAGTAGAAGTTCATGTCATTTTGCACACTCTCGAAGTAGGACACGGTTACGCCGCCGGCGTTGCACAGGAAATCGGGAATCATCATCAAACCGGGTCGTTGGCGCAGTTCGTCGTCTGCTTCAGGGGTGGTGGGGCCGTTGGCAGCCTCGGCAATGATGCGCACGCGCTGGCTGATGGTGTGGACGTTGTCGCGGGTGATTTGCCCCTCCAGCGCCGCCGGGATCAACACATCCACATCTTTGGAAATCCAGGCTTCGCCGTCTTCGATCTGGTAACCGGCAGCGCGCGCCTGGCCTTTGTCAATGGAGCCGTACTGGTCGGTGATACTCATCAAAAAGCGTGCATCGATGCCGCTGTCTTTGCTGACCGTGTAAGAAGTTTTATCCATGCGGTCCCAGTAAGACACACACACCACTTTGCCGCCCAACTGCTCAGAGAAGCCGATGGCGGCGTATTGCGCCACGTTGCCGAAGCCCTGCACGGCTGCGGAACATTGCGAGGGTTCCATTTTGAGGTGTTTCATCATCTCGCGCACGGTGTGGATGGCGCCGAAGCCGGTGGCCTCGGTGCGCCCCAGCGAGCCGCCGCCGCCCACCGGTTTGCCGGTGATGACGCCGGGCGTATAGCAGCCGTTCAGTTTGGAATATTCGTCCATCATCCAGCCCATCATCTGGGGGGTGGTGCCCACATCGGGGGCGGGCACGTCCTGGCGCGGCCCCAGGTTGCGCCACGCCTGGTGCACATAGCCGCGCACCAGGCGCTCTTTTTCGTTGACCGACAGGGTGGCGGGGTCGAGCACCACGCCGCCCTTGGCGCCGCCCAGTGGAATATCCGCCACGGCGCATTTCCAGGTCATCCACATGGCCAGGGCGCGAACGGTGTCGGCGGTTTCGGCGGGGTGAAAGCGAATGCCGCCCTTGCAGGGGCCGCGTGCGTCGTTGTGCTGCACGCGGTAGCCCTGGAATACCCGCATGGAACCGTCATCCATGCGCACGGGGATGCGGAAATGAAATTCACGCAGCGGCATGCGCAGGTATTCGCGCACCGGCGGGTCGAGGTTGAGCAGTTCAGCCACATGATCAAATTGTTTCTGAGCCATTTCAAAAGCGTTGGTTAAGGAAGCCATCAATCTTTTCTCTCCTGTTTGGTATACAGCATAAGATGTATGACGGGTATGGCTGTTAAAACTTATGCGGGCGCCTCGGTTGAGCGCCCGCTTGAATGGTCAGGGATTGTTGGTTCACCTGCACGCCTGCTTCTATAAAGAGCATTGATCACCCATGACAGAAAGAATTTAAACTTTCCGATTAATAGCTTAGCAGAGATTGGAGGGTGCGTCAAGTATGGGAACCTCCCGGGATTGAGGTGGGGGAGAAAACAAGAAGCATGAAAAGGTGTTGGTTACCCGGCCCCTTTTCATGCTTCTTTTGCCTGCAACCGAATGAGCGTGGATGTTAACCTTCTTTTTTATACGGTACGCCCAATTTCTCGGGCACATTAAACGACCTGCGGCTGACGGTCAGGATAATCGTCAGGATATAGGGCAGCGCAATGAACAATTCGTTGGGGAAAAGCCCTGCGCCGCTGGACTGCATGAAGATGGCGATGGCTTCAGCCAGGCCAAAAATCAGTGTTCCGGTTAAAGCGCCCAGCGGAATCCAGTTGCCCAGGAAGCAAATGGCGAAGGCAATCCAGCCGCGCCCGCCGATGATGGTGGTGGTGAACATGCCGAGATAGCCGATGGAATAAAAAGCTCCGCCGACGCCGCACAGGATGCCGGCAAAGAGGATTGTCAGGAAACGAATCTGATCTACCCGCAGACCTGCCACATCGCCGGCTTCGGGGTTCTCACCGATGGAACGAATGGACAGGCCGAGCGAGGTTTTGTAAAGCACAAAAGAGGCAACCGGCACCAGCGCATACAGCAGGTAGGTGAGGATGTTCTGGTTGAACAGGATTGGGCCGATGACCGGGATTTGTGACAGCAGCGGGATGGCAATCGGTTGAAACGGCTGCACAATCAGCGGAGTTACCGGAACGCCAAAAATGACGCGCTGGAAGAAGGCGCAGATGCCCAGCGCCAGGATGTTGATGGCGGTGCCGGTGACAATTTGATGTTGTTTCAGGTAGATGGTAATCCAACCGTACAGGGCGGCAGTCAAAATGCCTGCCGCAATGGCAGCCAGCAGCCCCACCAGCAGGTTGCCGCCGGTGAGGTAGGTTCCCACGAATCCGGCCCAGGCGCCCATCAAGAAGATGCCCTCAATGGCGGTGTTCATCACACCGCTGCGTTCGGCATAAACCTCAGATAGCGAGCCGTAGAGCAGCGGGGTGCCCATGGTGATGGTTCGGGTAAGCAGTGAAATAATCATGCGCTCACCGCTTTCTTGAGGCGGGCTTTCTCGCGGCGGGTTTCCAGCACCTCACGCACAAAGTATGACAGGATGACAAAAATCATCACAAAACCCAGCATTAGGTCGATGATGCTGGAGGGAATGCCTGAAAGCTGCCCCATGATGTTGCCGCCCACCTGCAGCGCGCCAAACAGGATGGAGGCAAAGATAATGCCAATCGGGTCGCCGTTGGCCAGGATGGCTATGCCAATGCCGGCGGAACCGACACCCGGGTTGAAATTTTGAACCAGCATGTGCTGCACGCCGTTCACTTCACAAAAGCCGCCCATGGCCCCCAGGGCGCCGCTGATGAAAAATGCCAGAATATAAATATTGCGGGAATTGATACCGGCCATTTCAGCCGCATCTTTGTTGCTGCCCACCGCGCGCACGCGAAAACCGAAGGGTGTTTTGTATAACAGAACCCAGGTTCCGATGCAGGCCAGCACCGCCAGCACAAACCCGATGTGCAGCCTGGTGCCGGGAATGATGGTTGTCAACCAGACGACTTTATCCAACGGGTTGGTTTGCGGGTATTCCGCCTTGGTTTCCATCAGGAAGGTGCGCAGCAGGTAGTTCATGATGTTGAGCGCAACATAGGTGGACATCATACTGACCAGGAATTCATTGGCGTTGAACCTGGCTTTTAACCAGCCGATCATCCCTCCCCACAGCCCGCCGGCTAAAATGGTCAGGGCAGCAATGAGGATCAACGCCAGGATTCCAGGCATGCTGTTTTGGAACATCAGTGAAAATGCAACCGCAACCACTGCGCCGATATAAAACTGCCCCTGGGCTCCAATATTGAACAGGTTGGCTTTATAGGTGAAGCCGAAAGCCAGCGCAGTGAACATCAGCGGTGTGGCTTTGACGAAGATTTCGGCAGCGGTATAACCATCTCGAAATAACGAGCCAAACAGCGTCAGCGTGGCAGCCAGGGGGTCTTTGCCCAGGAAGAGCAGCAGCAATCCACTGACCACCAGCCCGGCTACGACCGCCAGAACATTTGTGACCAGAAGATCTCTAAATTTGCTGGTCATTTACTTTACCTCTTTCTGCCGTATAGCCCGCCATCAACAAACCGATTTTCTGGGTGTCCAATTCGTGATTCTTGTAAATACCCACGAATTCACCCTTATACATGACGGCAATCCTGTCTGATAGGCCAAAGATTTCGGATAATTCCGTTGAGATCAAGAGAATGGCTTTGCCTTTCTTTTTCTCGGCCAGGATGGTACGGTGGATGTGGTCAATGGCGCCCAGGTCCAATCCACGGGTTGGCTGATCGAAAACGATCACTTCACTGCCCCTGTCCACTTCACGCGCCAGGATGACTTTTTGCTGGTTGCCGCCGGAAAGACTCGCGGCTACCGCATCAGGGCCGGTGGTTTTCACTTCATAATCGCGGATTTTTTCACTTGTATAGGCTTTTAGCCGGTTGTCATCAATCAGGCCGCGCCGCAACCATTTATCCTCAAAGCTCGATTTTAAAAACATGTTTTCATCCAGCTTCATGGACATGATTAGACCAAAACGCTGGCGGTCGGAGGGAACGTAACTGATGCCCATTTTGATCCGTTCGCGCACTGTTTTATCGGAGATATCTTCGCCATTCAGCAAGATTGTTCCTTCGTCCAGTTTGTGATAGCCGCTGATTGCATCGCACAGGGTGCTTTGCCCATTGCCGCTTACCCCGGCGATACCCAGAATTTCACCTTTGTGCACCTGGAAGTTGATATCTTTGATGCGCGAAATATTCCTTTTTGAATCCTGGATGGTGGCATTTTTTAATTCCAGGCCAACCGGGTTTTGTTCAAAACCGGCGTCTTCAATATAGGTGCGGTCAACGATTTCCTTGCCAATCATCAGCTTTGACAACTCAAGCTCATTGGTTTCATCTTTACGCAAGTCGCCAACCACCTTGCCGTTGCGCATGACCACAATATGATCGGCGACCTCCATCACTTCGCGCAGCTTGTGGGTGATGAAGACCACCGCTTTTCCCTCGCGGGTGTTCTGCTTGACAAAACTCATCAAGACATCGGATTCTTGTGGGGTCAGCACAGCGGTTGGTTCATCCATGATCAGCAGTTGAGCGTTCTGGTAAAGCGCTTTTAAGATTTCAACTTTTTGCTGCATGCCCACCGGCAGAGTCCTGACAATTGCAGTCGGCTCAATTTCAAACCCATATTTAGCAGTAAGATCGGCCACAATTTTGTCATAGGCTTTCAGGTCAAATTGACCTTGCACGTTGCCAAGGATGATGTTTTCGGTAACCGTGTGCGCCTGAACCAGCGAGAAGTGCTGCTGAATCATGGCGATGCCCAGGTTTATGGCATCTTTGGGGGAATTAATTGCTTTTTCTTCGCCGTTGACCAGGATTTGCCCTTCTTCTGCTTTATAAAGCCCGTAGAGCACTTTCATGATGGTGCTTTTACCTGCGCCGTTTTCGCCAAGCAGGCAAAGCACCTCGCCCTTATGAATGTGGAAGGAAACGTCCTGGTTGGCAATCACCCTGGCGAAGTATTTGTTGATATTTTTAATTTCAATAAACGGAATTGTTGACAAAATTCCACATCCTCGCTTATTGCACATCTGAAAAAAAAGCCTTTTCAACCACTGGCTGAAAAGGCTTTTTTCGCATCATTTGATTTACTTCTTCGCAAACATTGACTCGAAGTCAACTTCACCGTTGGCTGCTTTGTCCATGGCGTCTTTGATTTTTGCCTGAACTTCGCTGCTGATCTGATCGGTGTAAACCGGTTTGAAGATGCCTTCTTTGATGCCTCCCATGTGAACCATGTTGCCTTTCAATTCACCCTTGATGAACTTGTCAACAGCCCAGGTGTAGAAGGTTTCGAAGTCAAACGCGACGGAACCCACCACGGTGCCGGGGGCGACGGAGTTCTGATCGCCGGAGAAGCCCACAAACTTGACGCCTTTCTCGCTGGCTGCCTGGATGGAGCCCAGACCAACCTGGTTGGCGTACACGAACAGGGTATCGGCGCCGTTGTCAATCATGGTTTCGGCCATTTGTTTGCCCAGGGCAACATCATCCCAGCTGTTGGCGTAGGCGCGAACGGCTTTGGCATCCGCAATGCCTTTTTCGGTGGCAATGCCCACGGCGGTCTTTTCATAGACATCCAGCAGTTTTTCCATGGCGTCATTGGGGAAACCGCCAATGGTGGCGAACTGGCCGTTCTCGGTGACCTCGCCGGCCATGATGCCCGCAATGTAGCTGGCTTCATATTCTTTGGGGAAAATGGGGGCCACATTTTCACCTTCGCTGATCATGCCGTTCACGACGGTGAATTTGGTCTTGGGATAATCTTTGGCGACTTTGTTGGCGGCTTCGTCAAACTGGGTGCCGGCAGCCATGATCAAATCATAGCCGCGCTCGGCATAATTGCGGAAGGTCGATTCAAAATCGGCAGCCTGCACGCTTTCGACGTATTCCATTTTGGTGCCCAGGGTTTCATTGCATTTCACCAACCCGGCATAGTTGGTGGCGTTCCAACTCTGATCGTTGATCGGACCGGGCAGAAGCAAAACAATTTTGTAATCGGCTGCGCCTTTTGCTGCTGCTTCCTGCGCAGGAGCACAACCGGCCATGGAGACCACAAAAACCATGACCATAAGCAAAGACAACAAGAACAACGGCATTTTTTGCTTCATAGCGATTCACCTCTTCCTTATTTTTTATGTGCTAAATTTTTAATTTAGCACCGATTGAAATAAACTGCACCTTAAAAATTCTATGTTTTTTTAAACAAAAAGTCAAGTTAAATGTCTGACAAAAACAAATGATCTTAAGGTGGGGGGGTGAAGCAAAAATGAGTTGATGCTTTTATTTCTCCAGCAGCGGGCTCTCCGGCGGGAAGCGGTAATGGGTTGCCAGCCCGCCCCCGGCGGTTTCGCGGTAGAGCGAGGGCAGGTCGTGACCGGTTTGATTCATGACCTGCACCACATCATCAAATGAAACGCGGTGGCTGCCGTCGGAGAAGAGTGCGTAGTTGGCCGCGTCGATGGCGCGGCTGGCGGCAAATACATTGCGTTCGATGCAGGGAATTTGCACCAGTCCGCCCACCGGGTCGCAGGTGAGGCCCAGGTGGTGCTCCAGGCCCATCTCGGCGGCATACTCAATTTGGCGGATGGTGCCGCCCAGGATATGCACTGCGGCGCCGGCTGCCATGGCGCAGGCTGCACCCACCTCTCCCTGGCAGCCCACCTCAGCCCCCGAAATGGAGGCGTTGTGCTTGATCAGGTTGCCGATCAGCCCGGCGGTTGCCAGGGCGTGCAGCAGGGTGCTCTCGCGGCAGCCCAGTTTATCCTGCAAGTAGCGCAGCACCGCCGGAAGAGTGCCCGCTGAGCCCGCCGTGGGCGCAGTGACGATCACATTGCCGGCGGCGTTCTCTTCAGCCACGGCCAGGGCATAGGCCGGCAGCATGCCTTTTTGCAGGAAGTTCTCGCCGTTGAGCTGAATTTTGCGCCGGATGATGCCCGCCTTGCGCGACACGCCCAGCCCGCCTGCCAGCACGCCTTCGGCCATCAACCCGCGCTCAATGGCTGCCATCATGGCATGCAGCACATCGGTCAAATACTCCCATATTTCCGCCCCTTCCATCGATTCAACATATTCCCAGTAGGTCAATCCCTGGCTGTTGCAATGTTTCATGATGTCGGTGAGTGAATTCAGGTTATAAACCGAGCGGGTATGGGGAGTCTGTCCTTCTTCCAGCAGGGCGCCGCCGCCGGTGGAATAACCCTGCCAGGCGCCCAAAAGTTCACCGGATGCATCCAGGGCTTCAAAGCGCATGCCGTTGGGATGCAGCGGCAGGGTTTCGTCGGGCAGCCAGATGAACTCGACAGGTACAGGCGACAGCGCCTCCGTGATGGCTTTGTCGGTCATGTGCCCTTTGCCGGTGGCAGCCAGCGAGCCGTACAGCGTCACCCGGTAGGCGGCGGCATTGGGCTGCTGCTGGCAAATCAGGTCGGCAGCGCGGCGCGGCGCCAGCGTGTGACTGCTGGAGGGTCCGTTGCCAATGCGAAAAAGTTCGCGAATCGATTGCATGAGGGTATTATAATGATGAATGACAATGGTGAGCAGATAATAATAACGAAAGGCACGAAACACACGAAGGATTTTAAACAAATTCCGTGTTTATCTGTGTCCATCTGTGGTTAGGTCGGGAGGAGAAACAACTTGAAAGAATGGATCACCGGGCGCAACCCGGTTTTTGAAGCCCTGCGCGCCAACCGGCGCCACTTCTTCCGCCTGCTGGTGGCCAGCGGGGTGGATGAAAAAGGGCGCCTGCAAGAGATCATCCAACTGGCGGGCAAACGGCGCCTGATGGTGGAACGTGCTCCACGCCAGCACCTCGACAAGCTGGACGAGAATCACCAGGGCGTGGCGCTGCAGGCCAGCATGTATCCTTACAGCACCTTGCCGGATATCCTGGACCTGGCCAAGCAGCGCGGCGAGCCGCCCTTCATTTTGGTGCTGGACACGCTGCAAAACCCGCAGAACCTGGGCAGCCTGATGCGCACCGCCGAGGCGGTGGGTGTGCACGGCGTGATCATGCCTCTGGCGCACGCTGCCGGGGTGACCCCTGCCGTGGTGCATGCCTCAGCCGGGGCCAGCGAGCACCTGCTGGCAGCGCAGATGAACCTTTCGCAGGCCATCACGCGCCTGAAGGAAGAGGATGTGTGGGTGATTGGGTTGGACGCCGCCCCCGACGCCCAGCCGCCCGAGCGCGTGCGCCTGGACGGCGCCCTGGCGCTGGTGGTGGGCAGCGAAGGCGAAGGCATGCGCGCCCTCATTCGCAAATCGTGCGACCTGCTGGTGAGCCTGCCCATGCGCGGGCAGGTCGATTCGCTCAATGCCGCCGTGGCGGGTTCTGTGATGCTCTACCTGGCGCTGCAGGCGCGCCTGGCGGCTGCGTGCGGGTAACTTTTAAGTTTTCATCACATCCAATATGTGTTTGCATATGCTCCTTGGCTTGTGTCAGTGCGAGACCCGATGCTTTTTCGGGGCGCGGCAATCTCAAAAGTTAGCAGTGAGACTGCCGCGTCGGGCTTCCGCCTTCCTCGCAGCGACAGATGCGGGAGCTTTATCAAGGCAGCAACCAGGGCAATGCCCATTAAAAAACGAAAAAATATAGATAAATCATCTACCCAGGAGTGACCCTATGATTATCAGCCAGGAATTAAACGAGAAAATTAACGCCCAGATCGGCAGTGAATTTGGCGCGTCCATGCAATATCTGCACATCGCATCTTACTTTGCCGGTGAAACGCTGCCTGAAATGGCGGATTTCTTTTTTAAGCAGGCGGAAGAAGAAAGAGAACACGCCCTCAAGTTTTTGCATTTCCTGCTGGAAACCGGCGCCGTGGTGAAAATTCCGGCCATTGCTGAGAGCAAATCAAGCTTTGGCAGTGCTGAAGAGGCTGTCGGTGCGGCGGTGGAATGGGAGAAGCAGGTCACGCGCGAGATCTATGCCCTGAAGGAAATCGCCATCAAAGATAAAGACTACATCAGCCAGAATTTTCTGGACTGGTATGTGAATGAGCAGTTGGAAGAAATGAGCAGCATGGACACACTGTTCAACATGGTGAAGCGCGTGGGCGAAAAGAACCTGTTCATGCTGGAAGGGCCGGTCAGCAAAATGCGCGGCGATGACTAGCCGCCGTGGTTCGACGCCGGCGGCTGCGCGAAACGCTCGTTGAGCAGCAGCGCCGCCAGCACCAGTGCCCCGCCCAGCAGCAGCCGCGGCAGGTTGGTTTGCTCGCCAAACACCAGCAGCGACACCGCCACCGCCAGCGGAATTTTCAAATCATTGAACACAGCCAGGCTCCCGGCGCTTACCCGCCGGGCGCCTGCATTCCACAGCCAGAATCCCAGCCCGGAGGCCACCGCTCCCAGGTAGAGCAGCGCCAGCGCCTGTTGAAGGGTGAAAGCCAACGCGTGCGCAGGGGGGAAGAGGATTACTGCAACCAGTGCGGTCAGCGCGCCGCCGCCCATCAGCAGGGCGAACACCTGCAAATCGCTCACCTGGTGTTGAGGGCGCATCAGTTCGCGGTACCACACCTGCCCACAGGCAAAACACAAGTTGGATAGCTGCACCAGTCCGAATCCCAACAGGGTTTGAGGCGTAATATTTACCCATCCCTTCACCAGCGCCGTACCGGCAACTGCCAGCAGGGCGGCTGCCAGGCTCACCCAATTCAGGCGGCGGTGCAGCGAGTCGTAAATCAGGGTCACATACAGCGGGGTAAAGATGGTGAACAGGGCCACCTCGTAGGCTTGCAAGTAGCTGAAAGACAGGTTGTAGGCAATGTACATCAGGCCAAACTGCACCGCGCCGGTCAGCGCCAGTTGCAGCCGCAGGCGGCGGGACAGGTTGCGCAGGCGCAAAAACGGCAGCAGCACCAGCGCGGCTGTCAACAGCCGGGCCGCAGCGATCAAGCTGGCGTCCAACCCGGCCAGTTGGTTCTTGATGATGCCGAATGAAAATGCCCAAATGAATGAAACGATCCAGAGATAAGCCAAAGGTCACCTGATGAGTAAAGGTATGGCGCGATTATACAGGCTGTTGCCTCGGCACGCCAAGGTTGCAAGCGCATGATGTAGGGTTTGCTTCATTGCGCCGCCGCCATCTACCCATTGATTCGGTGCACCAGGGCGCAATCCAAAATATTTGGGCTTTTTCTGTGTTCACAATTTCAAATTAATCGTTATAGTTAAGTCAGACGTGCTGTTTTATGTACTGGTTTGTCAGCAGGAGGAAATGATGAAACCGATCAGATCGTCAACCGACTGTAAAATCATGATTCTGTTCGTATTAACGTTGATCCTGCTTGCCTGTTCCCTTGACCCCATGTCACAATCCAACACCGACGCATTCGCTACACAACCACCGCCAAATTCTGCCGACGAATCCAGTTCGTCTGATGCAGTCATTGACGGAAATGTTCCTGCCGGTCGGGTGGAACAGGAAGCCTTTGCTTTTGATTATGACGCCGGTTGGCAGCCTTATTTTGAAGGGGAGCTTCCCAACGTGGTGGATGTGCTCCTGGATGTGGAAACGTTGGGGTTGGTGTTGGATAGCAGCCGGTTTGTAGAGACGCCGTTGAAGCCTTTTTATTACTATGCCGTGGTGATCATGCGCAAGGCGATTCCGGCAGGTTCCAGCCTGGAAGAGGTGTACCGCTTAACCTACGCCGAGCAGGTGCTGGATTACCCGGAGGCGGCCAAAGATGGCAGCAGCCAACTGGGCGGGCTGCCCGCCCTGGAACGGGTTTATCCCTACTACTCCGGCGAGCCGCGTTACGATATCCGCGAATTGTGGGTGGAGTGGGACGGCTGGGCTTATATCCTTTCGCAGCGTGCCCAATATACCAATAAGGTCAATCTCGACCACCCCGGTTTTAAGACCATTGAGGATAGCTTTGAGTTCAAAGATTGACCGGCATAGAGCTGACACGGGGCGTAAGCCATTTACAATCGAGATCGTGATGTAATGGTGTAGGTGTGCTTCAGCGCACCGCCGCCATTCGCGCATTGATTCGGTGCGCCAAGTCACACCCTACGAGCTGCCATTTCTGTCATTCGCGCATTGATTCGGTGCGCCAGGGCACACCCTGCAAACTCACTTTACAAACATTCTCCCAAATCACACAACCCGTTGCCATTTTCATCAACATAGCGCCGGCAGTTGCCGGGATAGGAACACCCGCGCGAGCAGCGCACGGTGCAGCTTTGTTCACTGGCAGCATTGACCGGCGCTTCCTGCACCACCGGAACGGTCGGCGCGGCGGTCGCTTCAACTTGCACGGGTGAATCTGTGGGTGCCGCCGCGGCTGTAGGCTGGCTGGCAGCCGTGGCGGTGGGTTGAGGGGTTGCGGTTGCCTGGATCAGCGCGGCTGCCTCTTCACTGTGTTTCTTGATCAGCACATTGGCAATCGCCGCGCCCGAAACCAGGCCAAGCGAGCCCATCAGCACCAGGAACTGCCGCCGGTCCACATTTTTGGAAACAGCCACAGGCTGCGTTTGCGCTGTCCGCAGGGCGGCGCCGGCGGTCTGCGGCAGGGGCAGCCTGTTAACCGCGGGGCGGGAGGTGAAGCTGCCCATTGTTTTCACAATCCAGCGCCAGTGCAGCGCCAGTTTGAGCACCACTGCCAGCAGCGTGGCAATGGAGGAAAAGACATGGATATTCTTCCAGGTCTCATAATTGAAGAGCGGCAGGTTCAGCCAGGTGGAGATCACCACGCCGGTGAGGATGATCATGATAAACCCCACCCAGATGGCGGCGTCCAGCAGGTAATACAGGCGCGTTCGCATGGGGCAGCAGCCAAAGAATTTGTGCGTGACCGATTCGACCCACTTTTGGTGAACTACCAGATGGATCACCGCTGTCAGTCCCAGGGCAATGCCCAGCCACTGGTGCAGGGGCAGCCCGGTCAGGTCAAGAAAAAAAGCCGCTAGGAAACCAATCATTAATGCGGCATCCAAAATCCAGTTCCATTTTTGTTTGTTCATTGATTCACCTGTAAACACTCAATTCCATTATATCTTTTACCAGTTTATCGAAGAATTGTGAAGATTTGGTTAAGCTTTTTCAAAGTTTGTTTGGAGATTCTTAAAAATCTGTGCGTTACATGGCGGTGGGCTGGCATCCACCATCTTTTTCGCGTATAATTAATCAAACAATTGTTCGATGAACTATGGGGAAACCATGCCCATCAACTATCTCGAAATTCAAAAACAGGTGATTGAAATGGCGGAGCGCAGCCCTGCCCGCCAGCGCCAGCAGGAAGAACGCTGCCAGCGTGCCAAGCAGCTTTTGGAGGCGCACGCCGACCAACTGGATGAGCTGCGCCAGAAAGTGGAAAGCGCTGCCGGGCACAATCCTTCACTGCGCTGCGCCGCGCCTTTCAAAGAATCGCTTACTTTTTGCAAAGATGCCCCGCCCTTTGAACCATCGGCGGTGCTGCTGGCGGCTGACGGCTCGCAAATTCACCCCGACCGGCACGATGCCGTGCAGTTCGGCGTGATCAACGCCGGGGCGCTGCGCATCCAGCCCGGCAGCGGCGAAGCCCCGCGCGAAACCGTCACCAGCCGCCTGCTGTATCACGACGACCTGGCTCCACCCGACGGCGCGCTGACGGAAGAGTTGGTGTCGCTGATGCGCGACCTGGAGGAGCGCAACCTGCTGCTGAGGCTGGCCAAACAAGATAGCGGGCAGCAGGTGGTGGCGCTGACCGACGGGCCGCTGGAGCCTTATGTGCGCGATCCGCGCGAGCGCCAGTCAATCAAAAAGTTGTTCGAAGATTATTTTAAAAACCTGCAAGAGCTGGGCGGGCTGGGTGTGTGCCTGGCGGGTTACGTGGACAAGCCCGGCGCTGAATTTATCGTGCGCCTGCTGGAGATCAGCGAGATGAGCGAGGAAGATCTGCAGCACATTGAGCGCCGCCGCCCGCTGCGCGGATTGACCGACGCCGACCTGCTGCACAGCCGTTTGCAGCCGGGGCAGCGCTCGGCGGTGTTCGCCATCCAATCGCCTGCCGGTGAATATTTTAGCGGCGCCCTGGCGCTCCACTTTTTCTATCTCAATGTGGGCAGAGCTGAGCGACCCTCGCTGGCGCGGGTTGAGTTCCCCGCCTGGGTGGCGCGCGAAGCCGACCTGGTGGACCTGCTGCATGCTGCGCTGGTCAGCCAGTGCCGCCAGATGGGCGCCCGCCCCTATCCCTATGTGCTGCACCGCGCGCATGAGACCGCCGTGGTTTCAATGCTGGAGAAACAACACCTCTCGGAGTTGATTGCCCTGCAATTGCGCCAGCATGGAGTGGAACCGGGAGATTTGTCCAACAAGCAGTTTGGGAAGAACAACATGGGAAACCGCACGAGGTATAAACAAAAATGAACGAACCGATTGAAATGGGCCGATTGCTGCGTTCCAGCACGGCCGGGTGCGTGGTGGGCTGCCGCGTCACACAACTGGGCGCGCCGGAATTTGGCGGGCTGCTGCGCATTCCGCTGGGCGGGCAGGACGACCAGGTGTACGGGCTGATTTACGACATTCACATTGACGACGACGGCATTGTGCGCCAACTGGTCACTGCTGACATGGTGGACGCCGCTGTGATTTTGGACAACCGAATCAACCGCAACGTGCCGGTTGAGATCAGTGTGCTGTTCGTGGGCTACCGCCAGGCGGGCAAAATCTTCCACCTGCTGCCGCCGCGCCCGCCGCTCAGCCTGGACGCCATCTATCCCTGTTCACCAGAAGACGTGGTGCAGTTCACCGGCAGCGGGCGCTTCGGCTATTTTCGGCATGTGCTGCGCTCGCAAGAGGCGCCGGTTGGCGAATTGCTGGCGGCGCACCTGCGCCAGGCCGGGCAGGCGCAAACAGCCGCCGGTTATGCTGAATGGGGAAAACAGGCCACGCAAGAATTGATCGTGCTGCTGCGCGACGACTATCCCACCCTGATGAGCGTATTGAGCGCCCTGGCTGACGCCGGGCTGGGTGAGAACGCCCCGGCGGGAGGTGTGCAATGAATTTCATTCCAGCGTCAGAACAACAGTTTATCGGTTATGTGGTGGGCGGCAGCCTGAAAACCAGCCTGCGCGTGCGCCTGACTGTGCCCCCGCAGCAGATTCAAGAGGGCGGTTTTGTGGTCATCGAAAGCGGCGACTGGCTGTTCTACGGCCTGGTCACCGACCTGCAACTGGGTTCCACCGACCCGCGTTTCGCCGACGAGCAGAGTGAGCTGCGTCTGCCGGGCGAACTGGCCGGCCTGCTGCACGGCCAAACCCTCTACACCACGCTGGAGGTGCTGCCCGCCCTGATGCTGGAAGCCGGACCTGAACCCGGCGCGCCCGGCTATGACGAATGGATGGCGGCGCATCCCGAACCGGTGCTGCGCCCCATTTCCATCAAAACCATCCCCTCGCACCACGCGCGCGTGCGCCTGGCGGAAGCCGGCGATGTGGCTTTGATCTTTGGCGAGCCGGGCGGCAGCAATTTTGTGATTGGCAAAACGCGCGAACAGGGGCACCCGGTGTGCATCGACCTCAACCGTCTGGTACAGCGCTCCTCGGGCATCTTCGGCGCCACCGGCACGGGCAAGTCTTTCCTCACCCGCATGGTGCTGGCAGGCATCATCCACCAAAACCGCTGCTCCACGCTGGTGTTCGACATGCACAACGAATATGCCTTCGATGATGTGGCTTCTGACGCGCACCAGCGCGTGGTGGGACTGCGCACCAAGTTCGGCGCGCGCGTGCAGGTGGTGGGCCTGGGGCGCGACGCCAGCGTGCATGGGCAGTCACCCGACTTCACCCTGGAGCTGGCTGAAAGCGACATCCAGCCCGAAGACATTGAATTGTTGACCCGCGAGTTGAACCTGAAAGAGACCACCCCCACCACCCTGGCTGCCCTGGTGCATGACTTTGGCTACAACCGCTGGTTCCATGAGTTCAAAAACCTGCGTTATGGCGCCACCATTGAGACGGAGGAAGGCAAAAAAGTGCCCGCCCCCGACAGCGTGGCTGGCTGGGCCAACCAGGCCGGCATCAACGTGGCGGCGGCTGAAGGCTTGTACAGCAAGCTGGGACGGCTGTTCAACCTGCCCTACATTGTCGAGCGCACCGCCGCCGACAGCCTGAGCCAGATCATCCAGTCGCTGGAAGCCGGGCGCAACGTGATCCTGTCCTTCGGCAACTACGAAAGCGACCTGGACTATCTGCTGGTGACCAACCTGCTCACCCGCCGCATCCGCGACGCCTGGGAGAAGCGCACCAACGAATATCGCAGCCAGAAGGGCGTGGAGCCGCGCCCGCTGGTGATTGCTGTGGAAGAAGCCCACAAGCTGCTCAACCCCGAAATGGCGCGCCAGACCATCTTCAGCACCATTGCGCGCGAACTGCGCAAGTATTTCGTCACCCTGCTGGTGATCGACCAGCGCCCCTCGCAGATATACGACGAGGTCATGTCGCAGCTCGGCACGCGCATTTCGGGCTGGCTGGGCGACGACGCCGACATCCAGGCGGTGCTGTCGGGGCTGGCGAATAAAGATGCCCTGCGCGGCATGCTCTCGCGCCTGCAGGAAAAGGAAGAGGTGCTGCTGCTGGGCTGGGGCGTGCCCATGCCCATCCCGGTACGCTCGCTGCGTTACGATGAAACCTTCTGGGAGGGTTTGCTGGGCAAGGATAACAAGCCGAAGAATACGGACGAAATTCTGTCCGACCTGGGCTTCTAAGCCTGGCATCTGCGCGCAGTGAGGCGGGGCAGGTCTGTTATTTGTAATTGCATTACAACCCTTGCAACTTTTGGCAACCACCTGCGTATATAGTAATGAAAAATACGGAGGTTAAAATGACTGAAACAGCTTGCAAAGTTCCCTGGTTCCTGTGGCCTTTCTGGGCAATCTGGCGCCTGATCTGGTTTATCGTGGCATTCACCGGCCGCCTGGTGGCAGCCGTGCTGGGCCTGGTGTTGATGATTGTGGGTTTAATCATCACACTCACCGTGGTGGGCGCTGTCGTCGGCATTCCCATGATGATCTTCGGGCTGCTGCTCATCTTCCGCGCCATTTTCTAGGCGGAATGGAATAAGAAAACACCTCATCGATTATGAAAATCGGTGAGGTGTGGAATTGTATAACAGACCTCAAGGGTTTCCGGAAACCCTTGAGGTCTTATAATTTGCCAAATCCCCTCTCCATTTTGTTTTGAGAAATGGGGAGGGGCAGTGTGGGGGTTAAAGCTTGCTGAAAATGCGCGTCAGCAGGCGGGTGTAGTTCTCGAGGTGCTTCTGGGTGGTGTCGAGCACCTCGTCATTGGTCAGCCCATCGCCCAGCACGCCGGCGGCCATGTTGGAAATGAAGCTCAGGCACAGCACGCGCATGCCCAACTGGCGCGCTGCCACCACTTCCATGATGGTGGACATGCCCACCAGGTCGGCGCCGATGATTGACAGCATCTTGATCTCGGCGGCGGTTTCAAAACTGGGGCCCAGCAGCCCGGCATACACGCCCTCCTGCGCCCGCAAGCCCAGCTCGACGGCCGCCTGTTTGCCCAGCTCGCGCAGTTCGGCGTCATACGGGTAAGTCATGTCGAAAAACAACTCGCCCCATTCGCCGTACTTTTCGCCCACCAGCGGGTTGCGCGCCATCAGGTTAATGTGATTTTTGAGGAACACAAACTCGCCGGGTTTGTAATCAGGGTTCACCGCCCCGGCGGTGTTGGTATAGACCAGCTTTTCCACGCCCAGCAGGTGAAACAGGCGCACCGGCAAAGCCACCTGCTGCGGGGTCACACCGTCCAGCAAAAACATCTTGCCGCGTGCCAGGATGATATCCTGTCCGTTGATCTGCCCGGTCACCAGTTCACTGATGTGCCCGGGGGTTTGCAGCTCGCTGGCAAACAGCGGCAGGTCGGCATAGCGGAATACCATTTGATTCTCAATCGTATCGGTAAAACTGGCAAAGCCGGTGCCGATGATCATGCCCAGTCTGGGTTGGAAGCCCGGGCGCGCCCGGCGGATGAGATCGGCCACTTGCTCAACATCATTTTTCTGATACAACTTACCCTGCGATACATTCTGCGTTGCAGACATCATGAAGGTTTTCCTCCAACCGTTATTTCAAATTCATCGTAGGGATCGCCGTTGGCGCAGCACTTCACCTCGCGCACCGTCACCGGTTTGCCCAGCACTTTCTCCAGCGCGCCGGCGGCAATGCCGGCTTCATACACGCAAATGTGCATGCCAATGTTGGCCATGCCGTAGCAGTCGGCGCATTCATAGGTGCGGTACACGGCGAAGTTCTCTTCCACCCGCACCACTTCTTGCCTGCCATAGTCAAACTGGTTTGCCACGTCGATGGCGCTGTCCAAGGCTTCTTTGAGGGTGACTCCCTCACGGCGCGGGGCGTCGAACGCGGCGCCGATGGCGCGCCCGGCCTGGTAGGCGGCTTCCATCAGTTCGGGGAACAGGGCAAAGGTGAAGGTCTGCCGGTCGCGCATGTAAATGAATTGCATCTTGTTGGGATAGTGCGGGCGGATCGGCTCGCCGTTTTCATATTTTTGCAGCGTCTCATTCATTTTCGGCAGAAACGTGCCGTTGCCCAGTTTTTGAATGGTTTGATTCATCTCCTGGAACAGTTCAGGGTCATCGCGGTCGGCGTGCACAGCAAAATGTTGGCGCAGTTCTTTGATTTTCATATTCAAGCCTTTCCGGTAAATTTAACTTCGTTCATAAACTTTGCCGGCGGCAGCCGGGGCGTGCACTTTGCGCACCACGCCTGCCAGCAGGATGATCACCAGCACATACGGGATCATCTGGATAAACTGGGTGGGGAAGCCGGTGGCCTGCAGGCGAATTTGCATGGCGTCCAAAAAGCCGAAGATCAGGCTGGCGCCCAGCGCGCCAAACGGATTCCAGTTGCCCAGGATGGTGGCTGCCATGGCAATGAAGCCGCGCCCGGCGCTCATGTTGCGGCTGAACAGGTTGAGGTCGCTCAACGACAGGTAGCTGCCCGCCATGCCGCTCATGGCGCCGCCAAGGGTCACTGCCCAAATTTGCAGCCTTTCAATGTTGATGCCCACCGTGGCGGCGGCTTTGGGATTTTCGCCGATGGAGCGCAGGCGCAGCCCAATGTTGGTGCGGAACAGCACCAGCCAGCTTAGCACGGTGAAGGCCAGCATCAGGTACACAATCAGGGTGTGGTTGTTGAGAATGGGGCCAATAATCGGGACGGCGTCTAAAAAGGGAATGTGGATATTGGGTAAACCGGGAACGGCGTCAGACTTGCCGCGGTTGCTCCAGATGGCCACCAGCCCCACGGTGGTGAAGCCCAGGGCGAAGATGTTGTTAGCCACACCCAGCACAATCTGGCTGGCGTGAAACTTGAGTGAAAAGAGCACATGGATTAAACCCAGCAGCGCGCCCGCCAGCATGCCTGCCAGCACGCCCAGGTAGGGATTGCCGGTGAAATAGCTGGCAGCCGCCGCCACAAACGCGCCCATCAAAATTTGACCTTCCAGGCCCAGGTTGACAATGCCGGCGCGCTCCGAAAGCACCTCGCCCACTGACGACAGCGCCAGCGGGGTGCTGATGCGCACCGTGGACGATAAAACGGAAATGATTAATGCTGCAAGTTCAGCGCCGGTCATTTGGACCTCCGTTTCAATACCGCTTCGAAAATGCGGGGCGCCGCCATGAAGAAGATGACCAGGCCTTGAATGACGGTGGTGAAATCGCCCGGAATTTTGGTGTTGCGCTCCAGAAACGCACCGCCGGCCCGTAAGATACCAAACAGGACGGATGAAATGGGTACCAGGGCCGGGTTACTGTTGACCAGCACCGAAACCGCCACACCATCATAACCAAAGCCGGGTGAGAAACCCTGGATGAAACGCCCGTGAACGCCCAGAATTTCCACGCCGCCGCCAATGCCCGCCACCGCGCCCGCCAGAACCATGGACAGCGCGCCCATCAGGGCGGTGTTGATGCCGCCCGTGGCGCCAGCCTGCGGGTTATAGCCCACGGCTTTCATTTCATAGCCCAGGAGGGTTGATTTGAACAAGACAGCCACCACCACCACGATGGCAATGGCAACGAAAATGCCAATGGTGAGCTGGCTGCCGCGCAGCAGGTTGGGCAAAGCCGCCGCTGCCGCCACCGGGTTGGTTTGCGGCACCATGCCTTCGGCTTTCCAGGGATAATTCACCATGTAGCTGGTGAGCAGGAAGGCAATGTAGTTCATCATGATGGTAACAATGACTTCATGCGCGCCGAAACGCTGTTTGATGAAGCCGGCAATGCCGCCCCAGATTCCGCCGCACACCGCGGCGGCCAGCAGCGCCAGGGTGATATGAATCACAGCCGGCAAGCCCAGTTCGTAAGAGGCCAGTTGGGCGGCAGCCAGCGCGCCCACCAGCAATTGCCCCTCGGCGCCGATGTTGAACAGGCCCGCCTGGGCGGCCACTGCCACCGAAAGCCCGGTGAAGATTAGCGGGGTGGTCTTTACTAATGTCTCAGCCAGGGCATATTTGTTGCCAAAGGCTCCGGTGAAAATCTCGCGGAAGGCAATAAAGGGGTTGTAGCCGTTCATACCCAGGAAAATGGAACCCACCAGCAGGCTGAGTAAAAACGCGCCCACGCCCGACCCCAGCGAGCGCCAGTTGATGTTTTGGAGCCAATGGCGCAGGTTTTGCTGCCAGGAAGTCGGAGAATGTTCAGCAGTGCTCATTGTTCGGTTCCTCCCGTGCTTTGCGCTTCAACCGCCGCGGCTGCCCCTGCCATGTAAAGACCCAGTTCCCTCTCGGTGAAATCGTCCGAAGGCTTTTCGGCCACAATTTTCCCCTGGTATAGCACCCCAATGCGATCGCTGAGCGAGCGCACTTCTTCCAGGTCAGAGGAAATCAACAGGATGGCCACCCCGGCGTCGCGCATTTTCAGCATTTGCTGGTGAATATATTCCGTGGCGCCCACATCCACGCCGCGCGTGGGCTGCGCCACCACCAGCGCCCTGGGCGATTGGCTGAACACGCGCCCCACCACCACTTTTTGCGCGTTGCCGCCCGAAAGCGTGTCAATGCAGGTGTGAATGCCGGTGGTTTTAATGTCGAAAGCTGCCACCACCCCGCTGCTGTATGCGTCGATGCCTGAATGATTAATAAATTGATGATTGCGAAAACGCTGCTGACGGTGGTATCCCAAAACCAGGTTTTCAGCCACGCTGAATTGCGAAACCACCCCGCGCGTGTTGCGGTCTTCGGGCACATGCCCCAGACCGGCTTTCAGTAGATCGGTCGGGTGTGCATTGGTCAAATCTTCCCCGGCTATTTTGATTTTTCCCCCGGTCATTTTGCGCAAACCGGTGACGGCTTCGATTAACTCAGTTTGCCCGTTGCCTTCAATGCCCGCCACGCCGTAAATTTCACCGGCGCATACCTGCAGGCTGACGCCGCGCACGGCCTCCAGGCCGCGGTTGTCGTGGGCCATCACATCTTCCAGGTGAATCACCGGGTTGCCGCGCTGGCAGGGGGTCTTGTTCACGCGCAGCACCACATCGCGTCCCACCATCAGGCGCGCCAGTTCCTGCGGATTGGTTTCAGCCGTTTGCAGGGTTTGCAGGGCTTTCCCGTCACGCAGAATGGTGATGCGGTCGCTGATGTGCATGGTTTCATTCAGTTTGTGGGTGATGAAGATAATGGTCTTGCCGGCGGTTTTCAGGTTGGCAATGGTGTCGTACAGCTCGTTGACTTCCAGGGGGGTCAGCACTGCGGTGGGTTCGTCCAGGATCAAAATGGAGGCGTCGCGGTAGAGCGCCTTGAGGATTTCAACCCGCTGGCGCACACCCACCGGGATGTCTTCAATGCGGGCGCGCGGATCGACGCTCAACCCGAATTTGCGGGACAATTCTTCCGTGATGCGCACCGCTTGATCCAGGCTGAACACCATGCGGGTGGGTTCATTGCCCAGCACCACATTTTCGGCCACGGTCAGCGGGTCAATCAGCATAAAATGCTGGTGCACCATGCCAATTCCCAGCTTCAACGCATCGGCAGGGGTGTGAATGGCAACCGGCTTGCCCGAAATTTTGATTTCCCCTTCATCCGGCTGATAAAGCCCGTAAATGATGTTCATCAACGTGGTTTTACCGGCGCCGTTTTCCCCCAGAATGGCATGCACTTCTCCCGGCTGAATGGCAATGGAAATGTGATCGTTGGCTAAAACCCCGGGGAAGGCTTTGGTTATGTTGGTAATTTCTAGAACCGGGAGATTATTCATAAGGCTGCTTTCTGATGGGTTTGGAAGAAGGCAGGTTCGAGAAACAATCGAACCTGCCTTTCTTTCTTTAGAAAACCGGGCTACTTGTTAAGACCTTCAACGAAAGCATCCACTTCTTCGAGGGTGCTGGGGGGAACCAGTTCGCCGGAGATCACTTTGGCTTTCATCTCTTCCACTTTTTGCACGACCTCATCGGGCACTTTCACGTTGCTGTCTTCAAGGGTGTAACCCACAGCATTGTCTTTCAGACCCAATTCGTGCCAGCCGGCTTCAAATTTACCTTCTTCTTTGAGAGCCTTGATGGTGTCAAAAATCACATTGTCCAGGTAGCGCTGGGCGCTGAGCACGATGTGGTCGGGGTCAATGTAGTTCTGGTTGACATCGGTGCCCAGGGCATACAGGTCGCGGTCTTTGGCTGCTTCAAACACACCCAGGCCCGAGCCGCCGGCAAAGGCATACACGATATCGGCGTTTTGATCGTACATGGAAAGGGCAATTTCTTTGCCTTTGGCTGAATCAGCCCAGCCGCCCACGTAGTTGATGATAACTTCGCAATCGGGGTTGATGTAGCGGGCGCCAGCGCTGTAACCGGCGGCAAATGCTTTAATGAGCGGGATGTCCATGCCGCCAACGCCGCCAATCACACATTCTTCATTGCCTTTCTCCAGCGGCAGGGTGGTGAGCTGACCGGCAAAACCGCCAATCAGGAAGGCTTTTTCGAAATCTTTAAAGGTGACCGAGCGCACATTGGGCACATCCTGGATGACGCCGTCAAGCATCAGCCACTTCTGATCGGGAAACTCTTTGGCGACTTTGGTCATGGGGTCAGCCTGGTCAAAGCCCAATCCAACGATCAGGTCGTAGGTTTCTTTCTGGGCGAAGGCGCGTTCGTGGCTTTCGTATTCGGCGATTTCTTTGGGCTCAACGTAGTCGAATTCGATGCCAAGTTCATCCTGGGCGCGCTTCACACCGGCATAGCCGCTGTCGTTGAAAGAGCGGTCGCCCAGGCCGCCGGTGGCAATGATTAGACCCACGCGGAAGGGTTTTTCGGCTGGTTCTTCGGCAGGTGCCGCGGCAGGGGCGGGCTGGCAGCTGCTGAGGAACAGGGCGACAAGCAGGACAAGCACAACAATCAAACTGGCATATTTCTTCTTAAACATCTTTCATCTCCTTATCTAAACCTTTTGACGACAAATAAACGAACGGTTAATCAAATCCTTTGGGGGTGAACGGCTCGGCAAAAATGCGCCCGGCCCGTTCAACAGCCTCTTGCAGCACCTCCTTTTCATTCATAATCAAAATCTGTTTATTCTCCATTAATACCTGCCCATCCACAATGGTGGCGGTTACATCGCTGCCGTTGCTGGTGAGCGCCAGGGAATAGTGGGGTTCGTGAACGGGAATCATGCGCGCCTGGTCGGGTTTAACCAGGATGATATCGGCTTGTTTGCCAACTTCCAATGTGCCGATGGCTTTTTCCATGCCCAGGGCGCGCGCGCCCTCGCGGGTGGCCATTGCCAGGGCGGTGTGGGCGGGCTGCTGTTTTTCCGTCCAGGGATGCAAAATGGTGGTGAGATACACATCCTTAAGGATATCAATGGTGTCGTTGCTGCCGTTGCCGTCTGAGCCAATGCCCACCGCCATGCGGCGGTTGACCAGTTTTTCAATGGGCGCCCGGCCGCTTTGCAGTTTGAGGTTGCTGGCCGGGTTGTGCGCCACGCCAAAAGTGGGCCGGTCGAGTATTTCAATGTCTTTCTCGCTGAGATGCACGCAGTGGGCGGCAATCACCGGGTAGTCGAGCGCGCCAAGCTGCTGCATACGCTCGGGCGGCGACATGCCCCAGGTTTTAATCGAATCATCCACTTCTTTGCGCGTTTCAGAGAGGTGGATGTGCAGGCGGGTGTGATTTTCACTGGCCAGGTTGAGGATTTTTTCGACAGTTGCCGGGCTGCAAGCATACAGCGAATGCGGTGCAAAAAAGACCTGGATGCGCCCGTCGGCTTTGCCGTTCCATTCGCGGTACACATTGCGGGCATAGGCAATTTGCTCATCCACCGGCATGCGCGCATCCATGCCCGGGGCGGGTTCCATGATGGCTTCGGAAACGCAGGCGCGCAATCCGCTCTCTTCAATTGCCCTGGCAATGTGATCGACATAGAAATACTGGTCGCAGAAGGTGGTGACGCCGGCGCGGGTCATCTCCAGGCAGGCCAGCCTGGAAGCCCAGTAGATGTCTTCCAGGTTCATGCGTTGAATGTAGAACCAGCCCCACGCCAGCCATTTAAACAACTCCATGGCTGAAGCTGTGCCTTTGAAATAAGACATGGGAATGTGCGTGTGCGTGTTGACCAGCCCCGGCAGGGCAATCTGGCCAGAAGCGTCAACTGTCTTGCGGGCATCTCCCAGTGTTCCGGTGGGGGCCAGCGCGGCAATCTTTTTTCCCTGCAGCGCTATATCATAATGGGTGTGAACCGTGTAAGCCGGGTCCATCACCAGCAGGGTGGCATCTTTGATGAGTAAATCATACATGCTCACAACCTCCTCTTCGCGCTGAATCTTCTGAAAACGATAAAACCAAGAATAAACTTGTGATTACATTATATAGAATAGCGCCGCCCATTGTTCGGGTCGACACGAAGGCCGACCCGAACGGGCAGGGGCTACCCCTTTCAAGGGGTGTTCTGGATTTTTCGCTTATCGGTTATTGCGGCCATTAAACCTCTGTTTAACTTTCTTAACGACAAATGGGATTAAACGATACGGGGTAATGAACTGGATAACCTTTTCATAAACAGGCATCCGTCAGCACATGCTGACAGGCGCAATCATCCACAACCGGGTGTTGCTGCAAGAACGCGCTGAACAGGGCGGCCATTTTGTCCTGTAAACCGGCCAGCGCTTCGGTTACTTCGGTGGATGTGACGCGCGGGTTGATGCCCGCTGCATAGTTGCTGACGATGCCCACGCTGGCATAGCAAATTTCCATCTCGCGCGCCAGCACCATTTCAGGGTAATTGGTGTGCCCCACCAGGTGACCGCCAGCCCGCTTGACCATCTCAATTTCGGCGCGCGTTTCGTAGCGCGGTCCGTTGAAACAGGCATAGGTGGCGCCGTCTTTCAAGGGAAACTGGATGCTTTCAGCGGCGGCTTTGAGCTGGCGGCGCAGGGTGAGGCAGTAGGGATCGGTCATATCGACATGCGCCAGCTTGCCGTCCAGCGGGTAAAACGAGTCGGGGCGACCGTAGGAAAAGTTGAGGAACTGCGCCAGCAGCACGAATGTGCCCGGACCCCACTCCAGGTTAAGCGAACCGCTGACGCTGGTGGCCAGGATGCGCCGCACGCCCAGGCTTTTTAAACCGTAGATGTTGGCGCGGTGGTTGATGTCGCGCGGGGGAATGGTGTGCTTTTTGCCGTGGCGCGGGATGAAGGCAATTTTTTGTCCGAAGAAATTGACAATTTCAATTTCCACGCTGCCGAAGGGGGTATCCACCACCTGTTTGTCCAGCTTTTGGCTGCCCGGCAGTTCATAAAATCCGGTGCCGGTGATGAACCCGGTGGGAATGGTTTCGCCGTTCATGCCTGCTGCTCCTGCAGGGCAAACATCTGTTTAAAGCTTTCTTCATAGGGCGGCCGGCACACGCCAAACTCGGTGACAACGCCGGCGATCAATTCATGCGGGGTTACATCGAAAGCGTAATTTTCCACGTTGGCGTCGGGCATGGTGATGTAGTTGCCCATCACTTTGCGCACCTCGTCCGGGTCGCGGGTTTCGATGGGAATTTCTGTGCCAGTTTTCAGGGTCATATCGATGGTGGAAAGCGGCGAAACGGAATAGAAGGGAATGCCGTGGTGTTTGGCCAGCACGGCCAGCCCGTACACGCCGATTTTGGCGGCGGTGTCGCCGTTGGCAGCCACGCGGTCCACGCCGATCATCACCATGTCAATCTTCTTGCGGGTCTGCATAATCCAGGCGGCCGTGTTGTCGGTGATCAGCGTGTAGGGCACGCCGGCATTGGCCAGTTCCCAGGCGTTGAGGCGCGCGCCTTGCAGCAGCGGGCGGGTTTCGTCGGTGTAAACGTGCACCCGCTTACCCTGGTTGTGGGCGTAAATAACCGGCCCCATGGCCGTGCCGATATCTACCGCGCACAGCGGGCCGCAATTGCAGTGGGTCATAATCACCGCGCCATCTGCGATCAACTCGGCGCCGTAGCGCGCCATGCGTTCGTTGATGGAAACATCTTCGTCAGCCATGCGCTGGGCTTCGTTCAACATTAACTGCGGCAAGTTTTGCCAGTCAGCCAGGTGTTGTCGGGCAAATTTCATCATGCGTCCCAACGCCCAGAACAGGTTGGTGGCGGTGGGGCGGGTTTTCGCCAGCACATCGTGCGCGCTTTGAATATCGGCCATCAGGCTGGCTGCGTCTTTAGCTTTGGATTGCCGTGCAGCCAGCGCCAGTCCGAAGGCCGCCGAAACGCCAATGGCGGGCGCGCCGCGCACCTCCAACAGGTAAATGGCGCGCGCCAGGCGATCGATGGTGGTTACTTTAATCTGCTCATAGCGGCCCGGCAGCGCGGTTTGATCGACCAGCATGATGCTCTCATTTTCCCAGTAAACAGTTCTCATTTTATTCCTCATCCTAAATATTTTTATCTTCTGTCAGGGTTTCCATTAATGCTTCTGAAATGCGGTTTTGAAATTCAATTGCCCGTTGGCGAAAACGCAGCAGCAGGGCAGTGTAAAGCGCTTCAAACACAACCATCAATACAGGCGATGTGGGGGGGGAGACGTTGATGCTTTCCGATGAGGGGATCAGCAAGATATGATCGGTGTATTTGGCATAGGGTTTCTTGGGATCGGTGGTGATGCACAAAATTTGTGCGCCGCTGCGTTTGGCTGCCCGGTAGAGAATGGGATGGGTCAGCGGCACACCCGAGCGGCTGATGATCACTACCAAATCCTTTTCATCCAGCACGGCTGCCTGCAAGATCTGGGTGTAAGGATCGGTGATTAATGAGACTTTCAGCCCCAGGCGAATGAGCAGGTTGTGAAACGAAAAGATTAACGGCACCGATGTGCCGATGGCAAACAGGTATGTGTTGCGTGCATTTGCCAGCAGGTTGACTGCATTCTGAAAGGACTCCTGCTCGATGAGCGGGATGATTTCTTGCAAAACCAGGCTGTTTTGTTCGAACACCTTTTGCACAATCATCCCGGCGTCGTCTTCCGAGTCAATTTCCAGCGAAATGGTTTTGACCGGGGCGACAAAATCAACCAGCAGTCCCATTTTCAATTCGGGAAAGCCGGAGAACCCCACCGAGCGGGCAAAGCGCAGCACCGTAGCATCGCTGACGTGCGCGGCTTCAGCCACTTTTTCCAGCGGCTGGTACACCACCATTTCAGCGTTCGCTAGCACATAGTCGGCCACCAGCTTTTCGGTGGGCGACAGGCTGTTGTAATAGTGACGAATACTGGCTTTTGCCCCGTGGGGCAGGGAGTTTTTCTCCATCAAGACGGTTTCCTGTCGATTTTTTGAAGTTTAATTTTATCGCCAGAATTATTACGTGAAGTTAAATTTCATTATAATGACGTTTTGACAAAAGTCAATCTGTTTTGGATTTTTTATGACAACGAAAAACACGAAATACACGAAAAGAAAAAAATGAGGTGTGACCTGTTATGGTCCCTATAAATCGGAAACACCCTTAAAAGATACAATGTGGTTCATCATATCGGTGTGCCCAGGCACACCAACACCTTAAAAAAGCAACATACCGTCAATCACCGCAACGGAATGTCTCCTCCCTCAAAATCCTGCTTTTGGATTTTGGGGGAGGCCGGGTGGGGGTGTTTTTTGCATCGCATCCGTCTTTTGCGGCTTGTTTTCTTTGCCCAGCAAACCATCCCAGAAAGTCTCGTCATAATGCAGCGAGCGCACCGGGATGGGCATGGGCACGCTCCAACCCAACAGCAGCACTTCTTTCTTCTCCTGCAAGCGCGCGAGCATGCCGCCCAGAAAAAATGCAGGGTGCGGTCGTTTTACAGACCGCACCCTACTTTGCAAGTTCATTTGGTTTTTGCACCCCAAAACCCTTCCTGAAGGGATGGAGCGCTGGTTTTAATGCCGGTGACCGTTCTTTTTGGGGCACAGGTGCCCAGCGGGGTCCATCGGTTCACCGCAATAAGGGCAAATGGGGCGCCCGCGCCCGGCCAGTTCCAGGCCCCAGCGTCCCAGGGCGCGCAGTTGCGAGCGCGTGCACCAGAAACGCACCACGCTGGCATCTTCTTCGCTTTCGCCTTCGCCGGTCATCTCGCGCGCAATTAAGATTGCCAGATCGGTCTCCGGCTCGTATGCCAGTCCCAGTTCGGCAACGCGGAATACTGGATCAACGGGCATTTCGATGTGCATCCGGTTTTCGTCATACTCGCCGGAAGCCGGGGGCAGGTTTGGAAAACGCGCGGTCAATTCTCCGATAAATTGCTCGACACCCACTGCCAGGGTTTGAATTTGAACTTTTTCAACCAGCAAGCTCACCACTTGCTCATCTTTTCTGCCCTGCAGGTAAAAGGTGCGTTTGCCCGGCTGCCCAACGGCATCGACTGTTAAAACAGAAACCGGGTTGAGGTTTATTTCTTTTTGCGACATGGGCTAATCACCTCGTTATATATTAAGTATACCATTTGCGCATCCTCATTCAGCCGGTTTGAACAGTGGAGTGTAATTTTCCATCCTGCCAGGTCAACGGCTCAACCGGGGGATTTTCACCGGTGAGCAGCGGCAGCAGGGTTTGCAGCACATGCGCCTGCCCGCTGGTTTGATAGCGCACACTGCCGGGCTGGCTGCCTGTGCAGGCAAGGCCGTGTTCCACCGCCAGGCGGGCGGTTTGCCGCGCCACACCCAGCGCTGCGTCTATCATCTCGACCTGTGGCTGTCCGGGCTGCATTTGAGTGTCTAAAATCTCGCGTATCATGGGGTTCACAAACGGGTAATGCGTGCAGCCCAGCACCACTTGATCGATATTGCGTTCCAGCATGGGAAGCAGGGCATTCATCAGGATTTGGCGCGTGCGCTCCCCATTCAAATGACCGGCCTCAATTTCTTCCACCAATCCCGGGCAGGTATCCTCCAGGATGGTGACGCCCTCGCCAAAACGATCTACCACATCGTGGTACAGCGCGCCGCCAAAGGTGTTGGGCGTGGCCAGCACGCCAATGGTTTTGCTGCGGGTTTGCAGCGCCGCCACCTTTACCGCGGGAACCATGCCCACAAAGGGGATGTGCGGAAAAGCCGCGCGCAAATGCTGCAGGGCTGCTGCCGAGGCCGTGTTGCACGCCACCACAATCAGCCCGGCGCCCTGTGAAAGTAAAAATTTGATGATTTCAGTGGAAAAAGCAATGATTTCGCCGCGCGAGCGCGGCCCGTAGGGCACGTGCGCCTGGTCGGCCAGGTAGATCAGCGGCTGGCAGGGCAGTTCGCGCCGGATGGCCGGCAGCACGGAAAGTCCGCCCACGCCTGAATCAAATATGCCGATGGGGACTGCCTGTGCAGAGGAAACCATGTTTCACTCCCTGGGTTGCGCTGCTTTTACAAATGCTGCAAACAAAGCCTGCGTGGCAGGCTGATCGGTGAGACATTCGGGATGCCATTGCACGCCGATGAAGAAAGGATGATTTGCTAATTCTACCGCTTCCACCAGCCCGTCGGGAGCCCAGGCTGTCGGCTGCAAGCCGTTCCCCGGCCGCTGCAAACCCTGGTGGTGCAGGCTGTTGACCGGTAAACTGGTTTCACCAATCACCTGGTGCAAACGACTGCCCGGCTGAATTTGAACCGTGTGGGCAAGATGGGTGCGGGCATCGTTGAGGGCGTGACAGTCGTGCCGGATGGAATCGGAAAACTGGGCTGGAATGTGGGCGTAAAGCGTGCCGCCCAGGGCAATGTTGAGCACCTGCGCCCCGCGGCAAATGCCCAGCAGTGGAATTTTTTGTTGAGCGCAAATTTGCGCCAGGGTGATTTCAGTATCGTCACGCGCCGGATCGGGGCGGCCAACCGCGGGGTGGTCTTCTCCGCCGTAGCGGGCGGTTTCCACATCGCCGCCGCCGGTCAACAAAACCCCATCCACCCGGCTGCAAAAATCATCCAGCGCCGGGCGCGGCAGGCCGTTGGCAAGCAGCAGCGGGATGCCGCCCGCTTGAATAATGGCGCGCGTGTAGGCTTCATTGACAGCCCAGCGCAGCGTGCCAGCCTGGTTGGTATATTTTTCGATGGTGACGCCAATGATTACCCCGGTCATGGACGACTCCGTGGATATACAGAAAAAAGGGCGCAACCTCGGCGCAGGTTGCACCCCTTCAGAAGTCAATGATAACGACCGCCTGGTTTTAGAATTTTTGTTTGAGGCGGGCGCTCTTACCGGTTCGTTCGCGCAGGTAGAACAGGCGTGCACGGCGAACTTTGCTGTGACGTTCTACTACCACTTTTTCAATGCGCGGTGAGCGGGTGAGGAAAGTACGTTCCACACCAATGCCATTGCTGGCCACACGGCGCACGGTGAAAGAAGCGCTCACGCCGCTGCCGCGGGTGAAAAGCACGGTGCCTTTAAATTCCTGAACACGCTCGCGGCCGCCTTCTTTAATCTTCAGGTGAACGTTAACAATATCACCGGGGCGCAGTTCGGGCACATTCGGATTGCTGGGTGCATCAACAGCTTTAATCAATTCTTCATTCATGTTCCTAACCTCAAAACGGGATTCCCGCTTATGTCACGAGAAATAATATCTCACAATGCGAAGTCGCATTATATCACATTCCCGGTAGGCGTAAAGGATTAAACCCAACCGGCTTTTTCATGGGTTCCAGGTGGATACATAGCCGTTTCGATTCAGCAGCGGAATGATCTGGCAGGTATCCAGTTCTATCAACGTCAAGATTGAGTGATTCTCCGACACGCTGGTGTCATGCACGCTGACGATCAGCCAGCGCCCGTCAGGGCTCCACTGCGGCACCGTGGCAATAATGGGATGGGAGTCGACGATCAAACGCGCGTCTGTCCCGTCCAGGTTGGACACATAAATGGCGTAGCGGTCGCCAGGCAGCATTTCTTCGTAGGCAACCCGTTTGCCGTCCGGCGACACCGACACTCCGGCGTTGACGTACTGGATGGTAAACAGCGGGGTTACTTCGCCGCTAAGAATGTTGATGATGCGCACGGCTGAACCTGCAGGGCCTTTGACCGTGTAAACCAGGTTTTGTCCGTCGGGCAGCCAGGCCTGGGCGGTGTTGGCGTCGCTGTTTTCCACCAGCGGCAGTTGGTTAGAGCCGTCGGGGTTGGCCAGGATGATACTGTAAGGCCCGGGGGCGCCGATCAACCCTGAGGCGGGGCCGCGGGTGAAGGCAATTTGACTTCCGTCGGGTGACCACAGCGCGCCGCGGTCGCGCCGCGTGGTGCCCGCCAGGGTGGTTTGTGTATCCGATGCAAGATCGTACAACTGCAACCCTGTTTGGTCGGAATAAATGATCCGGTTGTTATCAGGGGAAAGCGAAGGGCTGTCGCCCATGCTGATCTTCCTGGGTTCACTTCCATCCAGTTTTGCGATCAATACCCAGTAATAGAAATCGGGTTCCAGGGTTTCGCTGATTGCCAGGGTTCCGCCCAAGCCCGCCGGGATGGCGCCGTTGGAAGATTGCAAGGCGCTGCGCCAGGCAGCCTGTGTCAAACAGGCTGCGGGCAAATCTGCCTGCGGGGTTGGGTTGGCCATCTCTGGCAGTTCAACAGTTGTTTGCCATCCGCCTGTGATGTTCACCGACAAACCGGTAACGGTTAGATGGAGAACTCCCTGTGGAAATTCACCGGCATAGGTGAACCCCGTGCTTCCCGGGCCGCCGCCGCCGCCCAAAATCTTGTGATCTGGGTCCATGACGACGACACCGTCGACAGTATCGGGCGCTTCATACTGGAAATTCAGACCGCTGCCGTTTGGGGCCATTTGCGCGGTGGTAAAGCGAATGGTGTAACCGGCAATTTCCACCACCTGATCAAGCTGCCAGGTCTGGTTGGGCTGCGGATTTTCGCCTGGGTCAAAATCAAAGGCAACCCCGTTGACGTTCACATCCATCCAGGCTGAATCAACCGTCAGGGTGGCTTTTCCGGGGGTAAAGCTGCCCGCGCTGCGCACGATGATGGGCAGTGTAATGCCGAGCATTTCATCGCTCAATGAGTCGATGAGGGAGTAATCTTCCTCCAGGGGAATTTCCTGCCCGGCGGCATCGTGCAAATGAATGGCACTCGGATCGACGAAGCTGATGTGGAAATCAGTCGATGTTGTTTGCAGTCCACCGGCCAGAATAATGCCGTTGTCGGTTTGAATGTACTTGCTCAGGGTCAGTGAAAGTTCATCAGCGGCAGGGATGCGGGCGCTTTGCTGCGCTGTGGCCTGTTGCGCCGGTGTGCCGGTGGGCGCGGTCGTGGGCGTGGGAAGGTCGATCAATGGGAAGACGGTTATGTCCGGCGGGGCGGCCACGAACTGTATGGGGATTTCCCATGCCGGTTCATTTGCTTCAGGATAGCTTCCTTCCAGGCAGGGAATCACCAGCACGGCTGAATCTTCTGAAAGTGGGAGCGCCGGAAAAGCCATTGCGCGCCGGTAACCGCTCATCCAGTAATCTGCCGCGTTGGATTTTCCCAGCAGTGTGGTTCCATCTTTCAGGCGCAGTTGGGGATATTGATGACACATCTTGTCTGGCTGCGCCGTTTGTGGGGATGAGGGCGCGGGCAGGTTTTCTACTTGAATTTCAACAAGGGTGTGCTCAGAATCGAGCACTGCTTGCGTCACCTTCACCACAGTGTCGCCGCGTTTCATCTCAACCGGGTTTTCCAGCATGCGCAGCGCAGCGCTTTGTTCAACCATCCCCACACCGGGCACATAGCCCAGCAGGCGCTGGATGGCGCGCGCCACGGTGGGATTGTTCAATAAAACAACCAGCAAGGCAGCCAACACCAAAAATCCAATGGCTATTCGGCGGGTGTTCATCGTTTTTTGTTTTTCCTTTCTAATTTTCGACAGAATGCCGTTAGAAAGGTGAATGTGCCGCGGGGTGTGTTCCTGTGCAATTTCATCCAATATCTGGTGGGGGGTCATCAATTTCATCGCTTGTTACCCTCCATTCCAATGAGCATACGCAATCGCTGGCGGGCGCCGTTGAGCAGCCATTTGATCGTGCCGGGCGCAACCGATAGTTCTTCAGCCATTTCTTTTTCGCTCATTTCCAGATAATAGCGCTGCACAATGACCTGGCGCTGCCGTGGAGAGAGTTTGCCCAATGCCGCATATATTTCTTCCTTCAACTGGGCGAATTCCACCATATCTTCGGTGGCGGCTGCCCTTTGCAACAAATTTGCCACGGCATTTGGCTCAACCTCTTCATCCAATGAGGTCCAGTGCGCTGTCTTTTCCATCACATTCAGGGCAGTGTGCACCACACTGCGCAGTAAATAGGGTTCAAATGGACGCATCTCATCATAAAAGCGAATGCGATGGTAGATGCGAATAAAAGTCTCTTGCACCACATCCTCTGCCAGCGACTGATCGTGCGTGATTAGAAACGCCGTCCGCACAGCCCTGGCTTGATAGCGAGCAATGAGGATTTCCAACCCACCCATATCACCTTTCTTCAGGCGGTGAACAGCCAAACTATCATCCATATACAGTTCCAATGTTTTGAGATCTCATCATCCTATATACAGCGTCAGTTTCAAAAAGGTTGGGCTGAATTGAAATTATTGATCGAGTATTTTGCGTTTTTCGTCGTTAGCGTTTATCAGGATTAAATTTTAATGCCCCCAGGCCCGCCAGGCAAAGCAGCGCCACCAGCAGAGCTTCCCAAAAGTCGCGGCGCATATCCAGCCACTGCTGCGCCGGCTCGTCGCGCAAAAATGATGCCGCCAGCATTACCAGCGCCAACCCCAGCACCGCCAGCAGCATGCGGCTGCCCGACGGCAGTGGGTTTTTAAAGCGGTTTTCCAGCCAGGCATAGAACAATAACAGCAGGAAAGCTGCCGTTGGCTGCAATGGAAAGCGCAGCAGGATGTTTCCGGCTTCGTCGCGGCAGGGCGCCGCCCACCAGGCGCCGGGCGGCGCCAGTGCGCCGTAGGCACAGCCGGTTTGCCAGCAGCCCAGCCAGGCGGCAATGATCATGGGCGGCAGAAGGGGCATCATCACATCAGCCAGTTCGGTCAACGGATGGCGCCAGGCGCGCGCCGCCAGCAGCAGCGCTGCGGCCGCCCCGGTCAGCGCCCCCAGCCACGACAACCCGCCCTGCCACACCGCCAGAACAAGCAGCGGATGTTGGATAAAGTAATCCAGGTGGAATAACACATAGAATAGCCGCGCCCCCAGCAGTGTGCACAACAACATCAGCCAGCCGATGCGCAGCCGGTTGTCCACTTCGTGCGTGGGCGCATTTTGAGCAATCTGCCACAGTCCCAGCGCTGCCCCTGCGCCTATGAGAATTGCAAAGCTATTCAAAGACAAAACCCCATAACACCTGTGATGATTAATAGTATAACTGTGATGCTGCATTATGGATGCATCATTCAGCTCTCTCCGGGAACTGATTCGCACTCCTTTTTAAAAAACCAAGTGTCCTTTTTTCTCAGTTCCTGCGTTTAAAGTACAGGTTTGATCAATCCTGTATTCTCGTGGCGAAAGGAACTCTATGAGCCATTCATCCCTTCAAACAAGCGTTCCAAATGCGCTGTGGGACGATGAGGCGCAGCAGATCACGGCTGCGCAGCGCGACCCGCGCCAGTTCAACCGCCTGTACGACCGTTATGTGCAGCCGGTGTACCGTTACCTGTTTAGCCGGCTGGGTAACCTGCAAGAAGCTGAAGACCTCACATCACAAACCTTTCTCAAAGCGCTGGAAGCCTTTCCGCGTTACCGGCATAACGGGCATTTTGCTGCCTGGTTGTTTAGCATTGCCCGCAGCAGGCTGGTCGATCACTGGCGCGCAGCGCGCACCTTGAGCAGCGTGCCTGATGAAAACCTGCCCGGTAATTTCGATGACCCGCTGCAGCAAGTGATTGAAACCGAGCGAATTCAGGCGCTGCGCCAACTGGTGGCGCAATTGCCCGAAGACGACCAGGAACTCTTGCGGCTGCGTTTTACCGCCGGGTTGTGTTTTAGCGAAATAGCTGTTCTGTTGGGGCGCAGTGAAGATGCGGTTAAAAAAGCTGTTTACCGCTTGCTGGCTCGCATGCAGAACCAGATGGAGGTGTCTCATGACTGATTCCATTCTCTCAGCGCAATTTGAAGAAGAAATGGCGGCGGCATTGAGCGCGCCAGCGGCTTCGCCGCAATTTGTAGCCAGCCTGCGCGCGCAGTTGGATGTGCAGGCTAACCGGCAGCCTGTTCGCACTACACCGTCTTTGCGCCTGCGCCCGCTGTGGACGGCGGCGCTGGTGCTGCTGGCGTTGACGATTACTGTGCTGCTGATTGGGCCGCAGCGCGTGCTGGCAGCCGTGCGCGCGCTGCTGGGATATATTCCCGGTGTGGGTTATGTGCAAACCGACGCTCCGCTGCGCGTGGTTGAAATTCCCGAGCCGCAGCAGCGCGACGGATTTACCGTCACCATTGACCAGGGCGTGGCCGATGCGCAGCACACTGTGCTGGTGTTCACCCTGGAAGGGCTGGAACAGCGCCACCGCCCCACCTCGGAAGATGTGATTGGCTGCGTCGAAAATGAGTTTTTACGTTTGCCCAACGGCGCTGAATTGCGCATGACATCAGGCGAAGGCGAAGGTTGGGGCAGCGGTTATCAGACTCGTTTCGAATTTGAACCGATTCCCGCCGACATCAACAATTTCAGCCTGGTTATCCCGTGCATTCATGAAACTTTGCCCGGCATGGCGCCCGAGAACTGGGAAATTCCCCTGCACCTGGTGCCGGCCCCGCCCGAATTGACCGTGCTGCCGGTGATGGAATTACCCGGCGGAACCCCGGCCCCGGTGGAAACGCCGCTGCCTGCCGTCACAACCCCGGGCGAAAACCCGCTTGGCATTGCCCTGAGCGTGGACAGCGTGGTGGAATTGGACAGCGGCTATGTGCTGCAAGGCAGCCTGACCTGGCAGCACGAAGGAACAGCCATGATCGGCTTTTCGCCCTACTTCATGGAATTGACCGATCCCTCGGGCGAACGCCTGCCGCTGGAGATGGTTACACCCGATGAAAGCAGCGACCTCTACACCCAGAAACGACTCTCCTGGGCGGTGCAAACCGGCGGCAAAGGCAGCGGCAGACCGCTGACCCTCACCCTGCCGGCGGTGAGCGTGGACAAGCCGGTGCAAATGACTTTCGACATCGACCTGGGCGAGAATCCGCAGTCTGGCCAAAGCTGGCAGTTGAACCGCGACCTGACCATTGAAGGGCGCACCGTGCGCTTGCTGGATGCCGTGCTCACCCACCGCGCCGACAACACCTATTCACTCGAGCTGCATTTTGAAGCCGACCCTCAGCAAATGATCAACTTCTCGGTGATCGACCTGGATAATCACAGCGCGCGCCTGGGCGGCGGCGGGGGCGGCGACAGCCAGGGCAGCATCACCAGCGGCATTTACTTTGATTACAAACCCGAAGGGGTGCGCCATCTCTCGGTCCAAAATATTTCTTTCATGGTGGAAGGTCCCTGGCAGGTGATGTTGGACTTACCCCCGGCTGTTGAAGCCGAACAACCGCAGTCCGTAGGCGAGCCCTGCCTGACCGAGCAAAATGTGCTACAGATGCTGGCTGAACCGGCTGCGCCCTTGCCGGCTGATTTGAGCGGCAGGCTGCTGGTGGAAGGGCCAGCCCTGGAAGGCGAAACCTTCCCCACGCTGTACGTGGTCAACCTGGACGGCAGCGGCAAGACCCGGGTGGCGCCCGGCGGCTGGGGATCCCTTTCACCCGACGGTATGCGTGTGGCGTACGTTTATCGCGACGGCATGCACCTGGCAGATTTAAATGACGGCAGTAACGTGCTGCTGCCGTGGTCGCAGGGCAGTGATTATCACCCGGTGTGGTCGCCGGACGGTGAGAAGTTGGCGTTCGTGCGCGGCGCGACCGTCCACACTGCCCGGTTGGACGGTTCGGAATTGCAGCCGGTCCCCGGCCTGGCTGATTACACCGAACTGGCAGGCTGGACGGCTGACGGCAGCGGCCTGTTTGTGACTACCCAGGGTGCCGATGGCGCGCACCTGCAAACAATTGACCTGCAAAGCGGCGCGCTGCAAGAGCTTTTTGTGATGGATAATGCCAAAGGCGGGTTTGTGCGCGTCTCGCCCGATGGGCAGCGCATTGCTTACCATGAGAAAGTGTTCGGCATGCCCAACCACGGCGTTTACATCACGGACCTGAATGGAAGCGAGCCAAGGCTGATGGCAGCCCTGAACTCGATGGGTGCGCTGGCCGGCGCATGGAGCCCCGACAGCCGCTGGCTGCTGGTAAATGCCATGCTTCAACAATACGCCGGCTCGGAAGATCACATCTTCCTGCTTAATCCCGAAACCTGCCAGGCAGTGTCGCTGCCGTGGTTGGACGGCGCGGTGGACGGCTGGTCAGCAGCGCCGTAATATGAGTTTTACCGCAAAGCTGCGAAGGTCGCGAAGAAATTAATAAAGAAATAACTTTGCGATCTTGGCGACTTAGCGGTTATATAGCCATTCAGAAGATGGAAAATGGTGCGCCCAGGCGCATCCTACTCAAAAATGAATTACCAAAACGTAGGGTGTACTTCAGCGCACCGCCTGTGTCTAAAAACGGATACCCTTCCGAATAGTTGCTGCATGATGTAAAATCGCTTCCTGGCGATGAGGCTCGCCGGGATTTCTCCGAACCGTCTTTGCAGACTGATGGCCTCTGTTTCTCTGTATGGAAACAGAGGCTTTTTACTACCGGTACACATTAACGTTATGGAAAGGCATCGCAGCTTCATGGAAAAAATGGCATTAATCTCGTGCGGCGCCGTGTTGGGCGCCAATGCGCGCTACTGGGTGGGCGATTGGGCGTCCCGCCAGTGGGGCGGCAGCTTCCCTTTCGGCACTTTTTTGATCAACATTACAGGCAGCTTTTTACTGGGATTATTTCTCACCCTGTTCACGCAGTACCTGGGAATCGACCCGCGCTGGCGCAGCCTGGTGGTGGTTGGTTTCCTGGGTTCTTACACCACCTTTTCCACCTATGCCTATGAAAGCGTCAATCTCATTTCAAGCGGGCAATTTCACCTGGGGTTGTTCAACCTGCTGGGCAGTGCACTGGCAGGCGGGTTGGCCATGTTCCTGGGCATCTGGCTGGGAGGGCTTATCGGGCAGCCGCTTGCATAAGCGTTTCAATCTCCAGCGGCGCGCCTTTGCTTTCAACGAGCGTCAGGGCAATGGCTCCCACCGGGCATTGACCCACGCAAACCCCGCAGCCCATGCAGCGCTCCATATTCACGCTGGCGATATTGTGGTCTAGTGTGAGCGCATCGAAGGGACAAATTTCCACGCAGCTTCCGCACCCGGCGCACAAATCGGCATTAACCTGGGCCGCATAACCCGAGGATGCCAGCATGGGTGTGCCGTTGCGTTGGGCTTGCATGGCGCCGCAGCAGCAGGTGCAGCAGTTGCAAATGGCGTAAAA
>CAZOKH010000019.1:0-45069 GCA_964580315.1 uncultured Anaerolineaceae bacterium | reverse complement strand
TCGGCAGCCTTGTTTTTAAACAAAAATGTGGAGATTTCTCTCCACTTTGTGCCCCCGGCAGAACTCGAATCTGCAGCCTTTTGCTCCGCAAGCAAACGCTCTGTCCAATTGAGCTACGAGGGCATACTTTACGCAGAAATGCGGTTTCTCCTGCGCGCCCTATTTATACCGCGGTCGGCCTGAAACGTCAAGGAACTGGGGTATTTTGCGCAGCCGCACGGCGCGCCAGTTTTACTTCATACATTTGCTGGTCAGCCAACTGGAAAATACTGGAAATCTCTTCGCTCTGTTCAGCAGTGGCTGCGCCGTATGACAACGACACCTGGAAATCTTCCTGATCCTGGTTGGCCTCATCAATGCGGTTTTGCAAGCGCTGCAAAATGGCAGCCGTAATTTTGCTGTCAGTCGCCGCCAGCAGCACGGCAAATTCATCGCCGCCGATGCGGGCGACCACGTCGCGCGCCCGAAAAGTGGACTTAAGAATATTGGCAGCGCGCCTCAGCAGTTCATCGCCGGCTGAATGACCCAGCGTGTCATTAATCTTCTTCAAACCGTCCACATCCAACACCACCAGGCTGATCGGATAACTGTCTGCCTCGTTACCGGTGGTTAATAACTGGTCCTCAAAGAATCGCCGGTTGAACAGGCCCGTTAGCGCATCATGGGTGCTGTCGTAATGCAGTTGATTCTCTTTGCGTTTTCGGCTGGTGATGTCGCGGCACACCGCAAGGCCGCCGGCCAGTTCATGGTGCGCTTCCAACCACGGGCTGATGGTAACCAGCAGCCAGCGCCGGTTGCCCTTCATGGGTTTAATTTCCCATTCCAGCGTTACGCTGCGCTGAAACGGTAAACGTTGCACCTCTTGCAGCAGCTCTTCGGCTTTTTCAGGGGTTGTGAAATCTGTGAGCAAATAGTGGGGCAGGGTGTCCGGTTCAACGCCGAACAACCTTTCAGCCGCCGGATTGACGAATTCGAAATGCCCTTTCAGGTTGAACAAAATGGTGCCTTCGCCCTGGCTTTGCAGCAGCAGCCGAAAGCGGGCTTCACTTTGCTGCAAGGCTTCTTCCACGTTGCGCCGATCCGAAATATCCACCGCCATGCCCATCATACCGCGAAACTCGCCGCGGGCATTATGCAAGGGCTTGAGCGCCGCAATCACCCACACCGGGGTCCCGTCGCGGTGGATAAAACACAGGTCAAACTTGCGGCGGGTATTGGTTTCTTCGCCTGCCTCAATGGCAGCCGGAAATGGCGTCATCAGGAAATCGGTGAAGTTATGAAAAAACATCTTATCAGGCGCATAGCCCAGCAAGTCACGCATCACGCGGTTGGTATAGGTGATTTGCCCGCGCGAGTTGGTCACCCAGATGGCTTCCATGGCGGTCTCAATCACCGATTGGTGTTCTTCCAGGCTTTCTTTCAACTCCTGGCGCGTATCATCCAGGCGAATCCACAGGTGGCGTAAGACAAAAATAATGCCAAAGCCCAGCCCCAGGGCAAATAAAACATCGGCTGCCCAACGATAGGCAGCCAAAATGGAAATTTTGGTAGAAAGCGCCGCCCAGATGCGGTCGCCCAGGATTAACCAGGCCATCACTACGCTGCAAAACACCACCCCGACCAAATAGATGGTTCGAGAGATGGATCGTCGCGGAATTGGGAAAATGGCCGGTTTTACATTCATACAGGCAAGTCACACATTAACGGGGTTTAAGGTAAACATAATTTAACACAGAACAGGTGTTAACCATGTAAAAATAGCGTTGATTTTTCAGAAAAAAGGCAGAAAAATGTGCTTCCCAGGCGGCATCCCATCCGCCCGGAGAAACGGGAAAAACAGTTTTCCCCCTTTGTACCCCGTCAGATCAAAACTCAGGACGGTTTCGATCCAATTCCAACAAAGGTGAAAGCTGCAAAAAGAATACTGACCAGTGCTGCGGTAAGGGTAACAATAGCTGACATAATAACACCTCGCGAAAAATAAAAAAAGAAAGAAATAACGCCGATGATCATTAAAAATAGTATCGGCAAAATGATGAATTTATTGACGGCAGGTTTAATAGTTAAACCCCACACAGGCTCAAAAGGTTCAGTATTGGTTGATTTCTTTCGGTATTGCGTATGCTACAATAGAATCGGCGCAGCCAGATCAACTCATTGCTGCGCCAGGAGGGTAGAAACATGTCTGTAGTACCTGATTTGCGGCCGTCTCCCATTGCGGGAGCCTGGTATGCAGGCAACCCTGATGTACTACGAAAGCAGGTGAACACCTATCTGGATGAGGCGGAACTTTCCCCCCTGCAGGGAGAAGTGCTGGGCGTCATTGCACCGCACGCCGGGCACCGCTACTCAGGCCGCACGGCCGGTCATGCCTTTCGCACCGTGCGGGGGTCTTCCTTTGACCTGGTGGTGATTGCCTCGCCCATGCACGCCTTTCACCCTGCTTCACTGCTCACCAGCGCGCACGCCGCCTACGCCACACCGCTGGGCGCCGTTGAAATTGACCGCAATGCATTAAATATTTTTTCGAAGAAATATACCGAGCTTGTCGGGCTGCCGCTCACCGCAATTGCCCGCGATCCGGAACACTCATTGGAGATTGAAATTCCCTTTCTACAATGCGCCCTGACCAATGACTTTCTACTGCTTCCTTTAATGATCCGCACCCACGATGCCCGCCATTTGAAGCAAATTGGTCACTGCCTGGCAGAAACCATTAAAGATCAAAAGGTATTGCTGGTGGCCAGTACAGATTTATCTCATTTCTATCCTGAACCGCTGGCCAATGAACTGGATCGAAAGATGATGGATCAATTTGAAGCCTTCTCACCCGAAGGTGTGCTGCACACCGACGAAAGCGGCAAAGGCTTTGCCTGCGGAGCCGGCGCGGTGGCTGTCATCCTGTGGGCGGCGCAGGAACTTGGTGCGCAGCGCGTGCAGAACTTGCATCACAGCACATCGGCCGATGAAACCGGAGACTCCTCATCGGTGGTTGGTTACGGCGCATCTGTGATTTTAAAATAGGCCCGTTTAAAGAAAATTTAAACAACATCCCGGCATCCTTTATGAGTTACTTCCAGATCGCAGTCAATATTCCACAAATTAACGGCGTCTTCGATTATCACACCCCGCCAGAGTTGGAAGGGGAGGTTGCTCCCGGCTGCCTGGTGGAAGTTCCCTTTGGAGTACGCACGGCACAGGGTGTGGTGCTGCGCCAGGTGGAATCGCCGCAGGTGCTGGAAACCCGCCCCCTTTCTGCGCTGCTCGATGCCCGGCCGGTGCTCACCCCCGCCCAGTTGCAGTTGGCGCAGTGGTTATCAGACCAAACCCTCACCCCCCTGGCCATTTGCCTGACCTTCATGCTGCCGCCGGGGCTCAGCCAGCAGGCTGACACCCTGTATGAACTGGTTCCAGGCTCTGAAACCCCGCCCAAAACATCCACCCAGCAGCGCATCCTGGAAACGCTGCAAAGACGCGGCGCGCTGCGCGGGCGCCAACTGGCCGCCGCCTTTCCGCACCAGGAATGGAAAAGCGCCGCCCGATCGCTGGTGCACAGTGGAAGGCTGCGGGCACAACCCGTGCTGCCGCCGCCCAGCGTGCGCCCCAAGCTGGTGCGCACAGTGCAACTGGCCGTCTCTCCTGAAGAAGCCCGAAAGCAGTATGACCTTGTAGGCAAATCAACCGCCCGAGAGCGCCGCATTGCCATGCTGGAACACCTGGCAGGCGAGCCGCTGCCAGTGGAAACCACCTGGGTGTTCGCCGCCTGCGGCGGTGCTATGCCCGATTTGCTGCGCCTGGCCGAGATGGAGTTGGTGATTTTAAGCGAAACCGAAGTGTGGCGTGACCCGCTGGCCAACGCTGCTGCCTGGCAGCCCGATACCCCTCCGCAGCTCACCGCCCATCAGCAAGCCGCCTGGCAAACCATCTCTGGCGCTTTGCAGGCAGCCGGCAGTGGGCAGGTGCAGCCGCCAGTGCTGCTGCACGGCGTCACCGGCTCGGGCAAAACAGAAATCTACTTGCGCGCCGTGGAAGAAACCCTTCAACAGGGACGCCAGGCCATTGTGCTGGTGCCCGAAATCAGCCTGACCCCGCAGACCGTGCGCCGCTTCTCGGCGCGCTTTGCCGGGCAGGTGGGCGTCATCCACTCACGCCTCTCGCCGGGTGAGCGTTATGACACCTGGCGGCGCGCGCGCGCCGGTTTGTTAAAGCTCATCATCGGGCCGCGCAGCGCCCTGTTCACCCCGCTGCCCAACCCCGGTTTAATTGTGATGGATGAATGCCATGATGACAGCTACGCCCAGAGCGACACGCAGCCGCGCTATCACACCCTCAATGCCGCCAAACAATATGCCTGCCTGACCGGCAGCCTGCTGCTGCTGGGCAGCGCCACCCCCGACGTGAGCATGCTGTACCGCGCTCAACGCCAGCACTGGACGGTTGTCAAACTGCCGCTGCGCGTTCTGGCGCACCGTGAGGCTGTGCGCCAGCAGGCGCTGCAATTGGGCGCGCCGCCTCCCGACCTGCCCGGCGAGGCCGAAAGCGCCAGCCTGCCGCTGCCCCCCGTGCATGTCACCGATATGCGCCACGAATTACAGGCCGGCAACCGTTCCATCTTCAGCCGCGCCCTGCAAGAAGCGCTCAAAACCACTCTCGCCGCCCGCCAGCAGGCCATCCTCTATATCAACCGGCGCGGCAGCGCCACCTACGTTTTTTGCCGCGACTGCGGTTATGTGCTGCGCTGCCCGCGCTGCGACCTGCCGCTGACGGCGCACGCCAGCGACGGTAACCTGCACTGCCACACCTGCGGCTACCAGCGCCAGATGCCCCAAAAATGCCCGGCGTGCGGCAGCACACGCATCCGGCAATACGGCGCCGGCGTTGAACGTGTGGAAAGTGAATTGCAGGAACTGCTGCCCGAAGCGCGCATCATCCGCTGGGACGCCGAAACCACCCGCCAGAAGGGTATGCACGAAGTGCTGCTGACCCACTTTCTCAACCACAATGCCGATATTTTGGTGGGCACGCAAATGCTGGCCAAAGGGCTCGATTTGCCGCTGGTGACCCTGGTGGGCATTGTGCTGGCCGATGTGGGCTTGAACTTCCCCGATTTTCGCGCCGGCGAACGCACTTTTCAACTGCTCACCCAGGTGGCGGGGCGCGCCGGGCGCAGCCCGCTGGGCGGGCAGGTCATCTTGCAAACCTTCCAGCCTGAGCATTATGTCATCCGCGCCGCCGCCGAATATGACTTTGACGGTTTCCAACGCCGCGAACTGGAATACCGGCAAAAGCTGGGGTACCCGCCTTTCAGCCGCCTGCTGCGCATGGAGTACCGCCACCTGAAGCCTGATCAGGCGGAAAAAGCTGCACAATCAATGCTGGCGCAGGTGCAAAGCTGGATTCATGCCGAAGGGCACAGGAATATTGAAATCATTGGTCCAGCCCCGTGCTACTTCAGCCGGGTAAACGGCTACTACCGCTGGCAGCTTTTACTGCGCGGGGCAAATCCTGCCGCCGTTCTGCGCGGCAAACCCCTTGAAGACTGGCAAATTGAAGTTGATCCCATCAACGTTTTGTAACCAAAATCTGAATCTGTAGGATGGGTTCAGGGGCGGCAGCCCGACGCGGCAATCTCATTATTTCATTTTTATGAGATCGCCACGTTCGCTTCGCTCACCCGTGATGACAGACGCTGGTATTGATGGGTTGCGGGACGAACGATGGACATTATCAACAAAACCCGGTTACGCCCCTCCACCCACCAGTTCGATACAACTCCACCTGTAGTTGCGGCTTTAGCCGCATTTTTCATGAGCTGGAAACCCTTCTCGCCCGTGACAAACGGCTGAAGCCGTTACTACAAAACCCCATACGTAGTCGCGGCTGAAGTCGCGTGAAGCAACGGCCAAAGCTGTTAAAACAAAAAAACAACCCTTCCTTATTCGGGAAGGGTTGTCAATTCTTGCTTACTCTTTCAAACTACGGCAGCACATACCAGGGATTGATAAAACCGCCCTGGTAACGCACCTCAAAGTGAAGGTGAGGCCCGGTGGAATTGCCCGTATTACCCGACAGGGCGATCATCTGTCCCTTAACCGCGCTGGAACCGCAGGATACATACAATGCATCCAAGTGAGCATAGAGGGTATGGTAGCCGTTGCCGTGGTCCATCATGATCATGTTGCCATAGCCGCCGCCAATCGCGCCAGCATACACCACCACACCACTGTCGGCTGCATAAACCGGGGCGTAGGTGGCAGCAATGTCAATTCCCAGGTGACCCGACCAATAATCGTTGCCCGACAGGAAGTTGTTGACCGTAGGCCAGACAAAGGAGCCTGTGCCCACCGCACCGCCGTCGCCAATGGCGCAGCCGCCAGGGCCGTCAATGGTCTTGTTGGCGCCGGCGCCCGATTTCCAGATGGTGGGAACCAGCCACTGTTTGAACTCGCGGCTTCCACCCGGAATCATTACATAGGTGCCTTTTTCAATTTTGGGATCAGGATCGGTCAGATCAAGTTTATTGCCGGGATAATTGAGAATGTCTTCCGGCTTGGCATGATACTTTTCAGCCACACTGGCAACTGTGTCGCCTTCTTCCCATTCATAATAAATGCCGTTGGTCGGCGGAATTTTTAACACCTGCCCGATGGAAATTTCATGGGGATTATCGTTCAAAACATCATAATTTGCCCACAGGATGGTTTCGGGCGTCAGTTTGTACTTGTTGGCAATGCCAAAAATGGCATCACCTTTTTCAACCGTGTACTCAACCACCTCGTCGCGGGTTTTATTCAACAAGATGGTGTGCGTGTTGGTGTGGCGCACAATGGCGTCTGTCGCCAGAGACATGTTTAGCTGAGGCAAACTGGCTTCACCGGTGTTCTCGCCATAGGCCGACTCATCCGGTTCTTGTGTTTCTTCTTCCTGCTGCACCGGCTGCAAAGTCTCTTCAATCATAGCCGGCACGCGCTGATACACCAAGATTAGCATGACAAACACCATGCTGCCCGCGATGATCCAAGACAGCAAAAATGTCCAATCGCGTTTGCCGCGGCGCGGTGCAGCAGCCGGGGCAAACGGGGCTGTTTGAACAGCCGGTTGTTCAGCAGGGGCAGCCTGGGGCGGCGGCTCCTGTTTTCTACCAATAATGCGTGGGGGGATCACATCTCCTCCGTTAATTTCTCCAGAAATTCCATATTATCTTTTGATCTGGATAAACGCTGCAAAATGGCTTCGGTTGCCACAGACGGATCCATGCCAGCGCCTTGCGGCGGCGGAGCAATCATCTGCAGGTACATGCGGCGCATCAACCACACACGCTGTAAAATGTCGGGGCCCAGCAGCAGTTCTTCGCGGCGGGTCGAGGAGCGTTCAATATCAATTGCGGGGAAAATGCGGCGCTCTTGCAAACGGCGCGAGAGGTGCATTTCCATGTTGCCGGTGCCTTTGAACTCTTCATAAACGACATCATCCAAACGTGAGCCGGTATCAACCAGGGCTGTTGCAATGATGGTTAATGAACCGCCTTCCTCCAGGTTTCGGGCTGCGCCAAAGAAGCGCTTGGGCGGGTAGAGAGCCGAGGGGTCCATACCGCCCGACAGGGTTCTCCCGGAGGGGTTGACGGTCAGGTTATAGGCGCGCGCCAGGCGGGTGAGCGAGTCCATCAAAATGACGACATGCCGCCCGGTTTCAACCAATCGCTTGGCGCGGTCGAGAACAATTTCAGCGGTGCGCACGTGCGCAGTGACCGGTTCATCAAAGGTGGAAGCCACCACTTCAGCATCCACCGAGCGGTCCATATCGGTCACCTCTTCCGGGCGCTCGCCGATCAGGCCAATGATTAAATGTACTTCAGGATATTTCGTCGAAATGGAATTGGCAATATCTTTCAAAATGGTGGTTTTACCGGCTTTGGGCGGCGAAACAATCATACCGCGCTGTCCGCGCCCAATGGGCGCCACCAGGTTAATCAAGCGCGGCCCCAGTGTGCTTTGCTCATTTTCCAGGTCAAAACGCTTGTCCGGGAAGATGGGGGTCAGGCTTTCAAAATGAGGGCGATTGCGTAATTCGTCAGGATTGGTGTAATTGATGCTTTCCACCTTCACCAGGCCGTAATGACGCTCAGTATCGCGCGGCGGGCGCACATGCCCGATCACCAGGTCGCCGTTGCGCAAACCGTGGCGGCGAAGCTGCGCCTGTGATACATACACATCCTCGCTGCTGATCTGGTAATCGGTTCGCAAGAATCCGATGCCTTCATTCATAATTTCAAGAATGCCGCCGCGAATTTCAACCCCTTCCTTCTCAGCATCAGCCTGTCGGATGCGGATGAGTAAATTTTCTTTTTTAAGGCGGTTTGCAAAGGGAATTTCCAATCCCCTGGCAATTTCACGCAGTTCGGGAAGGGGTTTTGTTTCGAGTTCAAGAATATTCATAACCAGGATCTCTTTATATAAATGACGTTGAAGGATAATCACCGAAAAGATTTCGGCGAATGGTGGTATCTAAATTTTTTATTTAATGGAGAGGAAACATAAATAATTTCAGCCCCTGGTTTCAACCCAGGTTTCTAGAGTTTATTACCATTAATTCGCGTCTGCAAACTGACATTTTGGAAAAGAACGGATAGATTATAGCACTGAAAAAACAATCGTGGAAAAAACACCAGCCCCTGAATGTTTTTTTATTATAGCAGATTTTTGTTTTGTCAATGATCCAAAACCTTCAAAAGAGCGGTTTTTTAATAAAAAACTTATAAAACCGCTCATTTTTGATCGATTGCCATAAATTCGCTAAAGATTGAAACGAATATTTAGAATGTCGCCGTCCAGCACGATATATTCCTTTCCTTCCAGGCGCAATTTTCCTTTGGCTTTGGCTTCGTTCATGCCGCCCAGCGTGGTCAAATCATCATAACTGACCACTTCGGCGCGGATGAAGCCCTTTTGCAGGTCGCTGTGAATTTCACCGGCGGCTTCGGGGGCGGTGGCGCCGCGCCGCACGGTCCAGGCGCGCACTTCGTCTGGTCCCACGGTGAAGAAGGATTGCAGCCCCAGCAGATCATACGACATGCTGATCACCCGGTTAAGGCTGGGTTCTTCAATGCCGTATTCCTGCATAAACATCTGCGCGTCTTCCGGCGGAAGCTGGGCAATGTCCATCTCCAGCTTGCCCTGCAGCGCCACCAGCATGCTGTTCTTCTGGTCAAAGGTCACCGCGGGAGCCGCCTGCCCCTCTGCCAGGTTGAGCACCACCAGCACCGGCTTGCGGCTGAGCAAGCCGTAGCCCGACAGCCATTTTTCTTCCTCATCTGAAATCTCAATTTCACGCAGTGGTTTTTCGGCTGCCAGGGCTTCGTGCAAGCGCTCAAACAGCACAATCTCGCGTTCAATTTGACCCTTGTCGCGCCCGCCGCCCTTCTTTTTTTCTTCCACCAGGCGCTCCTGCTTGCGTTCCACTGCAATCAGGTCATTCAGCACCAGCTCGCTTTCCATGGTGGCCAAATCGCGCTGCGGATCGATGCTGCCCGCCGGGTGCGGCACATTGTCGTCTTCAAAACAGCGCACCACGTGGATGAAGCCGTCCATCTGGGTGAGCTGGTTGAGCAATGTGCCGCTGATGCCCGACTTTCCAGCGCTGCCGTCCAAACCGGCAATGTCAGCATAGGTCACTTTGGCATAAATGGTCTTTTTGGGATTGAACATCCTGGAGAGAATGTCCACGCGCTGGTCGGGAACATCCACCACGCCGGTGTGGACTTCGATTTTTCCGCTGACCGCCCCGGTGGGTTGGGCGCCGCGCGACAGTGCATTGAACAGGGTGGTTTTACCGCTCTGGGGTAAGCCGATGATTCCTAATTTCATTGGAAATGATACCTTGACCCTTATGAAAAGATTGGATATACTCAGACACACAACGCCGAAGTGGCGGAATTGGCAGACGCGCACGACTCAAAATCGTGTTCCCTCGGGAATGTGGGTTCGATTCCCACCTTCGGCACTGCGATTATAACACGCCCCAACGGGCACGCCGGTTGATCAACCGGCGTTTTTATTTAAGTCAAAATTGAATACACCCGCACAGCCGCCTCGCCATCCAGCGGGCAGCGGTTTTCGCACACCCCGCAGCCAATGCACAGCTCGCGCACCACACGCGGGCGCTGCAGGGTGACTTCCATCCCCAAATCATTTACCACCTGCACTTCTTCCACTTTAATAGCCTTGTCGGGCAGCGGGCAGGCTTCCTCGCACACCGCGCAGGGTGTGTTGTAAGCCCACGGCAGGCAGCGGTCGGTGTCGATGCGCGCCAAACCGATTGGTGTGCTCTGTTTGATCGTCAACTCCAATGGCGGAATAGCCCCGCTGGGACAGACCTGCCCGCAGGCGTGGCATTGATAGCTGCAATAACCGATGCGCGGCACCAGGCGCGGCGTGAACAGGTTGTGCCAGCCGCTTTCAAACAGCACCGGCTGCAAGCCTTGCGTAGGACACACGCGCACGCATTCGCCGCAGCGCACGCACAACGATTCAAAGCGCGTCTGGTCGGCCCCCGGCGGACGCACCAGGTTGGCGGATGGATGCATTTGAGAAGGATCGGCGCCTGCCAGGGCAGCGGCGCCGGCCGACAATGCCAGCGCGCCCAACGCTGCACGCCGTCCCGGATCATAGTCCTTCCATTTCGCCGGTTTCCACCCCGGAACCTGCCAGCGGAACTTCACGGCTGTTGTTGGGCAGTCAACCACACAATCCAGGCACACAATGCATTCCGCCGGGTCGCTGCGAAAGTTGTTTTCAGGGTCAATGGTCGCCGTTGGGCAGCCGCGGCTGCATTTGGTGCAAGCAGTGCAGGTTTCCGAGTCAACCTCACGGCGCAGCAGGGCAAATTTCGACAACATGCCCAACAACCCGCCCAGCGGGCACAGATAGCGGCACCAGAAGCGCTCAGCAATCCAATTGAGCGCAATCACACCCGCCAGCAGCAGCACCGCAGCCAGTGAATGCAAATAGACACGCTGCGCATTCCCAAACAGGGGTGCAATCACTGCCTGGTGCGCCGCATCCAGTGCATCCCACAGCAAGGGAAAACGGTACAGCCAGGCCTCGCTTTGCAGCACGGCATGGCGCAGCGCCGGGAACAGCGCGCTGGTGACTGCGCGGTTAAGTAAGGTGAGCGGATCTAGAAACAGGAAGAAGGCGCTGCCCAGCAAAGCGCCGCCCAAAATGACGATCCAGGCCAGGTGTTTGCCCAGGCGCCATTTTTCCGGCAGGCTGCCCAATTTACCGCGCGGCTTGCGTGGCGCCATCCACTCCAGCAGCGTCCCCAGCGGACAAAACCAGCCGCACCAGGCGCGCCCAAACAACAGGGTTATCAGGATGGTGATTAAAAAGACCGCCGCCGGCAGGATCCAGGTACGTCCGGCAAACAGCGCCGCCAGCCCCAGCAGCGGGTCAAGCCGGAAGAAAGGCGCTGTGCCCGGCGCTGCCTGCCCGCGCGCATTATAAGCTATGGATAATCCCAGAAACAGCGCCAGAAAAACAATCTGACTGATGCGCCGCAGCCGTCGCCAACCCGCCGCGTTCATGCGCTGATCTCCTCGATTTTGATGGCATTCAAATCCATCACGCCCAATCCCATCTCGGCTCCAAAGCGGATGTAATCCACATCTTCGCCGCTTCTGCCGAACAGTGTGGCGGCATAGGCATCTGCGCTGATGATGTCCGGGCTGGCAATCACCGTATTGGTCATCTGCACATCGTTGAGGTTGCCGCCGGTGGGACCATTGTTCATCAAAATACGCACCGCATCGATCACAGTCAATGTCGGCCGTACACGGGTGTTCAAGTCCGCAATGCGCTGGTGCAGGTTGCGGTGGAACTGCCCGCGGTTGAGCACGGTGCCCATCAGGTTTTTACAGCCCAGGGTGAGACCGGCGTTGCCGTGATGTTTGGCAATCGGCACATTAATCAACACATCGGCTTCCAGAATGTCGTTGTAAATTTGCCATTCTTTCAGGTCGCGCCCTTCAGGAATGGCTGTAAGGATGTATTTGTTGGGATTCATCAGCACCATCTCGCCGCCGGCAGCCTGCACCGCATCGCCGATGCCGCTGCGCACGTAGGCTGATTCCGCCGAGCCGCCAAAGGGCAAATCCATCACGCGCACGCGTTTGGCGCCCGCCGCCAGCGCCAGGCTGACCAGCACAGCCACCACGGTGGGGTTGGTGGTGGCGGCATACTCATAGGAATAATAATCGGTGCAGATGTTGGGCTTGATCACCACCTGCGCGCCGGGCTGCACAAAACGTTCCATGCCGCCCAGGGCAGCCAACGCCGCGCGAGTGATGGCCTCCGGCGACTCGCCGCGCGCCACAGCCAGGTGGTTTTGTCCGACAGCCGGAGCAGCCGTTGGCGCCTGGCTTTCTGCAATTTCAGTTGGTTGAAGATTTTCCTTTGGGGGTTGAGGCTGGCTGGTGGGCGGCAGAGCTGTGGGGGAGTCGGGCAGGCGCTGCCCGCAGGCGCTCAACAGCGCTCCGGCGCCTGCCGCCGCGCACCATTTGAGAAATTCACGTCGCTGCAAGTTTCTTTTCCATTCGGGCATGGTCTATCCTTTCTGTCCGGAGGAAGGGTGAGCGTTGCAGGCAGCAACGTTCCGGGTTTAAATTATAGCATTTCAGAAATAAAAATCGTGGCGATTATAATTACTGAAAAAGCTATAAACAACGAAAATCACGAAACACACGAAATAATATTATTCAATATGTCATAGGAGGGAAAATTCAAATGACTGAGATAATGAATGAATCAAAATTACTCTTTAAACAAGAAAGTTTTGCCATTCAAGGTGCAATCTTTGATGTTTACCGCGAAATGGGCTGTGGATTTTTGGAAGGAGTCTACCAGGAATGCCTGGCAAAGGAGTTTAAGCTGCGCCAGATACCATTCAAGTCTCAGGTCGAACTAATGTTAAATTACAAAGGTGAGCCTTTGGTACAAACCTACCGCCCCGACTTTGTTTGCTATGATCAGATTATCATTGAAATCAAAGCCGTGAAAGAGGTGGGCAACGAACACCGCGCCCAGGTGATCAACTATCTCAAAGCCTCCGGCTTGCACCTGGGATTGTTGGTCAATTTCGGTCATCACCCCCGCGCCACCATCGAACGCTTAATACGATAGTAAATCGCTTTTTATTGTTTTTTTAAAAATTTTCGTGTGTTTCGTGTATTTCGTTGTTAATTAAATCTATCCCGTACCCAACCGCTGCAGCACAGCGCACAACACCTGCACGGCGCGCTGATATTCCGCCAGTTCCAGGCGCTCTTCGGGGGTGTGATCGAGCGCGGAGTCGCCCGGGCCGTAAGCCACCGCCGGGCAGCCCCAGGCCGGCGCCACGATATTGATATCCGCCGTGCCGGTTTTTAATACAAAACCCGGCTGCCCGCCCGCCGCACGGATGCCCGCCAGGAAGGCGCTCACCAGCGGGTTGCTCTTGCCGCCGCGGTAAGCCGGGATGGGACGGTCGTCAATCTCCACCTGTGCCGCACCGGCAATCTCTCTCAATTTTGAAGCCATTTCTTCGGGAGACAAATCCAACGGCAAGCGGAAGCCGATGCGCAGCCGCGCCCATTCTTCCAGCCCATCGCCGCCCGACTGCATGCCGCGCAGCGAGGTTTGCAGCAGGTCAAATGCCGCTGTGCGCCCCTGGTTGAAAGCCTCGCTCCAGGCGCGCAGGTGTTCCCACACTTCCACCGCTCCCTCGCAGGCGCTGGCGCCGCGCGCCGCGCTGTGCGCGCCTGCCTGCCGCACCGTGATTTCGGCATACAGGCTGCCCTTATAACCCAACGTCACGCGCTGCCAGGCGCTGGGCTCGCCGATGATGGCAAAATCGGGATGGTAGCGGGGCGCCACATGATAGGCGCCGCGCGATTCAGCCTCTTCACCCACCGCGCCGATCACCACCCACTGCCAGCCGGGTAGTGCGCCGGTTTTCGCAGCCGCATCCACAAAGGCTGCCAGCGGGCCCTTGGCATCCACTGAGCCGCGCCCGTGCAGCCAGCCGTCTTCAACATGCACCGGGATATCGCCCGGCACGGTATCGATATGTCCCAGCAGCACCACCTGGCGTGGGCCCTCACCGATGATCCCCACCGCATTGCCAATCTCATCGGCATATGCCTGTTGATAGCCCAGCGCTTTCATACGTGAGACCAGCCAGTGCACCGCGCCCTCTTCCTGGCCAGACAGGCTGGGCTGCCGCACCAATCCCAGCAGCGTCTGAAAGTCATTTTCAATGCTCATTCTGCCAGCACCTCGCGCAGCGCAGCCAACACCTGCTGCAATTGCTCGCGGGTGATGACCAGCGGCGGCAGCATGCGGATGACCGTCATACCAGCCGGCAGCGCCAGCACGCCGCGCTCAGTCAGGGCGCTCAGGTAGGGCGCCACTTTTTGTTTCAATTCAACGCCCATCATCAAGCCCAGCCCGCGCACCTCGCGGATCAGCGGCGATTGGATGGCGCGCAGTTCTTCCAGCATCCAGGCTCCCAGTTCAGCGGCGCGCTGCGGAAGCTGTTCATTCTCCATAATATCCAGCGTAGCCAGCCCACCCGCGCAGGATAGCGGGTTGCCGCCAAAGGTGGTGCCGTGAATGCCGGTGGATAATTCCTTGACGCGCTCACCGATGAGAATGGCGCCGGTGGGCACCCCGCCGCCCACAGCCTTACCCAGGCACATCAGGTCGGGGCGCAAATCATAATGCTGGTTGGCAAATAATTTTCCGGTGCGTCCCATGCCGGTTTGCACCTCATCAATGATCAGCAGCGCGCCGCGCTCGCGGCACACCTGCTGTGCGCCCTGCAAGAATTCGGCGCTGCCCGGGTACACCCCACCCTCGCCCTGCACCACTTCCAGGATAACCGCGGCTGTGTCGTCGCCTACGGCTTCCTTCAGCTTTTCCAGGTCATCATACGGAATGTGTGAATAGCCGGGAACCAGCGGTTCGAACGGCTCACGATACTTTTTATTCCAGGTGGCTGAAAGCGCCCCCATGGTGCGCCCGTGAAAGCCGCGCATAGCCGCCACAATGCCCTTGCGCCCGGTGCTGAAGCGCGCAAACTTGATGGCGCCTTCCACCGCCTCAGCGCCCGAGTTGCACAGGAAAACCCGTGTGAGTCCTTCCGGCGCCAGTTTAATCAGCCGCTGCACAAACGCCGCACGCAGTGGATGGTGGAACATCTCCGGGCACACGGTGAGCTGCTGCACCTGCTCGCTAATGGCGGCTACCAAACGCGGGTGGCAGTGACCAATATTGGCAATGCCCTGCCCGCCCACGCAGTCAACATATTCACGCCCGTCCTGGTCATAGAGCAGCGCGCCGCTGCCGCGTACAATCACCAGGTCTCGTTTGCTGTACACGCCGCTGGTAGCCTGCGCTTCAACAGTCCTGGTATCCAAATGCTGCGCTTGCTCATAAATTGAGGGAATCATTTCGTTCATGCAATCACCGTACCTTCCCCAGACAGGGCGCGCATCAAGGGCTGATCGCCGCGTCCGTCTGCAATCGTCACCTGGCTTACGCCGCCGTCCAGGGCTTCCTGCGCAGCCAGCACTTTTTTCTTCATACGACCCTGGGCACATTCCAGGGCTTCGTCCAGCCGGGCGCGCGTCAGACGGTGAATAACCGTACTCTCGTCCGGGAAGGAGCGCATCAAGCCCGGCACAGCCGTCAGCATGATCAAGTTTTGCGCGCCCAACGCGGCTGCAATCATGGCGGCTGCGCGGTCGGCATCGACGTTCAATGCCTCGCCTTTGGCGCTGACCGCCAGCGGAGCCACCGCCGGGGTGTAACCTTGCTCCAGCAGCGAGCGCAGCAGGGCAGCATTCACCTGTTCAATCTTGCCGGTGTAATCGTCGCGGATGATCTTCTGTTTGCCGTTCTCCACCGCGCGGATGGTATCTTTGCGCTGCGCCAGCAGCAGTTTGCCGTCCACGCCGCTCAATCCCACGGCGTTAACACCCAGCGACTGCAACTGCTCGACCAGCAGCCCGTTGACCTTGCCGCGCACTGCCATGATAAACACTTCCAACGTGGCGCGGTCGGTATAGCGCGAAGTGTAGCCCGACGGCGACGTGATAAACCGCGGCGGCTTGCCCAATGCCTCACCCAGCGCGTTGGCTTCCGCCGAGCCGCCGTGCACCAGCACCAGCGCCTGGCCCTGGGCTTGCAACGCAGCGGCATCGCGGCAAATAGCTGAAAAATCAACCCCTTCGGTGCCGCCCAGTTTTACTACCAGTATGTTTTTTGAATCACTCATCACACCATCCCTTTAAGCCGGATGCAATCCGGGGAAATCCAGCCCGGTGGTTTCATCCACCCCGATCATCAGGTTCATGCACTGCACAGCCGTGCCCGATGCGCCTTTCATCAGGTTATCGATGGCGCACATGGCAATCAAATGCCCGTTTTCAGGGTCCAGCTCAAAGCCCAGGTCGGCATAGTTGGAGCCCGCCAGGATTTTGGGCTCCGGCACACGGTAGATGCCGCGCTTCTCGCGCACCACGCGCAGGAAGGGATTCTCCGCTGCCGCCGAGCGGTAGGCTGACCACACAGCTTTCATTTCCACGCCGTCTTTAACAAAGGCGTGCGCCGTTGCCAGCGCGCCGCGCACCAGGTCCACCGAGGTCATGGTCAATGATACATTCTTAAGTCCCAATTCCTGGATTACCTCGGCTGTGTGGCGGTGTCCGTAGGGTGCATAGGTGCGGATGACGCCGCTGCGTTCTGGGTGGTGCGACCCCGGGTTGGGCTCCGCGCCGCCCTCTGACGAGCCCACCTTCAACTCCAAAATAACCGGCATATCGGTGTTCAATAATTCAGATTTAAGTAATGGAAACAAAGCCAGGTTGCTGGCGGTGGCATTGCAGCCCACCCCGCTGGCGTAATGCGCGCCCTGCAATTCGGCGCGGTGCAGTTCCGGCAAACCGTACACGAACTTGCCCAGCCAGTGAGGTGCGGCATGCGCAGCGCCGTACCACTTCTCATAGGCTTTGGCATCCTTCAAACGAAAATCAGCCGAGAGATCAATGATATATTGCGCCTTCTGGGCAAACTGGTCAATCTGGTGCTGGGCTTTGCCGTGCGGCATGGCCAGAAAAAGCACATCCACCGTCTCCAAAAGCTCGGGGTCAGTGAATTGCAGCGTGGAACGTTTGCGCAGGTTGGGATGCACCTGGTACACATATTCGCCCAAATGCTGGCGCGAGGTGACCTGCGTCACCTGCACGGCGGGATGCCCCAGCAGCAGTCGCAGCAGCTCGCCGCCGGTGTAGCCGGAACCGCCCACAATGGCGGCTTTCAGGATTGATTCATTCATGGGCTTACCTGCCTCCATTTTTAATGACGCTCAGAAGATAGTCCACAATCACATCGCCAATATCCACGTTGTTGACCGGCTGGGCGGTGTGAAATTCCATGGTGTGGTTGATTTCATTGACCAGGAAACCGCGTTCAGGATGCTCGATAATATCGACTGCCAGCACACCGCCGCCCACTGCCTGCACGGCGCGCACGCAAATCTCTTCCAGTTCAGGGGTGATGGGGCAAGCCTGCCCCTCGCCGCCGCGCGCCGTGTTGGTGATCCAATGCTCCGAAAAACGGTACATGGCTGTAATAATTTTATCGCCAACGGCAATCACGCGGATGTCGCGTCCGGGTTTCTTGATAAATTCCTGGATGTAGAAGATAGAATGCTGGTAAGATCCCAGCGTGTTCTTATGCTCCAACACCGCCTCGGCGGCATCACGGTCGTTGATTTTTGCCAGCAGGCGGCCCCACGAGCCCACCACCGGCTTTAACACCACCGGGTATCCCATGCGCTCAATGGCGTCCAGCGCCGATTCGGGGGTGAAAGCGATCACGTTATGCGGCTGGGGCACACCGGCTTTGCGCAGTGCGCTGCTGGTGATCAGCTTGTCGCCGCAGGTTTCAGCCACCGCCGCCGTGTTGACCGTGGGGATACCCCAGGCATTCAGGATATGCAGGGCATACAATCCGCGGGCATAGCTGATGCTGCGCATCAGAAAGGCATCGTATTTTTGCCAGGGTTCGGGTTGATCCAGGTCAAAATACACATCGCGGTCATCCAGGCGGTCATAGTCGATACCGCGCCGTTCCAATGCGGCGAAAATCCATTTTTCTTCCACCCGCAGGCGCGAATAGAGTACACCGATGCGGCGTTTAGACATACCTGCCTCCTTCACTCCGGTTGGTGCCGGTTACAAACAGGGTAAGCTGCGCAGTCATGCGGCTCACTCGCCCCAGTCTTCGGCTTCCATGGGAGCCACTTCCACCGTCAGCGGGTCGAGCGAGGTAACCTCCAGTTCCACACCGCAGTCGGGGCAAACAATAATTTCACATTCAGCCACATCGGCTTTCAGGCTGATTTCGGCATCACATTCGGGGCAATGAACAATAGACATGGGATTTTCTCCTTTAACTTACTTGAATAGAGGATAATGAATGGATTGAACAGCCAGGCTGGCTGCCTGCATTTGCTGGCTCACTGCCTCAGGGGCGGTGCCGCCAATGGCTGCATGGCGCGCCACACTGGCTTTTGGATCAAAAACTTGATATACCTGCGCATCAAAGGCAGGGTGAATGGACTGGTAATCAGCCAGGCTGAGCTGGCTGAGGGGGACGCCGCGTTCTGAAGCCAGGCGCACTGCCTTGCCGGCTGCCCCGTGCGCTTCGCGGAAAGGTACGCCTGCACTGACCAGCACATCCGCCAGGTCAGTCGCCAGCATACCCTCGTCAATGACTGACAGCGTGCGGTCAGCATTCACCTGCAAAGTGCTGATGACGCCTGCCGTCACGGGCAGCAGTCCGATCAGCGTGTCGCATGCCAAAAACACCGGGGCTTTGTCTTCCTGCAAGTCCTTGTCATAAGCGCCCGGCAATCCTTTGAGCACGGCCATCAGACCGGTCAGGTTGCCCAGCAGTACGCCGGCTTTGGCGCGGGTCAATTCCAGCATATCGGGGTTTTTCTTTTGCGGCATCAGGCTGCTGCCGGTGGTGAAAGCGTCGGATAATTCGATGTAACCAAATTCGGGAGTCGAGAACAGGATGAGTGCCTCAGCCAGCTTGCTGAGGTGCACCCCGCACAGGGCGGCATCGAACAGCATTTCGGCGGCAAAATCACGGTCAGCCACCGCGTCCAGGCTGTTGGGCGAGGGCTCCAAAAAACCCAATTCTTCAGCCAACGCCGCCCGGTTGATAGGGAAGGATGTGCCAGCCAGCGCGCCCGATCCCAGCGGAAGCACGGCAGTGCGCTGCCACAACTGCGCCAAACGCTGCCGGTCGCGCTGCAGCGCCCACAGGTGCGCCAGCCACCAGTGACTGAACAACACCGGCTGGGCATGCTGGGTGTGGGTGAAACCGGGCAGCAGAATACCAAAATCTTTTTCGGCGCGCTGCAACAGGGCGCTTTGCACACTGCTGATCGCCTGGTCAACCAGGGGAATTTGTTCCATCAACCACAGGCGAAAGTCGGTTACCACCTGGTCGTTGCGGCTGCGGCCGGTGTGCAGCTTTCCCGCCAGTGCGCCTATCAGTTCACCCAGGCGGCGCTCGACAGCGGTGTGAATGTCTTCGTCACTGTCCTGGAAGGCAAAGCTGCCCGCGCTGAACTCGTCTGCAATGCTCTGCAAGCCGGTGCAAATGGCGCTGCCTTCTTCAGGGGTCAGCAAACCGGCCTCTTGCAGGGCGCGCGCCCATGCCTGGCTGGCATGCACATCCTGCTGCGCCATGCGCTGGTCAACCGCCAGCGAGCGGTTGAAAGCCCAGGCTTGCGCATCGGGTTCGGAATGAAAGCGACCACCCCACAATTTCATGGTTTTCTCCTGACCGGGAACCTAATCCCGTTTGAAGCGGCTGTAATCGGGTTTGGGAATGTTGATGCCCGAAACCGGCAGACCGTTGAGTGCGCGTACCTTGAGCGGCAAACCAAACAGGCGAATGAAACCGCGCGCGTCAATCTGATCATACACATCTTCCTGGCCAAAGGTGGCAAAATCTTCGCGATACAGGCTGTAGGGGCTCTTGCGCCCGGCGGGGATGATGTTGCCTTTATAGAGTTTGAGGCGCACCGCGCCAGTCACCGGCGCCTGGGTGGCATCAAAGAAAGCATCCAGGGCTTCGCGCAATGGCGAGAACCACATGCCGTCATACACCAGCTCGGCATATTTCATGGCAACCTGGTCTTTATAAGTAAGTGTGGCGCGGTCCAGCACAATCGATTCCAGTTCTTTGTGAGCTGCCATCAGGATGGTTCCACCGGGGGTTTCATACACGCCGTGCGATTTCATGCCCACCAGGCGGCTTTCCACCATATCCACCCGGCCAATGGCGTGTTTGCCGCCCAGTGTGTTGAGCTGCTTGACAATTTTTGCCGGAGAGAGCTTTTCGCCGTTGACGGCTACCGGGGTGCCGTGTTCGAATTCAATTTCCACATACTCGGGTTCATTGGGCGCATCTTCCGGTGAAGCCGAAAGCAGGAACATATCTTCACTGGGTTCCAGCCAGGGATCTTCCAACTTGCCGCCTTCATGCGAAAGATGCCACAGGTTGCGGTCGCGGCTGTAGATGGATTTTTCAGTAACCGTGATGGGCACATTGTGCGCCTTGGCATAGTTAATGGCGTCTTCACGCGAGCGAATTTCCCATTCGCGCCAGGGAGCAATGATTTTCAAGCGCGGGTCAAGTGCGGTGAAAGTCAGTTCAAAACGCACCTGGTCGTTGCCCTTGCCGGTTGCACCGTGCGCCACCGCATCAGCCCCCACCATGTGAGCCACATCCACCTGGTGTTTGGCAATCAACGGGCGGGCAATGGAAGTGCCCAACAAATACTTGCGTTCATACACTGCACCCGAGCGCAGCATGGGGAAAAGATAGTCGGAGGCAAATTCTTCCGTCAGGTCGCGAATAACCAACTGGCTGGCGCCGCTGGCAAGGGCTTTTTCTTCCAATCCATCGGTCTCTTCCGCCTGCCCCACATCTGCGGTGAAGCACACCACCTCGCAACCGTAATTTTCTTTCAACCACGGCACAATCACCGAGGTGTCCAGCCCACCCGAATAAGCTAAAACAACTTTCTTTACTTCTGGTTTGGTCATCATCCTGATCTCGCTCCTTTATGGCATTCGTAGAAAAAATAAAAACAAAAAAGCCCTCCTTGGGGAAGGAGGGCTTAGAAATACAAGGCGATTATTTGCGCTAAATACAATTCACATCGGGTAAGCACAAACCGCCGACCTTCCCACGGGGGTGTCGGAATGTTCGTCGAGCTCGTCGCAGTTGCTTACCGAAAAAATTATTCATTGGCATGTTTTTATCATGGATACCGAAAGACTGTCAAGGGAAAAACAGGCAATTTCAAAAACTTGCTGTTTTGTAATGATTTGCCAGTTAAACACAGAAAGCCGTTGGTGGGAACGGCCTTCTGTGTTTACCAATAAAACTTACCTTGCTCAACCAAAAACCAACATTCACTACAAGGATCTACCAGCGCCCTTATAATAGCACGCCTTGTTTATCGATATGTGAAAAAGTTGTTTTCATTTTGTTAACAAACCTTGAATCTTTGTTAATGCTTACCGGGCAAATTCCTTATTGAATTATTTTTTATTCCAGTGAACAGATGGTTAATTATGATTCGTTTTTTTTATTATTTTGAGCAGGCTAATTTTTAACAGATCAATATTTTTTGGATAATATCCCACACAATATGTAGTTTTACTTGATCATACCCATGCACAATAACGTTCCTGGTGTCAATAATCGACGACCACTTTATTTCAGGATAAGTATCTTGAAATTCCTAATCAATTCTATTTGCTGCTTCACCCATGATGATCAAGTTATACATAATGGCATCCTGCGTTTTTTCATCAATAATGAAAGAATCAAAAGAATCAATTCTGTACGATTCAAATGGAATCAATTGCGTCCAATATATCCTGTAGAAACCTGGAAATATCTTTCATAAGAGGATAGGTTCATCTTTGATTCTATTAACAAAATTTTGATCAGCAACCATTGGTAATAGAGAAGCAGGAACTACATCCACTGACAGGCCAAGTAATTTTTCAATGTCGTAAGAGAAACCGGCTACGTCAAACAACGATGCGTTCTCCTGGATTTCAACCAGAGAATCCACATCGCTGCGTTCTGTACTCTCCCCGCGTGCAACAGAGCCAAATACAAAAAGCCTGGATATGTTGTGTTTCTTGGCGATTTGTTGAATTTGAGGAGAAAGGTATCTAATTCGAGTCAGATTCATAAAGCACCTTTCTTCTATTATCCATAAATCAAGAAACAGCCAGGCTTTTAAACACAAAAAGCCGTTGGTGGGAACGGCTTTCTGTGTTTACCAATAATATGTGTGTTGCTCAACCAATAACCAACATTCACTACAAGGATCTACCAGCCCCTTTATAATAGCACCCCCGGATTATCAGCATGTGAAAAAGATGTTATCGTTAGGTTAATGAATTGCTTACATCTTTTTAAACGCCCGGCCCCGGCAAACTGATGCCTATTTGCCATCCTTTTGCAGACGCTTCCCAATCCTTTCATTTCGTTTTCATTAATCTGACTGATTTAGTAGTTTTATTGGATTTAAGGTAAAATAGTGAGCAGGATTTATCCAATCCCGTCCGCTGATTTTGCCTGAAAACTCAAAAACCAGCGCCCCAATCTTTACTATCGGTGGAGATATATTGGTTCCATGTCCCGTCCTCTTTGGTTTGTTGACTTATTAAAAAAGAATTTTAAAAACCGTTTTCAAATTGCTGATCTAACCCGTAAGAGTAATTTTTTCAGGAAATTCATTGACGGCCTGTTGTTCGACGGCGACGATATTATTTATCTACCCAAAGACAGCGTGGTGAAGAACAACGGAAATAGTCATCAGTCCATTAAGATTGACATTCACGAACCCATTGCTGAAGAAGAAAATTTAGTACTCCCTTCGCAGGTGGTGGAGCATTTTATCAAGCAAGCCAATTACCTGTGGATTATGAACACCTGCATCTGCCGCGAATCGAATCACTGCGAAAACTACCCCATTGAACTGGGCTGCATATTTTTAGGCAAAGCCGTTGAAGGCATTAACCCCAAACTGGGACGCCGCGTGACCCGCGAAGAAGCCCTGCAGCATTTGAAGCGCTGCCGCGAAGCCGGATTGGTTCAAATGGTGGGGCGCAACAAAATTGACACGGTGTGGATGGGTGTGCAGCCCGGCGACCATTTATTGACCATTTGCAACTGCTGCTCTTGCTGCTGCCTGTACCGTGTTTTGCCCAACCTGCACACCACCATCAGCAAAAAGATTTCCCGCATGCCCGGCGTTGAAGTGTATGTCACTGATAAATGCGTGGGCTGCGGCGTCTGCACTGGCGGCGTGTGTTTTGCCGACGCCATTCACCTGGAAAACAGCCGCGCTGTGATCAGCGATCAATGCCGCGGCTGCGGTTTGTGTGTTGAAGCCTGCCCAGAACAGGCCATTAAACTGGAAGTCGATCTTGAAGATTCACTTTCCAAAACCATAGAACGCCTGAGCCGCATTGTTGATGTCACCTGAAAAACGCCGCCTGCGCATTATTCAATATTTCATTACAGTCTTTCTCTACTGGGCAGCCCTGTATCTTTACGTCCCCACTCTTCCCGTTTACGCACAGACCAAAACCAACAGCCTGGAGCTAGTCGGTACCATGCTGGCCATGTACGGCTTCTGGCAGGCGATCTTGCGCTTGCCGCTGGGCATCGTTTCCGACTGGGTGGGCCGCCGCAAACCCTTCATCCTGGCAGGTTTTGCGCTGGCGGGACTGGGCGCCTGGTGGATGGGCTCAGCCGGTGGAATTGCAGCCCTCACGCTGGGGCGTTCCATCACCGGCCTGGCTGCCGCCACCTGGGTGCTGCTGGTGGTAGCTTTCAATTCCCTGTTTCCCGCTGAAGATACGGTTCGAGCCACGGCGCTGCTGTGGTTTGCCAACGCCAGCGGGCGCATGGTTGCCACGGCTGCCACCGGGCTGCTCAATGACCTGGGAGGCTACAGCCTGGCGTTCCACCTGGCAATTGGGCTGGCTGTTTTGGCCATGTTGATGCTGCTGCCCATGCCCGAGGTCAAACGCCCGCCAGTTCGCCCATCTTTCTCCGGCATTTTTCAACTCACCACCCGCAGCGACGTGCTGCTGCCTGCCCTGCTGGCAGCCGTGGTACAGTACGCATGTTATGCCACCACCTATGGGTTCATCCCCATCCTGGCTGAACAATTTGGCGCAACCAATACCATGCAAAGCAGCATGGTCAGCCTGAACCTGGTGCTTTTGATGGCCGGCAACCTGGTTGTGACCAACCTGGATAAAAAAGTGGGCTCTCACCGCCTGTTGCTGGGAGCATTGGGGCTCATGACGCTGTCCATCGGGCTGCTGGCATTTATCCGCGGCATACCTGGTTTATTCATCTCACAAATCGTGGGCGGCCTGGGAGCGGGCATCAGCCTGCCCACCCTGATGGGCATGAGCATTGAAAAAGTAGATGACAGCCGCCGTTCCACTGCCATGGGGCTGCACCAATCGGTCTATGCGGTGGGCATGTTTGCCGGGCCGTGGTTAAGTGGTATCCTGGCCGAGGCGATGGGCATTCAAAGCATGTTCGGCTGGAGCACGGTTGCTTTCCTGGCACTGGCGGCTCTCAACATGGGCGCCATACAATCCTGTTCAACGCAAAAGTTGCAACAAACCAACGAGCCGGGCTAGTCAATCGCCTCTTGTCAATCCCCCCTACCATTTCATTTAATGATGCGGCAACGGACATGCGTTTGAAAATGTAACAATCATCACCGTTTCGCCCTGTGCTGCAACCGCCTGGAAAGCCCTGCGCAGCGCCTGCCACAGTGTCTTTTCCGAACCAATCAACAATGTGCTCATAGAACCCGGATTAACCTCCAAACCATACTCTTTAAACACATCGAGCGCCAGTTGGATCCCGTGAGACAAATTGGGAGTGCGAAGCGGATAAATGCTGACCTGCGCTGAATAGCCGGCTTGTTCAACTTCACCTGCCTGCTCACCCGCAAGCATCTCTTCCAGTTCAGTCAATTTGTGAAGAATTTCATGAGGAACAGTTTCTTTTGCCCACTGGCTTTTTATGGCAACGATTTGCTTTCGCATTTCTTCGCGTTTTTCATAACCAGGTTGAAAATCAGTCATCGTTTTTTATCCTCTCTGGTTCATAAAAATCCAAACCACCGGAGAAAAATTCTGTTTTCCCCCCACTTCAAGGATCGATTGAATACAAGAAAAAGCCAAAAAATAGACCGCACACTTCCGAAAAAACCATCGGGTATTCTTTCTCCAGCTTTTCCGGCTGAGAATGTGTTTCAATCCATAGAATAATTATACCTTTGCAATGTGCGCCACCTGACCGCCGGTCATGCGCTCCAGGTCAGCCGAGGACAGGCAGCAAACCGCATGCGGTGTGCCGGCAGCTGCCCAGATTTCATCAAATTTCAACAAATCTTCATCAATAAATGTGCGGATGGGCTTGGGAAAACCCAGCGGCGGAATGCCGCCAATGGCAAAACCGGTATGCTGGCGCACGAAGTCGGCATCTGCTTTGCCAATTTTCTCGTCAATCAAATCGCGCAAGATTTTCTCATCCACCCGGTTTGAGCCGCTGGCAATCACCAGCACCGGTTGATTGCTTTTCTCGCCCTTGAAAACTAAAGATTTGGCAATTTGCGCCACCGTGCAGCCGATAGCCTGGGCTGCTTCCACGGCTGTGCGTGTCGAGTCGGGCAATTCAACCACGCGGCAGACAATTCCCTGTGCTTCCAGGGCTTGCTTCACGCGCCGGGCGCTGCTGCTTAATTCATTTTCAGCCATCATTGGATAAAACCATCCTTTCAGCGATAATGGGATATTCTAACTTACTTTCAATTTGTCTATGTTGAATATTGTAAATGGCTGTATCAATTCCCCCCGCAAAGTTGAAAAATCATTCCTGCTGTTGTTGTTCTTCTTTTTCTAATTTCGGTTTGCCGCGTTTACGGATGACCGATGCCCCCCAGCCTTCATAGTGCACTCCATTTTGGTCGCTGAATTCCAACAGGCGGCTGGTGAGCGCAAACACATCTTCCAGGTTAAGGTACGTCTCGCTGCCCAGCACCAGAATTTGTTCACCACTGCTGATCTCGCGCAGCCCAAGCTGCTGCAGGTCGCGGCTGATGCGGGCTAAAGTTTCGCTGTCGCCGCTGAAAGAATGCTCCAGGTGATGCACCGCCAGCGGATCGCTGCCCTCGCGCATCAATTGTTCAATCATGCCCCGGTCAGAAATCTGCTGCCAATACGCCGCCGTCGGGCGCACTTTTTCATCAAAGAATGTCCACCCTTCCAATTGCTGAACTTCAACCCGGTAATTCTTCATGGGGGCGTCCAGATCTCCCAGCCCGGCCAGGAATGCTTCCGCATCCTCCGCCTGGAATACAAACTCGCGCATTCCCCCATAGGTGAGGGTGCCCACCAGCCGGCAGGCCACACCGGCTTCTTCCAGGCGTTCCAGCATGCCGGTCTCAAACTGGCGCAGCACGGGCAGCGCTTCGCTGAGCGGCAGTCCATTCACCAGCACACACCCCAGCGGGATAAACAAAATCACCCTGAAGGCATGATCCAAACCGGTGTGGCTTGCTTCCTGCGCCAGGTCCACATCAAATGTGACAATGGTGCGCATACCATCCCCATAGGTGTAGGTGTAAACATTCCAGGTTTTCCCGGTGATGCCGGTTTTTGTGTGCTTGCCAGCCATGCCGCAACCTCCTTCGTTGTATCTCTATCCCATTCGTTAGAAGGAGCAAGAATGATGCCGAATTGTTAAAAAAGACCGCAGGTTAGCTCAAGCGGCATAAAATACGCTGCGCGAGCAAAGTCATCCACTGCGACGGCGTTTTCTTTTGCCCAAAATCCCATTCCCCCCAGGCCTTCCACACCGATTCGGGTGTGAACAAGCCATTTCCGTCAGCCTTTAACTTCAAGGTATCCATCATTGCGCCCATGCGCGCATCGTGATGCAGCCACTCAAAGGCTGAAAGCACTTCCAGCACGTGCAGCAGGTCGTACCAGATGAACGGCGCTTTGATCTTGCGAAAATCAGTTCCCATGGCAAACAAATACGGCCGGCGCTGTGTGCGCTGCTCCCAGAGCTGTAAAAGCGCCTCCGCCCCAACACGGCTGGCGGCTTCGCCCTCCGCGCTGGCAGGCATCACCGACAGCAGCTTCAGCATAATCAATGTGGCATACGGGCAGGGGTCATTCTTGTTTCCCGGGCCGCGAAACCGCCCCATCTCTTTCGAAACCGTGCAGCGCCAGCCGTTATCCTGAATCAGTTCCAACAGGTATCCAAATGCCCGTTGAACCTGCGTTTCTTCAGCCAGGCCGAACTTTGCCAGGCAATAAACCAGCAGCGGCGCATCGCACAGCATCCACGCCCAGTGATCCCGGCCGTCTCCACCGAAATGCACTGCGGTTCGCAATAAAGTCTGAAATGGGCCTTCAATTGATTGGTGCGCCAGGATGTTGTGACAAACTTGCTCCATGCCGGGGTCAGTTGCCTTCAAGCCCAGGTCTGCCAGGAAAGTCAATTGATGGATGGGGTGGCCGGCGCTCTTGTGGCTCTTCAGCGGTTCAGCCCCCCAGTTTTGCAGGCTGCTGACCAGCGTCTGCACCTGGGGGTGGTTGACCATCTCCTGGCGCGCCAGGCTCACCTGCGGGTCATCGGGCGGTTCCTGCAGCAAATCGGTGCGCGTGTGATATTGCACCCAGGGATAACCGGTCAACAGCCAGGCAATTTCTTCATCCATAACAGGCAGTCCCTCTTCCGGTTGATATCGTTATTTTGTGGTGATAAATTGCCCAATACCCTCTAACGCCTGATCAGGCGGCACAGCCATATAGGTTTTAAACACCCGCACTTTACGGTCGCGGTACTGCACACCCGCCCCGGGCCATAACTGGTCGGGGATCTTTTTGGTTTCTTTAAAAACAATTTCCACACCGGCAGCAGATGTGCGCCCAATGATAGCCACAGTGCTGTTATTTTGAAAAATGCGGGCGTAGTCCACCAGCTTCATGGGAACGTGATACGGCCTGTACATCCAGCCCGTGCCGATATCGACTCCCTGACGCGACACGCGCAGCAGCACCGGCGGTTTGATCAAAAAATATCCCTGGCGGATAAACAAAATCAATCCCACCACGGTTGAGACCACATTGGTAATGCCAATGACGACGGGATTCTGCACACCGCGGCTGGGGTCAAACACACGCTGTGCAAAATTCATATCGTAAACATAAAACAGGAAAAAGCAGCCCAATAAAAACGTGCCCAGCGCCAGCAAACGTGAACCAACAATTTCAAAAGATTGATCTCTATCCATAAAAAGGGGTAACTCCTGCCAGTTTTATTGCCGTCCAGAACCGGCGCACGTTCAAAGATTACAAAATTTCAGCGCCGCAGCCCGGCCTGCTTCTATTTATTTTACTGTGATTTTTGAAATGGGTGAAATACCCTGCGCGTCTTTCAGGCGTCAATGGTTTGCGAGGGCGGCGTTTGCGTTTGCTGCTGGCTTTCCTGGTATTTTTGGCGCGCCAGTTCTTGCTGCGCACTCATGGCCATGGCGGCCGCATCAGCAGCCACTTTGTGGTCTTGCGTTGACGGATCAGCGGGAGCCAGCGCAGTGCGGCGAATGTGCTGCGCCTTGCGTATGGTTGCCTGCGGATCATCATTCACTTCGCTGGTGTCAATTTGCACTTCGCCGCTGACGGCATAACGCTTGCCGTCGGGACCGATGCGATACTCATAAGAAGCCCCCTTCTTAACCAGGTTGCCGCCCACGCTGACGTGCGCCTGCTCATGAGCGCGCACTTCTGCATCGCGGGCGCGCAACTTTTGCGCTTCAAGCTGCTGCTCTTTGGTCATGGTGCGCGTGTTGGCTCTTTGTCCAGTAGATGTGCCGCGCCTGCCGTGCCGGGCGACATCTGTTTCAGACTGGTCAATGATGGACTCTTCGACGCCGCCCACGCTGCGCACCGGCCGCGTAGCCCCTGCCGCGCCGGTGGCGTTGGTTGCTTCCAGTTCGATACCGGTAACCGGGTCAGCCCCGGTTACCGGAAACAAAGGTGTCCACATACACTACTCCTATTTCGGTTATCGGACACTTCTTAAAAAAACTTTAGTGTTGAATGTCTTTTCAGGTATGGCAATTTCGGTGATAGAGCAATCACCAGAGCCACTCCGCAATACAGGATGGTTAAAATGGTGTCAGCGCGTGGGGTTAGTACTGTCAGATTCCCTGTCAGGTTCATCACCAGGTGAATTAAAACCAGCGCAAACAGGTTTTGCCGGTTTGCATTATAAACGCTGCTGAATAATACTGACAGAGCAATCAACGAGATGCCAAATCTCCAAAAAGCCGGGGTAAACAAACCAATCTCATCATGCCACATCATACCTGGCAGTAGAAACAGGGGCAATAACCACAATACCCACACGATACCTACCATAAGGCTGGCCGTTATTGCAGGCATGCGCGCTTGAAGCGCATCCAAAAAATGGCTGCGCCAACCCAATTCTTCTGAAAGTGCGCCTAGAAACAACAGTTGAACGATTAGAACCAGCAATTTCACAGGGCTGACCACGATTTCAGATGCCAAAGTACTCCATCCCGAAACACCTCCGGTGACAGAATCGATGAACACAGCCATCATCGTTAGCGCCGGGATGAGTAAAAATATCACAACAAATCCTTCCAGTTTGATGGAACGGATATCCACCAGTCGGCGCAATAATGTTTGTACTGTGATTCGTCCTTCTAATTTTGCAGTAAACAGCACCGCCAGGACCGCCGGGGCATATAATCCCAGCAATCCCAATGCAATCCAGGGTGATTCCAGCAGATTCACCTTAAGAAATGCCAGCGGCAGCCATGCCAGCCATGAAAACGCATATGCCAGCAGCAAAAATTTAATGGGTTGATAGAACGAGTGATTGTTTGTCATGATGTAATCCTTATAGGGAAAGCAAATATTGAAATCCAGGTATGGCATTAATCAGATTACTGAGAATATGAATGCTGCATGCCGGTGTGAGGTTCTGCTTTCGATAAATGGTATGTTGTACATCCTGTTCAACCACCAGGCCGCTATTTTTACCAACTGAAATATTAGCTGAAACGATCATTTTTTCCTCTTAATCTTTTAGTTTTTTTTATTCGTTTGATTTCAAGAAGAGGAATCCCGGCATCACGGATGCGGCTTAAAATCCCAAACAATGCCGGTTGGTCTGGCAGCATTCCACGCAGAATAGTCTCTCCGTTTTCCAGCGTCTGAATTTGCATTCCTTCGAACCACACCTCCCGGCGTTCATCCAGATGTCCCTTGATGCGAATTTCAAACATTACACCGCGCCCGCCAGCCATGTGCTTTTCCATCTTTCTCCTTAAAATCAAAGAAGTCATCACGCTAAACATAACAAAAATGCGGGAAAATTTCCCCTATCTACAGATAGGGATTTGCTGTTATTCAGTTAGGTTTAATTGGACAGGGAAGTAAGTGAGGGATGGATTAATCCAATTTCAATGACCGGGCTCTGACAATGGCTTTGGCACGGTTTGAAACCCCCAGTTTGCCAAAAATTTGGTGTACATACCACTTCACCGTACCTTCGGTAAGAAATAATTTCTCTGCAATTTCCGGGTTGGTTAAACCTGCAGTAATCAGGCGAAGGACTTCTATTTCACGGGGTGTCAAGGGATCGGGTAGAGTGCTAATGAATTGTTGTTCTTTGCATAAGGTTCGGTTGGGGTTTTCCAGCAGAGGAGCCAGAAAATCTGGTGCAGCAGGTCGAATTTTCTCTAGCAATACCGGCAAACCAACCTCACAGGCAAATGGACGCAAGAACCCACGGGGGGCAGCCAGCCCAACTGCTTCTTGCAGAGATTTCAAGGCGTTCTCCTCTTGCGATTGTTGCTGAAGCGCCAATGAATACAGCGTTAAGGCTTCCACTTGACTGCGCAACCTGCCAGCTTGCGCCGTTTGTCGGCAAAGTTCATCCAAAAGAGCAGCCGCTCTTTGTGCCTGGTTGGCTGCCAGCAAAACCCTTGCAATGGTCAATATTTCCAAATCACGGATATATTGGACAGGTTCTTCTATAGTCATGCTTTCAACCAATCGTAATGCTACTTCAACCCGCCCTTGCATTACAAACAAGAACAACCGAATCATCTCATATTGAGCTTGCAGCCGTGGTACATGAAAATTGAGCGTGTACACTTCCAACTGACGTAACGCCGTTTCTGCTTCGGCCCACCTGCCCCCATGAATATAAATCAACGCCTGCACCCACCAGCTATATCGCAAACTTTCTGCAATTTGTCCCTGCTTTGAAAGTTCAAGCGCCTTGGTAATTTCTGACTGGGCTTCCTCTAGCCGGAATTGGTCCAGAAAAGTTTCAGCCAGAGCGGCATGTACATAACCGACTGAAGGTGCAGTTAATCCTTGCTCTGCCTCGCATAGAGAAATGGTTGATTTGGCAGTTTCTTCAGCGGCCTGAAGTTCTCCCTGGTAAAGCAGCAACTGCACCTGTTGACCAGCGGCAGTAATGGCTAAGCCTTGATTTCGAGATAATTGAATACATTCTGCTAAAGCTGCTTGCGCCGCTGAAAAATCTCCGCGCAGAGCATTGGCAACTGCCATGGCATGCTGCGCCCTGGCGCGTGACACAAAATCATTCGAAGGCAGCAATGCCAGGGCTTTTTGCGCCAGTTCAATTGCCTGCTTAATCTGCCCGGCATGCCCCGCAAAGGTCGCCTGGTGTAAAAGCAATTCAGCTTTCAAACCATCCATTGCCGGGGTGTGTGAATTCTGCATTATGGCTTGTTGTGCATTTTCAATAAACCATCCGGCTTGCTTAAAATTTCCAGAGAGAAACCAGGTTCGCGCAGCCAGCAAAGATAATCGCGGACGGATGAAAATTTCTTGTTCAGGTAGCCGGTTAATCCAATCCAAAATGACATTATAGTAACCGCCCGTCCACGATTGGCTGCCAAACGCAACCGCTTGAATAATATCTGCCGCCAACGGCATGTCGCTGGCAGCCAGTGCACATTGAATACTCTCCTCTGGAAAACCAGCAGATAAAAACCAGTTTGCAGCCTTTCTTAAAATTGCCTGTCGTTCTGCTGTTGATCGTTCTGTTTGCAAAAACTCTGCAAACAAATGATGAAAGCGATACCATTCGCGTTGTTCATCCAGGGCAATCAGGAACAGATTGCTGCGCTCTAAATAAGCCAAAATTTGTTCGGGTGAGACCTGTTGGAATTCTCCTGTACCTTCTTCCAGAACGGCTTTACATAATTCCGCATTAAAACGGGGAAGCAGGGAAACACGGCTTAAAAAATCTCGCACTGCTGGAGATTGATTGCGCAGCACTTCTTCCACTAAATAATCAATGATGAAGCGATGTGTGCCACGGAATTGATTGATAAATTCCTGTGGCGAGGGAAGGGTTTGCAGCGAGATAGCAGCCAGTTGCAATCCTGCAATCCAGCCTTCAGTCTTTTGACATAACGTTTGTGCTTGTTTTTTATTAAGGTTTAAAGCCATTGATTCACAAAGAAATTGAAGTGTTTCTACTTCTGTGAAACTTAAATCAGAACCGCGCAATTCCAGTAATTGCCTCTGAGCTCGCAACCGGCCTAAACCAATCGGTGGATCTTCACGTGTCAATAAAATAATGTGGAAACCCGGCGGTGTTTTAACAATCAGCGATTCGATTAGCGTATGGATGAGTGGCTGATGAATTTGATGATAATCATCCAACACCAATAAAAAAGGTTCGTTAAATTCAATCTCTTTAATCAATTCGGTTGTTAAGATTTCAAGCGGCGGAAATTCGGGCAGCATTGCCCAGGATTGAATTGTTTTACCCCAACAGGGTATCATGGATTGAATTGCCGCTATCAGGCAGGTTAAAAAACGGGGTGGATGATTATCTGCAGCATCCAATGAAAGCCAAATTGGATGAATTTGGTTCCTGGTAAATTCAAGCCACTGGCGCACCAGGGTTGACTTTCCATATCCCGCAGAAGCGCTGATCAAGGTCAATTTACCACGACGAACACTTTCTTCCAACCTGTTGAGCAATCTGGGACGCTGAACAGAATGCTCTACCAGGCGCGGAATGGAAATTTTTGTGTTTAGAAAGGAAGGACTTGCCTCTGACATGATCCCCAACAATTGATTATTTTTGAATAGTATTTAGTGTAAAACAAAACTTGAATGACCACAAGAAAAGTAACAAATCTGATACCAATTTCCCCCCATGCTATAATGCCGTTATGGATTTCTTTCAACAGGCCATCCACAGCCTGCGCGGATTGTTATACAAATATCGGCGCGCCACGGCTGCCCAACCCCTTGATGACATGGAAAAGATGATCAAGGAAATTTGCGCCCGCAGCAACCTGGAACGCATCATTTTCCTCGAATATTTCGAGGTCTGGATCACCACGGTTCCACTCACCGTGAAAGAAGGTTTGGAATTGTGCCTGAACTGTGCCGTGCAGGGCAGCCGTTTTCCCTGGCAGCCCGAACCACCCCATGAACCGGGAGTCAAGCAAGACGGTTGGTCAGCCTGACAAACGGGTGCGCCGCCGGGTTTGCAACACCATGCGCATGAAATGCCAGGCATGCTTCAACGGGCTGATGTGGCTGCCCTGGTCGCCGTAGATGGTGCGGATGGGCGTCCAATCCAGTTGAAAACCGCGTTCCACGCACACCACCAGCATATCCACCTCAAATTCAAAGCCGCATTCGCCGCAGGTCAGCATGGCTTCCATCATGCGCCGGCTAATCAGGCGGTAGCCTGACTGGTTATCCATCACCGGCTGGCGCAGCGCCCACGAAAACAGGCTGCGCCCCAGGGTGTTTGCCATGCGCCGCACCGGCGGCATTTGCTGGAAAGTGCGCGCCCCAATCAACAAATCTGATGGAAAGGCGTGATAACGATTCACAAATGCGGGAATTTCAGCCGGGTCGTGCTGGCCGTCGCCGTCCAGCGTGATCACGGCCGCAAATTGATGCTCAATGGCATAGAGAAACCCCGTGCGCAGCGCCACGCCCTTGCCCTGGTTGGGCTTCTGCTCAATCACCACCGCGCCGCCAAGAGCCGCCTGTTGGGCGGTGTCATCTCGCGAGCCGTCATCCACCACCAGCACCGGCATAAAAGCTGAAACCTTCCGCACCACTTGCTGAATGGTTGGGCCTTCATTATAGGCAGGGATCAAAGCCAAAATTTCAGATGTTTTTTTCGATAGGGATTCCACAGCAGAAGATTATATCATCAGGATAGATCTGTATCGGCGATTTGCCGCCAGTGCGGCACCTGCGGCGGCAGCAAAAATGCACCTTCACTGTTTGCCTCAAAAGACGACGTGCCAATCACGGCATCTCTGTTCAATTTCCCATAGATATGTGGAAATGGCTGGCTGCCGCCCACCAGGTTTTCAAAACGGATTTCAGCCTGCACCCGGCGGCTGTCAATGCCCAGCAAAACCAGATCACGCTGCCCGAGATAGTGTTTTTGCGCGCTGCCCAATATTTGTTCCGGCAGCGAACCATGAATGAAGCCCTCGCGCTCGAAATTGGCCGGTGAATAAAAGCCTTCAGCCTGCTCTGCTTCCCATTCTTCCCGCCGGGCAATATGCAAAATCAACAATTCAAACCTCTCTCACCTGAATTTCAGGCCCAAAAGCGATGAAATCTTTAATCCGCGCCGTTAACCGGCCGGGGTTGTGAAACGTCCAGGCGGCGTTGCGTATCACACGCTCTCCGATAACAATATCGAAATATTCAGACACACCATTCCACAGGCACGAACCAGTGTGGTCTGCCGGGCGCAGGTATTCGCTGTGAACCGAATCGGGCGGGAAGAAAAACGTGCCGTCCTGATCAAACGCATTGTTGCTCTCAGCCAGAACCACGCCGCGGTACTGCGCCCGCCGGGCAATCTCACGCTTATCTTTTTCTCTAGCCATAACCATTTTATTGTAAAGTGACTTTGCTGGCATAAAATGCCACATGGTCTTTTATCTGGCTGGCGGCTTCTTTGGGCTGCGGATAATACCAGGCGGCATCACGCAAGGTTTCACCGTTCACCACCACGTGATAATAACTGGCTTCACCTTTCCAGGGACAAGTGGTGTGCAGCGGGCTGTCCTGGAAATATTCACGCTGGATGGATTCGGGAGGAAAATAGTGATTACCTTCCACTACCTGCGTTTTTTCGCTTTCAGCTAAAACCACACCTTTATATATTGCTTTCATCTCACACGCTCCTGAACAGAAACCCATATTTTTCAACAGGAATCGTGTGACGGCTCACTCAACTTTTCAATTCGATGGAACTGGCAAAAGTGACATGCCGTTCAATCTGGCGGGCTGATGCGGTCGGGCTGGGATAGTAAACGGCCGCATTTTGAAAAAGCACACCCTCCACCATCACATTGTAGTGCAGTGCCTGCCCTTTCACCGGGTCGGTCGAACGGATGGCGGTCGCCTTCAGAAATTTTTCGTTGACTGCCTCAAGAGGAAAAAAAATTGCTCCCTCAAACATCACCGTTTTCCCGGTTTCGGCCAGCACTTTCCCTCTCCAGACAGCTTTCATGATCACTCACCTCAAAGAATTTTTCCGCGCCGTCAAAGAGGATTAGGCTCTGTAAAACACGATTATCCTGTTGTTGTTTACCCAGGTGTCATCTTGACGCGTCCCCCGCGTCTTATCTTACACCAAAAATGGTGTTTGTACATGTTTTCCCCGCTGTTCCAGGATCAAGAACAGGGTCATTTGTTCAAGAGAAACAAATGGGTTTCTTTGAGTGGATGAGATTCTATAGATGCAAAGCCCGCCTGCTGCGCCCAGTTTTCAATTTGCTGCGGCTGCACGCGGTGATGCAAAGGCGGGCCAGAATCATCCATGCGATAATGCCACTCCAAAATGGCAGCACGCCGGCGCGTCACACGCCCGGCTTCTTGCAATGCTTGTTGCGCATCATCACATTCATGCAAAACCAATCCCATAAAAACCAGGTCAAACGCGTTGACTTCAAACGGCAATTGCTCGGCCGGGGCAATTTGAAAAACACCTTCCGGTATCAATTCTTGTGAAAAAGCCACCATCTGTGGGTTAATGTCTACACCTGCCACCTGCATACCATGCCGGGCAAATTCCTGCGCAAAGACGCCGCTGCCCACCCCCACATCCAGCACGCTGTGCGCCTCAATGCCCTGCAGGCACAGAGCCACCACCCCGGGCACCTCCAGACGCTGCAAACGTTCGGTTGAGTGCAAATAATCGATGCTGCCGTTAAATATTCGTTCGTTCATTAAACCCCTCAGGATTAGGCATTTTTGGAATGTGACTCATGCCGCCACATGCTGGACTGCACCGACATGCCAAACAGCACCAGCACAATGTAAATTCCCAGCGAGACCAGCATGGGAACCTGCCATTCGCCAGCCACAGCCGGTAAGTTTTGAATGATGAGCGTGGCTCCGGTGAAGGAAGAAAGCAAAATCAGTGCCCACTCAAAAAGCCCGGCCACCAGCCCGGCGCCGATCACGCCGCCCACCAGGAACAACATCCACGAGACATTGCCCATTTCCCAGCCAAGCATGTGCGCCAGCCCGGTCAGCACATAACCGCCCGCCACAAAGCCGGCCAGGCCCACTGCCAGGCGCTGCAGCATGCGCGCAATCAGGGCGCCTGCCAGTCCAAAAATCAACGCCACCGCCAGCACAACCAGGCGCGCATCGCCGTCGCCGGTCACCACCTGGCTGGTCAGCCAGAAGCCCAAAATGAAACCCACGCCGCCCACAAACAACCAGAACAAGCGGCGTCCCAAAATCAAAAGAACAAAACCAATCAGCACCATCAACATAACTTCAAATCCTCCTGCATCTATCCAGGTTGCAGGATTTACACCCGGAAGCTGCATTGAACCATGATTTTACCTGACTTGTTAACCGTCAGCTATTTAAAATACGAAAAAGCTGGCCACAGGTTGTAAACAGCATCCTGTTCCGCTTTACATTCAACCGGGTTCGTGCGCCTGTGTTGGTTTTGCCGGGCTGACCGCATGGTTCTCATATTCTATGAAAACCACAGATGGACACAGATAAACACAAAAATTTTCTGTGTCCATCCATGTTTATCTGTGGTTTTATTGTGTTCACAACAACAAATAGCACAAAATTTAATTCGGTTTTATTCTTTTTCGTGTGTTTCGTGTTTTTCGCTGTTAATAGAAAAACTTACAACAGGGGGTACAGTTCGGGATTCTTAAACGGCAGCAGCGCCAAGATCACCGCCTGTTCATATAAAGCTGTGCGGTCCACCACATCGCCGGTCAGCAGCCCGATGGCGCCGTTTTTCTGCTTGGAATTGCTGCGCCCAAACACCATATCATCGGCATCACCCATCTCCATGCCCTGGTGAATGAGCTCCACCACCTGCGGCGGCAGGGCAAATGACCCTGTGCGGCTTTTTCCCCAGCGGTCACCGCTGCGCACCAGCACCCAGGCAAAGGCAAACAAATCATCGTCGTGCGCTTCCACGCCGCCCTCAATGCCCACCCAGTAATCGGCGCCTGGCACAGCCCCGGCCGCCGCATTCAACCGGTTGAAGGCTCCCTGCAGGGTTTCGGCGCTGCTCATCGGCTGGCTGCTCACCCCTGAAGGCACATCTACACCCTCAAATTTAAATGGCTGATCAGAAAAAAGACGGTGAAAGGCAATTTGCACCGATTGGATCTTCACCGGGTTTTTCGATGCCACCACTACGTTTTTTGTCATGCTGACGCTCCCAAATTGGAATGCTTGATTTTACCTTTCAGAAGTGGCACTGTTTCACTGGCGTTTATGATCATATGATCATTTTCGATCACTTGACTTCAAATGATCGTTTTGTTATGATCTTAGGAGTAAGCTGTGCTGCAAAAAATTTCGCTCTGTCTCAAACCATTTTTCCATGACCCTTGAATCTGAAAATCGGCGTTTGCTGTATAAAATAGCCCAGGCGTATTATGAAGACGAATTAACCCAGAAACAAATCGGGAAACGTCTGGGGCTGTCGCGCATCAAGGTTTCACGCTTGCTGCAGCGCGCACGCGACCTGAAAGTGGTACAAATCAAGCTGGAATCGTATGACGAAGAACGCTCTTCGCTGGAACATGCCGTTGAGCTGCGTTACAACATTGATGAAGTCATCACCATCCCCACCCCCCAGCCCGAGAATAGAGAGCGGCTCACCCATCACCTGGGTATGGCGGCGGCTGAATGCCTGCTGCGCAGCATCCAGGGTGATGAGAGCATCGCCATCACCTGGGGGCACACCCTGGCAAGTATTGTGCATGAGCTGCCGCCGCGCAGTTTCCCGGGGTTAAACATCATTCAAAGCATTGGCGGGCTCAACCAGCCCGATGCCAACATCGACGGTACCGACCTTGTGCGGCGCATGGCGCAAACCTTTGACGCCAAGCCGCTTCTGCTTTCATCGCCGGGCATTGTCAGCAGCCGCGAAGTTCGCGAAGCGCTGCTGAAAGATCCGCAAATTTCCAAAGTGCTCAATGCGGCAGCCAAAGCCAACATTGCCATTGTGGGTGTTGGTGCCATGAACAAAGAATCAGTAGCCATCAACACCGGCATTTTCACAAACGAAGAAATTCAACGAATCAGAGACAAGGGCGCCGTGGGCGACATCGGCCTGAATTTCTATAATATCAATGGCGAGCGGGTGGATGATCCCATCAACCACAAGTTGATCGGCCTGGAACTGGATCAGATCCGGAAAATCACCCGCATCATCGGTGTTGCCGGCGGAAAAATAAAAGTGGAAGCTATTCGCGCTGCACTGCGCGGAAAATTGATTAATGTTTTGATCACCGACGAAGATACTGCAACCCGCCTGCTGCAAGAGTAGCAGGCATTATTTTGCATGGGAACCGGAAATGAACACACCTTCTATTGAAAACCCCCTCCCTCTGCCGTTTCTCAACAACGGTGTTGCCCAGGTGGCTATGGTTGTCAAAGACCTGGATAAAACCGTGGAAATGTACTGGAAGGTTTTTGGAATTGGCCCCTGGCATTTCTACACCTACGGTCAACCCCTGGTGCAAAAAGCCTTTTATCATGGCAAACCGGTTGTCCATCATTTCCGCGTTGCACTCAGCTATTTTGGCCCCACCCGCATTGAATTGATCGAACATCAAGACGGCGACTCCATTTATACCGACTTTATCAAAGATCATGGATACGGCTTGCAGCATCTCGGCTTCCTGGTTGATGATATGACCGCAGCTATTGAACAGGCGGAAGCCGCCGGCTTCAAAGTCAGCATGGAAGGTTCGGGGTTCGGCCCCGACGGCGATGGGCACTATGCCTACCTGGACAGCGAAAAAGATTACAGCTTCACCATTGAACTCATTCAACGTCCCAAACGCCGCCACACTCCTGAAAAAATCTACCCTCCTCCCGAGGACACTTCTCCCCTTGACAAATAAATTCACTAGAACCGAGGAAAACTCACATCTTACAAACAACATTTTTCACAAAAAGTTGATTACCAATATTTTTTCTAAGCATAATTTTGAGAGGTAGGCAAACAAACGAATGGCAAGCAAAAGTGTTGCAAGAAGAATTGAAAAAGTATCTGCTTTGATTGAGGAGCAAGCACTCACCAAAGAGCAGCTTCTGGGTTACTTGCGCCAGATAATGGAAATCCGTGCGCTGGAGAATAACATTGCCAAATTGCTCAGCAAAGCCGTCATCAAAGGCGCTTCGCACCTGTATGCCGGCGAAGAAGCTGTGGCAGTTGGCGCTGTGGCAGCCCTGCGCCCGGATGATCTGATCACCAGCACCCACCGCGGTCACGGCCACTGCCACGCCCACGGCGACACCGCCGCCCTGACCCCTGAAGAAAAACAAAACCACTACAACCAAATGATGGCCGAAGTGATGGGTCGTTCGGGCGGCTACTGCAAAGGCAAAGGCGGGTCCATGCACATTGCCGATATTGCCCACGGCAACCTGGGCGCCACCGGCATTGTCGGCGGCAACATCCCGGTGGCGGTTGGCGCAGCCCTGGCGCAAAAACTTCAGGGCACCGACAGCGTGGTCGTGTGCTTCTTTGGAGATGGCGCCACCAACACAGGCAACTTCCACGAATCGCTCAACATGGCCGCCATCTGGGACCTGCCGTTGGTGTTCGTGATTGAGAATAACCTCTACGCCATGTCCACCCCCTGGCAAACCACCTGCAATACGCCCGACATTTCAGATCGCGCTGCTGCTTATGGCATCCCGGGTGAATCGGTGGAAGGCATGAACGTGCTGGCCGTGCGCAGCGCGGTTACCAAAGCCGTGGAACGCGCCCGGCAGGGTAAAGGCCCCAGCCTGATTGAAGCCAAAACCTACCGCTGGTACGGCCACTCGCATTCTGACCCGCGCGCCTACCGCACGCGTGAAGAAGAAGCCGAGTGGAAAGAGCGCGACCCCATCAGCGTGCTTTCGGAAGATTTAAAAACCATCGGCATGCTGACCGATGAAGAATTTGAAAAGATGGATGCAACCGTGCAGGCCAAGATCGAACAGGCCCAGGCATACAGTGACGCCTCACCGGAACCAAACGTAAGTGAAGCTTTCACCGATGTCTTCGCCCCTTTGAAAACCACTGCAACTGATGTGGCCAAAGAAGCCGAACTGCGCCGGCGCGTGAAATCTGACCCCAACATGCGCCAGATCACCTATGCCCAGGCACTGCAAGAAGCCATGCGCGAAGAAATGCTGCGTGACAAAAATGTCTTCCTGTTTGGTGAAGATATCGGCCTGTACGGCGGCGCATACGGCGCCACGCGCGGTCTGCTGGAAGAATTTGGACAATGGCGCGTGATCAACACCCCCATTTCCGAAGCCACCATCGCCGGCGCGGCGGTGGGTGCAGCCATGGTGGGCATGCGTCCCGTGGCTGAGATTATGTATGTGGACTTCACCCCCCTGATCATCGACCAGCTCGCCAACCAGGGCGGCAAAAACCGCTATATGTTCGGCGGTAAAACCAGCGTGCCCTGCGTGGTGCGCACCGAAGGCGGCGCCGGCCGCGCCATTGCCGCCCATCACTCGCAAAGCCTCGAATCTCTGTGGACCCACCTGCCCGGCGTGTACGTGGTCATGCCCTCCACACCCTACGACGCCAAAGGCTTGCTCAAAGCCGCCATCCAGGATGACAACCCGGTCATGTTTATTGAGCACAAGATGCTCTACAAAGATAAGGGTCCCGTTCCTGAAGAAGATTACATCATCCCATTGGGTGTGGCCGATGTGAAACGCGAAGGCAAAGACCTGACCATCGTCACTTATTCGCGCATGGTGCAAAAATCGCTCGAGGCTGCCGAAATCCTGGCTAAAGAAGGCATCGACGTGGAAGTGATCGACCTGCGCAGCCTGAAACCGCTGGATATCGACACCATCATCGCCTCCATCAAGAAAACCGGCCGCTTTGTGGGCGTCAATGAAGCCTACGAAAACACCAGCTTTATCAGCGAAATCATGGCGCAAATCAACGAACTGGCATTCGATTACCTCGATGCCCCCATGGTGCGCGTGTCTGCCGCCAATGTGCCGGTGCCCCGCGCCGAGGTGTTGGAAGATGTGGTCATCCCCAACACCAACCGCATTGTGGAGGCCTGCAGAAAGGTGATGCGCTAATGGCTGAAGAACTGTTCATCCCCAAACTGGGGCAAACCGTCGAAGAAGTGACCATTGTGAAATGGAATGTCAAAGACGGCGACAAAGTGAAACAGGGCCAGGAAGTGCTGGAAGTGGAAACCGACAAAGCGGTTTTCCCGGTGGAAGCCACCGCCAGCGGCACCATCCACATCGGCCCTTACCCCGACAGCGCGGTTGTACCCGTGCTGGAGGTGGTCGCCATCATCGGCAAGCCCGAAGATAAATTCACTGCCGGCAGCAGCGCCCCCGCCCCGGCTGAAACCGAACAACCTGCGGCTGCCCCTGCCGCTTCAGAAACCGCCCCGTCAATTGCAGCGCCCGCTGCCGTTGAACCAACCGGCCGCGTGTTCGCCTCACCGCGCGCCCGCAAACTGGCTGAAAACAAAGGCATTGACCTGACCCAGGTGCCGCCCACCGGCGGCGAGGGACTGCGCGTGGTTGAAAAAGACGTGCTCGCCTTCCTGGAAAAGCAGCCCAAAGCCACCCCTGTGGCGCAAAACATGGCCGCCCAGGCCGGCATCCCGCTGTCTGCCATTACCGGCAGCGGCGCCGGCGGCATCATCACCAAAACCGACGTGGAGCGCGCCATGCAGCAAACCGGCGCAGCACCTGCCGGCGTCCCTGCGGCTGGCGCACCCCTGCCCGCTGCCGAAGTGACCGAACGCCTGCCGCTGCGCGGCGTGCGCGGCATCATTGCCGAGCGCATGGGAACCAGCGCGCACACCACCGCCCGCGTTACCCTGTTCATGGACGTGGACGCCACCGAATTTGTGGCCATGCGCGAGCGCCTCAAAACCCGCCTCAAAGACGAATGGGGCTTCGCACCTTCTTACAACGACCTGCTGGCCAAACTGTGCGCCCTGGCGCTGCGCAAATTCCCCTACATGAACGCCCGCCTGGCGCCCGACGCTGTGGAACTGCTGGGACACATCAACATTGGCCTGGCAGTTGACACCGAGCGCGGCTTGCTGGTGCCGGTGGTAAAAGATGCCGACAAGTTGAGCCTGCGCCAGCTCGGCGCGCGCTACCGCGAACTGGCCGAGGCTGCCAAAAACGGCCGCGCCCTGCCCGACGACCTGACCGGCGGCACCTTCACCATCACCAACCTGGGCATGTTCGACGTAGATGCCTTCACCCCGGTGATCAACCTGCCCGAAGCCGCCATCCTGGGCGTGGGGCGCATTGCCCCCGCTATGATGGTGAAAGACGGCCAGTGTGTGGTGCGCCAGAAGATGACCCTCAGCCTGGTGTTTGACCACCGCATTGTGGACGGCGCCCCGGCTGCGCGCTTCCTGCAATATATCAAAGACTTGATCGAAGAACCCTATTTGTGGATTTCTGCGCTTCAAGATGCTTAGTGCAATCTTTCCCATTCCCCCCTCCTGTTTTTCCTGATGGGCGGTGCCCCGGCCTTTGGCGGCCGGCGCACTGCATTAACATTGAATCCGCATCAGATTTGTTTTATACTTGATGAGACAAGGAAGAATACGTATGACTGAAATCGTGTTTGTTGTCGAAGAAGCAGCCGAAGGCGGATATACTGCCCGCGCCCTGGGATATTCCATCTATACCGAAGCCGACACCTGGGAGAAATTAAAAACCGCCATTCAAGATGCCATCAGTTGTCATTTTGATGAAAAGGACCGCCCGCGCGTAGTACGTATGCATTATTTGCGGGAGGAGGTTTTTGCTGCATGAGAATTCCGCGCGATATCAGTGGGGCAAAATTAGCGCCATTTTGAATGATGTGACAGATCATCTGGGGATGGAGCGGGATGATCTAACAGAAAGACTTTTCTAAGGCTTTTTCATAGTACTAATTAATGGAGGGTTTTGGTATGCTTTTTCCCATCCGAAACTTAATCGAAGGACACCAAAAACTCGTAACTACACATACGAATTCCTCTATCCGTGATGCATTGACATTAATGATCCAAAATGATTACAGTCAGCTTCCTGTAGTTGATCAACAAGGTTGCCTATGCGGTTTGGTCTCTGACGAATCCGCAACAAATCGCTGAATTCTTTAAATCCAAACGGACGATTCTGAATAATTACAAACAAAAAGTTTTATGAACTTCACGAAAAAAGGTTAATATTCATCCGCTTTTCGTGTCTTTCGTGTGGTTCGTTGTTGCAATTTAGAAGAAAATAAAAATCCCTGCCGCCACTGCCCCACACAGCGTGCACAGCGTGTTGACCCAGTCATTGTCCATCCAGGGCAAACCGCGCTTCAGCGTGGTGGCTGTCCCGCAAGTGTGAAGCGGATGGCGCTCGGTTTCTTTTTGGCACACCGGGCAGGTGTAAATCGCCTGCACGGTGGCGCCCAGCAGCGAGTCGAGCAGGCTGCCCAGCAGCCCGGCCAGGGCAATCAGGCCCATGCGCAGCACAACGCCAAACGGCAGCGCCGCTGCCAGGCTGCCTTCCACTGCCGCCGCCAGCAGGGCAATCAACAGCGCCCCGCCGAAAGCCGCCAGTGTGCCTTCCCAGGTGACGCCGCCTGATTCGCCTTTTTCAACCGGTTTGCCGCTGGTGATCAGGCGCGGGGTGGAACGCCCCAGCACGCCCAGCTCAGTAGCCCAGGTGTCGGCGTTGGCGGCTGCCAGTGAACCGGCAAAGGCCAGCCAGGCCCAGCCGCCTTGCGGCGCCAGCAAATGCAGCAGCACACACAACCCGGCCACCCCGCCGTTGGCCAGCACCTGTCCGGCGTCGCGCTGCGAGCCCTTGGAGAACTTCTCAACAAACACAGCTTTTCGTTTCTTCGCCACGCGCGACAACCCGCTGGAAGAGATGAAGAATCCCAACAGCACCACCGCCCACTGCCAGCCGCCCAGGCCAAAAATGACCGTGCCCAGGCCGGCCGCCGCCCACGCCCCGCTGACGCTGAGACTGTGCGCGCGCCAGGCTGCCAGCGCAATCAGCACCGCGGTAAGAAAACCGATAAGAAGCTGTGTTGTGTCAATACTCAATTTCTAATCCTCAAGAAAACCACAGATGAACACGGATTGACACAGATAGTCGATTTCAACAATTTGTCACTTCGATGAGCAAAACCTGCAAGGTTGAGCGAAGAGAAGTCTTCGATTGTGAAGTTAAGATTTCTCGTTCCGCCCTGTTCAGGGCTTCACTCGAAACAACTGTGATAAAAGTCAAGACAAAGTAACAAATTCGGGGTGGAAGAT
>CAZOKH010000018.1:0-45706 GCA_964580315.1 uncultured Anaerolineaceae bacterium | reverse complement strand
TGGAAGCCAGTTCGGGCTTATCCACAGGCGGCGACCTCGACAGCGGCATGTCGGGGGGCTTTGGTTTCAAGAAGGAAAGCTACAACACTTTTGGCGGCGGCGGCCGCCAGGGTTCCATCGAGGAGCAGTCGAAACAATTCGGCAAGGATTTCACTTACAAATTTAACTACGCAGAAATTCGCTCAAAAATCCAGGCAGCGGCCGAGGGCGCCGGCTACAAGTTTGATTATCAGATTCTGCCGGTGAAATAGCAAAGCACCCCCACCTGCCTCTCCCAAAATCTAAAAAGCGGATTTTTGGGGAGGATTTCAACCGGTTTGCTCAAAATCCAAATCAGGGAGTCCAATCATGGAAAAATTCTCCCCCATTTTCAGGTTTTGAAAATGGGGGAGATGCAAGAGGGGGTGTTTTTGATAAAATTAAAAAGATTTTTCTGCATGCAAAAAACGGTTAAAATAGCAATGCTGTACTTTTTAACTACCAATTTACTTCGTCTCGTTGTATACTGGTTTCATTCCACTTGGTGAAGAGGGCTGCCCCATGAAAGTTACCGTCTCACAACAACAACTGGCTCATGGATTGAGCATCGTTTCCCGTGCGGTATCGCCGCGCAGCACACTGCCGGTGCTGGCCAACGTTCTGGTGGCCACCGATGAAGGCCGCTTGCGCCTTTCAGCGACCAACCTGGAACTGGGCATCACCTGCAAAATTGGCGCCCAGGTGACCGAAGAAGGCTCCATCACTGTGCCGGCGCGCACTTTTGGCGATCTGGTGAGCGCCCTGCCCGATGAGCACGTGGTGCTGACCCTGAACGAACGCACCAAAACGCTCAACGTCACCTGCGGCTCTTCCAGCACTGAAATCAAAGGCATCGACGCCGAAGAATTCCCGCCCATGCCGGTGGCAGACCCGCAAGCCGGCGTGGAATTGAACGTCAGCGACTTTAAAGAAATGATTCAGCAGGTGGTATTTGCCGCCTCCAGCGATGAAGCCCGCCCGGCGCTGCAGGGTGTTTACCTGAACATGCAGGGCAATGAGTTAACCCTGGCAGCCACCGACGGTTTTCGCATCAGCGTACGCAGAGCGAACCTGTCCAGCCCGGTGGAAAAACCCGCCACCATCCTCATCCCGGCGCGCGCGCTCAGCGAACTGGCGCGCATTGCCAGCGACGGTGAAAAGACCGTCACCATGATCACTCCCCAGGGGCGTGGGCAGGTGCTGTTCTACCTGGAAAATGCCGAACTGGTGTCGCAGCTCATTGACGGCAACTTCCCCGATTACCGCGCCATCATCCCGCGCTCGTCCAAAACTACCACGGTCATCGGCACCTCGGCCTTCCTCAAAGCCTGCAAGCAGGCTGAGATCATTGCGCGCGAAGGCACCAACGTGGTGCGCCTGAACATTTTGCCCGGCGGCGATGAGCCCGGCAAGGTTGAAATTTCTGCCCAGTCGGAAGAGACCGGCTCCAGCGAAGTGGTGCTGGAGGCCGCCGTGGAAGGCGAACCGCTGGTGATTGCATTCAACGTGCGCTTCTTGCGCGAATTTTTGGATGTGGCGCGCGCCTCCAGCGTGGCGGTGGAAACCAACGCCAACACCACCCCGGCGCTGCTGCGCCCGGTGGGCGACGAGAATTACTCGCATGTGCTGATGCCCATGCATCTGGGATAGAAGTGCGGGCGTACGCCCCTACAGAAAAATACACGACAGGTGCGGAGAAATCTGCACCTGTTATTTTTAACCACAGAGGCGGAAAGAACGCAATTAAGGTGGGGTGTGCTTCAGCGTACCCCACCCGGCCTGCGGCCACCCTCCCCATTTTTCTGCGAAAAATAGGGAGGGATTTTCGAGCGGCTTGAATCTTCACCGCAAAGGCGGAAAGAACGCAAACAAGATAGGATGTGCTTCAGCGCACCGTTGCCTTCCTCCCGCTGAAGGTTTGGTGCGCCCAGGTTACTAGGCCTGGCGGCCTTCGCGGCTGTGCGATTTAAACGCTTGTTTCTGGAGAACATTTTGACCCCACCCCCTGGGTGGGGTTCGGGGAGGGCAAGCCTATACAGTAGTAGTGTGCTTCAGCGCACTGAAACTACCTTGTCATGTCGAGCAGAGCGAGACATCTTAGCCATAATTGAAAAGTCCTCTCGCTATCGCTTGAGGTGACAAACGGCAGTTGTAGGTGTGCTCCAGCGCACCGAAAATGGTGCGCCCAGGCGCACCAAATAATTGAGAGGGATTTGCGAGATGCCGGGATTGCCAGTTTTTTTGAAATTTCTTTGCGCCCTTCGCGCCTTGGCGGTTCGCTAAAATTAAAAAGTCAATTTGCCGCGGGCGCGCTGCTCCAACGGCAGCAGGCTGGCGTAGATGAAGCTGTGCGTGGGGGTGGGCACGCCGTGCGCTTTGCCCAGGCGCACAATTGAACCGGTTTGATATTCCAGCTCGCTGGGACGCCCCTCCAGGATATCGCGCTGCATGGAGGCGGTGGTGTGCGGCGGGATGGATTCAACATAGTGCAGGGTGCGCTGCTCAATGTCGGCCGGCAGGTTGACCCCGCAAGCGCGCCCCACTGCCGACACCTCGGCAATGGCGTCAATCAGCATCTGGCGGGTTTCGGGCACAGCCAACTGCACGCCCGAGGGCGCGTGCGTCACAGCCCCCACCCCGCTGAAGGATGAGATGAAAATGAACTTGATCCACAGGGCGGCCAGCACGTCGGCCGGCATTTCAGCCTTCACACCCACGCGCTCATAGGCGGCGCGCAGGGCGTCCAGGCGCGGGTCGGCGTGCGCGTCGGGCCAGTTGAAGCTGATAATCGGCTCGACGCCTTCGTGTCGAATCACACCCGGCGCTGCGATCAGGCTGGAAATGCGGCAAAAACCACCCGCCACATGCTCGCTGCCCAGCACTTCAACCAGTTGGGGTGCGGCTTCCACCCCGTTTTCCAGCGGGATGACAATGGTTTGTTCGCCCACCAATGGTCGAATGGCTTTGGCGGCTTCCTGCACCTGCCAGGCTTTGACCGCCACCAGCACAATATCCACCGGGCCAATCACAGCCGGGTCGCTTTCAGCTCGGGCAGGCTGAATGGTGAAATCGCCGGTTACGCTGTGCACCACCAGCCCCGAGCGGCGAATGGCTTCCAGGTGAGCGCCGCGGGCGATGAAATACACCTCTTCGCCGGACTGCGCCAGCTTGCCGCCAAAAAAACCGCCCACCCCACCCATTCCAAAAATGGCAATACGCATAAGACCTACTCCAATTCTTTTTTAATATCCACAATCCTCATTTTAATCCATACCGCCTCATCCGGTTTCTCCTGGCTGAAAGTTAACCCTTTGGGGTATTTGATTTTTCAGCAATCGTTATATAATGAAAATGTTCTCTATACCAGTTCTTTTACGGGGGAGTATGAATTGGATTGGTTTGGTTCTGGCTTTTATGCATACAAGACTCGTTGTCGCCAGATGAGTTTTGAAATGGTAAAACGACTAGATACAATTTTTGCATGGAATAGGATTTACCGTTCTGTGTAGAAAGGAGTAAGCCAATCGATTAAAAAATTGGAAATCCTTATTGTAGTCTGCCAAATTGTCTATCCACTTGTTTCGTTTTGAAAGGAGCCAAGATCATAATGAAGAAGAGAATTTCGATTTTGCTTTCCCTGTTGGTTTTGTTCAGCCTGGTGCTGGCCGCCTGTGCGCCCGCCGCCCCGGCAGCCCCCGCCGAAGAAGCCCCTGCTGAAGAAGCGCCCGCAGAGGAAGCGCCTGCAGAAGAAGCGCCCGCTGAAGAAGCCCCTGCTGAAGAAGCTCCTGCAGAGGAAGCCGCTGCCTTGCCCGATGTGATTAAGATTGGCGTCAATGAAACCATGACCGGTTGGGGCGCCCCCTACGGCGACATGACCTGGAAAGGTATTCAACTTGCCAATAAAATGAAACCCGAAGTGCTGGGTAAGAAGGTTGAGCTGGTGCTGGTGGACAATAAGAGCGAGAAAAGTGAATCAGCCATTGCCGCCCAGCGCCTGGTGGAAGTTGAAAAAGTGGTTGCCGTTCTCGGCGTCAACTCCAGCTCAATGGCCATGGCGCAGAACGAAGTGCTCGACAAAGCCAAGATCCCGGCAATTGGACCGGCCTGCACCAACCCGCTGGTCACCCAGGGCAAACCCTATGCTTTCCGCGTAGCCTTCATTGATCCCTTCCAGGGATGGGCTGCTGCCAAGTTTGCCACCGAAGATATTGGCGCCAAGACGGCTGTTTTGCTGGTGGATATCACCCTGGATTACTGCGTGGGATTGGCTAACTACTTCCGCACCAATTTCATCCAGATGACCGGTGATGAAAAAGCTGTTTTGGGTTATTTCTCCTTCCAGACCGGCGACCGAGATTTCACCGCCCAGCTTACCCAGATCAAAGCCCTCAATCCCGATGTGATTTTTGCCCCCAATGAGTATGCTGAAGAAGCCGCCATTTTGCAGCAGGCCAAGCAGTTGGGCATCACTGCCCCCTTCCTGGCTGGCGACTCGGCGGATGTGCCCGAACTGGTGCAAATTGCCGGTGAAAATGCCGAAGGTTTCACCTACACTGCCCAGTTCCACCCCGAAGCTTTCACCAATCCCGAAGCCGTGGAATTTGTGGAAGGCTTCCGCAAAGAATATAACATCGAACCCGAAACCTTCTCGGTGACCGGCTATGACGCCTACATGGTGATGCTGGATGCCATCGAACGTGCCGGATCGGTTGACCCCGAGGCCATTCGCGAAGCGCTGAATGAAACCGCCTTTACCGGAGCGCGCGGTCTGCTGCAGTTCGATGAGGAACGCAATGCAGTTCTGGGCTGCCCGGTGATCGAGATCAAAGACGGATTGAAAACCTTCCGTTACCTGGCAAAACCCGAATAATCGAAACTTGTCATTCCATCCTGGGGGGCGATCTGCCCCCCAGGAAATTATTCTTTATGATGGATTTCTTCTAGGGAAACCCAAATATGACCCTATCGTTGTTTCTCCAGTTCCTGATTAATGGGATTGCACTGGGATCGTTATACGCCATGATTGCCATTGGCTACACCATCATCTATGGTGTGGTCGGTTTGATTAACATGGCGCACGGCGAGTTTTTCATGGCTGCTGCATTCTTAACCATGTGGGGCGTCATGACCTACAATCTCCCCTGGTATGTTTCCTTTCCCATTGCAACTGTTATTGTAGTTCTACTGGGACTGCTGGTGGAAAAAGTGGCTTACCGTCCGCTGCGCCAGGCAAAAACATCATCTTTCATCGGCGCCATCAGCATCTCGTTCTTGTTGCAAAACCTGTTTATTGTGCTGTTTACGTCGCGCTCCAAACCATTTCCGCATCCGGCAATCTTGGATGAGGTAATCAACATGGGCGAAGTGGCGCTGCCGGTGGTGAATATTGCCATTGTCATTGTGGCAACCCTCCTCTTCCTGTTGTTGTTTTACATTGTGACCAAAACAAAAATGGGGCGTGCCATGCGCGCAGTTTCCAAAGACATTGAGGCAGCCCAGTTGATGGGAGTCAACATCAACCAGGTGGTTTCTTTTTCGTTCATCCTCAGCGTCAGTTTTGCGGCGGTGGGCGCCTTTATGTACTGTTCCAAATTTCCTTATGTTGACCCCTTTACCGGCGCCATTCCAGGTTTAAAAGCTTTCATCGGCGCGGTGATGGGCGGCATCGGCAGCATCCCGGGCGCCATGGTGGGCGGCTTTTTGCTGGGCATGGGCGAAATTATGCTGGTGGCATTTTTACCCACCCTTACCTCTTTCCGCGACATTTTCACCTTTGTGATCCTCATCCTGTTCTTGCTGTTCCGCCCGGGCGGCATTTTCAACGTCAAGGTCAGAGAGGAGAAAGTCTAAGATGAAAAAGAACACCAAACTCATCTTAAGCCTGTCGGCAGCGGCTGGTATTCTCCTCCTTTCAGTGTGGGGACAGAATCATCTGGATGACTATATTCTTCGTCTGCTCAATATGTGGGGGTTATACATTATTCTGGTTTGCAGCTTCAACCTGGTGTTTGGCTTCACCGGTCAGTTCTCGTTGGCGCATGCCGGCCTGATTGCCGTGGGGGCTTACACCGTCTCGATCCTCACACTTTCACCTGAAGCCAAAGTGATGAGCTTTCTAATTAATCCTCCCCTGCCGTGGATTGAAAACGCCTACTGGCCCTTTTTACCGTCGTTGCTGCTGGGTGGTCTTCTGGCTGCTTTTGTGGGCTTTCTCATTGGCGCGCCGGCGCTGCGCCTGCACGGCGATTATTTGCTGATTGTGACCTTTGGCTTTTCGGAAGTGATTCGCCTGTTGTTTGTGAATTTACCCAGTGTGTGTAACGGCGCCATGGGGCTGAAGGGCGTGCCCAACCAGATCACGCTCACCTATGTTGTGGTTATAGTGATGATTACGGTATTTGTCACAAAGCGACTGATCGACAGCAGTTATGGGCGGGCGTTGAAGTGCATTCGCGAGGATGAAATTGCCGCCGAGGCAGTGGGTGTTAATTTGTTCTATCACAAGATGATGTCTTTTGTGGTGGCATCTTTCTTTGTGGGTATTGCGGGCGGGTTGTTCTCCAACATCCTGGGAACAGTTGACCCCAACACTTTCCGGCCCTACCTGACCTATGCCGTGGTGACCATTGCGGTGCTGGGCGGCGTGCAAAGCCTCACTGGCGGCATCATTGCTGCGGGCATTTACACAGTCATGTCTGAGTGGCTGCGAGCGGTGGAAGCGCCGCGTGTGATTTTTAATTACAGCTTTCCCGGTATTCCCGGTATGCGTATGCTGGCGTTTGCCATCATGCTGCTGTTCCTCATCCTGTTTGCTCGCGGCGGCCTGATGGGCTCGCGTGAGTTTTCATGGGACGGCATCTACGGCTGGGTGCGCAGAATAATAAAAAAGTCGAATGGAGCAGAGAACCGTGAACATACTGGAAGTTAATCACCTGACAATGCAGTTTGGCGGTCTGGTCGCGGTTGATGATTTTAACCTGAACCTGGAGAAGGGCAAAATTGTAGGGCTGATTGGCCCCAACGGTTCGGGGAAAACCACTGTCTTCAACGTCATCACCGGTTTCTATAAGCCCACACGCGGTCAACTGTTCCTGAACGGCAAAGAGATCACCGGCAAGCGTCCCGATCAGATTACCGCGCTGGGGCTGGCGCGCATCTTCCAGAACAGCCGCATCTTTCGCAACCTGACCGTGTATGACAATGTGATGATTGGCGACCACATTCGCCTCAAATCGACCCCGGCGGCGGCGGTGCTGCGCACTCCGGGTTATGTGACCGAAGAGAAACGCGCCAATGACCTGGCCATCAGCCTGCTGGAAGGGCTGGGGCTGATCCAGCACGTTGACGACATTGCCGGCTCGCTGCCCTACGGCTTGCAGCGCAAGCTGGAAGTGGCGCGCGCACTTTCAACCCAGCCGCATGTGCTGCTGCTGGATGAACCGGCCACCGGCATGAGCGCTGAGGAAACCACCGAGATGATCGATTTTATCCTCAACGTGCGCAAAGATTTCGACCTGACCATCCTGATCATTGAGCACCACATGCAGGTCATCATGAACATCTGCGAGCATATCGCGGTGCTCAACTATGGCAAGACGATTGCGCGCGGCAACCCGGCTGAAATCCAGGGTAACCAGGAAGTAATCGATGCCTATCTAGGAGCGGGATAACCATGTTGAAGATCGAAAACCTCAACGTGTTTTACGGCGGCGTGCACGCGCTGAAGAGCATTTCCATTGATGTGCCGGACGGCAGCGCCATCACGCTGATCGGCGCCAATGGAGCGGGAAAATCCTCCACGCTGCGCAGCATCTGCGGACTGGTAAAACCGCAGTCGGGAAAAATTATTTATGAGGGTAAAGATATCACCGGCATCGAAGCGCACGACCGGGTGAAGATGGGCATTGCCATGGTGCCTGAAGGGCGGCGGGTTTTCACCAACCTGACCGTGATGGAAAACCTGATGATGGGCGCCTACACGCGCAATGACCCGGCGGAAATTAAAGACAACCTGGAAAAGGTGTTTCACCTGTTTCCCAAGATGAAAGACCGCCAGAAACAGCGCGCCCTCACCCTTTCGGGCGGCGAGCAGCAAATGCTGGCGGTGGGCCGCGCGCTCATGTCGCGTCCGCGCCTGCTGTTGATGGATGAACCCTCGCTGGGATTGGCGCCCAACCTGGTGAATGAAATGTTTGCCACCATTGCGCGCATTCACAAAGAGGGACTGACCGTGCTGCTGGTGGAGCAGAGCGCGCGCATTGCCCTGGGACTGGCCGACTACGGCTATGTGTTGGAAGTGGGGAACATTGTGCTGGAAGGTCCCAGCGCGCAGTTGATGAATGATGAAGGTGTGCGCAAAGCCTACATCGGCGCGTAAATCCTTGATTTGGAACGAAAAAGCCGTCTTTCATTCGAGAGGCGGCTTTTTGTTTGTGTTATGTAGATTATGTTTTTTTGGTTATACTTACCTGCGTCGGTTCATTCCAGTGCTCGCACGGTTTGACCTGCAATTTTGAATGGCTTTCATCACCCATTTATGGAGAATTTTTTAACCATGACCGTACCCGTTATTTGTTTTGACCTGGATGGCACTTTACTGGATAAACAGGAACGCATCCATCCAACGGATATTGAGATCTTATTAAACAGCCACGCAGTCCAATTTATTCCCTGCACAGGCAGATCGATGGACTCGGTGGAAGTAATGTTCCACGAAAACGGGATGTTTCAAAAGGAGCCGCTTCCTTTTCCGGTGGTAACCCAGAACGGCTCGGTGGTGTATAAACCGGGGGGTGAAATTCACAGCATTCATCCGTTTGATAAAGGTTTGCTAAACCAGATGCTCGATTATTTCGAACAATTTCCTGATCTGCCGGTGATGTTGATGGAAAGAGAGCGCACGGTTTTAATGCACCCCAACGAATTTGGCAGGTATTGGATGGATCGTTTTGATGCGCCGTGGACGTCTTTTGATGAAAGCTGCCGCAATGATGCTGTCACCAAGGCCACCTGCATCACCGATGATCGCGAAATGCATGCGGAATTGTTTCGTTTTTTAGGCCAAATGCCGCTCGAAATTGGGCTCAGCCTGACGTCGATTTTTGACATCAATCCCAGGGGCGTCAGCAAGCGTTCGGGGGCGTTGAGCGTGATGGAACACCTGGGCCTGAGCGGCATGCCGGTGTTTGCCGCTGGCGATGGCGAAAATGACCTGGATTTATTCACACTGGCGCAAAAAGCATTTGCCCCGTCCACAGCCCCCGCTCATGTTCAGGCCAGGGCTGCTGCGGTGGTCGATGTATCCCAAAACGGGCTGCTGACCACCATGCTGGAAGCAGCGGGCTATAACAAACACCAGTGAAGTGAATAGACAAATCGGGAAAAAGTAATTGTCATCGCTCGCTGCGCTCTCTCGCAATGACACCTTAATAATCCCAAACTCCCGTAAATAGATAAGAAAAAAAGAGTGCGCCATGGTGTAGTGGAGCGCACTCTTTTTCGTTATTGCTATATTGCTAGATGAATTTGATATTTTTGCTGCTGCGCAGGATGCTGCCGGTGTACAGGCTGGATACCTGGTGCAGGGTGAGCGCCTGGTCAAACTCGGTGATGGCTGAGACCGTGTCGGCCGCCAACACCACGTGGAACCAGCGCATGCCGGCTGAAGCCGCTGTGTGCAGCACGCAAATGTTAGACACCGTTCCGGTGATGACCAGGTTTTTCACTCCCCACACATAGGAGAGGTAATGCTCCAGCGAAGTGCCGTAAAAACCGTCATAGCGGCTTTTGGGGAACAGCAGGTCATTTTCAGCCGGTTTTAGTTCGTCAATGATTTCGTAGCCCCAGGTGCCCGGCACCGTGTGGGCAGGCCAGATCTTGAATTCGGGGTCATCAGGCACCATGCTGTCGAGCGTGTAGGCCACGCGCACACCGGCCTGCCTGCCGGCCTTCAGCAGGCTGGCAATGGGCTGGATGGTTTCAACCGCCGAGGCGATGCACAGGCTGCCCTCCGGTTTAACAAAATCATTTTGCATGTCCGTCACCAGGATGGCGGTCTGGCTGGCGGGCAGTTCAATTGAATCTTTGAATGCCAGGGGCGGCACTTTAACCGTTTCAGAGGGGACAAATGGAAAAGACATACTTGTTTTCTCCTGAACAAACACAGTTCTTATTCATTAATGAATAAGCGACAACTTCTTGTTATCGGCTTTGTTGATCATCACAATCATAACAAGAAAATGCTTATTACACGACCGAGGTGTGAATGCGAATGTCTCCGCTGAGGGTGCGGTGCACCGGGCAGCGGTTGGCAATCTCGGTCAGGCGTTGAATCTGTTCAATGGTCAATTTGCCTTTGAAGGACAGGCGGCGCTCAATCACACTGACACGCGACTCGCCTTCTTCGCATTTTTTGCAATCATTGGCATGCGTGTTATAGGTGTCCAGGCTGATCTCAACGCCTTCCAGCGGGATGCCCTTGCGGCGGGCATACATTTGAATGGTCATCACCGTGCAGGCGCCCAGGGCGCTCAGCAGCAAATCATAGGGAGTGGGGCCGGTATCGTCTCCCACACCCGCGGGTTCGTCTGCCATAAACTGGTGCTGACCAGCTTGAATGGCTACCTGATAGCCTTGCAGGCTGCGCGCTGTTACACTCATGGGCACCTCCCGGCAGTTAGCCTGAGTTAAACTGGTGTTGGGTCTGTTTTACTTTTGAAATTCTTTCTCAATGGCGCTGATGCGCTCCACTTTGGCGGTCGATCCGCCGCCCTGGAATTCACAGTCGAGCCAGATTTTCACCATCATTTTGGCGGTTTCTTCGCCAATCACGCGCGCGCCCATGGTCATCACCTGGCAGTTGTTGCTCTTGCGCGAGCGTTCGGTTGAGTAGGCGTCGTGGCACACGGCGGCGCGGATGCCCGGCACCTTGTTGGCGGTGATGGCCATGCCAATGCCCGTGCCGCAGATCAGGATGCCGCGCTCATGTTTACCGTCAGCCACGGCGGTGGCAACGGCGTAGGCGATATCGGGATACAGAACCGGGTCGGTGTTATATACGCCGTAGTCCTTTACTTCGTGTCCCAGTTTTTCCACGTAGATTTTAATGGTTTCTTTTAGACTGAATGCAGCCTCATCACAACCGATAGCGATCTTCATCGATTCACCTTTCCTTCAAGAGAACGTTAATTAATCCTGCCGGATAAAAGTCTACCCGGTTAAGGATTATCTTGCAAGAAGAATAAACCGAGACCTCACAGGTTTCTGAAACCTGTGAGGTCTCGGTTTTCGTTTGATGTTCAAGTTATTCTGGTTATATACTCTATCTATCCAATAAAGCAGAATCTTAGAAACATTGTAAATAAATGGGGAAAAGATGAACAAAACACAGCCTTTGGAACCCGGTTTGTATTATCACATCTTCAATCGCGGAAACAACCGGGAAAACCTGTTTTATGAAGATCGAAATTATGAGTATTTTCTAAAACTGTACACCCATTATGTCCATCCATTTACCAACACGTATGCATACTGCTTGATGCCCAATCACTTTCATTTTCTTGTTCGGATTAAAACCGAGGAGGAATTAAATTCAGAGACCTCACAGGTCTTGGAGAAAAACAATCCTTCTCGCCAGTTTTCTCATCTTTTTAATGCCTATGCAAAAAGCATTAACAAAGCTTATGGGCGCACTGGAAGTCTATTTGAAGAACGATTCCATCGTTTGCCTGTGACTTCTGATTCTTATTTTCTTAGCCTGGTGTTTTATATTCATTACAACCCGCAAAAACATGGTCTGGTTGATGATTTTCGAGACTGGAAATATTCTTCCTTCAAGACGCTGATATCGCAAAAATGCACCCATCTGGCTCGTGACGAGGTTATGGATTGGTTTGGCAATACAAGTCTATTTGAAGAATTCCACAAAGGATTAGTAGATGAAAAGCAAATTGCTTATTTAGTTGAGCAGGACTGATCTTGTTTACAGGCCCAGGTCTCCAAGACCTGTGAGGTCTCGCATTGTTCGATTTATGCGTCGGAAAGTTCGTTCCATTCCGCCAGGCTGCGGTCGAGGGCGGCGTGCAGGTCGTTGTACTGCTGCCCCAGGCGCTGCACGGCGGCCGGGTCGATGGGGGGATTTTCAAACTGGCGGTTGACAGCCGCAATCTGCGCTTCCAGTTGTTCAATTTCCGCTTCCAGGTTTTGCAGGCGCTGCAGGCGCTGGCGCTCTTTGTTGGTGCTTGCGCCGGGCGCTTTTTGGCGTTCAACGGCGGGCTGCTGCGGCCGGGCGGCGGGCTGTGCGGCTGCCTGCGTTTGAATTTGCGCGGCGCAGAAAGCGGCATATTCACTGTAAGAACCGGTGAACACGCGCAGTTGCTGCTGCTGCGGCAGCACTTCCCACACCTGGGTGGCCAGGGCGTCGATCAGGTAGCGGTCGTGCGATACCAGCAAAATGGTGCCGCGATAACCGGCCAGGATGGCTTGCAGCACCTCTTGAGAGGGCAGGTCGAGATGGTTGGTGGGCTCGTCGAGCAGCAGCAAGTTGGCGCCTTGCAGCGCCAGGCAGGCCAGCGCCAGCCGGCCGCGCTCGCCGCCCGAGAGCATGGAAACCTGCTTGAACACATCATCGCCGGTGAAGAAGAAGGTGGCCAGATAGTCGCGAATTTCAGCCGGCAGCATGTGCGGGGCAACAAGTTCGATCTCTTCCAACAGGGTTTTGTCGGGGTGCAGCCCTTCGTGCGCCTGGGCAAAATAACCAATGTTCAAACTGGCGCCCAGCGCAGCTTCGCCTTTCAGCGGCGGCACCTGCCCCAGCAGTGTTTTTAAAAAAGTGGTTTTGCCCGCGCCGTTGGGTCCCAGCACAGCGGCGCATTCGCCGCGCTGCAGGGTCAGGTCGGGCACCTCAAACAGGATTTTGCCGTCGTCGGCATAGCCCACCCCCAACCCGTAGGTGCGCACCACCAGGTCGCCTGAGCGCGCGGTGGGTTCCAGCTTGATGCGCAAACGGCGCGCAGTGGGCGGAGGCAGCAGGCGCGACTCTTCCAGCATGCGCTCCAGGCGCGTGCGGCGTCCCTGTGCCTGGCGGGTGTTTTGACCGGCAATGTTGCGCCGGATGTATTCCTGCTCTTTTTCAATAAACTCTTGCTGCGCCTGGTATTCCTGCAGGCGGCGTTGATAGCGATCGGTGCGCTGCTGCATATAGCTGGCATAATTGCCGCGGTAAATTTCCAGGACGGGGGTCAGTTCCCAAATGGCGTTGGCTGCCTGGTTGAGAAAGTAACGGTCGTGTGAGACGATCATCACCGCCCCATCCCAGTCGCGCAGATAGGCTTCCAGCCATTCTATGGCGGCAATGTCCAGGTGGTTGGTGGGTTCATCCAACAGCAGCAGGTCGGGATTGTCGAGCAGCAGGCGCGCCAGCAAGGCGCGGGTGCGCTGCCCACCGGAAAGTTGTTTCAAGGGGCGCTTATAGTCACCGGGTTGAAAGCCCAGTCCTTCCAGCGTCTGGCGGATGCGGGTGTCGTAGGTGTAGCCGCCCAGGCGTTCAAATTCATGCTGCAGGCGGCCGTATTCTTTCAGGGTGGTTTCGGGGCAATCGGGGCGGCTCATGGCGGCTTCAAGCTGTTTCAGGCGCGTCTCACGCTCCAACAGGGGGCGCAGTGCTGACAGACATTCATCCCACAATGTGCCCTGCGATTCGAAATGGGCTTCCTGCGGCAGGTAGCCTGTGCGCAGCCCTTTGGCGCGCAACACCTGCCCGCTGGAGGGCTCATCTTGCCCGATGAGGATGCGCAGCAGGGTGGTTTTGCCTACACCGTTGGCGCCCACCAACCCGATGCGTGCGCGGGGTGGAACGCTGAACGTTAATCCATTAAATAGATCAACAGAGCCAAAAGATTTTCCCAGATTGGTCGCAGTAATCAGTGACATAGAAATAAAACAGGTGAAAAATGGCTGCACAGAGACAGCAGGGTTCAGTATAACATAGTCCAAAATTTTGCCGGGCTTCCCCAAAGTTTGGGTTACAATACTATATGGGTTTTTGTCAATTTTAGTTATGCATAAAATTGATTTGTGGTAACATTACCATTGCGTTGGTAACCTGGTTAAGGAATGTACAATAAAAATGAAACAATCTTCTCAGCCTGAAAAAATGACCGATATTCCCGAGTTGCGTTTGCGCGAACTGCGCCGCGAACGGAACCTGACCCTGCGCGAGCTATCCGAAAAATCGGGCCTGGCGATTAACACACTCAGCATGATCGAAACCGGGAAAACCTCTCCATCAGTCAGCACATTGCAGCAGCTTGCCCGCGCCCTGGGAGTTCCTATTACGGCATTTTTTGCCCCTCAAGTATCGGAACAATCGGTGGTGCATGTGCGCAGCAAAGAACGACCGCAAGTCAATGTGGAAAACACGCTGTTGGAAAGCCTGGGAGAACACCTGGCCGGCGCTGCGGTGCAGCCTTTTGTGGTCACGTTACCGCCCGGAGCCAACAGCGGTGTGCAGCCTATTGTGCATACCGGGTATGAATTTGCTTATTGCCTGTCTGGCTGCGTGAGCTATAAAGTGGATAATCAGGTGTACCAGTTGGAAACCGGAGACAGCCTGGTGTTTGAATCATACCTGCCGCATTGCTGGCAAAATACTGGAACCGAGCCTGCCCGGATGATATTGGTCATGCATCCAGGCGATATTATGGACAGCCCTGTGAAACGTCATTTTAATGCGTTTAATTCTTAAGGAGAGAATATGAAAATTGCAGTTATTACCGACGATCAAAAAACAATCAGTCAACATTTTGGACGTGCTCCCTATTACCTGGTGCTAACAGTGGAAGATGGGCAAATTACCAACCGTGAACTGCGCGATAAAATCGGACACCATAGTTTGTCTGGAAAGCAACAAACCGAACATGAACATACGCCAGGCGCCGGGCACGGCATGGATGCAGCTTCTCAAAACCGCCATGTGAGCATGGCAGAAGTCATCGGCGATTGCCAGGCATTGATTTGCGGCGGCATGGGAACGGGGGCTTATCAGAGCATGCAGGCGTTGAACATTAAGCCGGTGGTAACTGATTTACGCATGATTGATGAGGCAGTGCAGGCCTATCTTGATGGTAAATTACAGGATCGAGTTGATTTGCTGCATTAGAAATACTATTTGAGAATTGGCGGGACTGGGGTTTGTACTTTTTTGTGCAGACCAACAGTCCCGTTTTTTCATGCCTGCTTATACAAAATCAAGTGTGAATGGTTCTTTCAGGAGAAAAAATATGCCTTTCCAAAAAATTCAGGAATTACTGATTGATACGATTCGTCAAGAAATCCAACGAACCAAAGGCTGCACCGATCCGGGTTCAGTATGCTTTGCAGTGTCTCTGGCAGTGAAGCATTTGCAAAACATTCCTGAACAGGTGCATGTGACCACCAGCGCAAATCTTTATAAAAATGCCATGGGAGTGGGCGTGCCCGGAACTGGACAGGCTGGACTGCCAATTGCTGCAGCCCTGGGGGTGTTCATTCCTCACAGTGAAGCGGAATTAGCCATCCTTGATTACCTGGAGCCGGAGGCGCTGAAAAAGGCGCAAGAATTTTTGGCTGAAGGGCGAATGAAAGTCGATTTCACTTCCTCTGAAGGCGCATTGTATATCTGCGTCAGGGTGAAAGCGGGAAAAGACAACGTCAGTGTGGTCATCTCCGGCGATTATACGCATGTGGTGCAAATCATCCGCAACGGCGAATTGATTTTCTCGGACACAGAAAGCGTTTCAGGTTCGGCCTCAACACAGATTCACCTGTTGGCGTATGCCGACATTTACAAGGCCATCATCGCCACCCCGCCTGAGCATTATATGTTTCTGCTTGAAGCGGCCAGGGTGAACCACCAGGCGGTTGAGCAGGCAGCCAAAAATCCTCAACTCAGGTTTCAGAAAAATTGTGCCAACCGCTTAAATCAACAGGGCATCTATTATCAATCACAATATGATACGGCGCTGGCCAGTGAAGCGCGCATGAGCGGAGCGCCGGTGCCCATCATGGCACTGGGCGGCAGCGGAAACCAGGGGATTACAAACTTTCTCAGTGTATTGAGCGTGGCTGAAGAATTGGGTTCTTCGGATCAAAAGCTGGCCATTGCCCTGGCTTTGAGCGCCGGAACCGCTTTGTATATTAAAAGTTATCTCAACCGGGTTACCGCCCTGTGCGGCAGTGCACTGGCGGCAGGGCCGGGGGTGGCAGCCGGAACAGTTTATTTATTGGATGGCGACTACGACACCGTAGTCCATGCCATCCAGTCCACGGTGGCAGCGCTCAACGGGGTGTTGTGTGAAGGCGCAAATTTGTTATGCCCCTTCAAAATCAGTGCGGCTGCCATGCTCGCCATTAATTATGCCAACCTGGCATGTTGCGGTATTTATGCGCCGGCCGGACACGGCATCCTTGAAACAGACATCGAGCGCACCTTTGCCAACCTGGGGCGAATTAATCAATCGCTCAATTCGGCTGATCAACTGGTGTTGTCTATTCTCAGCGCACGTTCGCAGAATCAGCAGGCAGACCAGAAAAATGTTCCCCAATCGAAGTAAGTCGGTTATACTCATTCACTAAATTATAGTTTGCAGGAGATGTTATGTCCCAGGTAACAATTATCACCGACAGCACTGCTTATCTTCCCGAGGAGTATGTGCAGCAGTATTCCATCCGTATTATTCCCCTCACCTTCACCTGGGATGGAAATACATATCGAGACGGGATTGATATGGGGCCTGATGAGTTTTACACGCGCCTGTCTCAGTCTTCTTCGTTTCCCACCACCAGCCAGACCTCTGTGCATGCTTACGAAGAGCTTTTTCGCTCTTTAATTGCTGAAGGCAAAAAGCAGATCCTGGTGCTGCCCATTTCCAGCGGCATTTCCGGGTCGGTTTTTTCGGCGCAGCAGGCCCGCACCATGTTCCCCGAGGCTGAAATTGAAGTGCTGGACACGCGCCTGGTGTCGATGGCGCTCAGTTTTCAGGTGCTGGCGGCTGCGCGCGCTGCTGAACAGGGCGCCAGCCTGCAGGAATGCAAGCAGGTTGCCGAACAGGCCTACCAGCACATCGGCGTCTATTTCACCGTCAATACGCTGGAATACCTGAGCAAGGGCGGCCGAATTGGCAGCGCCAAACGCCTGCTGGGCACAGCGCTCAACATCAAGCCGCTCTTAATGATTCAAGACGGCAAAATTGAACTGGTGCAAAGTGTGATTTCCAAGCGTAAAGCCGTGGAGCGCATGGTGCAACTGGTTGAACGTGACATTGACGGGCGCAGCCCGGTGCACATTTCTGTTTTCCACGCCCTGGCCGAGCAGGAAGCCAAAGAATTGCTGGAGCGGGTTTCAACGCAGTTTAATGCAGTAGAAAGCATCCTGTCGCATGTCAGCCCGGTGGTGGGTTGCCATGTGGGTCCCGGTACAATCAGCATTGCCTATATGGCGGGAATGTAAACAGCCGTCGCCCCGGCTTGACCGTAACGGATAGCAGAAAACCACAATCGCAGTTTCCGCAAAGGATCACAGCCAGGAAACAGGTTCCTGTGCAGAGATTGATTTCCGGTCACTGCGGTTGTTGTTTTAATATCAATTCGAGATAAAGGGGTCTGTCATTATGCTCGCTGCGCTCACTTGCAGTGACAGCTTAATGATCCCCAACTCACGCTTTTTAAATGCAAAGCGTCTCCATAATCTCCAGATTGCATCCATTTCACCTTCACATTTTCTCCACAATTGCCTGATACCATAACGGCATCCAATCCGTATATAGAAATGAGTACAAATAACCGGTAAATCTTGTCTCTCCACTGCCGGTCTAATCATTTCAAAAGCCAGGTGTACGGAAAACTATTGAGGGAAAATGTTCAAAAATTCGGGCGCTTTATTTCCACTGACTATTTTGGTTCTTGTTTTATTGCTCACCGGGCTAAGCGTTTGGCTGGTCTGGCGATCCAACCCCCGCCTGTTCTGGATTCCGCTGGTGGTGTTGGCTGCCCTGTTTATCGGGATGGTGATGTTTACGCGGAAACTGGGCCGACCTGCGGCGCCGCACCCCGAGGTGTTGAATGAACATGGTGCAGCCGGAACGGCGCTGGTGTTATATCAGCCGGGCATCAGCGGCTTTCACTATTCAGCCACACGCGCATTTGCCGAAGGACTGGCTTCTCAGGATTGGCGGGTGGAAATGAACACGGTGGGCGACCATATAGCCACTGATCTGACCGCCTACCGGCTGCTGGCGGTGGGTGGACCGGTGTACCGGTTTCAAGCGTGTGTGCAGGTTGAAGAATTTTTGAAGCGCGTGGGTGACTTGCACAATCTACCGGTGGTTGGAATAACCACTGCCGCCGGTTCGGGACCGGAAGCCAGTCAGATGCTCAAAGATGCCATTCAGCAGGCTAACGGCAAGGTGGCGGCAAACCTGAACCTTTACCAACTGGCGCCCAATGACGAGCAGTTTGGCAGCGCCGATTCGCTGCAAATTGCCCGCCGGGCTGGTGAACAAGTGATCAGCATGCTGCCTTGATGGCGCAATGTGATAGGAATACCCATGAATGCAAATTGGGGAAAGACAAAATTGCAAAAAGCAATCCCGCACTGCCTGTCGCTGTTTCGCCTGGCGGCAGGCGTGGGGTTGCTGGTGTTTGTTGCGCCGCCCTGCCGGTTTGACCTGCTGCTGTACATTTACCTGCTGCTGGCAGCCACGGATGTGCTGGACGGCCATCTGGCGCGCCGCTGGGGGGTGTGTTCACGCGCCGGGCTATACCTGGACGCCTGCGCCGATTTTATGGCTGTTTTCAGCGCATTGATCTTGTTTGTGCGCTGCGGTTTCTTAAGCATGATTGCGCCCATACTGATCACAGCCGTGTTTCTCTTTTTTATTTTTACGGTCCATATCAAAACCAGTGGTTATGACCCGCTGGGGAAATATTTTGGCGCCTGGTTGTACCTGGTGGTTTTATGCGTGCTGGTGATGCCCGATTGCGGACTGAAGGCTGCTGCCGCGCCCGCCATTTACGCTGCTTCTGCGCTGGTTCTGGTAAGCCGCACCACCTATTTGCTGTCCGGCAGCAAAGCTTGACTGGCTCTGTGTTAAAATGGGTGCGTGATTGTGTGAAAAACTTACCAGGAAAAGGAATTGTCCCTTGAAACCAGCAAAAGTTTACTTTACCACTATGCGCACCAAACCCGGCAAGAATATGCTGGAAAAATTGGATGCGCTGCTTAAGAAAGCAGCCATTGAAAAAATTGATTTTCAAAACAAGCTGACCGCGGTCAAAATTCACTTTGGTGAACCCGGCAACCTGTCGTACATTCGCCCCAACTATGCGGCCCGCGTGGTGCAGTATATTCAGTCTCTGGGCGGCAAACCGTTTCTAACGGATTGCAACACCCTGTATCACGGGCGGCGTTCCAATGCGGTGGATCATTTGCACGCGGCCATGGAAAACGGCTTCAACCGCATTGCCGTGAACTGTGATGTGGTGATTGCCGATGGGCTGGTGGGCGCCGATGCCCGCGAAATTCCCATCAACCTCAAACATGTGCAGCAAGCCAAAATTGGCACAGCCATTGCCGATGCAGATATTTTGGTGAGTTTGAACCATTTTAAAGGCCACGATATGGTGGGCTTTGGCGGCGCATTGAAAAATATTGGCATGGGCTGCGGCTCGCGCAAAGGCAAGCTGGAAATGCACTCTGCTTCCAAGCCCAAAATGGTGGAAGAAAATTGTGTGGCCTGCGGCATTTGCATCAAAAATTGCCCGCAAACAGCCATTGCATTCAATGCCAATCACAGGGCGCAAATCAATTATGACCTGTGTATAGGCTGCGGTCAGTGCGTGGCGGTGTGCCATTATGATGCTGCCCAGGTGGTGTGGGATGAGTCGGCTGACCTGGTTAGTTTCAAAATTGCCGAGTATGCCCATGCCGTGCTGTTGGGCAAACCGCATTTTCACATCAATTTCATCATGGATATTTCGCCGAATTGCGATTGCTGGAACGGCAACGACCATGCGATTGCTCCCAATGTCGGCATAGCGGCGTCTTTCGACCCGGTGGCGTTGGACCGCGCCTCGGTTGACCTGGTGAACCAGGCCCCGGTGATGGAGAACAGTGCCCTGAGTGGATTGAACTGCAAGCCAGGCGATGATAAATTTGCTGCCCTGTTCCCCAATACACGCTGGCAGGCCTGCCTGGAGCATGCTGAAGAGATTGGCCTGGGCACGCAAACCTACCAGTTGGTCACCGTGAAATAACTTTCTTATTGCTTTTCGAGGTTTTGGGGTGCGCAAAGATTTTGCGCGTCCTGGAGGGCGGCTTGATCGGAGGTTACCACCGCCAGCACATCTCCGGCTTGCAAAACCTGGTCGCCGTGGGGCAGGATGATTTCGCTTCCCCGCTGCACCGAGGCAATCAAAGAAGCCGGGTGCCAGGCAACCTCGCAAATGCGTTTGCCAATACAACTGGATTCTGCCTGAACTTCGATCTGGGTCACCTGTGCGCCGCTGAGATATTCCAGGCGGTGCTGGTCCAGCCGGTGGCGTGCGCCTGCCTGTCGAATTAGCGCCATTTCGTAGGCACGGATGATATCACCCCGCCGCAGCATGCCCATCAAGCGGGTGTGATCGGCGCGGCTCACCACCGGCAGCCGGCCGATGTCGCGGCTGCTCATGCGCCGCAAGGCGGCTGCCAGAGTTTCATCCGGGAAGGCGGTTACCAGTTGGGGGGTGTATAAATCGGCAACTTTCACCTGTGAACAATCTGAATGATCTGCCGGCGGCGCGTTGTGCAAATCTTGCAGTGACAACATACCCACCAGGCGGTTGTGCGCATCTACCACCGGCAGCCCGTGATGGCCGGTTTGTTGAAAGGTGAGCATGGCCTGCTGCAGCGAATCGTCGCTGTGCAGGCTGGTGAGTTCAGCGGTCATCACCTCGCCAACGCTGATGCGCTCCAACACTTCCACGTCGCGGCCGTGCTCCAATCGGATCCCATTTTGCACCAGCGGCAGGCTGTACACTGATTCTTTGCCAATTTTGCGTGAAACCGCCAGGCTGACGGCCACCGCAAACATCAACGGCAGGATGATGTGATAATCCTGTGTCATCTCAAACAGCAGCAAAATGGCGGTCAGCGGGGCGTGCACGGTGCCAGCAAGCACGGCTGCCATGCCCACCAGCGCAAATGAAGGTGCGGCGCTGACCACGCCGGGAAACCAGGCATCTGCAGCAGTTCCAAAGGCTCCACCCAGCACGGCGCCCAGGAACAGAGCCGGGGCAAAAACACCGCCGGCAAAGCCGCCGCCAATGCTAATGGAAGTCAATAATAATTTAGCGAGCATTAAAACCAGCAACAGGGGTACTGTGTAATTCACTCCGGAGAGTACATTTTCAATGGTGGTGTATCCCACTCCAAAAATCTGCGGCAGGCGCATGCCAACCAACCCCACCAGCAAACCGGCTGCGGCGGGTTTAAGCCAGGTTGGGATGGCCATTTTATGAAATTGCCGGCGCACGTAGGCAAGTAAATGGATGTAACCTGCTGCCAATAAACCGGCAAACAACCCCAACAGCAAATAGAGAGGCAACTCCAGGATTGAATGAAATGAATAGGCGGGGATGAGGAAGGCGGGCTGCTTGCCGAGGGTGGCCTGGATGAAAATGGATGAAGTCACCGCGGCCACGGCCGCAAATCCAAAGGCTGAGCCGTTCAGCTCACCCAGCAAAACCTCGATGGTAAAGAAAACCCCGGCAATGGGAGCGTTGAATGCTGCTGCCACGCCGGCCGCCACGCCGCTAGCGGTCATGCTGCGCAGGCGCTCTTCGGTCAGGTGCAGCCACTGCCCCACGGCTGAGCCAATGTTGGCGCCCACCTGCACCGAGGGGTCTTCCGGCCCAACCGATGCCCCGCTGCCAATGGAAAGCGCCGCAGCCAGCACGCGGATGGGCATTTTGAGATAGGGCAATTTGCCGCCGCCCAACGCGCAGGCTTCGATGATGCCTGCCACGCCGTGATAGCGCTCTTTGCCAATGCCAAAATGCAGAATCAGGCCCACCACCAGGCCGCCAATCACAGGCAGAAAGACAACCTGCCCGTTCCCCAATGGTGAAAACCGCTGTGCCAGTGCGGTGAAAAACAACCATTCGGACAGCGCAATCAGCTTTTTTAAGACCCAGATGCCTGCGCCGCTGGTCAGGCCGATCAGCACGGCTGCAGCCGAAAGAATGACTGATTCGGAGAAGGAAGATGGATTAAAAAACCCCCGGGCGAAAGCCAGAGGATTGCAGGTGATGCGATTGGATCGTTTCATTTCGAGAACCCGTTGACAATAATGCTCGAAAACGATTATACAATGGAATCAAAATAAGCGACCTCCGGTTTTTTTATTAACCGGAGGTCGCTTTTTATCAACAACAATGAGTTTGGACTACTTTTCAATTACCACAGCGCTGCGCACCATGTGGGCGCCGTTGTGCAGGTTGTCGCTAACCGGGCAGCGGCTTTCAACAAATTCAGCAAATTCCTTGATTTTGTCTTTGGGTGAGCTGGATTTGATGTGCATGGTATAACGGATTTCGTCAAACCCATTGCGCACACCGGGTTTGCCCATCAGGAAACCGTCAGTGTCCAGGTCGCCTTCCAGTTCCATCCAGACATCTTGCAGGTCAATGCCCTGCGCTTTGGCAAAGGCTGCCGCCACAATCATCTGGCAGGAACCCAGCGCGCACAGCACGGCTTCCACGGGGTTCATACCGGTGTCAGCGCCGCCCAGTGAAGGGGGCTCATCCATGATGAATTTGAAATCACGGACGGTATTTTCTACAGCTAATCCTCCCGGTAATTTGCGGGAAATGGCATTAAAGGTAACTTTAGGCATAATAATATTGTCCTTTTGTCTGTTTTATGATAATTAAGTGTTATTAGATATATTATACCTTATTTATATTAATAATTGTTTTTGCCACCGCTTTCTAATAAATTATTAATCATTTGTAGTTATTTCAATTGTTTTATATAATGTTTCTACTGGTACGGTCTTATTGTTACTTGTATAGGATCTTGTGAAAGGTTCTTATGAAACCACCCAAGATAAATATCGAAACACGGATTTCAATCATTTATCTGGCATTTGGTGCTTTGTGGATCATTCTTTCAGACCGCGTGTTGTATTTTCTTGTTCAGGATTCCGTTCAACTTACAAAAATCCAAACTTACAAAGGCTGGTTCTATGTTTTCGCCAGCGCTTTATTGATTTACTCTTTACTCCATCATTATTTAGATCTGCAGCGCAAGACCAATGCGCTTGCCATTGAAAACGAAGAACGTCTGCGCCTGGCATTGATTGCTGCCAAGCAGGGTATTTTCGATTCCGATTATCAAACCGGCGAGATAAGGGTGAATGACACCTACGCCACCATGTTGGGGTTCGATCCGGCTACTTTTGAGGAGACGCGTGAAAGTTGGCTGGAACGATTGCATCCCGATGACCGCGAATCGCTCGCAGAGATCAACCGTGATCTTGCCGAGGGAAAACTTCGCGGGCACCGGGCAGAGTTCCGTTTTAAAACCGCCTCCGGAGATTGGAAATGGATTCTTTCCACAGGGAAGATTGTGGAATGGGATGACCAGGGGCGTCCGCTGCGCATGCTGGGAACGCATACCGATATCACCGAATTGAAAACAGCATCGCTTGAAATCAGCCGCCTGCTGGCGGAATCGCGGCGCCGCCTGGAGCGCATTGAAACCCTGCGCGCCATCGATGTTGCCATCAGTTCCAATTACGATCTGAAGCAAACATTGGATGTGATTCTGAAAGAAACCATCACCCACTTGCAGGTGGACGCGGCGGCGGTATTGCTTTATCAGGATGAGGAACACATTTTTAAACATGCTGACAGCCTGGGATTTCAAACCGACCTCATTCAAAAAACCCGGGCAAACCAGGAAAACGTCGTGGCGGCGCAGCGCGACAAATGGGGTGAAATTGTGGATCTTGACTTGGTTGAACCCACCGGTTTTGATCCGCTGTTTGTCAGGATGATGCAGGAAGAGAATTTTCAGCAGTATTACGCAATTTCGTTGACGTCCAAAGGAAAGCTGATCGGCATATTGGAATTGTTTATCCGCCAACCCTTTGAGATTGATAATGAATGGCGCAATTTCTTTAAGACGCTGGCCGGGCAGGCCGGTGTGGCGATTGAAAATGCGCAGCTTGTAAACGGCCTGCAAATTGCCAACCTGGAATTGCTTCAAGCGTATGACGCTACCATTGCCGGCTGGTCGATGGCTATGGATTTTCGCGACAAAGAGACCGAGGGACACACCCAGCGGGTGACCGAAATGACCCTGTCGCTTGCCCGCATGCTTGGTATTCCTGAAGACCAGATGGAAAATATTCGCCGCGGGGCGCTGCTGCACGACATTGGCAAAATGGGAATTCCCGATGCCATCCTGTTAAAACCCGGGCTGCTCACCGATGAAGAGCGCGCCATCATGCAAACGCATCCCAAAATGGCATACGATATGCTTAAGTCCATTGAATACTTGCGCCCCGCCCTGGAAATTCCGCACCTGCACCATGAAAAATGGGACGGCACGGGTTATCCCTATGGATTAAAGGGTGAAGAAATTCCCCTGCCCGCCCGCCTGTTTGCCGTGATCGACGTGTATGACGCGCTCACCAGCGACCGCCCCTACCGGCCGGCCTGGTCAAAAGAGAAGACGCTCGCCTACATTCAAGAGCAAAGCGGCAAACATTTTGACCCCGAGGTGGTGAAACAATTCTTAAGCATCATCTGAAATTGGGATCATTTTGGTAGCCTGAATTTCTTGACACATGCCCCCCTTGCTGATAAACTCTATGCCAATGAAACACTTGCCTGTAGTCCATCATCATCATTCGATGTTTCCCCCAGCCTGACCGGTGGTCGTCTGGTGATTTTGGCTTAAGCAAATCCCAAGCAGCCCAACCCATCCCCGGTCAAACCGGGGATTTTTTTATTCAAAGGAGAGATCATGCCCCCCATACTCATTCCCACAACCCGGCCGGTGCGCCTTTCGCTGCCCTCCAAGGGGCGCCTGGCAGAAGATACCCTGGCGCTGCTCAGCGACTGCGGTTTGAAGGTCTATAAACCCAACGAGCGCCAGTATGAGGCGTTGATTCCCGCCTTGCCTGAACTGGTGGTGTTGTTTCAGCGCCCGGCAGACATTGTGGCCAGCGTGCGCGACGGCAGCGTCGATTTTGGCATCAGCGGGCTGGACGTGCTCGAAGAGCACCGCGGCGACAACGGCGATATCCTGGTGCTGCACGATGAGCTGCGTTACGGCCAGTGTGCGCTGACCCTGGCGGTGCCGGAAGGATTGGAAGCCGTGCGCGACCTGCCCGCTTTGTGCGCCTATGCCGCCGACCTGCCGCACCCGCTGCGCGTGGCTACCAAGTATCCCGAATTGACCGGGCGTTTTCTCGATCAGCAGGGCATTTCTTCTTACAATTTGATCTATGCTGAAGGCACCCTGGAAACCGCCCCGGCCATCGGTTATGCCGACATCATCTCCGACCTGGTGTCTTCCGGCCAAACCCTGCGCGATAACCGCCTGGTTCCCCTGCCTGACGGTGTCATTCTGCGTTCGCAGGCGGCTTTGATCTCCAACAAAGCGGCTTTGCAGCACAACCCGCAGGCGCTGCGCCTGGCGCGCCACCTGCTGGAATACATTGAAGCCCACTTGCGCGCCAATGAAAACCTGGCTGTGTTTGCCAACATGCGCGGCGCTTCGCCGGAAGAGATTGCCGACCGCATTTTCAACGAGTGCTCGGTGAGCGGCCTGCAGGGGCCCACCATCTCGCGCGTGCTGGTCAAATCGCACGACCCCAACTGGTACGCGGTCAACATTATTGTGCGCCGCGATGAATTGTTCAAAGTGATTGGCGAGCTGCGCGCCATTGGCGGCAGCGGGGTGGTGGTGCAGCCGGTGACCTACATTTTCGAAGAAGAGCCGCCGCGCTATGCCGCCATGCTCAAAGCCCTGAAAATGGAAGCCGCCTGAACGGCAGAGGAGACGACCATGCTCAAAATCTACGCTGTGCCCGCTGCACAGCAATCCATCCTCAAGCGCGTGCCGCCTGACGAAACCTCCGTCACCCCCGGCGTGCAGCAGCGCATTACCCAGACCTTCGGTGAGCCGTTGACGGCTGCCCAGGCGGTGGACCGCATTCTCGACGATGTGCGCCAACGTGGAGACGACGCCCTGCGCGAGTGGAGCGAACGCCTGGACGGCGCTGCGCCCGCCAGCCCGGCAGTGCCGCCCGAAGAGTTGCAGGCTGCCCTGCAGCGCATCCCGGCCGAACTGCGTGCAGCCCTGGAGCAGGCGGCTGATCGTGTGCGCCGTTTTCATCAGGCGCAGCCCATCACCTCGTGGATGACCAATACCCTGGGCGGTACGCTGGGGCAGTATATGCGCCCCATCCACCGCGTGGGCATCTACGTTCCGGCGGGCAGCGCGCCTTTGCCCTCCAGCGTGATCATGTCGGCGGTGCCAGCCCAGGTGGCGGGTGTGGCCGAAATTGTGCTGGCTGCGCCGCCGCGCCGCGGTACCGGCAAGGTGGACGACACGATCCTGGCGGCGGCAGCTTTGCTGGGTATTAAAGAAGTGTATTGCATGGGCGGGGCGCAAGCCATTGGCGCCCTGGCTTACGGCACGCAAACCATCCCGGCGGTGGACAAAATCTTTGGCCCGGGCAACCTGTTTGTGGCGCTGGCCAAGCGGCGGGTGTTTGGCGTGGTAGGCATCGACAGCATTGCCGGCCCCACCGAGACGCTGATCATTGCCGATGACAGCGCCCGCCCCGACTGGGTGGCAGCCGACCTGCTGGCACAGGCCGAGCATGACGAGCTGGCATCCGCCATCCTGCTCACCCCCTCGCGCGCTCTGGCTGAAAAAGTGCAGCAGGAAGTGGCAAAGCAGGTGCAGCAGCGTTCGCGCGCCAGTGTGCTGCATGTCTCGCTGGCCAACCGCAGCGGTGCGGTGATCACGGCTGACCTGGATGAAGCCGTGCGCCTCGCCAACGCCTATGCTCCCGAACATCTGTGCCTGGCAGTGCAGGAACCCTGGCGCCTGGCTGAGCAGGTGTATGCGGCGGGCGGCATTTTTGTGGGCGAGCATTCGTTTGAAGTGCTGGGCGACTATACCGCCGGCCCCAGTCATGTGATGCCCACCGGCGGCTCGGCGCGCTTCAGCTCACCGTTGAATGTGCTTGACTTTGTGCATGTGGTCAGCCTGATTGCGCTTGACCCCGCCACCGCCCGCCAGATCGCCGCCCCGGCGGTCGTCATCGCCCGCGCCGAGGGGTTGGACGCGCATGCCAATTCAGCCGGGGAGCGTTTATGAAAACCATCCCGCGCTACGACAACTTCCCGCCCTATACCCCCATCGAACCCTTTGAGGTGCTCTCGCAGCGCCTGGAGATTCCCATTGAGCAGATTGTCAAGCTGGACGCCAACGAGAATCCCTACGGACCCTCGCCGCGCGCCATGTGTGCGTTGGCTCAACTGGCTTTTCCGCACATTTACCCCGACCCCGAAAGCCGCGCCCTGCGCGCCGCCCTGGCGCAGTACACCGGCGCGCCGGTTGAAAATCTGATGGCAGGCTCCGGCGCTGATGAATTGATCGACCTGCTGGCGCGCGCTCTGTTGGAACCGGGTGATGTGGCGCTCAATTTTCCGCCCACTTTCGGCATGTACGCCTTCGATACGCGCCTCAACGGCGGGGTGGTGGTTGAAATTCCACGCCTGCCTGGCGGCGCGTTGGATTTGCCCGCCATTCAGGCAGCCGTGCAGCAGCACAGGCCCAAAATTGCCTTTGTCACCTCGCCCAACAACCCCGACGGTCGGCTGATGACAGATGAAGAATTTGATGCATTGATCAACCTGCCGCTGGTGTTGGTGCTGGATGAAGCCTACATTGAATTTGCCGATGAGGGCGACGGGTTGGGGCAGCGCATCAGCCGCATTCAACAGGCGGCGCAGCGCGAGAACCTGATTGTGCTGCGCACCTTCAGCAAATGGGCCGGTCTGGCCGGGTTGCGCGTGGGTTACGGCGCTTTCCCAACCTGGATGATGGATACGCTGTGGAAAATCAAACAGCCCTATAATGTGAATGTGGCTGCCAATGTTGCGGCGCTGGCTTCCCTGGAAGATACGCCCTACCTGGCGGGTAATGTGCAACACTTGCGCCAGGAGCGTGAGCGCCTGTTTGCCTTGCTGCAAGAGGTGCCGTTCCTCAAGCCGCGCCCGTCCTGCGCCAATTTCATCCTGTGCGACGTGACCGGCTGGCGCGCCCGCGACCTGAAAGACGCCCTGTCTAAACAGGGTGTGCTGGTGCGCTATTACGATACCCCGCTGCTGAAAGATTGCATTCGCATCAGCGTGGGGAAACCGCATGAAATCGACGCCGCCCTGGCGGCTTTGCATGCCTGCGCCAAAGTTAAGGAGTGAAGCATGAAAATCGCCTTTGTGCTGACCGATGGTTTTTCCAATTTTGAATTTGCAGCCCTGTTCGAACCGCTGGCGCGCCTGCGCCGCGATGGGTTGCTGCCCGACTTGCAGTGGGATTTGTGCGCCCTGGTGGATACGGTGAGCGACCTGAACGGTATGCAAATCAGCCCCACCTGTGTGCGCCAGGCGTTGAGCGGTTATGACCTGCTGGCAATCCCCGGCGGCGCGCTGGGGGCGGCTGAGGGCGCCAGCCTGGTGGATTGGCTGAAATCGGCAGCGGATGTGCCCCTGCTGGCCGCCTCGGGCAATGCAGCCTTGCTGCTGGCAGCCGCCGGGCTGCTGCAGGGCAAACCCGCCGCAGCCACCCCTGAAACCGCCCCCGCGCTGCAGGCGGCTGGCGCGGCGCCGCAGACCGGCGGCGTGGTGGAAGCCGAGGGCATTTTTACCGCCGCCGGGGCTGAAAATGTGGCCGCCCTGGGGCTGCGCCTGGCTGAAAAACTGGCGGGCGCCCCCGCCGCCGAACAGGTGCGCCGCAGCATGGGTTTGCCTGTTGCGACCGGTGAAATGCCGGTTACTGCAGCAGCGGTGCGCGAAGCGCACGTCAGCCGCAAGACGCGCGAGACCAGCATTGATTTGAAGCTGGCCATTGACGGCAGCGGGCAGCACAGCATTGACACCGGCGTGGGCTTTTTTGACCACATGCTGACCCAGATTGCCGTGCACGGCCTGTTTGACCTGGATTTGAAGGCCCAGGGTGACCTGCACATTGATCCGCATCACACGGTGGAAGATGTGGGGCTGGCGCTGGGCGACGCCTTGCGCACCGCCCTGGGCGACCGGCGCGGCATCACCCGCACGGCATCGTCCTTCTGCCCGATGGACGAAAGCCTGGCGCGCACCGCCGTGGACCTCTCTGGACGGCCTTACAGTGTGCTGAAAATCAATTGGGCAGGCGATGCAGTGGGCGGCATGCCGGTATCGTTGATGGAACACTTTTTGGAGAGTTTTGCCCTGCAGGGGCGCTTCAACCTGCACATCGAGGTGCCCTACGGGCGCGATACGCACCATCAGGCTGAAGCCATCTTCAAGTCACTGGCGCGCGCCCTTGATGCCGCCGCGCGCTACGACCCGCGCCGCACCAACGCTGTGCCTTCCAGCAAAGGCATCTTGTTTTAGAGGATGAACATGGACGCAATCTTGATTGATGCCGGCACCGGCAACCTGCACTCGGTGCAAAACGCGCTGCTCAACCTGGGTTACAACACACGCATCACCGCTGACCCGACCGACCTGGCCGCTCCGGCGCGCCTGATTTTGCCGGGGGTGGGCGCTTTTGGCTGCTTCATGGACGGCATGCGCTCCGCCGGGCTGGTGGAGGCGGTGCGCGCCGCCGTGCAGCGCGGCGATCCGCTGCTGGGTATTTGTGTGGGTATGCAGGCGTTGTTTGATGTGGGCCTCGAAATGGGAGAATATCCCGGCCTGGGTTTGTTGAAAGGTCAGGTGGTGCGCTTTCCAGAGTTCAAAGAGCTCAAAGTGCCGCACACCGGCTGGAATCAACTGCACCCGGCGCGGACTTCTCCCCTTTTGGAGGGGCTGCCCGACGGCAGCTACGCCTATTTCAACCATTCCTTCTATTGTGCCCCGCAGGATGCGGCCGACACGCTGCTGACCACCGATTACGGCATCGATTTCACCAGCGCCGTGCAGCGGGATAATATCTTCGGGGTGCAGTTTCACCCCGAGAAGAGCCAGTTGGTCGGTCAGAAGATTCTGGCGAATTTTTTTATGGTGTGAGACCCCACCCCAGCCCTCCCCAAAATGCAAAAAACGGCATTTTGGAGAGGGAGCAACTCCCCTTCCTGATCCACTTCGTGGACGCTGCGCGAGGGAGGGGAATGGAGAATGTATCGAATTTACTTATGGACAATCAACACGAAGAACTCTCTCACAACTTCATCATTTTCCCGGCCATTGATCTGCGCGGGGGCGAGGTGGTGCGCCTCAAGGAAGGCGACCCCAACCGCCAGACGCACTATGCCAGCGACCCGGCCGCCGCGGCGCGCCGCTGGCTGGAAGCCGGAGCGGGCTGGCTGCACGTGGTCAACCTGGACGGCGCCTTTGAGCAGCCGGACGCTGCCAACCGGGCTGCCCTGCAGGCCATTTTACGTACCGCACAGGAATTTGGCGCGCAGGTGCAGTTTGGCGGCGGGCTGCGCAGCCTGGCAATGGTTGAAGATATTCTGCAACTGGGCGTGGCGCGCGCTGTGCTGGGCACGCTGGTCATTCAGCAACCCGATTTGTTAACCGAAGCCCTGAAACGCTGGGGCGCGGAGCGCATTGCCGTCAGCCTGGATGCGCGCGAAGGCAAAGTGGCGGTGCGCGGCTGGCAGCAGGCCACCCAACTGAACGCCCTTGACCTGGCAATTCAGTTTGCCCAAGTTGGGCTGCGCTGGCTGGTGTTCACCGACATTGCCCGCGACGGCCTGCAAACCGGGCTCAACCTGCCCGCCACGGCTGAACTGGCGCGCGCCAGCGGCTTGAGCGTGATTGCATCGGGCGGCGTGGCCAGCCAGGTCGACATTGACGGCTCGCGTGCAGCCGGGTTGGCGGGCGCCATTGTGGGTAAAGCCCTGTATGAAGGCGCGCTGGATGCCGCCAGCCTGTTTCAAACCAAGCCAAAGGGAGTGTAGAGTATGTTAGCCAAACGGATTATTCCCTGCCTGGATATTGCGGAAGGGCGCGTGGTCAAAGGGGTGCATTTTGTCAATTTGCGCGACGCCGGCGACCCGGTGGAACAGGCACACATCTACAACCAGGCGGGCGCCGATGAACTGGTGTTCCTCGATATTTCCGCCACGCCGCAGGGGCGCGCCACTGTGATTGACATTGTGCGCCGCGTGGCCGACCAGGTGTTCATGCCGCTGGCGGTGGGCGGCGGCATTCGCACGGTGGACGACATGCGCAAAGTGCTGCTGGCCGGCGCCGACAAGGTCAGTGTCAACAGCGCCGGGGTGCGCAACCCACCGCTGCTCAGCGAGGGCGCCGAACGCTTTGGCAGCCAGTGCGTGGTGATTGCCATTGATGCGCGGCGGGTGTCTGCGCCGAACGAACCTCCGCGCTGGGAAGTGGTGGTGGACGGCGGGCGCACTCCCACCGGGCTGGACGCCCTGGAATGGGCGGTGAAGGCTGTTCAACTGGGCGCCGGTGAGATCCTGCTGACCAGCATGGACGCCGACGGCACCCTGGCCGGTTATGACCTGGCGTTGACGCGCGCCGTGGCTGAAGCCGTGCCCGTGCCGGTGATCGCCTCGGGCGGGGCGGGTAATATGCAGCACTTTGCCGATGTGCTGACCGGGGGCAAAGCCGACGCCGCCCTGGCTGCCTCGCTGTTCCACGACGGCAAGCTGGTGATTGCCGAATTGAAAGACTACCTGGCGGAACGGGATATCCCGGTGCGCCGCCTGACGGGAGCGTAAAAGCATGTTAAATTCACCCCTCACCCTCAAATTTGATGAACGCGGCCTGATTCCGGCCATTGTGCAGGACGCCGACACGCAGCAGGTGTTGATGCTGGCGTATATGAACGCCGAATCACTGCAACTGACCCTGCAAAGCGGCGAAACGCACTTCTGGTCGCGCAGCAGGCAGGAGCTGTGGCACAAGGGCGCCACCAGCGGCAATGTGCAGCGCGTGGTCGATATCACCGCTGATTGCGACCGCGACACTCTGCTGGTGCGCGTGCATCCTGCCGGGCCGGCCTGCCACACCGGGCAGGTCACCTGTTTTCACAACCCCTATCCCGCATCTGATTTTCAACCCCAGGAGAAAGCCTGATATGACCCTCGAAGAACTGTACCAGATCATCATGGAGCGCAAACAAAACCCCGCGCCGGGTTCCTACACGGTGGAATTATTCACCAAAGGCGAAGACGAAATTTTGAAAAAAGTGGGGGAAGAATCGGTGGAAGTGATCCTGGCGGCCAAGGGGCAGGGTAACCCGCGCCTGATTGAAGAAGTGGCTGACCTGACCTATCACACCCTGGTGCTGCTGGCCGCGCGCGGTTTGCAGCCCGCCGACATCCTGGCTGAGCTGGAGCGACGGCACAAGAAATAACATTTATCCCAATAGTAGTATTGCCGATGAGAATACCTGTCATTTCGATGAGCGCGTTTTTTGCGCGAAGAGAAATCTTCAGGTCAATGTCGGAAAAACCATACGCGGATTATGCGAATCGATTTTTGGTTGCGCTAAGATTTCTCCTCGCGCGGAACGCTGCATCAAAAGAAAAAATCTTTGAGCTCGTCGAAATGACCAAATCGGTTGTTGCATAATGAAATTCTTGGAACAGATTCGGGAATTAGAGTCCGTTTAATGCCAGATCAGCCAGAACAGGATGGCTACACCGTAACCCAGCACAATTCCGCCGATCACCTGGCGGGGAGTGTGCCCCAGCACCTCTTTTAAGTGTTCTTCTGAAATGGGATGGCCCGCCAGCAGTTCATTGATCAAAAAATTGATGCGCTGGGCCTGTAAACCCGCCTGGCGGCGCACGCCCGAGGCGTCATAAGCCACAATCATGGCCAGGGCGGTCGACATGGCAAAAGCGGCGGTGTTGAACCCGTCGTGCAGGCCGATGGCAAGCTGGGTGGCGCACACCAGCGATGAATGCGAGCTGGGCATACCGCCGGTGCTGAACAACATGCCCCAGTGCCAGCGGCGGGTAGTGATGAAATCGAACGGCACTTTCAGGACCTGCGCCAGCCACATGGCAATCAGCCCTGACCACAAAATGCGGTTCGACAACAACTGTTGCCACCAGGTCATAGCGCGTTTTCTTCTTCAGTGAGGGTGTCCAGTTCCTGGCCGGTGAGGGTGCGCAGTTTCACTTCAGCGCTGTCGAGCAGTTGCGAGCAGCGCTGTGACAGCATTTGACCGCGCTCAAACAGGCGAATCGATTCCTCCAGGGAGGGCGGTTCGCTTTCCAGTGTCTGCACAATGCTTTCCAGTTCGGCGTAAGCTTTTTCATAATCCATTTCTGCAATGTCAGAAGGCAATTGAGTAGTCATTTTCTCCATCCTCTCCTCGATGCAGCCGGGTCAGGATTCAGGTTCGGTGCGGGCGTGGAAGGCGCCGTCAGAGACCTGGATGCGCAGCCGCTGCCCGGCTTGCGCCTGCGCTACGCTGCGAATCAACTTCCCGTCGCTGTCGCTGACCACGGCAAAACCGCGCTGCAGCACCGCCAGCGGGTTCAGCGCCTGCAGGCGCTGCGCCGTGCCCTGCCAGTGGGCGTGCAGCAGGCGCATTTGCTGCGCCGTGGTGCGCTGGCTGCGTTCGGTCAATCCATCCAACTGCTGGCGGTTGTTCAACACCCGGCGCAGCGGCGAACTGCGTCCCAGGTCTATTTGCAAACTTTCCAGTTGATCTCTTTGATATTGTACAAGCGATTGCGCTGCATTGCACAGGCGGCTGTTGAGCTGGCGGTTTTCCTCACTCAGCACATCCATGCCGGCGGTGACCAGCGCGGCTGCCCCGGTGGGGGTTGGCGCGCGCTCGTCGGCGGCAAAATCAGCCAGGGTGAAGTCAATTTCGTGTCCCACCCCGCTGACCACCGGGATGGCGGAAGCCGCCACAGCCCGCACCACGCGCTCGTCGTTGAAAGCCCACAGGTCTTCCAATGAGCCGCCGCCGCGCACCAGCAAAATCACTTCGGGCAGACGCCTGGCGTTGAGTGCGCGCAGGGCGCGCACAATTTCAGCGGGCGCTTCGGCTCCCTGCACCGCTGCGGGAGCCAGGATCAACTGCGCCAGCGGGTTGCGCGCCTGCACGGTGCGAATCACATCTTGCAGGGCGGCGGCGGTGGTCGAGGTAACCACGCCGATGGTTTGGGGGCGCGGCGGGATGGGGCGTTTGCGCTCGAGGTCAAACAATCCTTCGGCTTCCAGGCGTTCTTTCAGGCGCATAAATTCCTGGTACAGCAGCCCAATCCCTGCAGGTCTCAGGTCATCTACATACAACTGGTACTGCCCGTCGCGCTCGTACAGGCTGATGTAGCCGTGCGCCTCGACGGCAGCACCGCTGCGAAAAAACTCATCCAGTTTGCCGCGCAGCCGCAGTGCAGTTGATTTCCACATCACACAGCGCAGCCCGGCGCTGGCGTCCACCAGGGTGAAGTAGATGTGCCCGGAAGACGGGCGCGAAAGAGTGGCGACCTCTCCCTGAACAGTTACATCCTGCAACAGTTCATCCCCCTCCAGCAACTGGCGCAAATAGGTGGTCAGTTCGCTGACAGATAAAGAAGAGGGAGTGTATAAAGGTAATTGCGACATAAGGTTTAGACAAATTTCAGGCGTCGGGCGGCAAACCACACCATTTGCAGCAGCAGCCAACCGTGTTTCCAGCGCTGAATGTTGGTGGTGCCGTAGGTGCGTTCGCGGTAGCGGATGGGCAGGTCGACGATTTTCATATTGAGCTTGGCGGCGCCGAAGATCAGGTCAAAATCGCCAAAGGGGTCAAAGTCGCCAAAGTAAGCCCGGTTGGCGGCAATGGCTTCATAATTGGCTTTCCAGGTGACCTTGGTGCCGCACAGCGTGTCTTTCACCGGCTGCCCCAGCAGCCAGGAGAACACGATGCTGAAAAACTTGTTGCCCAAAAAGTTAAAAAAGCGCATGGCGTCTTTTTCCATGGGGTACACCAGGCGCACACCGTTGATGAAATCGCCTTTGCCCTCCACCAGCGCCTGGTAAAAGCGCGGCAGGTCTTCGGGCGGCACGGTCATGTCGGCGTCCAAAATCATCAGCACGTCGCCGCTGGCTTCCTGGAAGCCCAGGCGCACGGCGTCGCCTTTGCCCGCGCCGGTCTGCTGAAACAGCTTCACGCTGCGCTGCGGGAAGTCGGGGATGGTGTTTTGGATGGTCTCAAAGGTGTTGTCGTGCGAGTGGCCTTCGACGAACACCACTTCGGTGCCGGCGCCCATCTCCGGCGTGCGCTCGAGGATGGCGCGGATGTTGCCGGCTTCGTTGCGCGCCGGGACGATCACCGAAACGCGCGGCGGTTGGTCGGCTGGCGGGGCGGGAATGGGACGCGCCAGGGTGAAGTTTGTCAGCGCCAGTTGGTCAAACGGCGCCAGGCGCACCAAAAAGCGGTTGAAGAAGGGATCGAGCAGCGGCACAGGCAGGGGAAAGAGCATTTCATTCCACGAGCGCACCGGCTCGAAGCCCGCCAGGTAGAGCAGGTTGCGCACATCTTCGGGCGTCAGCCAGTTTTGATACAGGGTGGGGGTGGCCAGCTTGAGCGCGCGCCCGATGCTGAGCGGCAGTTCCCACAGGCGGCTGTAAAAATTGAGCACCAGGCGGGTGGATGGTTTGCAAACTTTGTGCAGCTTTTCCAACACGGTTTGCACATCCCACAGGTCGTTGGTCACATCAGAGAGGATGATGAAATCGAAGGTTTCATCCAGTTCCAGTTCGTGCGCGTCGGCTTGAAGCAGGTGCAGTTCGGGGTGGCGGCGGCGCGCTTCTTCGATCCTGACGCTTGAAAAATCAATGCCCACCCCGCGTGAGGGCTGCAAGACGGCCAGCAGGTCGCCGTTTCCGCAGCCAATTTCCAAAACCGAATGCCCGGCCGGGATGAGAAAGCGGTAAACCTGGCTCAGGCGGCGATGGTAAAAACCGCCCAGGCCGCTGCCGCGCGGCTGGCTGCGGGCAATATTATCCCAGTGAGCGGCGCGCTCCTGCTGGTATTGAAGAAATCTTCCGTTGTGAGCGGAGGATGTGGATAAATCGGGACTCAAAAAAACCTCACAAGAATTGCAGAATGGATAGCATTTTAACCGATAAACGAAAAAAGGCGCAAACCACGGGCAAAATCGGGTGTGCGCCTTTTGCTTCCTGGCCGTAATGACAGGATTAGGGTACTTTTGCGCCGCACTCGCCGCAGAACTTGGCGCCGGGCTGCAATTTGGCGCCGCACTGCGTGCAGTGAGTGGAGCTTTTCAGGCTGGCGCCGCACTCGGGGCAGAATTTGACATTGCCCGCCAGCGGCGCGCCGCATTTGGGGCAGGTGGCGCGAATGGTCTCGCGCCAGTTTTCAGCGCCCAGTTTCTTGTCCTCTTCGGCCATGGCGGCATGTGCCCAAACCTCTTCCACCGAGCGGCTGGCCTGCGCGGCTGACATTTCCACGCCCAGGTCGGGGGCGCATTCTTTGCACAGACCGCGTTTGTTATTCCAGCAGCTTGCCCGGCACACCCAGCTTGAGCAGCGCGGGCACTGGATGAATTCGCTGCGCAATTCCTGGGCGGCTTCCAAAAAAGCCTCGTCGTGCGCGCGTTCCCAGGCGGCTGAGTGCACGCGCTCACCCATGTCGGCGGCGGCGCTGAACACCCCGCCCAGCAGGCTGCTGGCGGCGTTCAACACCCCCGTCACATTGCCGGTGACTGAAGGTTTAAAGCTGGAGCGGAAACCATTGCCGCAGCGGTCGCAGAAGAATTCAAATTGAAAACCCTTGTCGGTGCTGAGATCATTGTAGTTTTTGGTGAACTGGATTTTTTCAGACATAACAATCCTCGAATAAGATTTTTATCTGCAGCAAAAACGATGGAGCTTTCTTTATTTTACATCAATCAGACTCTGATGGTTGCTTGAAAAATCCTTGCATTGTTGTTAATTTAACTCAAGTTGCCACCGATGTGTCATTGCGAGCCCCGATGTTTTTTCGGGGCGTGGCAATCTTATTTTTTTATATTGAGACTGCCACGTCGGGCTCCCGCCCTCCTCGCAGCGACAATCATAAGATTTTTTCAAGGTGGCAACTTGGAATAATTTAAAAGTGATTCATTTGATCACGATTGAAAGTAACCGGTGAAACTGGGGTATGATAAAAGATAATCACATGAGATCTTTCTACGAAAGGACTGGAAATGCACGACGACAAACAACTGGTTGAAACCTATCTCTCCAATTTGGTGCAGGAACTGCAAAGCGCCCCGCGTGAGCCGGTGCTGCAAATGATTGATGTGCTGCGCAAAGCCCGCGTTGAGAAAAAACACATTTTTACCTTCGGCAACGGCGGCAGCTCTGCCACGGCAGACATTATGGGGGTGGCGTTTCAAAAGGGTGTGCTGCGTGATTCGCCTTTGCCCGGGCGGCAAAATTTGCGCTTTATCAGCCTGACGTCGAACATGCCGGTGTTCTCAGCCTGGGCAAACGACTCGGCATACGACGTGGTGTTCTCCGAGCAGCTCAAATCACTGGCAGATGCCGGCGATGTGGCTATTGGCATCAGCGCCAGCGGCAACTCGCCCAACGTGCTCAACGGCTTGAAAACCGCGCGCGAAATGGGCCTCACCACCATCGGCCTGACCGGCTTCCAGGGCGGCAAAATGAAAGCCCTGTGCGATATTTGCTATGTGCACCATTCCAATGACATGGAGCGCATCGAAGACGCGGCGTTGATTGTCAACCACCTGCTGCTGCACGCCCTGCGCCAGGCGTAAATAACTCAATTTGCTATCAAGGTGTCATTGCGAGCCCCGAAGCTTCTTCGGGGCGTGGCAATCTCAGGCTTTGGCAATGAGACTGCCGCGTCGGGCAAAAATGCCCTCCTCGCAGTGACAGTTACAGGTGTTTTTTAAGATGGTTCTTGAGGAAATTAATAGCTATAACGGCTGCCGCCGATAAACTCGCGCAGCACCGAATCAGCCGGGATGGCTGATTCATCAGCCACCGGTTCAATTTCCTGTAACAACAAATACACCCGCTGTGCGCGTGCGAAAGCATCCTCGCGCAGCGGGTTGTTTTGATATTTCACCACCCACCCGGCAAACTGGTCGAGCATGCGGCGGCGGTAGATGGGCAGTTCGTAGGGCATGCCGCTGTTGATGATGAAATCGCACTGGCCGGCATAGGGCAGAATGTTGCGCTTTTCGCTGGAGCGCACGTAATGCCAGTGTTCCAGCGTCATGCCGGGGTCATAGGCGCGGTGAGACGCGTCGCGCAGCATGCGGCGGATCAGGCGCAGGTCGGTCCATCGCACGTAGTTGCCCTGAGAATCTTTCATTTGCAGCAGCGGCTCCAGGTAGAGCTTGAATTTTTGCTCGGGGGGCACGTCGCTGGTCATGGGCGGGTACAGGCCGTGCAGGCTGTCGATCAGCAAAATGTCGTTGGGCTGCAACTGCATGGGGGTCTGGTCAGCGGTGCGGTGGCCGGTTTTGAAATCGTAAAAAGGAATCAACACTTTTTCACCGGCGATCAGGCGGGTGAGGTGCTGGTTGATCAGCGGCAGGTCCAGCGCCTGGGGCGTCTCAAAATCATAGTCGCCAAATTCATCTTTGGGATGCAATTCCAGGTCGAAGAAATAGTTATCCACGTTCAGCGTCACCAGGCTGAAGCCCAGGCGTTTGAGGCGCTCGCCAATTTTGATGGTGGTGGTGGTTTTGCCCGATGATGAGGGGCCCGAGATGATGACCATGCGCACCTGGTCGCGGCGCTGGTAGATCATCTCGACAGCGGTTTCCACGTCTTCGTTGTAGGCGGCTTCGCTCTCATTGACAATGGCGGGAAAATCGCCGTGCGCAATGCGCTGGTTGAGTTGGGTGGTAGTGCACAGGTTGTGGGTGATGGCCCAGTCGAGCCCGTGCCAGATTTTTGCCCAGGGAATGTTTTCGGAAGGCTGCGAGGCGCGCTGGGCAGCCTGCCGCCGCGCCCGGGCGCGCTCGTCGCGGTAGAGGATGTAGGCTTTGGCTACTTTGGCGTGCCCGTTTTCGATCAGCACTTTTTCAACCAGGTCCTGAATCTCTTCAATGTTGGGAACATGCCCGGGCGGGGTGTTCTCTTGCAGCAGGCGCACCACCTGCAGGCCCAGTTTTTCAGCGGTGGCGTGGTCGCGCCCACCCACGGCGACGGCGGCGCGGTAGATGGCGTTGATGATTCGGTCGGGATTGAACGGAACGATGGCGCCGCTGCGTTTGACAACATGCGTAATCTGGTTCATAATAACCACCTTCCCACATGAATCGGACATGTCACGATTTTCGTTTTGTCGCGTTAATCCTATTTAATGGTTGATAAAGGTTTTGTTTTCTGACGAAACCACCGATGAACACAGATTGATACTGATAGGGACTAATTTTTTATCTGTGTTTATTCGTGTTCATCTGTGGTTAAAAATTTCTGTATTCATTATACAATGTTGAGCTTTCCAGATAAAGGAGACCGCTTGTATGGCGAAATCAGCGCTGGCGGCACTGTTGCTGTTCAACATCTTCCTGGGACCGGTTTACCCGCCGGGATCGGAACCCACGGCGACACCCACGCCCAGCATCACGGCTTATGACATCATCCTGGCGGTCAATCAGGGGCGCATGAGCGCCGGCCTGCCCGCCCTGCTGGTGGACAGCATCCTGATGGGCACGGCGCAGGGCACGGCTGATTACATGGCAGCCAACAATATGACCGGGCATATTGGCGATGTGCGCGGGCGGGTGAAAGCCGCCGGTTACGGCGGCTATGAAAATGCCTGGGCGACCGAGAACTTTGCCATGGCGTCGGCGCCCATGACCGTGGAAGACCTGGTGTACGGCGCGTGGGGCGATGAGACCCACATGAAACCCATGCTGGGAGAGAATTACACCCATGTGGGCGCGGGCATAGCCACCGCCTCCGACGGCACCATTTACTACCTGCTGCACGCCGCCTACACTGAGTACGGGCGCTACCGCCCGGCTGAGGTTCTCACCCCGGTGGGTTCCATCACCCCCGGCACGCCGGTCTCGCTCACGGATGTGGCGGCGGTGGGCACCGAGGCCATTTCACAGTACATGCTGCCGGTGATTCGCGTGACGCCCCAACCCGACGGCAAGCTGGTGCACACTGTGCGCTACGGGCAAACCCTGTGGAGCATTGCCATTGCCTATGACACGAAAATCGTCAAGGTTTTGGAGCTTAGCGGCCTGGCGCCTGACACCGACACGGTTTATACCGGACAAAAGCTGGTAGTGGGTTATGCCCCCACGCCGGAAGCGACGCTGTCAATTGAGGTGGGCATTGAGGATATGACCGAAAACAATCCCACGGTTGTACTGCCCACATCCCCTTCCACCCACACGCCCGGCGTCACCTCCACGCCTTCAGCGCAGGCGCCGCAGCCGGCTGATCAGGCAGACGACCAGAAACTGGGAATCGGCATGCTGGTTGTTTACGCCATCGGGTTGGTGATCGTCATCCTGGTGGGCTACCGCGGAATGCAAAAATTTTCATCCTGAACGAGGTCATCGATGTCATTCACTGAACCCTCAGCAATTGAAGTTGCCGTCAACCCCTTTCTCAACCGCACCCTGCTGGCACCCTATCACAACGCGCTGGTGCGCCGCTTGAAATTGCGCGGCGGCGAAAACGTACTCGATTTCGGTTCGGGCTGCGGGGTGCTTTCGGCAAAAATTGCGCGCGCTGTGCAGCCCGGCGGGCGGCTGGCCTGCGTGGACATTTCGCAGGTGTGGCTGGAGACTGCCCGCAAAGAACTGCGCCGCTATGCGCATGTTTCTTTTCACGGGGGGACAATTGACGCGCTGGGTTTGGAACCGGCCGGCTTTGACCTGGTGTTCATGCACTTTGTGCTGCACGACCTGCCCGCCGATGAGCGCCTGCCGGTTATTCAACACCTGGCAGGGCTGCTCAAACCCGGCGGGTCGCTGTTTTTGCGCGAGCCGCTCAACCCATCGCACGGCATGCCCGCCGCCGAGATTCAATCCCTCATGCAGCAGGCGGGCTTGAAGCAAGAGGAATGTGTGCCTGAAAAAATTGCTTTCATTGGTGAGGTGACCACCGGCAGATTTTTTGTTGACCTGGCTGATAAAAGGTTATAACTCCTCGCTTTGCGCGGCCTTTCGGTAAACAAAATAAGCATGCAGGTAGTTGTAAACAATCCCCAGGGCGAAGAATAAGGGAATAAACCCAAAAAATGTGCGCATAAGCACAAAGGGAGTCTCAAACCAGAAGTGCGTCCAAAATTCAACACCGCTCATTTCCCATAATCCGGGGGTTAAATAGCCCAGGTTGGCAAACCGCAGCTTGCCGCTGAGATAAAGGGAAAGGAAAGGGATCAAGGAAATCAACAGGGCGCCGGCTGAATATCTGGCAAAGCGCATATTCCTTTGCGCCACAGACAAATTGTCTGAAAAGATATCCTTGTGGCTGCCGTCATCAGCCGCACACCAGTACACATTTTGTTGCGAAAGTCTGGCATCCACAGCCTGCCAGCCGCTGTCTTCAAACAGAGCCAGGTAATCAGAAAAATCTTGCTTGTTTTTAATGGTGTGAAAATCGATTTTATAAATTCGCTCTTCCGGCAAGCCTTTTTCAAATGTATAAAACAGCCCCGGCGCCTTTTCTAAATGCCACCCTCTTTTCGACATTTCTTTAAGCCAGGCTTCTTCTTTCTCAATGGAAAAGAATAATTTAAAAATGCGGGTCTTGTGTGTGTTCATGCTCGTTTCTCCAAAATTCGGTTGCTCACGGCAACCAGGTTTTTCATTCTTTGAAAATCCATTCTTAGCACTTGCTGCCCCAGCTCGGTCAGGGAATAAATTTTTCGACGTTTTTCGTCATCTTCAGCCACCAGGTTGATCAATCCCTGTTTCTTCAGGTTCTCCAGGGCGCCGTACATCGTACCCGGAGCAATATCGACATGCCCGTCGCTCAGGGTTTTGACTTGCTGCATGATGCCATATCCATGCAACGGCTCTACCAGCGATAACATGATGTAGTAGGTGGTTTCGGTCATCGGTAAAAATTTGTTCAAATTCATTGCGCCTCGCATGCTATATAGTTGTTCTGTATATCGTCTAACTGTATATAGTGTGACGATATAATAACCTTTACCCATGGATCTGTCAAGGATATTCGGGTTATGCATGTGCATGATCGCTAATCGGCACTTCCACACACCCTGTGAGTTCGCAATCAAAAATTTGCGGTGCGGTGACACGCACTGCTCGTGATACAATCAGCGCTATGACGTGGGATATACTGGGACACGAATGGGCTGAAACCCTGCTGCGCAAGCACATGGCGCACGGCGATGTGCGCCACGCCTACCTGTTCACCGGTCCGCCGGGGGTGGGACGGCGCAGCCTGGCGCTGCGCTTTGCCCAGGCGCTTAATTGCCCGCAGCCCACCGCTTTGGGCGAGCCCTGCCGCCAGTGCCGCACCTGCACGCAAATTGAAGCCATGCAGCATGCCGACCTGTCGGTGGTGGCGGCTGAAAACGTGGGCGGCGTGCTCAAGGTGGACGCCGTCCGCGAGTTGCAGCACAGCCTGTCGCTCACAGCCTACCAGTCGCCCTACCGGGTGGGACTGCTGCTGCGTTTTGAAGAAGCCAATGCCAGCGCGCAAAACGCGCTGCTGAAAACCCTGGAAGAAGCCCCCGAAAAGGTAATTTTGCTGCTGACCGCCGACGAGGCGGAGAACCTGCTGCCTACCATCGTGTCGCGCTGCGAGGTGCTGCGCCTGCGCCCGCTGGGCGTCGATGCGCTGGAGCAAGCCCTGATCGAACGCTGGCAGGCGCCGGCGGAAGAGGCGCGCTTGCTGGCGCACCTTTCGGGCGGGCGTGTGGGCGCCGCCCTGGCACACTGGCAGGAACCCGACCTGCGCAACAAACGCAGCGAATGGCTGCAAGACCTGATTGACCTGCTGACCGAACCGCTCCGCGCGCGTTTTGCCTATGCCGAGCGTTTCAAAACCACCGAGCGTGAAACCATCCGCCAGGGGCTGCAGGTGTGGCTGTCGTTCTGGCGCGATGTGCTGCTGGCGGCCAGCGGGGCGCAGGTGCCTCTGGTGAACCTGGAATGTGAGGCGGAGATTAACAATGTGGCGCAGGCGGTGGGCATGCAAACTGCCCTGCGCTGTACCACCGACCTGCAAACCGCCCTGGCGCGCCTGGATAACAACCTCAACCGCCAGATGCTGCTGGAAGTGACCCTGATGGACCTGCCCCGCCTGGGCTACCCATAAACCATCTTCTCACGCGGAGGCACAATGTTTGTGAAAACACCGCGAAGACGCGAAGCGCGCAAAGGTTTTACATTAAGGTTTTCTTGGCGTCCTTTGCGGCTTTGCGGTAAATTTTAGTTCATTGCCTTTTATCAGAAAGAACCTTTATCCCCCGATGGCGTCGCGCAACTGGCGCGACAGGGCGCCGAAGCCCGCTGAATAGCGCATTTCGTCGGTGCGCGGGCGCGGCAGGCCCACTTCCACCACCTCGGTGATGGCGCCCGGCCGCTCCGACATCACCAGCACCCGGTCAGACAGCAGCAGCGCCTCGCTGATGGAATGTGTCACCATCAGCACCGTTTTGCGGCGCGCCTGCCAGATGCGCAGCAGCTCAGCTCCCATGCGCTCGCGGGTGAGGGCGTCCAGCGCGCCGAAAGGCTCGTCCAGCAGCAGCAGGTCGGGGTCTTGCACCAGCGCCCGGCCGATGGCCACGCGCTGCGCCATGCCGCCCGACAGGTTGCGCGGCCAGGCGTTCTCAAATCCCTGCAGCCCGATCAACTCGATCATCTCATCCACCAGTTGAGAGGCTTTGGCGGCGTCTATGCCCTCAATTTCCAGCGGCAGCAGCAGGTTCTGCTTCACTGTGCGCCAGGGCATCAGGTTGGCGTCTTGAAAAACAAAGCCCACGCAGGGCGGGCGGTCGTCGTGCCCGTGAGCAAAGATCACCTCGCCGCAACTGGGTTTGAGCAGCCCGGCAATGGTGCGCAGCAGGGTGCTTTTGCCGCTGCCCGAAGGCCCCAGCATGCACACAAATTCCTGCTCAGCGATGGAAAAGTTCAATCCATTCAACGCGCACAGCAGCGCGCCGTTCTCGCCGGGAAAGTTGATGCACAGGTTGTGCACCTGCAGCAGGGATGAGCGCCGTTCGGGCAGCGACGATGATTCCATTATTTCTCCGGCAGATAGTCGTTGCTGTAAGCGCCAGCCAGGTCGTCGAGCGGCTTGCTTAACAGCCCCATTTGCAGCAAAATATCCTGCATGTTCTGCCAGGCCTGCGGGTCGCTGGCGCCCAGGCGGTCAGCTTTCCACAGCTCAATGCTCGCCTCCAACACCTGCTTCTGCACACCGCTGGCATCCTGGTCGAGGTTCTCCACGTACTTCTTGCTAATCTCAAAGGCTTCATCACTGTGCTGCATGGTGTAATCGATGCCTTGCAGCAGGGCGGCGCTCATGCGTTTGGCCAGGTCGGGTTCTTCATCCAGCACCTTCTGGCTGGTGAGCAGCCCGTTGGACACCAGCCGGGTGAAGTCAGCCACCGGCAGCACCACGGGAGTGTGCCCCTGCGCGGCCAGTTGCAGCGGCTCGTTGGCGGTGTAGATCACAATGGCATCCACCTGGTTGGTGACCAGCGACTCAACCTGGGTGTAGCCGATGGTGCGCAGGTCGATATCTTTCTCCTCCAGCCCGCCGGCGTTGAGCAGTGCGCGCAGACCAATGTAACTGGCGCCGTACACCACCGGCGTGCCCACTTTGCGCCCCTTCAAATCTTGCAGGGTCTTGATGCCGCTGCTCTCCAGCGCGGCAATGCCCACCGGGTACTGCTGGTACCAGGCGGTGATATACACCACCGGCAGGTCTTGCGCGCGTCCCAGCAGCACCTGCTCGCCCGAAACCACGGCAAACTTGGCCTGGTTGGCGCCAACCAGCGCCACCGCGTCATTTTCGGGACCGTATTCCAGGCTCACCTCCAGCCCTTGCTGGCTGAAAAAGCTCTTCTCCAGCGCCACATAAACGGGGGCAAACTGCACATTGGGCATGAACGGCAGCTTGAGCGCCACCGCCTGTTTTTCAACCGCCGCAACCGGTGCGGCTGCCGGGGCAGCGCAGCCCGCCGCCAGGGCGAGCACCAACACAATCAAAATCACACGAATTGTCTTTACCATTCTTCTTCTGTCTCCTCGCGGGTTTGCCAGGCCAGCAGGCGTTTTTCCAACAGCACCACCAGCCCATACATGCCCAGCGCCATCAAAATGAGTGTAATGACCGCCACAAACACCAGGGCGGTGTCGAACTGTCCGCGCGCCACGTTGACCAGGAAACCCAGCCCGCGGTCTGACCCCACCAGCTCGCCCACCACCGCGCCGATCACCGACAGGGTGGCGCCCACGCGCAGCCCGCCCAG